>CAYYGA010000001.1:0-86083 GCA_964471435.1 uncultured Facklamia sp.
AAAAAAGACTCTTCTTATAAAGAGTCTAATTACTCCATCGGTTGAATGGAGTTCTCCTGTGTTGCAATTAGAAGAGGGTCCACAATTACATAACCTTGCTGACGGTAGCCATCTATCATTCTTTCTAAAGCCTTTGCTGTCCAATAACGATCGTGCATCAGGATATTGGCGCCACTATGCAGATAAGGGTTTTCCAGAGATATTTCTGCCAAAGCATCTGCTTCTAAGTAGTCGTCCATCCAGTCATAACCGAATGTCCAATTGATTAACTGCATTCCTAATTCATTACAAATTAAAATGGTGTCCAAATTATATAGACCAAAGGGAGGTCTAAACCAACGCGGCTTTTCACCAGTAACTTCTTCAATCAACCTGCTTGTCGTTTCAATTTCCCTGTACTGTTCCTCATAAGTTAAATCACGTAAAGCAGGGTGAGTCTGGGTATGATTCCCAATTTCAAATCCCATCTCATAAAGCTTCTTGGTTATTTTATACCCTTCCTCATTTTCTAGATACATACCATTTACAAGAAAAATAGCATTAACATCTTTAGCTTTTAATGTTTGAGCTATTTCCAGGGCGTAAGAATCCGGCATCTGCGGTGCATCATCAAAAGTGAATAATAAAACATCCGCATCAGCTTCTTCTACTAAAGGGAAGACTTCTGAAGAAATATCGGGATCATCATGGATGTAATAAGCATGGCCTTCTTCATTAGGACTGGCGTATGCTGAATAATCCGTCCAAGCCCGGCGCCCGCCAGGTGCTTTTTCAGTAGATGATTCCTCTTCATCCATTTCTTCTTCTACTGCTTCTGATACTGCTTCTGAATTTTCTATGAATTGGTTTTCCTGTGAACTTTCTTGAACATCTTCTTGTGTTAAAGTAATTTCAGGAATGTCTGTTTCTGAAGCTCCCACTTGACAACCGATTGTCATTAAAAAGAGCACCATCATAATAAACACTCGCATCTTTTATCTCATTCCTCTCATCTTAAACTCAATATACTATTGATATTAACTTCATCTTAGCATATTTTCTTTAAGATAGTCGAGGTGTTTTTAAAAGGTAGTCTCTAACCAATCTTGCCCTGCTTGAATTACTGCTGGAGTGATTTGATGAGAACGGACCCATACCTGGTCGACTTTTGCTCCTCTATCCTCAAACAATTTTACAACTTTATGACTTTCTTCGACTGGACAGATTGGATCTTGTTCTCCCATAGAAAGCAGAACGTTTGTTTTACTTAAGTCAAGCGAAGAATCGACTTCCAGCGGATAAAGCGGCGCCATAATGATTCCATATTTTAAAGGTGTGTTCGATCGCAACAATAAATTGATCGCAATGTTCGCTCCATTTGAAAAACCAACTAATATGGCTTCTTCTGCTTTAAATTCATATTTCTTTGCAGCCTCTTGAACAAACTTTTCTAAATTTTCACCCCGCTCAGCTAAGTCTTCTAAATCATATTTCCCCATCCCGGTTCGTTTAAAATATCTTAATTGGCCGTTTTCATCTACATCTCCTCTCACAGATAAAACGCCATAAGCAGGATTAAGTGCTTGAGCAATCGGCAGCATATCTTTTTCATTACCGCCTGTACCGTGCAGTAAAACAAAAACAGGTTTATTTTTGTCCCCTGCTTGGTAGATATGTTCGTATGTTAGTTGTGACATTGATAACATCCTTTCATTTTTAAATTTTTATTTCTGGTAAAGCTGCTTCATAGTCGCCGCGCTCGGTTTCATATTGAGGCGGTAACATTAATTTATTTCCCGCTTCTTCTACTTCTTCATCGATAAAAAAGCCAGGTCCTTTAGTGGCATATTCATAAATTACTCCACCGGGTTCCCTGGAATAAAGAGCGCGGAAATAATGACGATCCTTAATTTCAGATGTTCTAAACCCTGCCTTTTCAATAATTTGCTTCCAGGCCAGTTGATTCTCTTCATCTTCCACTGCCCACGCGATATGATGAACTGTACCTAATCCAAAACGACCACGAGCTAAAATTTCTTGAGGGACGATCAGATGATGTGCTTCTTTACCTTTTGTTAAGTAATGATGTCTATCATCGATATTTTCTTTATAAAGCTCTAAACCTAATCTGTCGACTAAAAAGGCATGAGATTCTGCCGGCTTGTTAGACAAAAGAACTGCTCCATGGAAATTCATTAAATCTTTCGTATTGGAAGCTTCTTCCCCTTCCACTAAGGCGAGGGCGAGTCCATGAGGATCTTCAAACTCTAAAGTATCTTTTATAAAAAGCTTGGATGTCTGGGTTTCCACTTCAGCTTCGGCTAAACGATCCTGCCAATAACTGAAACTTCCAGCTGGGATACGAAAAGCAATTCTGCCGACTTGGCCGCTGCCTGTCCTCCCTTTAATTGAATCATTGGACCAGTTAAAAAAAGTCATCACAAAGCCTTCACTAAGTGCATGGTCCGCAAAATATAAATGATAAGTTGATGGATCTTCAAAGTTTACTGTGCGCTTTATTAAACGGAGACCTAATACATTCTGGTAAAAATGGATATTTTCATTAGGATTCCCCACTATTGCGGAAATATGATGGATTCTTTCAATAGGCTTCATGGATTTCAACCTTTCTGGAATTTATATTAAGATAAACTAGTATCAAAAGGACGAATAGCAGCTTCAATTTCTTCCCTTTTAGCTTCTAAAAGTGGAGGTAATGCCAAGGTTTCCCCCATTGTTTCATAAGGTTCGTCTGTAGCAAAACCTGGCCCATCTGTTGATAATTCAATCAGAATATGGCCGATGCGTGCGTAGAGGGCTCCAAAATAAAAGCGGTCCACCAAACCTGATGATCCAATTCCTAACTTATTATAGTATTCCAGCCACTCTTCAAGGTCTGCTTGGTCTTCCACTCTAAAAGCGACATGATGAACTTCACCATAACCCTGCTGACCCTGAGGACCTTGAGTTTCACGCCTTAAAATCATCTGTCCCCCGTTACCACCTTGACCTACTTCTAATAAGGTGATATTTTCTTTTTCTTCCACAAGATGGAAGCCATAAACTTCCTGCATCAGCTTTTTAAACTCATCATAGTAACTCACCGTTATTTCAATCGGTCCTAATCCGTATACCGCATACTCGTGAGGAACAGGACTTTTTTTCCAAGGGGTTCCTGGTCGGACACCTTTATTATTTTCATCTGAAATCAATTGATAACGCTGACCATCTGCTTCTTCAAAGGGCAGTATTTTTTTATCAAATAATTCCTGGATTTCTTCATGCTTTATATCCATTTCTTCGAAACGCTTTTTGTAATACTCAATCGCTTTATCTGACGGCACTCTTAAGGAAGTCCGAGTGATAGAGTTGGTACCGTACCTTCCTTGAGGTATATTAGGAAAGTCAAAGAAAGTCATATCTGTTCCTGCTAATCCCTGGTCATCTGCATAAAATGTATGGTAGGTATGAATATCATCTTGATTAACTGTTTTTTTAACCAACCTCATCCCCAGCACTTCTGTCATAAATTGATAATTTCTTTCAGCACTATCAGTCATAGCTGTTACATGGTGAATTCCTAATAATTCTCTCGTCATACCATTCACTTCTTTCTTTTGAGTTCTTGTTTATCAGTAAGTGTCATCTTCTCACATTTTAACTATCTCGAAATCGAGACAACCGGGTAAAAAAACGCAGTTTACCCGTAACGAGTAATGCGCTTTAATTTATCCCGCATATCTGTAATTTCTGATAATGAAAGTTCTTCAAATAAATTCATTAATCTTTTTGCATGCTCTGGATATAATTTTTCCATTAATTCGCGGCCTTCTTCTGTAATAGATGCAAAAGTTACTCGTCTATCTTTTTCATCCGGCCGTCTTTCAACAAAACCTTTATTGCATAATTTATCTACAACATAAGTAGTACTTGAACTCGCAATTAAAATCCGTTGGCCTATTTTTTGAATAGGTTGTTCTCCTCGATTATATAATAATTCCATCACAGCAAATTCAGTAACATTCAAATTATAACGGCCCGCATCTTCTTTAACTACTTTTTCAAATAACCCATGCACTCTCATTAAAGCAATATAAGTTTTTAAAGTTTCTGTTTCACGACTCAAGATTATCCCCCCTTATTAGAAATAAATTCTTTATCTCGAATTCGAACTTAATGATATCGTATAAATTTTAAGCTGTCAAGATTAAAGCTAAAATTTTTCGTGAAAGTTTTAAATAAAATGATTGAGTTTTTAGGTAGATATCGCCTATAATAATCCTTATGCTTATTGATTATAAAGGGGGCTTCACTATGTTATTAAAAAATGCCACACTCACTTTCCGAAATGTTAAACAGCTTGATGCAGAAAGAATACAGGAAATATATCGACCTTATATTTTACATACAAATTATAATTTGGATAGTGAACTTCCTAGTGTGGAGCAATTGAAAAACCGGATTAACTCTACTAAGTCTCACTTACCTTTTGTAGTCGTAGAGTGTGACAATATAGTAATGGGTTTTGCATACATTAGTCCTTTCTACCATTATGCTTTAACCAATGCTGGCTTATTAAGTATTTATGTAGCTGAAGACTGCCCAATAAAGGGCGTCGGCTATCAGCTGTTAAACACAATTGAAAACTGCCTGTTGGACACTGACTTAGAATATATTATCTCTTCCATAGTGACAGATAATCAGCGCAGCATTCGTTTTCACGAAAAAAATGGTTTTGAAGAAATGATGTATCTGCCTGACTTTGCTTGTAAAAACGGACAGTTCCTGGATGTTGTCTGGATGAGAAAACCCTTATGTAAGCTGGTCCCTATCCTGGAAATTCAACCGGCGGTTTTACAGTTGACTCCTTTTTTTAAAAAGTAAAGCTAAAATAAAAAGAACCCGATTTTAAATCAGGAGCCTGATAAAGTACAGGTGTCCTTACAAATGGGTTCTTTTATTTTACTCGCTTTTAATCATCATATGAAAAGTTGAGGTCTGTTATTTCTTGTAAAGTGGTAAAGTATCTTTTTGCATAGTAGTTGGCCATTGGTAAATTTTGGTCTAAATAATTTCCACAGTCTCTGGCAGACGCTCCGGGGATTTCACCTTCAAATTCTGCCGTAAATTTAAAAGTATCTTTCATTAACTGTAAAACATCTGCAGGTTTAACCGCATCCGTTAAAATTAAATAGAAACCAGTACGACAGCCCATCGGCCCAAAATAAATCACTTCCTCTTTGAATTGTGGATGGTTTCTTAAATATGTAGCAGCAATATGTTCAATAGTATGAATTTCAGCTGTATTCATTACGGGTTCTTCGTTAGGAGAAGTAATTCTTAAATCATAACTGATGAGCTCTCTATCAGCTATTTGGTCTTTACGGGAAACATAAATTCCGGGTTGTAGTTTATTATGATCAATTGTGAAACTAGCTATTTTTTCCATTTTATCCTCCTTATAAAAATCAGTCTTCCTTTAACATAGTAAAAAAAGTTTCTAAAGTCAATCAATGCATGGCTTGTTTAATCTTAATACCCCAGATTGGGTGGTATGTAATTTGAACAGCACCGCTGGAAGAGGTCGATAAAAATGGGATTGACAGCCGGTTTAAACCCTCGATTACTTCCGGGTGAGGATGGCCGTAACGGTTATCTGCTCCTGCAGATATAAAAGCTATGTCAGGGTGATAGTGACTGATAAACTCATCGCAGCTGGAAGTTTTACTACCATGATGCCCTAATTTAAGTAAATCAATCTGCAGATGAGGTTTTAATTTAATCAATTCCTTTTCTTTTTCAGCAGCCAGATCCCCCATATTCAAAAAGTTCATTCCGCCAATTTCAATTTGAGTGATTAAAGAGGAGTTATTTGAAATGTCCGGGTCAAAGTAATCATATTTAGTCAAAGGTAGGCTAAAGAGTGTCAGACCTTTAATCAAGTCTTTGATTTCACTTCCTGCGGGCAGGATTGCTAAGTTAGTCTGCGACCTTAATTGTTTGCTGATATCCTGCCAGGCACTCGATTCATAAGTATATTGTGAAAGGTAGATTTGCTTAATAGGAAGTTCTTGAGCTAAAGCTTCCAAGTTACCTAAGTGGTCTCCATCTGGATGTGTAATGATTAATCCGGTAATATGGTTGACTCCTAAAGCCTTTAAAGCAGGTAATAAATTTCTTTTAGCAAAGTTTTTATCAAACAGACTCTTCTCTTCGCCTTCAACAGCCTGCCAATCCACTCTCCCTCCCGTATCGATTAACCAATGAGCGTTCGAAAAAGCGGGCTGATATAATAAAGCATCTCCTTGACCCACATCTAAGATAGTGAGTCTGGTGGTAAAATCTCCCAGAGGACAAAGAAATATTATAAAAAAGTAGCTGATACCAATCAAACAATAAGCCCTTCTTTTCCTTCCGCTTTTTTTAATCAAACTTAACCAGCTAATTGCTGCCAGCCATAGTAAAGCAATTTCCCACCACACCCGTACACCTGTAATTACACTGAATTTATTCTGCCAGCTTTCTATACTGATTAACTGCCGGCTGTTTTCGAAAATATTAGAAAGCACACTAATTATTTTTATGAAAAACTCCCATTGTTGGCCTAAAAATAAAAAGCCAGTAATAGCAAACATTAATGGCATCACCCCTTTTTCAAAAATAACGGCAAATACCAGCAAAATGCCTAATTGGACTGGAATCCATTCTGCATTTGAATTGAGTAAGAGCGGCCATGAAAAAAGGAGACAAAGCAGAGTGAGTTCAAAATTATTTTTAAAAGTTTGGACGAGATTCTGTGCATAAACTTCTTTATTTTGCTGATAAAATGTTATCAAATAAGTCATGAGAAAACTCAAAATAAAGCCCAGCTGAGTCACATAATATGGATTAATCAATAATAATATCAAACAAACAAGCGAGAGGATATCG
Organism: uncultured Facklamia sp.; assembly: GCA_964471435.1. Taxonomy (GTDB): domain Bacteria; phylum Bacillota; class Bacilli; order Lactobacillales; family Aerococcaceae; genus Facklamia. Next base: position 6,910 of record CAYYGA010000001.1, read on the forward strand.
AAAGAGCTGAAAGCTAAGTTAAGTTTTTTAGCTGCTTTTCCAGAGTAGTAAACCGATACTGAACGGATAACCCCTATCGGCCAGGCAATTAAACTTCCATAAAAACATAAAAAGAAAAAGACACCTCCTTGTACAATGTCGGGTTCGATTCCCAGTCTTAATAAAAATCCGGTCAGTCCTTTGCGGATAAAATAGATATGAAAACCAGAAATTGAAAAGTAGTGCAGAATACCTAATTTAGCAAATTCTTCTTTATAGTTTCGATAGGCCGGCGAATCCAAATTGAAGAAAAGTTTATTATGTAAGCCGACTAAAGGGATTTCTTCAAAGTTTCTTAAAAAATGAGTGAGATAACGGCGTTGATTTATCCACCAGAGTTTGGGAGAATCAAAAAACTTCGCCTCCAGCCAAGCTATTTGATCAATTTCTTCAATCGCTACCGTCCAGTCTATATTTTGATAACTTAAATAGGATTGGTAATTAAACACTCCAAAATTCCTCGCAGGATCAGGCTTTTTAATATTGGCTTTTACATCCAGCACCGCAAGCTTTTCAGTTATTAAAGACAGCTCCTGTTCTTCATCTTCTTGATACCAATAACTTGCCTGTACGGGAATCATAAGAGGTTCTTCATGACTACCAGCAATCCATAACTGGCCCGGACCGGTTAAATATCCCGGGCTGTGGGACATCCGTCCGGGGTCTGTAATTAATTTAGCCTGGATTTCCTCGGGAAAATTCAGACTTTGATGCTTTAAAGTCTGCTGTTTTACTGAAAAAGTCCGCCCTAAAGTTAACAGACTGAGAGCCAGCAAGACGACAAACCAAGTCTTATTGTATAAACAGAAGTTTCGTATAAGTAAAATAATAACCACTATCCATAAATACCATTGGCTAAAAACCAAACTGGTCATCAAAGAAAAGACAAACAACATACCGAATATCCAGTGGTATTGACATTGATTCAGAATACTTCCAAAATTTTTTATCATTTATGGATGAACAGTTACTAAATCCTGCAAAGACGCGAATGTTTTACTGCCTATACCAGATACGTTCAAAAGCTCTTCAATCTCTTGATAAGATCCATTTGTCTCGCGGTACAAAATAATATCCTGGGCTTTTTTCGGTCCGATATTAGGTAAACTTTCAAGCTCTGCAGCACTGGCAGTATTAATATTAACAAGAGCATTCGAGCTTTCTTCCAAGTCAGTGGTTTGTTGGATGATAATAGAAGGAGGAGTTAGCTGGGTTTCAAATTCTTCAACGACGCCTTCAGATTCCTGTGCATTCAGATGAGCTTCCATTTCTGCTTTATAATAAATCCGTACCATCATTTGATCTTCTAGACGCTGGGCTAAATTAATCCCGTCTTCATAAGCTTCAAACGTCAGACCTCCTGCTAAATCTATCAGATCAAATAAACGGCTGCCTTCTTCAAGTTGATAAACACCCGGACGATTGACTGCTCCTTTTATATCTACATAGATATGCTGTAATTCTACATCAAAATCCAAAGCCCCTGAGCTTTCTTCACTTATCTCCAATGCTGCTTCAATAGTCGTTTCTTCGGTAGCTTCCAGCATCAAGTAGGATGTAAGAGGAGGCTGATACATTTGTTGTTTGAATATAAAAATCATTAAAAACCCCGTTAACAAGGTAAGAATACCGGTAAATAAAAACTTGCCCTTTTTTAATTTAATAAATTTTAAACCCTTGTCCCAATCCATTTTAATACCCTCCTTATCTTTATCTACAGATAAATACACTAAAAAGGGCAAATTAGTTTTTATAATAAAAAAATTGCTTGAATTATTTCAAGCAATTTTATCAGTGTGCTATTTTCTATTGTTAAGATAATTTGTCTTTCATGGCCTGAGCTACATTAGGAGGGACCATTTTAGAAATATCTCCTTCAAAATGAGCTATTTCTTTGATTAAGCTTGAACTTAAATGCCGGTATTTTTCATTGGCTAATAAAAAAATTGTTTCCAACTCTTCATATTGACTTTTATTAAGCGTAGCCAGACTGGCTTCATAATCAAAATCCTGGGCACTTCTTACTCCCCGGATTAAAGAAACAGCTCCCAAATCTTTGTAATAATGAGCAATTAAACCATCTTCCATCGATTCTATGCGCACATTAGGCAGGTCTTTAACAGCTGTTTCGATCAATTGTTTTCTTTCATCTAAAGTAAACAAGCTTTTTTTACTCGTATTAACGGCTATTAACACAACTACTTGATCAAATAATTTTGTACTGCGCTGAATCAAATCTAAATGCCCATAAGTAAGCGGATCAAAGCTTCCACCAAAAACACCCATTCGTTCTTTTGACATTCTCAATCTCCTTTATGCTCTTTTATACAAACGCAGGCTTGTGATGCCGTATAATTTTTCTTTTAGTAGCTGAAATTCTCCCAACCTTTGATCCAATTGAATATCATGATCTGTTTCTATGATAATAAGAGCTTTTTTTGCCAGACAGCCTTGCGACAATAACCATTCAAGATCCGATTCAATTTGGGCTTTTTTATAAGGGGGATCTAAAAATACTAAGTCAAATACAGTTGGATTATTCTCTAAATATTTACCTAGTTTCTGACGATTTTTGCCAGGCAATAAAGTAAATTTATCATTTTCACGTGTCATTTCTATATTCTTTTTAATCACTTGAATCGCAGGTCGATGAACCTCACAAAGGACCGCATGACTTAACCCACGGGAAACTGCTTCGATTCCCAACGCACCTGACCCAGCATAGAAATCCAGACAAACTCCTTCAGCCGGCAGCAGCCGGCCAATTAAATTAAACATCGCTTCTTTTATTTTATCAGTTGTGGGCCGGGTATTGTCTCCAGCCACTGCTTTTAAAGGCCGACTACCATATTTCCCTGCTATCACCCGCATATATCCACCTCATTTATCCTTAACACTGTATTTTACTTGTTAATTTTTTCTTCCACCTCGACCTCAGAAACATCTGTTTCTTTTTGCTCTAAGGAATTTGCCAACCCCTTAAAGAAGGTATTAAAGTCTTCATCTTCTTTTAATTCATCCGTTCTTCTATCGGGGTCAATCCGATCAGGGATAGCATCTTTGAAGGTCATATCAATATCATCCCGGTGGGAAAGCTCCACCTCCCGGACAAAATTTAGATCTTTTAATTGTTTCATCACTTGATCTAAGTGTGCCTCGTTAACATATAACACAGCATACTTTAATCTACGACTGACAAAGTGGACTGTTCCCAATCCTTGTAATTGTTTCCACTGTTTAAGAGTATAAAGCCACACTATTAGTGATTTTCTTTTCATCATTTCGAATTCCACTCATTTCACCTCCCGGTTGAATTTTGTAATGTTGCATATTGTCGAGCTGTCTGCCTCATTCTTTTTTCTTCTGCTATAAACTTTTGAATAATGCCGATAATCATTATATTCACAATCATACTGGACCCTCCATAGCTTAAGAAAGGCAGTGTCACCCCGGTAAGAGGAATCAGCCCTGATACACCGCCAATATTAATAATGGTTTGCAGGAATAATAAAATACCAAAACCTGTCAGTACTACACGATGAAATCTGATATTCATAGATGCCGCCAACCGGAATATATAAAATATGAGTCCAAATAACAAAGCCATCACTAGTAAGACTCCCATCAGCCCTAGCTCTTCAGCTATAACTGCTAAGATAAAATCCGTATGTGCTGCCGGCAAAACTCCTTTTATTTCTCCCCGGCCAAGCCCAACTCCAAATAATCCCCCGCGGCTAAAGGCTAAATACCCACTGATTACTTGAAAACCATCAGATCGGGCAAATGCGAAAGGATTGGCAAAACTTCCTAAACGTTCAAATGGATGCCAGCCGGACGCTACTAAACTTTCGGCAAACGTTGTTGAAATAAAAATACCTATTAAATACAGAAAAATCAGCACACCATAAACCATTAAATTCATTCTGGATGTAAATAAAAATATCATTGCCATGAAAAAGGCAGTCAAAACAATTAAAATAGCCATCCCAAAATCGGGCTGATAAATAATTAAGAAAAGGGATACGACCATCATCGCCACCGGAAAACTATACTGCCATTTAGGCGGCAACTCCCTTTTTAAAAAGAAATTACGACTGGTTTGACTAATAATCCGACCAATCACCAAAACAACTGCAACTTTGAATACTTCACTGGGCTGGAAATTTAAACTCCCCATATTGAGCCAGGAGGTTGCTCCTCCTCCTGTAGTTCCAAAAAAACTAGTGTAGGCAATGATAAGCGTAATCACCAATAATACCAGGTTCATAAAACTAATGTTAGAAAACCACTTGTTCGGCAGGATACGTACTCCTGTATAAAAAACTATTCCTATACCAATTGCTATTAATTGCCGCTTAAAATAATCAAAGGGCTGATCAAACAAGGTGCCTGAAAAGACCATTAATAAGCTGATGATTAATAGAGCTAAGACAGTTAGAGTAATTACAGAATTTCCAAATACAAAAAGCTGGCGGCTGTTTTGAATGATAGTCCGTATAAAGGATTTATTTTTAGGTTCAGGGTGGAGTGTTTCCTCATCATTTATTATTTCTTTTTTTATTTTCATTTCATCTTGGTAATAATTTGCCATGAGAACCTCCTTTAATAAAACTGAAATTATTATAACATAACCAGTAAAGGCTGTGTATGATGGAGGAAATCTTCGGTAGTATTTGAAATAAAAAAAGCAGACCCGGAGGCCTGCTTATACATTTTAAGTTAAATTATTTAGAATATCGTTCTGCTACTTTATCCCAATTAACTACAGTCCAAAAAGCTTTTACATAATCTGGACGTCTGTTTTGGTAGTTTAAATAGTAAGCATGTTCCCACACGTCTACTCCCAATAATGGTGCTTTTCCATCAGTAATTGGATTATCTTGATTTGGAGTACCTACTACTGCCAGTTTGTCACCATCTTGAACTAACCAAGCCCAGCCTGATCCAAATTGACCCGTTGCAGCGTTAGTAAATTCTTCTTTAAATTTGTCAAATGAACCGAAATCTTCTTCAATTTTACTTAACAAATCTCCTGTAGGTTTGTTATCGTCTGTCGGTGCTTGAAGATGTTCCCAGAACAGACTATGGTTTAAATGACCTCCACCGTTGTTGCGTACAGCAGTTTTAATATCAGATGGAACTTGGTCTAAATTAGCAATCACTTCTTCAATTGATTTGTCAGCCCATTCAGTTCCTTCAACCGCAGCATTTAATTTTTCCACATAAGTGTTGTGGTGTTTAGTATGGTGAATCTCCATTGTTTCTTTATCAATAGCAGGTTCTAATGCATCATAAGCATATGGTAATTTTGGTAACTCAAAAGTCATAGATAATTTCCTCCTTATTTTTTCATACACCCTAATGATAGCACGAAGTGATTCAAGTTTGAAATTTAATGCTCACTAGCTGGTGCTGAAAAATAAAAATTACTGTGCTTTATTTTTTTGTGCTTTTTCACGCATTGATTTATCCAGAATTTGTTTACGTAAACGAATGGTTTTAGGCGTAATTTCGCAGTATTCATCATCAGCCATAAACTGGATAGATTCTTCCAATGTCATCTTGCGAGGTGCTTTAATAACGGATGTTTGATCTTTATTTGCAGAACGAATATTGGTCATTTGCTTCGCTCTCGTAATATTGACTGTCAAATCATTTTCACGGCTATGCTCTCCTACAACCATCCCTGCATAAACTTCAGTGCCCGGGTCAATAAAGATTGTCCCACGGTCTTCTAAGTTCATGATTGAGTAAGTAGTGGCTTGGCCGTTATCAATTGAAACCAGTGTACCATTACGGCGTTGGCCAATTTCTGCATTTACCACCGGCTTGTATTCATCAAAAGTATGATTCATAATACCGTATCCATGAGTTAATGTCATAAATTCAGTACCAAAACCAATTAAACCTCTTGCTGGAATAGAGAAAACTAATCTCATCTGACCATTACCGGTATTAACCATATCTGCCATCTCTCCACGGCGCTGAGCAATGGCTTCAATAATACTTCCCATATACTCTTCTGGAGTATCAATTTGCAGACGTTCAAACGGCTCTTGTTTTGTACCATTAATTTCACGGACAATTACAGTTGGCCGCGACACTTGGAATTCATAGCCTTCACGGCGCATGTTTTCAATTAAAATAGACAAGTGTAACTCGCCTCGTCCAGCTACTCTGAATGTATCAGGCGAATCAGTAGGAATGACGTTCAAAGACACGTCTATTTGCAGTTCTTTCATCAAGCGCTCTTCTAAATTACGGGCTGTAACATACTTTCCTTCTCGACCTGCAAAAGGTGAATTGTTGGTTAAGAAATTCATTTCAATTGTTGGTTCATCAATATGTAGTAAAGGCATAGCTTCAGGTTCAGATGGTGAGGTAATAGTTTCCCCCACAAAGATATCATCCATTCCTGAAATGGCAATTAAATCGCCTGCTTTAGCTTCTTTTATTTCCACCCGGTCCAGTCCTAAAAAGCCATATAATTTAGACACACGGAAGTTTTTTTGACTGCCATCTATTTTAATAACGGTCACTTGGTCGCCTATTTTGATGGCTCCACGATAAACACGCCCAATTCCAATTCGTCCTACAAAATCATTATAGTCCAGCATAGTCACTTGGAATTGGAGCGATTCTTCCGAATTATCCTCCGGAGCAGGTACATGCTCGAGCACCGCATCAAAAATATGATTCATTGTTTCTTCCTGGTCAGCCGGATTATCAGATGTAGAAGATGTTCCATTAATAGCCGATGCATAAACTACCGGGAATTCTAATTGGTCATCATCCGCTCCTAATTCAATAAACAGTTCTAAGACTTCATCCACTACTACTTCAGGTTGAGCGGAAGGTTTATCAATTTTATTCACCACTACGATGGGTGTTTTTCCTTCTTCCAAAGCTTTTTTTAAAACAAAACGTGTCTGCGGCATTGTTCCTTCATAAGCATCTACTACTAAAATAACACCATCAACCATTTTCATAATACGTTCTACTTCTCCACCAAAATCCGCGTGTCCTGGTGTATCCATGATATTGATGCGGTTCCCCTTATAATTAACGGCTGTATTTTTAGCTAAAATAGTAATTCCACGTTCGCGTTCAATATCGTTGCTGTCCATGGCTCTGTCATCTATTTGAGCACGTTGATCTAAAGTATCCGATTGTTTTAATAATTCATTTACTAAAGTGGTTTTTCCATGGTCAACGTGGGCTATAATTGCTATATTACGTAAGTCTTCGCGTTTTTTCATTCTATTCTCCTAGTCTCTTTGGTTCATTATTTCAATTGCTTCTTGATAGACAGTGGGATGAGCCAAGACTGCCGAGCTTGCCTGAGTGATATCCAGGGGTTGCCCATTTAGTCGGCTTCCTTTATAAGACATGGCAGTAAGGATCGCGTAGCCGGCAGCAAAATCCCATGGCTCTAATTTACGCGAAACATAAATACCCGCCATGCCCCGAATAACTGAGATTAACTCAAGCGCTGCGCTTCCCGAATATCGAATGCCCAAGGTTTTTCGCTTCAGTTCTAAAGCATTGTATTTGTTTTCTTGCATAAATTGATGGCTGGCAATCATGAGTGTTTCTGTCAGCATCATTTCTTTGTTACTTTCTAAAGGGTAATTATTGAGATAGACTCCATCACCCACAATACCATAATATAAATCAGACTGCATCACATCATAAATATAACCAGCTAAAGGCTGCCCATTTAAATAAATTCCAACCATAATAGCAAAGTTATCTTTTTGTTTAACATAATTTAACGTTCCGTCGATTGGATCAATTACCCAGATGATTCCTTGAGTATCATCTATTTTATCACCCATTCCTTCTTCACCTATGACGCGGTGTTCCGGATAGTATTCACGTATCTTCCCTACTAAAAACTGTTCAATTTTTCTATCCATTTCGGTCACTAAGTCCGAAGCGGAAGTTTTTTGTTCAATTCTAACAGGCTGATCGAGTGACTGCCTTAACTTTGTTGCAGCTACTTCCAACCATACAAGAATACGATGATGTAAATTATAATCCAAGTTTTCTCCTCCTAAGGCATTGTTAAGATAGCTGAATCTTCAATCTGCCGCATCTTTTTTACTGTTCTATAGATTGAATAACCCGTTAACTTTTCAAATTGGCGGTCAATTTGCTTGTCTCCTGAAATAGTGGATACCACTGTCTTATAGGCTGTATGTTTTTCTTTGAGTACAGCAGCCTTAATTCCTTTATCATAGGCTGTCTCTATTGCCGCATAAAATTCAACTACTTTTATAATTTCTTCAGTGGTCCAATCATTGTCAATTGGATAGGAAATTTGTGTCATTTATTCACCTTCTTAATTTCTACCATTGGTTTGAAAGTATTATTAATATAACGTATTTATCATTTCAAGAAAATAATTTATTCAAAGAAACCGTTTTCCACACCGAAATATAATCTAAACTCTTGGATATGATACCAAAAGCTTTATCACAAATTAAATTTTCAAATTACAGCTGTCAAAATATTTCTGTTTTTAAGCCGGACCCAATTTAACTATAAGCAAAAGACCGGTAAAAAAATGTTTTTATTATCTTACTCAACATAACAATTAAGTGTCCTAAAATCGATCCTGCTTCATATAATTTACTTCTAATAAATACGAGGACTAATCCAAAGATTAATCCTCGTACAAATTTTTTAAAATTAATTTTTACATATGAATTGGCAGACCTAATGCTGCTTCTGCTGCATCCATCGTTGCCTCTGATAAAGTTGGGTGAGCATGAACTGTTAAAGCAATATCTTCTAAGTTCATTCCCGCTTCAATCGCTAAAGTAATCTCAGCCAATACATCGGAAGCATTAGGCCCGGCTACTTGAGCTCCAACAATAACATCATCATCTCTAGTTGTTACTAGACGAACAAATCCTTCTTCTGAATTCATCGCAACGGCACGACCATTACTTGCAAATAAGAATTTTGTTGTTTTCACATTAAGTCCAGCTTCTTTAGCGGTCACACGGGTATGTCCGGCTGATGCTAATTCTGGATCAGTGTAACATACTGATGGCATTGCTTTGTAATCTACTTCATCTGATTTACCAGCAATGGCTGCTGCTGCTACTTTCGCTTCATAAGAAGCTTTGTGAGCCAGCATAGGACCATCCACAATATCTCCAATAGCAAAAATATTCTTGGTACTTGTACGTCCTTGCTTATCTACCTTAACTAAGCCACGATCATCAAGTTCCACTCCAGCTAATTCTAATCCCAGCTCATCAGTGTTAGGTCTACGTCCTACAGTTACCATAACATAATCAGCTTCTACTGTTTTTGTTTCTTTTTTATGTTCATAAGTTACTGTTACACGGTCACCGTTAACTTCTGCTTTTTGAGCCATTGCATTCGTTACAATTTCCGTGCCTTTAGCTTTGAAATCTTTTTCTACTATACGAACCATATCTTTTTCAAAAGATGGAATTAATTGTTTCGAACCTTCTAAAATAGTAACTTTTGTTCCTAAATTAGCGTATACCGCACCTAGTTCTGAACCAATAACGCCTCCGCCAATAATAACTAAATCGTTAGGGATTTCTTTCAAGTTTAAACCGCCAGTTGAATCGATGACGCGGTCGCCAAATTTAAATCCATTAATTTCAATTGGACGAGATCCAGTCGCAACAATCGCATTTTTGAAAGTGTAAGTTTGAGCGTCCTCACCATTTGTCACACGTAAAGTGTTTTCGTCGTTGAAGTAAGCTTCTCCTTCAATAATTTGGACATTATTTTTTTTCAATAAGTATTCAACACCGTCTGTCATCTGTTTAACAACGACGTTATCTTTCCAGTCTTGAGTCTTTTCCCAATCAATTTCTACTCCTTGAGTAGTAATTCCAAATGCACTTGGATCTTTTGATTGGTTATACACATGCCCAGCTTGAATTAAAGCTTTAGAAGGAATACAACCTACGTTTAAACAAACTCCTCCTATAAACTCACGTTCAATGACTGCTACTTCCTGTCCTAATTGAGCAGCACGAATAGCTGCTACATATCCTCCGGGACCTGACCCGATTACAACTGTGTCTAATTCTTTTGCAAAATCTCCAACTACCATTGACTCACTATCCTTCCATTAATAATAATTCTGGGTCTGCTAAAAAGCGCTTAATTTCATTAAGTGCATATTGAGCAGTTGCGCCGTCAACGATTCGGTGGTCAAAACTTAATGAGAGTTTACATACACGTCCTACTGCCAACTCACCATCTTCATTTATAATCGGTTGCTGTACTATCGATCCAAAGCCTAAAATTGCCACTTCCGGGTGATTAATTATAGGACTAAACCACTTTCCGCCAGCTGAACCAATGTTAGAAATGGTAATCGTTCCTTCACTCATTTGAGACATAGGTAAGTTACCTTCGTGAGCTTTGCTTGAGAGTTCTACAATCTCTTCTGCAATTTGGAACATGTTTTTAATATTGGCATCTTTAATATTAGGTACATACAAGCCACGTTCTGTATCTGTCGCAATACCTACATTATAGTAGTTTTTGTAAATTATTTCATTCTTTTCATCATCAATTGATGCATTAATTATTGGATATTGCTTCGCAGCAGCGATTAAAGCCTTTACAACATAAGGCAGGAAAGTTAACTTAATGTTCTTTTCAGCTGCAACCGCCTTATATTTGTTGCGGTGATCCCATAACTTAGACACCTCCACTTCATCATATAAAGTGACATGAGGTGCTGTATGTTTTGAATTTACCATCGCATTAGCAATTGCATTACGTGTTCCTGACATCGCGACTCTTTCTTCCCGGTCAGGCTGCGTAGAAACGTATGCTTTAGTTTGAGTTTCTTCTTTAGCAGGAGATGCTTTTTGATCAGCTTCTGCTTGAATTTCTTCAGCTGTTAAAGCTTCTTGTGTGTCCTGAGTCTGCTGTTGGTCCGCCTGCGGATCAAAGTTCTTGATATCTTCAGCAGTTACACGACCATTTTTCCCACTGCCCTGGACAAAGGCAATATCAATCCCTTTTTCCCGAGCCAATTTACGAACAGACGGCATCGCTAAGACCATGCGCCCTTTTTCTTCTTCTTGATCGCTTTCGGCAGCAATTGAAGTTGGCTGAGGCGAGCCGGCTTCTGATTCTTCTGCCTCTTCTGCTTTTTCAATCACTGAGTCAGTCGGCTCATCTGCTTTATTAGCCGGGGTTTCTTCCGGTTCAGGAGCTTCTTCATCTTCATATCCCGGTGCATCAATTTCAACAATTACTTGCCCGAGTGTCGCTACTTCTCCAGCAGCTACATGAATTTTCTTAATTGTTCCATTTACCGGTGAAGGTAATTCTTCTACGGATTTATCGTTTTGTATCTCAACCAGAATATCATCTTCTTTGACTTCGTCTCCTTCTTCTACATCCCAGGCGACGATTTCACCTTCCATGATTCCTTCCCCTAATGCGGGCAGTTTAAATTGGAATGCCATATCTTTACTCTCCTTTTTGTTAACCTGGTTAGCTTACTAACCTTTTTCAATAGCTTTCGTGTTTTTTAAGTATTAAAGACTAGAACTCTTCTAATTCTTTAACTTTAGCTACAATATCATCAGCAGACGGCAGCCAGTCTTTTTCAGCCATTCCAAATGGATAAATGGTATCCGGTGCAGCTATAAATCCTATCGGTGCTCTTAAAGCTAGAATTGCCCGTTCTGATATTTCAGCGATCACTTTGGAACCTATACCTGCTTGGCGTTGAGCTTCCTGGACCATTACGACACGTCCTGTTTTTTCTACAGAAGAAATAATAGTTTCGATATCAAGTGGTTGAATTGTTCTTAAATCCACTACTTCGGCTGAGATGCCCTCTTTTTCTAACTCTTGGGCTGCTTTTACTGATTCTTGAACCATTGCACCATAAGCTATAAGAGTGACGTCCTCTCCTTCCAGGACAATCTTGGCTTTTCCTAAAGGAACAGTATATTCTTCTTCAGGTACATCCTCACGAAACGAACGATACAGTTTCATATGTTCTAAGAAATAAACAGGATCATTGTCACGGATAGCAGAAATCAACAATCCCTTAGCATCATATGGATTTGAAGGGACAACAACTTTTATCCCGGGAGATTGAGTCAGCAATCCTTCCAGAGAGTCCGCATGTAATTCCGGGGTGTGTACTCCACCACCAAAAGGCGCACGGAAAGTAATTGGGAGATTCCTTGTTCCACCCATTCGATAACGTGTTCTGGCTGCCTGGCCGACTACGGAATCCATGGTTTCGTATATAAAGCCGTTGAATTGTATTTCCGGTATTGGACGGAAACCTTCCAATGCTAATCCGATTGAAAGACCCCCGATACCTGACTCGGCTAAAGGAGTATCAAACACACGGTCTTCTCCAAATTCATCTTGCAGTCCTTGTGTTGCACGGAATACGCCTCCGTTCTTCCCGACGTCTTCTCCAAACACAAGCGTCTTGTCATTTGTCCGTAATTCATTGGCCAAGGCTTCTGTAATAGCCTCAATCATTGTTAAGTTAGCCATGTTATTTATTCTCCTTTGCTTCATAGTAGTCGATTTGTTCCTGGGTTACGAAATCCGGTCTTTCATACATACTTTTCAAGAATTCAGAAACTTTTTGTTTTGGAGTTTGATCCGCTTTTTTGATTGCTTCTTTAACTTCTTCTTTAGTTCTTTGAATAATCTCTTCTTCTTTTTCTTCTGACCAAAGGCCTTTTTCTGTTAAATGATCTCTCATACGGATTAATGGATCTCTTTTTCTCCATTCATCTTGAATACCTTCCGGTTGATAACGTTTTGGATCATCTCCTGACAAAGTATGAGGTCCGTAACGATAACATAAAGTTTCAATTAAGACGGGTCCGTTTCCTGCCAGGGCATATTCACGGGCTGCTTTAGTGACTGCATAAACTGCCAGTATATCCATGCCATCTACTTGAATTCCCGGTATTCCGGCAGCTACTGCTTTTTGTGCTAAAGTAGGAGCTGCAGTTTGAAGCTCGCGCGGGGTTGAAATAGCCCAGCCGTTATTTTGAATAACAAAAACTGCAGGGGCTTTAAAAGCGCCGGCAAAGTTAATGCCTTCATAGAAGTCTCCTTGGGAAGACCCGCCGTCTCCAGTCCAGGTCATGGCAATCGCATTACGTTTGTTTTTCTTAATTCCTAATGCCGCACCTGCTGCCTGGACAAACTGCGCGCCTATAATAATTTGAGGCGGATAGGCATGGAGATCTTCTGAAAAAGTACTTCCTTCAACATGTCCTTTGGACCATAAGAAAGCTTGGTGTAATGGCCAACCATGTTTGATTAACTGTGGAACATCCCGGTAGCCTGGTAATAAGAAGTCCTCTTTTTCTGTAGCTAAAACAGTTCCTAACTGAGATGCTTCCTGCCCGGAAGTAGGAGCATAAAACCCTAATCTACCTTGGCGGTTTAATGCAGTAGAGCGCTCAAATAATTCTCTGGCCCATACCATTTCTTCCATAAATTTAACCATATCGTCATCTGTAATATCCCCTAGTAATTCTTCGTTTACAATCTTACCCTTTTCATCCATTACTTGAACGGTGGAAAAATTATAATTATCTGGCTTTAATAATTCTTCCATTGTTTGTGTCTTCTTTGTCTCAACCATCTCTTCATTCCTCTCTCAATTTAATAGATTAAAACACGTTTTAAAAACTGTTATAATAACCCTTCCAGAACAATTTACCACCTCCTTATGAAAAAAGCAAGAGCAAACGCTTAATTAGTTAACTCATAAGGGTTAATTTTAATCTTCATCTGTTTTCCTAATTCATTTAAACTGTATCAACGTTAGTGAAGTGTTTAACAAATACTCTCAAATTCTTTTATGGAGGCGTTCACTCTTCAAAACGGACTGTTCAGAATGATCTTTTCTGTCTAATACAATTTTTTGGAGTCTCATTCAATGGGTTTTATATTTTTTAAATTAACATTTGACATCTTGATAAACATTTATTATAATTTAGTAGTTGTTGATTATGTGCCAGTAGCTCAGCTGGATAGAGCAACGGTCTTCTAAACCGTAGGTCGCAGGTTCGAATCCTGCCTGGCATATTTATTGAATAGCAGATTTAACAGCTTCTAATGAGGTTGTTTTTTTTGAGTTTATATATGGGTTTGTTTAATTGTAGCAAGAAAAATTTAAAGATAGAAGAAAAATGGATTTATATTCATTTTTTATGATTAAAGACAAAAAACTGTCCGCAAAATATGTTGCGGACAGTTTTTTATTATTCAATTATTCAACCGGACGTCCATCCACTTCAAATGTATCAACTATTTCGCCATTGACCATATAGCGCATTGGAGCATTGTTGGCCGGGTTATGACTTTCATCAAACTCGATTAATCCCGTTAAGCCTTGGTATTGAGTATTAGCCAATTCTGCACTCACCGCTTCCCAGTCGGTAGTGCCTGCACGCTCAATCGCTTCTGCCAATACATAAACTGAATCATAGGAAAAAGCAGCAAATGTATCAGGTGTTTTATTGAACTTCTCTTCATAAGCAGCTACAAATGCTTGAGCCTGCTCTGATTCATCCCCTGGGAAAAATTGTGAGGTATAATAAATCTCAGTAGCATTTTGTGCACCTGCTAATTCAATTAAAGTATCCGTAGCAAATCCATGCCCGGAGAAAATAGGCTGTGTTAATCCCATTTCTCGTGCTTGTTTAATGAACAAGCCGCCTTCCGTATAAAATGCCGGCATATAAATTACATCAAATTCCTGTGTAAGCAAGTTAGTAATGATGGCGGAAAAATCAGTCTCTCCTCCAACATAGAATTCTTCAGTAACAATGGTACCGCCTAAGCGTTCGAACTCTGCCTTAAATGGAGCCGCTTGGCCAGTTGAATAATCATTGGCTGTATCAGTCACAACAACTGCTGAAGCTGCATCTAATTCTTCAGTAGAAAACCGGGCAGCAGCATTAGCTTGATATGTATAAGTAAAAGCTAAACGATAAATATTATCAGCTACAGAACCATCATCTGTGAAGGTCGTATCATCTGCAGTAGCTGCTGGAATAATGGTAGGTACACCCGCTTCAATAACAACCGGCTTTTCAGCGTTTACTGTATCTGTTGCTGCCGGGCCTAAAATACCTGCTACCCCTTCTTCAACCATACGAGTAGCTATCGTAGCAGTTTCTGTTTTATCAGACGTATTATCAATAATATCGGCTTCTAAAGTTTGCCCCAGTACGCCGCCTGCTTCATTCAGATGCTCTACTGCTAGTTCCAAACCTTCAACCATTGCTACACCATAAGACGATGCATAGCCGGATAATTCATAATTCCCCCCAAAAACTACTGCCTCTTCTTGAGCTGATACAGCCGCTAAAGGACCCGCCACACTCATTCCTGTTATCATCGCAGTAACAGCCAGCATACCTTTAGCAAATCGTTTAAATCCCATTATGCATTCCTCTTTTCCTTTTTTTCATTAAAAAAGAAAGACTCACTCACTTGAATGGTCTTTCTTTTAGGAAGTCCCATTCTCTAAGCACGAAGAGGACTAAATACAATTAAGTATCAAGTCCTAACTAAATAATTAATAATAAAATAGTGCGTGTCTTCATTGAAATCTTCCCCTTTTTTAATGTGTTTATAATATAACACAAGAGAATTTAATATACAACCTCAATTTTAAAAACAGACACAAGGAACTCCCTTCTATCTAGCTCCTAAGCTTTCTATTAATTTTCTGCAAAAAAAATAGACCCTAAGATCTATTTTAAATTTGATATATACTTAGTTTGAACGTCCTTTATAGGACCCATCAGCTGTTCCAATTTCTAATTTTTCTCCTGCTTCAATGAAATCAGGTACGTTAACTACTAATCCTGTTTCCATAGTTGCCGGCTTTCCAGATCCTGTTACAGTTGCTCCTTTGATAGTAGGTTGTGTTTCAGTTACTTCCAATACTACCGTACCAGGTAATTCTACCCCTATGACTTCGCTGCCGAAAAACTGGATTTTACAATTCATGTTATCTATTAAATATAGTAACTCATTTTCGATTGAATCGGCAGGCAGTTCATATTGCTCATAGGTCTCCAAATCCATAAAAACAGCTGTGTCATCCATTTTATAAAGATATTGGACTTCTTTTGTTTCTAAAAAGGCTCTTTCAAACTTTTCATCCGGTCTAAAAGTTGTATCATAAGTAGCACCAGTTCTAACATTACGTAGCTTCATACGCATTACGGTATTCCCTTTACCAGGTTTGTGGTGGCTTGCTTCAATCACGCGAATTAAATTATCATCTTGGATAAAAGTCATCCCTGCTTTTAAATCTACTGCTGTAATCATCTAAATCTTCTCCTTATAATTCAAATTACTCAATCATTATAACATGCTTTAATTTAATTCAATTAAAGATAATACTTTTTCTTCCAACTATCCTATCTTTCTATTAAAAAAGGCAATAACTTTTCAAAATGAACAGCATAATGAATGGGAGGGTGCTCGTCTAAAGTTGCCTGAATCGTCTTTGGGACAAACTCCACTGCTAATTTTACAGCTTTTTTTGCATCACCGCTGCGCATCAATTCGCCGGTAAATACAGAGCAAAAAACATCGCCTGTTCCATGAAAAGCTTCAGGAATATACTTACTTAAAATTTCGACCGGCTTCCCGCCGGCCTGCTTTGCTAAAGCTCCTATTTTTTCTCCCCGTCTTATACCTGTTAAAACTGCATTTTTTGCCCCAAGCGCTATTAATTCATCTAATATTTTTTCCTGCATTAAAGGCTCTTGACTTAATTGAGAAAAATCATGCCTTAACATTAAACTGGCTTCTGTTATATTCGGGACGGCATAATCACTGACCGCCACCAATTCTTTTAGGGCATCTGCATAAGATTGATCGAAAGCAGGATAAAAATCACCTTCATCAGCGAATACCGGGTCCACAATTACTTTCCCATTTTCTTTTAATAAAGAAGGAATGGCGTCAAGTAAAAGGTGAATATGTTCTTCCTGACCCAGGTAACCTGTATAAATAGCATCAAATTTAATTCCCAGCTCTACCCAATGATTAACTGTTGCCTGCATATGCTCAAATAAATCAGTCACTACAAATCCTGGAAAATCAGGTCCGGTGTGGGTGGATAATATGGAAGTAGGCAGAATGCTTCCGGTATGACCAAAAGCTGAAATAATAGGCAGCGCAACTGTGGTTGAACATTTACCAAAACATGAGATATCATGCACAATTAAAATATTTTTCAAAACTATGTCCCCTTACTATATCCAAACGTTGACTAGTAATTAAATTAGTTTCAGGTCGTCTGGTTGAGCCCAAGGCTCCTCCTCATTTATGTGGTCATAGAACATTACGCCATTTAAGTGATCCAGCTCATGTTGAGCGACAATCGCTTCATAGTTGCGTAATTTTATACTGTGCGGGTTACCTTCCAAATCTTGATACTCTATAGTTACCCGTGCGGATCGAGGGACATACCCAGGGACTTCTCGATTAACAGATAAACACCCCTCACCTGCTTCTAATGCTGCCTGTTGAACAGAGTGGCGGGTAAGGACTGGATTGACAAAGATTTCATTCAATATTTCGCCGACCTTATTTCCTTCTTCATCATATTCATACAGCAGGACTGCAAATATACGTTTATTGACATTTATTTGAGGTGCTGCCAGCCCTACACCTGGACGCAACTGATATTTTTCAGCAGTCTCTTCATCTTGACTGTTTCTTATAAATTCTAACATTTTTAAGGCCGTTTCCTTTAGTTTTTCATCCATCGGAAATGTAACTTCTTCGGCCACCACCCGAAGTCCGGGATGGCCTTCATAGATTATATCTTCCATCGTAAACATAGTAACTCTCCTCTAATTCCTAACTGCTCTCATCGGTTAAGCGCCGACGATAGCCTCTTAAAATATAATGTTGATTATCTTCATCAAACTCTAAAGAATCTACTAAAGTTTTCTGCCGGTATAAAGCAAGCAAATCCGCTTCTTCCGGTTGAATAATCACTGCATACTCTTCAGTAGTGGCTAAACATGCATTCCAAATAGCCTCTTTCAATCTTTCTATATCTTGGTCATTCTTAGCAGAAATCACTACATGAGGACTCATTACCGGTACAAAATTCTCATCTGCTAAATCCAGCTTATTGTAAATAGTTAACATAGGCGCATGTTCTAAACCAAGATCTTTTAAAATACGCATGACTGTCGATTCATGCATATCGCGGGCCGGACTTGACGCATCCACCACATGCAATAAAACATCCATATAACGGATTTCTTCTAAAGTAGATTTAAAAGCCTGCACTAATTCAGTTGGCAGCTCCTCAATAAACCCTACCGTATCCGTTAATGTAAATATATCCTGCCCATTAATTGTCATTTGACGGGTTAATGGATCCAATGTAGCGAACAGTTGATCTTGAACATAGGCATCAGAATCCGTTAACTTAGTTAATAAGGTTGATTTTCCCGCATTGGTATATCCGACTAATCCTAAATTAAATTCTCGTCCACTTTTACGGCGAATACGTGTCCGCTCGCGATGCGCTTCTACATCTGCTAGTTCTTTTTTTACTTGACTGATGCGTGATCGGATATGTCGTCGGTCTGTTTCTAATTGGGTCTCCCCCGGCCCCCTCGTTCCGATCCCGCCTCCTAATCGAGACATCTGAATCCCCTGGCCACTTATACGGGGCAGTAGATACTCATATTGCGCCAGAGAGACTTGCAGCTTACCTTCGCGGCTGTTAGCCCGCATGGCAAAAATATCCAGGATTAATTGGACCCGGTCAATTACCTTTACTTGGAGCTCTTCTTCGAGCACACGATTCATACTTGGCGTTAGTTTATTAAAGAAGATAACTAAGTCAATCTCTTCAATTTCGATGTATCGTTTAACATCTCCTAACTTCCCGCTTCCCACAGCGGTTCGGCTGTCAATCCGGCTTAACTTCTGGGTGATTTCTCCTATATAAAGACCCTGAGCTGTTTCAGTTAAAGCCTTCATCTCTTTCATTAATTCACTAAATTTTTCATCTTTATAATTTTCTGTTTGTACGCCAACAATCAGTACCCTCTCGGGCCCATTTCCTACTTCTATCATATTATTCACCTTTATTTTTTCTTAAATGATTTTCTATTAACTTTTCTACTCTATCCATATAATTTTCATCAGAAACATCAATCCACTGCGGTTGCTTCATCCGATTACGAAACCAAGTAAGCTGTCTTTTAGCATAACGTCTGGAATTTTGTTGGATATTCGCAATCACTTCATCCAGGCTTTCTAATTTCTCAAAATACGGCCACCATTCTTTATAACCGATTCCTTTCATGCTTGAAAGATTTTTATCAAGCCCCCGCTGATACAACTGTCTGACCTCTGTTTCTAAACCAGCTTCCACCATTCCTTCGACTCGTAAATTGATTCTTTGGTAAAGTTCTGGACGGGGCCGGTTCAAAACAAGTAAAAGTTCATTATAATTGGATATTTTATCTTTATGCCCTGTTTGTTTAGAAAATAAATCCCCTGTATGATGAATCACTTCCAGTGCTCTTATAATCCGTCGTCCATTTTGTACAGGAATCTTTTTTACTGCTTCAGGATCTAATGCCTCTAGTTCCAGCCATAACTTTTGGTTACCTTCTTCTTCTAAGCGTTGATTTAAATAAAGGCGGTAGTCTGAATCAAAGCTGTCACTGCCGCCAAATTCTAAATCATAAAGCAGGCCTTCTAAGTATAGACCCGTACCTCCTACTACTATAGGAAGTTTGCCCCGCTTAATAATCTTTTTAATCGTTTTATGAGCTTCTTGTTGAAACAGACTGGCATCAAAAATCTCTGCTGCATCCATTCTATCAAAAAGATGATGGGGAATCCCTTGTTTTTCCTCTTCTGTTATTTTCCCTGTTCCAATATTCAAATCTTGGTACACTTGCATACTATCTGCATTCACCACTTCGCCTTCAAACTTTTTGGCTGCTTGAATGCTTAAGTCTGTTTTACCAACCCCAGTAGGACCGGCAATTACAATTACAGGCCAAGTTGTTGAATTTGAATCAACAGTCATTTTCTACCCCACTCCTTTATGATAATAATCAATCAATTCTTGGGCTAGTTCGATCGATGAAGAAGAAATTTCTTCACCCGCCATCATCCGGGCGATGATTTCCAAACGACTGTCTTGATCTAAACTCTCCACTTTAGTTGTCGTTCTTTGATTAACTACTTGTTTACTGATTGCTAATTGGTTTGCAGCGGCTGCAGCTACCTGCGGGAGGTGGGTAATACATAAAACTTGTGCATAACGACCGACTTCTGCCATTTTATTGGCAATTGCCGAAGCGACGCGACCTGACACACCCGTATCTATTTCATCAAACACTAAGGTTTCTACATTTTGAATTTTACTAAATACCGTTTTAAGCGCCAGCATAAACCGGGAAAGTTCTCCTCCTGAAGCCACTCGGACTAAAGGCTTTATTTGCTCGCCTAAGTTGGTGGCAACATAAAATTCAGCACGGTCAATCCCGGATTCAGTTAAACGCAGCATATTATCTAAAGGCTTTTCTAAAACTGTTTGTATTTTCTCATCTGAACTAACATTGTCAAATTTTACTTCAAATTGGCTTTGCGCCATGTATAAATCTTTTAATTGGGCTTCTATTTGTTTTATTAGATCTCCACTAGCATTTTTTCTAATCAAACTCATCTCTTGAGCCAAGGAAGACGCTTCTTGATAAACTTCTATAAACTGTGTATCAAGTTTAGCTAAATATTGTTCGCGGTGAGTAATCTGGTAGATATCTTCGGCTATTTGGTTTTGATATGCCAACAGTTCATCTACTGTCATCACATATTTACGTTTAATTTGTTCTATCTGGCTTAAACGACTTTCCAGCTCATCAATTGCTGCTTCATCATAATCAGGCATATCAAAAGAAAAAGCTATCTCACTCGCTACTTCTTGTAAATCAATTTGGAGGCTTTCTAACCGTTCCACATGAGCTTGATAGGAAGGATCATATTTAATTAAATCTGCAAGCAGTTCCTTTACTCTTTCCAATTGACTGTCTACGCTCAATTCATTTTCAGTCATCAAATCATTGACTGCTTGAACATTTTGACTCATCACTTGAGCATGTTGCAGACGTTTACTTTGAGTCAGTAATTCTTCTTCTTCCCCCACTTGGAGATCTAGCTCCTCTAATTCCTGCAATTGAAATTGTAAAAAATTTAACTGCTGGGCTTGTTCCTGTTCATTACGGTGGGCATGAAGCAGCTCTTTTCTTAATTCAGAATAACGCATAAATACTTCTTGATATGTGGATTTTACTACAGACAACTGTTCTCCGGCATATTGATCCAATAAATCCAGATGCTGGGATTGATCTAAGAGAGCCTGGTGTTCATTTTGGCCGTGAATATCAACAAGATATCCACCAATTGTTTTTAAAGTCGATACATTGGCCAGTTGACCATTAATGCGGATGATATTTCTGCCGGAGCGATTTAATTCGCGGCGAATCAATAAATCATCAGCTTCTAAATCAATTTCATATCCCAAATCTTTTAAGAGCTGGTTTAATAAAGAATGATCTTCACTCGTAAACAGCCCTTCTACCACAAACTTTTCACTGGCATGACGGATTAAATCAACAGACCCGCGTCCGCCGCTTAAAATACTCAGCGCATCAATAATAATAGATTTTCCCGCTCCAGTTTCGCCGGAAAGTACCGTCATTCCCTGATTAAAATCGATTGAAACTTCCTCAATAATAGCAAAATTTTCTATACGTAGACTGGCTAACATTTTTTTGCTCCTTTACTGGCCGCTGGTATGACTATTGATTGAACAGTTGATGACTTTGAGTGACTAGCTCTTGAATATTTATCTTTTGGTAGGATTGATTGTTAATTTCTTTAGAGTTAACTAAATGTACCAAGTATTCAATATTTCCTTCACCGCCTGTAATCGGTGAATAAGTTAAGTCAACTACTGTAAAACCTAATTGACATATAAAACTTAAGACTTCTTCTAAGACTTCTAAGTGAACTGCCGGATTCTTAATCACACCTTTTTTACCTACTCTTTCTCTTCCAGCTTCAAATTGCGGCTTGATTAAAGCAATTACAGGACCGTTTTCTATTAAGATCTCTTGTAAAGGAGGTAATATTAATTCCAGCGATATAAAAGAAACATCAATCACTGCTATAGTCGGCTGTCCTTGGGTAAAATCTTCAAGTTTTGAATAACGAAAATTCTGCCTTTCCATCACAATCACCTGCGGATTCTCTCTTAAGGAGTAAGCCAGCTGATTATATCCTACATCTAAAGCATAAGACTGCTTAGCGCCTTTTTGTAAAGCGACATCCGTGAATCCTCCAGTTGATGCTCCTATGTCTAAAACAACTTGATTGGTCATATCAATGTTAAACACTTCTAAGGCTTTTTCCAATTTTAAACCACCTCGTGAAACGTAAGGAAAAGGCTTGCCTTTCATATATAGCTCACGGTCAAGAGGGATTTTTTCACCCGGTTTATCATAACGCTGATCATTTTGGTCATAAATCTGCCCGGCCATAATTAAGCGCTGGGCTTGTTCTCTTGATTCGGTAATTCCTGCTTGAACGACTAATTTATCTACACGTTCTTTTTTCATTTAGTTCTCCTCTTGTTGGATGGACAAATGATCCAGGAAATATTCCAACTTATCAAAAGATGCAGAGGTCAATTCACATAACTCATTTAAGTAGGATTTTGCTTTGTTTTTTTCATCTTGTAAAGCCTGCAGCGATCCTTTTACTCCTAAAAGAGTTGGGTAAGTGGATTTTTGGTTACTTTCATCCGACTTAAGCAGAGTATCCTGGTCTGAACTGATTAAGACGACATCTTTTAAATCATTGTGTATTTGATAGGCAATTCCAAAGTGATCGCCGAATCTTTCTAACAATTCTAAAGTTTTTTCATCCATTTGGCTAATCACTCCGGCTGCTCTAACTGAATAAATAAAGAGTTTGCCTGTTTTCATACGGTGAATCTGCTGCAAAGCTTCCAGGTCAATTTGTTTGTTTTCAGCTTGAATATCACTGATTTGTCCTGCGACCATTCCCATTGAACCGGCTGCGGCAGATAAGCTTGCTGTTAATTCAACTCGTTGTTGATAAGTTAATAATTCATCACGGGCTATAATTCCAAAAGCATCCGTTAACATAGCATCCCCTGCCAAAATTGCAGTAGCTTCATCAAATTTTATATGATTTGTCGGCATGCCACGGCGGACCTGATCATCATCCATAGCCGGTAAGTCATCATGAATTAAAGAATAAGTATGTATATATTCTAAAGCAATCGCTGTTTGGATAGCTTTATCCATTAACTTTGGATCTATAATACTGACTGTAGCAAGTAAAAGTAAGGGTCTTAACCGCTTGCCGCCCCCATTTAAGGAATAAAGCATCGGCTTGATCAACTCTAAAGGAGCTTTGCTGGCTAACAATACTTCTTCCATTGCTTTTTCAAATTCAGCCCGCAGCCTTGTGATAGATTCCATTACAACGCCTCCTCATCAAGGTTTTGCAAACCGTTTTCTGTCATCATTTTTGTTACTGTCTCTTCAGCTTCACTCAATTCTTTTTGACAATATTGACTCAAAGCAATGCCTTTTTGGAAAGCTGTTAAGGCTTCTTGAAGGGGGAGACTCCCTTTTTCTAATTCTTGGACAATTTGTTCTAATGATTCCATTGCTTTTTCAAAACTTTCAGCTTGAATTTTAGTTTCTTCTTTTTGCTGGGACATTTTTTTACTCCTTCATGGTGTCGTTTGCACTTTTGAATTTTATTTCAATGTCTTCTTTGTTTATTTCATTTACTGTTGTATGTAGGGTGCCGTCGATTAACTGTACTTGCAATAAATCACCTGTGGCGAGCTGGTCGGTTGAACGTATAATTTCATCTTCTTTATTAACAATCGCATACCCTCTTGCCATTACTTTTATTGGACTGTAGGCATCCAGTAAATAACTGGTTTTTTGAAATTGATATTTTTTATTTTGTAATAACTGATTAAAACCACTGGTCAACTGCTGAGTCAAGAATTTAACTTGTTCCTTTTCATATTGGATTTGCTGCTGGGGGTGGTAATTGAGCAAACGTTGTTTTAAATTTTTAAGGTTGTTATTTTCTTTTTCAAAATACCGCTGCTGACTTCGATTAAGCTGTTCAGATAGTATTTGTAGATTTTGCAAGTAACTTTGATAAAGTCTTGCCGGATCTTGAATCACATAAGATTGGCTGGACCGTTGCAGTCTTTGGCTTAGATAGTTTAATTGATTTTCTAACGCTAAGAACATCCGTTGTTTTTTCTGCTGGATTTCTATTAAGAGATCTCTTAAAACAGGAACGGACATTTCTGCTGCTGCGGTAGGAGTAGGAGCTCTTAAATCTGCTACCATATCTGCAATCGTAAAATCCGTTTCATGTCCGATAGAAGATATTACGGGATGAGAACAATTCAGTATGGCGTGGGCAACTTTTTCATCATTAAAGGGCCAAAGGTCTTCTATAGAACCTCCGCCTCGGGCTAAGATTACACTATCTATCGGCTCGGGGTATTCTTCTACCCATTTAAAGGCTTGTCTAATTTCTCCTGCCGCTTCTTTTCCCTGGACACGAGTTGGAAAGACGATTATTTCTACAATTGGAAATCGTCGGTTAATAGTGGTAATTATATCACGTATAACAGCTCCGGTTGGACTTGTGATAACTGCTATTCTTTTTGGAAAAGCAGGTAGTTCTTTTTTCGGTAAATCAAATAAACCTTCTGCTCTCATTTTATTTTTTAATTGTTCCAGAGCAAGATACAAAGCACCGATTCCATCAGGTTCGATATCTTCTACATAGAGCTGGTAACGCCCGGCTGCTTCATATGTTCCTATTCTTGCGGTCAGATAGACTTTCATGCCTTCTTCTAACTGAAATTTTAAACGGCTGAAATCATTCCTGAACATAATAGCATTAATAACTACATTACCTTCTTTTAAGGCGAAAAATTGATTTTGATTAGGACGATGACGGTAGTTAGATATTTCCCCTACCACACGAACTTTACGCAAGTGGGGATCACGGTCGAATTTTTGGGAAATATATTTCGATAGGGCACTGACCGTCAAAAATGGTTGCTTATTTTCTGTCATCATCTCTTCCTCCTCTCATAGTCAGCTTCTTAAATATTTTAGCATAGAAAAGACTGCTAAACTATTCAATCGGTTGAATTGGATGAAAGATCTTATCATACAAAAAAGTCCCAGCATGGTGATACAATCGCCCATGCTAAGACTTTGATTAAACTAAAAAACAAATTTTTGATTAATGATTATTAATAGTCAGACTCTTCTGAACTTTCATTAACTTCAGGATCTGTATAACCTTCTTCTCCGTTTTCTGAATCACTGTAAGGTTCTTCAGTGCTTTCAGATTCATATTCTTCAAATTCTTCGGATGTTTCCGGAAGTGATTCTACTGTCTCTTCCGTTGTTTCTTCTTCGGTTATTTCTTCTGTTGTTTCTTCTTCAGGAACGTAACCTGGAATTGTATAGTCTGCCGGAACAGGCATACCCTGGTAATTATTTTCTACTGCTACTCCGTACAGCGATTGGAAATCAAAAGTCATCGATTGCAATGCCATCGGGCTGTCTGTCAAGTAATCTATCTCTGAGAAAGTCTGGATTTCTAAATCAAAGATAAAACGTCCCATAATGCTTTGATGAGTGACTGTATCCCAAACTACAGAAAAGTCTATTAGACTGCCCTCTTGATTAAATTCCTGGTAGCTATAGACTTCTGGTGCTAAACCGGTTGCGTTGGCCGTTAATTGAATAATTTCAGCTAAAGACGGATCAGATACTCTTGTGTTTTCTGCTGCACTGATTTGATTTAACCATTGGTCTTTTACAGGAATATATTCTACACCCAAGTCAGCTGCTTCTTGCGCTTGTGCTTCATCAAAATTAGCTGCATATTGATACATTAAAATACGCAATTCATTCACAGCTGCTTGTGTCTCTGCGGTTAAATCTTCAGCGAGTAGACTTTCAACTACAAATGTATGGGAGTAAAGTTCTTCAATTAGTAAGCCCTGCTCTACATAATCATAAAAAACAGTATAGAGGCTCTCAACTATTGGATGATAAGCTTCAACACCTGCAAAAACTGACTCTTGATCTTCACTACCGAAATAGTCTGCTTCAGTAGCTATTATATCCTCAATTGTCATTGTAGCTTCTACAGGCTGCTGGGCTAAGATTCCTGACCATGGCCCTTCTGCTTCAAAAGATACTTCGATTTGTTCTAATGTGTCGACATTTTGAGCAGCATCTGTTTGAGCAAAGTCCTGTGCATAGTTTTCTAATTCTTGAATTGTTTCATTGGAAATATCAATTTGATTATCTATTTCAGCTGAATTATCAACAACATTCCCATCTCCAACAATATTGGTATTGTTAATTACTTGATTGACCACTGTATTAACAATTTCGGTTGTATTTACATTACCGTTATTTTCCTCATTTTGAATAATCACTTCTTTTTTAATTTCAGCAATAATATTGTTAACTACTTCATCTGATAGTTGGGTATCCTCTTGTACATTTTGAACCACTACAATTTCATTTTGGGCTGTTTGAACATCTTGAGGGTTAATTGCCACTCCTTGGGATTCAAGTAAAGCATAAACTCCGGTAAGAGCTCCTTCTCCTGTTACAGGAGTAATAGTTCCTATTTTAATTAAGGCGTTGCGGGCTCCTGCTGTAATGGCAGCGTTTTGATAAGTAGTAGAAGAAACCTGAGTAATGTTTTGTGGTGTAACTATTTGAACTTGCACACCATAGCCTTCTTGCTGAGGCGCAATATAAGCCGAAGAGTAAACCTGTGTACTAGCATTTGATCCATCATTTAAATAACGATTAATCATATTTCCATCTACATAAATTGTATTATCTGGTGTCACTGACCCTGCTCCTAAAAGAGCAATCGTCTGTTGGGCTTCCTGAGCATTTAATGTCCCACCCAGTGCCAGCATTTGTGCCTGCTGCACCTGGCTTGCTTCAGTGACAGCTTGTACTGATTGAGTAGCGATAGGTACGGCTACCGGTGCTAAAGCCAAAGCAGCTAAAGCTGTAAATAATATTTTTTGTTTTTTCATTCAATCTCTCCTTAAAAAGCTGATATAAAAAGATTCTTACATTGTTCATTATAATATACCTGCTGGAAGTCTTACAAGTTACAAGATAAGCTTTCATATTTAAAACAAATAAAAACCTCAAAAAACAATTTATTTCTTCATAAATGTTTTTGAGGCATAAATTTATTGATGATTTTCTAAAAGTTGGGCTAAAACCCCTGAAATAAATTTGCGTGATTTTTCATCAGAAAAAGTTTTACTCAACTCAATTGCTTCGTTAACAGCTACTTTATTTGGTACTTGAGTTTCATCTTCAAATAGAACCTCATAAAAAGCTAATCTTAAGATAGTCAAATCAATACTTGCGAGGCGGTCAAGGGTCCAGCCGCTGCTTAAATAATTCATTATAAGCTCATCAATAGCCGCTTTATTATTTTGAACTCCCAGGACTAATTGATGCAGGTATCGATCAACTTCTCCGGTATAAGGCGCATTAGGATCATTGCCGGCTTCCAATGCAAAATCAATTACTTCTTCAACGGAGTGTTGATTGTCCGTGCTTTGAAGTTGAAATAAACTTTGGATAGCTTTTTCTCGAATCGCATGGCGATTCAATTTACTCTCTTCCATGCCTTATACTCCTTGAATAGCTGAATTTTCTTCATCCAACTGTAAAAATGACTGATCTTCAGTCGATTCAGTTTCAATCGATAAAATATGAACATTGACTTCATTTACAACTAAGTCTGTCATAAATAAAATTTGTTCTTTCACACGATCTTGAATGGCTAAGGCTACTTCAGGCACACTTTTACCATATTGGATGCTGACACTCACATCGATGGCTAATCGATTATTTTCACGGCGCACTTTAGTGACTATGCCGCTGCGCTCGAATTTCAAAAATTTAGCTGCATCTAATCTGGCCAGGTTTGTTACTACTCCATCCACTTCGGAAGCTGCTTTAGTAGCGATACTTTCTAAAACACCTGTTGTAATATTGATTTCTCCCATACTCGCATCGGTTTGAGAATCAAAGGGAATTGCTTGATTTTTAGGCATTTACTAACCTCCTCGCTTAAATAATAATTAATTCTTTAGGACTCACATTTAAACTTTCGACACCATTTTCAGTAATCAGTAAATCATCTTCGATTCTGACCCCGCCTATATCCGGCAGGTAAATCCCTGGTTCATCTGTAATAACCATCCCAACTTCTACCGCCTGTTCATTTTTCCAGGAAATAGAAGGCATTTCATGTACATCCAATCCTAAACCGTGTCCGGTTGAGTGCCCGAAATAGTCTCCATAACCCTTTTCACTAATGTAGTCGCGGGCTAAAGCATCGATTTCTTTACCTGTCATGCCAGGCTTAGTTCCATCAATTACACGTTGATGGGCGGTTAACACAATATCATAGATTTCTTTCATTTGATCAGAAATACTTCCTACAGCAATTGTACGTGTTATATCAGAAGAGTATCCTTGGTAGTAACAACCGAAATCAAGCGTCACTACATCTCCGGATTCAATAATTTTTTCTGAAGCTACTCCATGGGGCATTGATGAACGAACACCACTGGCCACAATTGTATCAAATGACATAGCGGATGCACCCTTGGCTTTTAAAAAGCGTTCTAATTCATTAGCTACTTCTATTTCCGAAATACCCGGCTTAATAAAAGTTAAAATGTGTTCGAAGGCTTGATCTGTCATTTGACAAGCCTGATGAATCAATGAAATTTCCGCTTGGTCTTTAATTTGACGTAATTCTTCTATAAAAGCTGTAGTAGGTTTGATTTGAGCTGTAAATAATTCTTGAACACCCAAATACTGATCAACATTCATATTTGCAGCTTCGATCCCCACTGTTTCAACAGCTTCGGCTTGTAGAATTTGGTGAACTTCCTGATCAATGCCTTTTTGATGAATACGAAGTTCAAACCCTTCAGCTTGTTGAGCTGCCTGACTGGTATAGCGGAAGTCAGTGA
This sequence comes from uncultured Facklamia sp., assembly GCA_964471435.1. Taxonomy (GTDB): domain Bacteria; phylum Bacillota; class Bacilli; order Lactobacillales; family Aerococcaceae; genus Facklamia. The sequence goes on from CAYYGA010000001.1 coordinate 36,158, forward strand.
TAAAATAAGCTTGTTTCATGGTGACTAAGACAGATCCGGCAGAACCGGTAAAACCAGATAAATACCTTATGTTTTTTAAATCAGTCACAAAGAAAGCATCTAAATTCTGACTTTCCATTTTTTCTCTTAATCTATTTATCCGTTCCATACAATCCTTCTTCCTAAACTCTTGATCTTATTTATTGTCTTTTTCTGAACTAGTTTGACGTGCGCGGACTCCTTTGTTTATATCCAGCAGTACCGGCAAAATCATAGGTGACCTTTGCGTTCGTTCATAAATTAACTCGGGTAATTCTTCAAATATTAAATCACGAATCAAGCGTTCATTCACATTATTGCCATTTTCATTTAAACCCCGATTAATCATCGAGCGCAACTGCTGTTGAATTTCACTGATAAACTCTCCCGATTCCCGCATGTAAATAAAACCGCGTGACATAATATCGGGTCCGGAAACAAGTTGTTTTGCCTCATAATCTATGGTCGCCGTTACAATAATCAAGCCCTGTTCTGAAAGATATTTACGGTCTCTTAAGACAATATTTCCGATATCTCCCACACCTGATCCATCAACATAAATATCCTGTGCTGGAAAGCGTCCGGCAATTCGAGCAGAATCTTGAGTCACTGCTAAAACATCTCCATTAGACATAACAAAACAGTTTTCGGCCGGGATGCCGGTTTCTTGAGCTAATTCAGCTTGAATACTTAACATGCGGTACTCCCCATGGACCGGCATGAAATATTTAGGCTTCATTAAACGCAACATCAACAGTTGTTCCTGCTGTCCGCCGTGGCCGGAAGTATGAATATTATTGAGTTTGCCATGAATTACTTTGGCTCCTTGTTCAGATAATTGATTGATTACCCGATTGACGCTCATTGTATTTCCCGGAATAGGCGAGCTGGAAAAGATCACTGTATCATCAGGTTGCAAGCTTATCTGACGGTGGGTTCCATTCGCAATACGGCTTAAAGCTGCCATTGGTTCTCCTTGTGAACCGGTACAAAGAATTAAGATTTCATTCGCCGGATAGCGGTTGATGTCTTTAGCATCAATAAATACTTCCTCACCTTGATCATCAATATAACCTAATTCCCGTCCAGTCCGGATAGAAGACTCCATTGAACGTCCGAAAACAGCAACTTTCCTGCCAGTTCTACGGGCAGTCTCAACCGCCTGCTGTAAGCGTGAGATATTCGAAGCAAAGGTCGCAAATATAATCCGGCCTTCTTCTTTTTGAATAATATTATGAATAGACTGACCGACCACTTTTTCCGATTTGGTGAAGGTTGGAATTTCAGCGTTGGTAGAATCCCCTAAGAGCACCAATACTCCTTCGTCCCCTATTTTTGCCATCCGGTGTAAATCTGCCGGCTCTCCCACCGGCGTAAAGTCAAATTTATAATCTCCTGTAAAAACGATATTGCCTGGAGGTGTTTTTACTACCACTCCATAGGCTTCAGGTATCGAGTGTGTCGTCAAATAAAAACTGACACTTGTCTTACGGAACCGAATGACTGAATCTTCATTAATCTCATGTATTTCAGCATCCCGCAGCAAACCGCGTTCTTGAAGTTTATTCCGAATTAAAGCTGCAGCCCATCTTCCCGCATAAATTGGAACATTTATTTGTTGTAATAGAAAAGGTATCCCACCAATATGATCTTCATGACCATGTGAGATGACCAAAGCTTTTATTTTATGTCTATTTTGAAGTAGGTATTGGTAATCAGGAATAACATAATCGATTCCTAATAGTTCATCTTCAGGAAACATTATCCCACTGTCCAGCAGAATAATTTCATCTTGAAATTGGACACCATACATGTTCTTGCCAACTTCATTCAGCCCTCCTAAGGCGAAAATTCCTACTTCATTATTTTTTACATTAACTGCCATAATTAAAAATCAACAACCTCGAAATCGGGGTTGTTTTCCCTTTCATATTCTAAATGTGCCTCATCTAATTCCTGCACATATTCTATATTGTATGGTGTATTTTTAGTTAATTTATCGATTGCCTCTACACGGTTTTCTGCTTCCACATAGATTGATTGAGTATTTTCTCTTCTTGGTACTTGAGAATCGCTTTCTTGATATAAAATTTTAAAAATCATTTTCTTACACTCCTTTAATTTTTGGGTTGAACTGGATGCTGAGTTTTACCTACTCGCGGTTAATTTATTTTAACATACTTTATTTTTCAAGTATAGGTGAAGCGGTTTTAACAACCTAAGAGGAATTAAAAGAACCTATTTTCTAAAATAAAGTGTATTTATTACTAGACTAGTCAAAAAAGGTGATTCTATGATAGAAAACGAAGCTAAGATTCTCATTTCACAAGCTGTTAAACAAAATATCTCAGATATTCATATTATGCCTTCCGAGCATAATTACTCTGTCCACTTTCGCTCAAATGGTTATTTAATAGAATGGGGTGTGAAAGACTTAAGTTGGGGCAAACGTCTTATTTCCTATTTCAAGTTTTTGGCGGATATGGACGTTGGAGAAAAAAGACGTCCTCAATCCGGAGCTTGTGAGTTTAACTATTCTTCAAAAGCTGGTGAGGAAAACCTGCAGGTAGAACTTCGATTCTCTACTATTACTAATGTCAATTTATTAGAGTCCCTGGTTATCCGGGTCATTTTCAGTCAGCATAATCAGTCGACGCTTATTAATACTTATTTTCCCCAGGATCTCACTATCATGCGGCAGCTTATCCAACGTAAAAGTGGCTTGGTTTTATTTTCCGGGCCAGTTGGCTCAGGGAAAACAACCACCATCTATCAGTTATTACGTGAACGGGCAGTCGAAGAAGCTATTCAAGTCATTACAATGGAAGATCCGGTAGAAATTCATGAGCCGGCCTTCTTACAAACACAGGTCAATGAAAAAGCCAATATCAATTATGATTTACTGATTAAATCTGCCTTACGGCATCATCCAGACATTTTATTTATCGGAGAAATACGCGATGAAGAAACGGCCCGTATGACTATCCGCGGTGCTCTTACCGGTCATCTGATGATAGCTACCATACATGCACGGGATACTGCCGGCGTCATCGCCCGTCTACAGGAACTCAACATAAGTTATGAGCAGTTGAAACAAACATTAATCGGGGTCATATCACAAAGATTAGTCCCCTGCTATTGCAATATCTGCCATACAAGCGGATCCATCGAATGTAGTCATATTCCAAAACATTTTAAACGAGCTGCCATCTTCGAATTATTAGAAAGCGACAATTTAAAACTCCTTTTTCAGCATGACAGCTTTAATCAATTTCAGATTGAGTTGGCGGGTTATAGTTTAAATCATAAGTTGAGAAAGGCCTGGGCATATGGATTCATCGACAGTAAAAACTACCGGCATTTTGAAATTATTTAAGGGGACACCTTATAAAATACCAGTTACCCTGCAGGCTTTTTTCTTTAAAACATTATCTGAAATGTTGACCGAAGGGTTTTCAATTAATCAAAGCCTGCAGTTTATGAAATTACTTTTACCTAAACAGCATTCAGCCCTCCAATTGGTAATAGATAATTTGTCGAGGGGGCAAAACTTTGAGCTTTCCTTAGAAGATTTAGGATTTTCTGCTCAAATTACGGCCCAGATATTTTTTGCTCAAAGACAGGGCCGATTCGCAGAAACATTACTGGAAATCTCAGACCATCTTGCGCTGCTGGCTGATTATCGTAAGCAGCTGGCTAAAGCCTTAATTTATCCCATTTTATTAAGTAGTTTCCTGATTGCTCTTCTTTTTGGTATGCGGTCTTTTATGCTGCCGCAAATCATGACCTTTATTTCTGAAGAAACCTTTCAAGAAAATGTTACTGCCCGTTTGTTAATTCTTTTCTTCACATTTTTACCTCAAATAACTTTATTTTTGGTCGGTGGTTTTTTAGTAGTTTATCTCCTTGTTGATTTTTATTTGATGCGTCTGTCTGAATTAAAGAGATTCCAACTTTTAGTTAAAGTTCCTTTTTTAAAAAAGATTGTACGTCAGTATTGTTCTTATCGTTTAGCCAAAGAGTTAGGATATTTTTTTAACAGTGGTTTTTCTATTCAACAGACAATTGAATTATGGATTACATACCCTATTGATCCTTTTTTTACTGAACTGGCGCAGGCGCTGAAAAATAACTTTTTACAAGGAACTGCTTTACAGGAGACGATTGAAGATTTGGATATCTTTACTTCTGTGCTGCCGGTGGTAATTTACCAAGGAGAACTGACTAATCAAACTGCTCATAAGTGCCGGCTGTATGCATCTAAAACGTTTGCTGATTTACTGGAATCAATTAATAAAAAGATTACTTATATCCAACCCCTGCTCTTTATTTTAATAGCACTTTTAGTGATGGCCATGTATTTGGTTATGATGTTACCTATGTTGACAATGGAAATTTAAAGGAGAATTTACATGATAAATAAATATAAACAGATAATAAAAAACAAACGTTTTAAAAGCGGCTTTACTTTGATAGAAATGCTGGTGGTTTTAGTAGTGGTAGCTTTACTGATGGCAATTATTATTCCTAATGTGGCCGGGCAGCGAAGCCGGATCGATGAACAGGCAAAAGAAAACATTACCGAAATAATCATTACCCAGGCCGAGACTTATCGTTTAGTTGAAGGACCTGCTGAGGAGCCTGTGACTGTCACTCTCCTGCACTCCAGCGGCTATATTACTGAAAAACAGATGGACGAAGCTTTAAAATATTTTCAAGGCGGTATAATTGATATTCCATAGAAACAAGAGGGGACAAAAGAAACTTTCCCTCAATAAAAACAGGGCTTTCACTCTTATGGAAGCCCTCTTGGTGTTAATGGTGACGGCCCTAATGATTTCCTTATTTTCTTATCTTCCGACCCAAAGAATTTCTCAATCAATCGAATTGAAACAGTTTCAAGATTATTTAACCAGTCAACTCTACTCAGCTCAGGAAAAAGCTTTAATTGAGCAGGGACAAATTAGTGTGATCTTTACCCCTTTCAAACCCATCCAGTTTTATAACCATCAATCCAGCAGGGTTTATCTCACAATAAATCCTCCGGCTGATTGGCAGGTGCTGACTCAGCACAATTTCTACTACAATTCCTGGGGCCGAGTAAATAACTTTAAAACGGTGATGTTTCAAGATCAAGCAGGCAGTAGAATTCAACTGGTATTTCAACTGGGAAGTGGACGCTTTGAATTCAAATAATAAAAGAGGATTTACTTTACTTGAAGCACTCATTGGTCTGGTGGTCTTCTCCTGGATGTTGAGTCTTTATATCCCCGGCTACATTCACCAGCTGCAGCATTTTCAGCAAAAGCAGGAAGAAACACTAAAATGGCAGAATTTTTATCAGTTGATTCAACTGGCCTTGGAGTTTGAAAACAAAGAAGAAGGTTGGACGGCTGTAGAAGATACAATCAATATTCTCAATTCCATTCAAGAATACCAAATTAATTCCTTTTCTTATCAAGATTACCAATGCTTTATTTCTTTTTCTGACGGGAGTGAGTTAGTCGTTGAAATTGAAGCTGTCTTTCATTAAAAACCTTACTTTTCAAAATCCATTCAAGAAAAAAGGTTTTACTCTGTTGGAAAGTCTTTTAACTTTAATGATTTTTTCTTTAATTATGCATGCCTTAATGATGAGTGTCCAAAGCTTTAATCGTTTAAATTTAGTAAAAAAAAGTGACCGAACTTTAGAATGGCAGAACTTCACCATTTTATTTCAGAGGGAATTAGATCAATTCACCATCAACTCAGTTTCAGCTAAAGATATTAATTTAGCTGAACGACAAGGTGAAGGACTTTCTTTTCAGATTATTTTACACAATCAAAAAATCTACCGCAGGCCGGGTCATCACCCTTACTTATATGGAGTCAAAGATTGGCAGATTAATCTTAACGGGACTTTTTTAAATCTTCTAGTTGAAATGAATGAAGGTCAAATCTTTTACGGCAGTTTTAAAGTCAGTCTGCCTGACTAGTCTGGCTAATAGGTGATAGGATGAAAAAATACAGCAATAAGAAGAAACATAAAAAAGCTCTTATTTTACCCTTAACTCTGAGTTTTATGTTAATCAGTCAACTAAGTTATTGGGGATTATTGCATTTACAAAAAAACCAACTGCAGCGACTGCAGCAGATGACTGCCTATTATCAAGCCGAAATTCAACAAATCCTTGTAAAGGATCAACTTGATTTAACCAGGCCGCAAGAGCTGACAAATAATTTTTCACGTCATATATATCAGCAACTTATAGACTTTCAAGAACACAATTTAGACATTCAAAACTTTATGATTAAATCTTCCAGCGATAAAGAATTAGTTTTACCTCAATATGGCTGGCTGGACATTTCGCTCAATGAAGAGGAAGAAAGGATTTTGGTTTACAAGATTAAAGTCTATTTGGATAAGAATTTATTCAAGTTTCTTAAAAATCATCCGGACCTTTACTTTTCCGGTCTTTTATCCAGCAAACTCTTTCCCCAAGATTTTTTATTTTTGGAGCAAGTTAATCCCAACCCTTTTCCATTCATGCTTGATGAATTGTTAGATATATTCTTTCAAGCTGATTATGAACTGGTGAAAAACACGACCCATCGAAAATTATATAATTGGAGCTTTGATGCGTATCAAGACATTGCAGTAGAGTTTATTTTCAATACCGGGAAGACCACTCTTTATCAAACTAACAGTCAATATATAATGGATTCTGAAATTGAAATGAACACTCTCAATCGTTCAATCTCTTATCCTTTACCTCAAGGACAGTATTTACTTCAATGGGAAGGATATATTTTAAAAAGATGAAATAAGAACTTGATGACAAAACCGGATCTTATAGTTGTCAAAAAACCTAATGATAGAGCCATAACTATCCGGCTTCTATCATTAGGTCTTTTGAATCTATCTATTGATTTAATAGTTGTCTTTTAATGCTCGATCAATATCACGCTTAGCTTGTTGTTCCTTTAAGGAATGGCGTTTATCATAAAGGTTTTTACCTTTGGCCAAGCCGATTAAAACTTTTGCACGTCCTCTAACCAAGTATACTTTTAAAGGGACGATTGTTACCCCTTTTTGTCTAACTTCTTGACTCAATCTGGTTATTTCTTTTTTATGAAGTAATAATTTACGATCTCTAATTGGATCGTGGTTAAATATATTTCCATGTTCATAAGGACTGATATGTACATTTTTTAACCATGCTTCGCCATTAGAAAAGGAGATGAAGCCATCTTGCAGGTTCATTTTTCCTGCACGAATTGATTTAATTTCCGTTCCTTTTAATACTAAGCCAGCTTCAACTGTTTCTAAAATATGATAATCGTGTCTGGCTTTACGATTTTGAGCCAATGGTTTATCTTTGACAATTGGTTTAGCCATACTTTCCCTCCATTCTAAGATTAGGGAAAGATACTTTACCGCTTACGCCTTCTTTTTTTCCCTGAATCTTGTCGATTTTTGTTTTTGTCTCTGCCTTTTGAAGCAGAACTTTTGTTGTTAGAACCTCTGTTGGATGAGCGACGGGAGTTTCTATTTGGTTTTTGCGGATTCCGTTGACGAATCGCATCTACGTCGATTCCTTCAACAGGTTCACTGTCTATGATGACAAAGTCTATCTCCCGGTCTGCGATATCAACGCTTACTAATTCAACTTCAACTTCCTGCCCAATTCTAAATACCCGATTGGTCCGCTCCCCGATTAAGAGCAGCTGTTGAGGGTGGAAATGATAGTAGTCATCTTTTAAGCTGGTCAGCTGAACTAAGCCCTCTACTGTGTTAGGTAAAGCAACAAAGATTCCAAAGGAAGTAACTGAAGCAATTTTCCCTTTAAAAGTTTCACCAATCTTATCTGCCATATATTCAGCCTTCTTCAATGCATCAGTTTCTCTTTCCGCATCCACCGCCCGTCGCTCCATTTTGGATGAGTGATTGGCGATATCAGGAAGTCTTTCTTCCCATTGGCTGAGTTCTTTCACACTCGGTTTACCATCTAAATATTGCGAGATAAGCCGATGGACAGTTAAATCAGGATAACGACGTATCGGTGAAGTGAAGTGAGTATAGTCCTGCGCAGCTAAGCCATAATGGCCGCTGGGGTCTTCTGAATATTTTGCCTGTTGCATGGAGCGCAACATCATAGTTGAAACTACCTGCTCCATATCTTTACCTTTAACTTCTTGTAATGCCTGTTGCAGCTGCTTTGGTGAAATACTCTCTGTCTTTCCTCTTAAAATAATCCCGAAATTAGTTAAAAATTCAGCGAAGCGATCCATTTTTCCCTCATCGGGCTGTTCGTGTATCCGGTAAATAAAAGGATAGTCTTTTTCATCATAAGTCCTTGCAACTGTTTCGTTGGCAGCTAACATAAAGGATTCGATTAAACGTTCACCAACATAACGTTCTCTGAGTTCTATGTCTAATGGATGACCTTCGTCGTCTACAATTATTTTAGCTTCAGGAGCATCGAAATCCAAGGCACCGCGATGTTGTCTCATTTTATGTAGAATCTCATGAAGTTCCGCCATATCGTCTAACATGGGGGTTATCTCTGCATATTCTTCCCTTAAGGCTTCATCGCCGTCCAATATTGCGTTCACATCTGTATAAGTCATACGGTAAGAGGAATGAATTACACTTTTAAAGATTCGATGCTTTTTAACCTGTCCTCTTCCATCAATAATCATCTCGCAGGATAAAGTTAAGCGGTCTTCGTGGGGATGTAAAGAACATATCCCATTCGATAATCGTTGTGGCAGCATCGGCACCACCCGATCGGTTAAATAGACTGAGGTTCCGCGAGAGAAAGCTTCTTGATCAATGGCAGAGCCCTCTTTTACATAATGGGTAACATCGGCTATATGAACACCTAGCTGGTACTCTTCATCGGATAATTTAGTGAGGGAAATTGCATCATCTAAATCTTTAGCATCAGCGCCATCGATTGTAATAATTAATTCCTCTCTTAAATCAACCCGCCCTTTAATGGCTTCGGGATCTACCGTCTGCTCGATTTTTTCAGCTTCGTCAATCACTGGTTCCGGAAATTCGGTTGGAATGTTGAACTGATACAAAATCGCTAAGATATCCACACCCGGAGCATCTACATGACCAATTTCTTTAGCCACAATTCCTACCATTTCATTGGGAGTTTGTTGATCAGGGTAAGCGGTAATTTTTACAATACAGATGGTATGATCTGCTGGATGAATGCCATCCGGTCTAACATATACTCGCACGGCATCTGAAAACTCTCCCTGAGGAATAATATATCCCAGATAACCGCTACCTTCCCGCTCCTCTTGATTATAGGCATGAAACTCACCTACTAATTGAGAAGAATGCCGGTCTTCAATTTCAACCACCTGCGCTTCTGATCCTTTGCCTGTAGAGGGATCAACTGCTTTAATAACTCTTGCGATGACTGTGTCACCTTCCATTGCCCCGGCATTTTTCCCTCGGGGAACAAATAAATCCGGTTCATTCTCGGCATGACTAATAAATCCAAATCCTTTTTCATTTGCCCGGTAGGTTCCTTTAACTTGATCAAGCGGTTGAAAAGCTCTAAACCTTCCCTCTGAAGTCAACTGAATTTCTCCAATGCGTTCTAGAAAAGCTAAAGCTTTAATTAACCTTTTATAATTTTTTGATCCTTTATAATTAAAATGTTGAGCTAATTGATCAACATCGTAGCTTTCTTCAGTGTTTTTTTGAAGGTACTCAATTATATTTCTTTCTAATTTAGAAAGGGCCATTTTTTTCACTCCTTCTATTTTTAATAAGGATGGGTTACTTGTTTAATAAAATCTACAATAGATTGTTCAAAAGCTTTTCGGTCACGATTCGTTGGTAGTGTGTGTGTATTCTCCGGAAAGAAATGGAAATCGATTCGTGCATTCGTCAGCTTATTTTGCAATAAATAAGCATCTTCCGGATCAATCAATTCATCTTTTCCAGATTGAGCGATATAAAAAGGTATCTCTACCTCCTCCAGCCGCTCTTCAATGTCTTGTTTAATTTTTTCCAGCTCACTCATTTGCTGCCAGTGCCGGTCTAAAAGTGAGTTGGATTCTGCTTTAAATTCATCCAGCTCTTTGCGCTTTTTCGCCAGCTTTTTTCCTAAATTCATAAAAGCTTTTGATATATCCGTTTTTTCTTTTGTAATAATGGGGGAATTAATACTTCCTCCTCCGCTGATATGGGTGTCCTCTCGGGTAATTAAGTCAGCTGCCATAATTCCTCCCATCGATAAGCCGAAGACTAACAAATGGTCAAACTGCTGTTTTTCCATCCATTGGTAGGCTGTATAGGCTTCTTGACGCCAATCAACCGGTGAAGAATTTAAGACATTTTTTATATCATCTGTATCATGACCGGAAAATAAGGGGGCCAGAACTGCATAGCCTTCACGGTTCAATTTTTGGGCGAGGAAATTAACATCACGCGTTGAACCAGTATAAGCATGGAATAAGATTACACCAATATTTTTTTCTTCTGATGATAAAAATACAGCTTGGTCAGACGGTTGAGTCATTTACTCACTCCTTTTCTCTCTTTTATCTATTGTATCTTATTTTATAGTGAATTTAAAAGTTAGCGCCTTAAAATAAAAAAAGAAGTCATTTCTGACTTCTTGTTTACATCTTTTTACTGAGCAGACAGGTATGCCAAAGCTAAGGCTATGACAAAAAACAATACACCCAATATTGTAGTGAAACGTATTAAAAAGGCTTCAAAGCCACGTGCTTTTTGTTTAACCGTCCCATCATCACCGCCGCCAGTTAAGGTTGAAGCAGCATTACTTTTCGATGGCTGCATAATAACAAATAATATAATTAATAAAGATACAACTATTAATGCAATTACTAAAGCATTGTACAAAATAAATCCCCCTTACACTTGGTCTATCTAGATTAGTATAGCATAAAAGAATTAAAGTGTGGCATAAAACCTTACTTTTTTACATACATAGCTTTAATATAAATTCTTCCAAAGCCATCAATACTGCATTCTAATTCATGTCCATTAATCGGAACATCTAAAATACGAATATTTTTGGCTTTAGCACCTTGTTTGATTACTTTACTTCCATCCACTTTGATATCCTGAGTAACAGTTAAAGTATCCCCATCATCAATTGGATTTCCATTTACATCCCGTATTATTTTGGCTTCTTGGGCTGCTTCATGTTCTTGGGCAGTAAATTCAAAGCCGCATTCAGGACAAATCAATAAATTATTACCATCTGAATAGACATAATCACTTTGACATTGAGGGCACTGAGGCATTTTTTCCATTTAACTCTCCTTTTAGTCTTTTTATATTTTAAAATTTTTTAAGACATTTCCAATAAGCTGTCGTTAATTTGGCTGGTGAGTATCTCCCTTTAATAGCTTATTAGCATTAGTTTAACAGTATTTTTTGTAGGGAAATATCCATAAATTTCTCAGGAAGTTCTCCCACCTTACTAGTTCATTTTATCACATAACCTGATTGAATTATAGGCTATTTTTATTTTTTTGTAATCTATAGTAATTAATAGTAATGCAAGCGGTTTTTTCGTATAATTAAAGTAACTACGGAAGGGGTGTTTTTCATGAGATTACAAATAGTAAGTTTGCTTAGTATGTTAAGTCTCTTCTTCTCTCCTATCTTATCTATTGCAGCACAGGAATATCATTTAGATAGTTATCCGGAAAATCATGAAAAGAGTTCTATTCTTTTAGAAGATGCTGCTCAAAGTTCTCTCTCACGCAGTCAGTTCCTGAACCAGATTCTAGATGCCAATGCTTCAGTGGAAGCTGTTGAATATAAAGTTGATATGTCAATTGAAATTATTGATGGGTCATACGAAAGTCAGTCAATAGTCGATGCTTTATTCAATATTTTTTACGATGCCAATCAAAACATTGAGTTCGGGCATTTAAGAACCACTTCAATAAATGAAGGAGTGGAAGAAAAGCAGGAAATATTAATGGTACCGGGCGATCAGAAAAATCTATACTCACGTACTAGTGAGACAACTGAGTGGGATAATTTAACTCAAAACATGGAAGTCGATACCTACTCCGCTTATCCTGATTATTTCTTTTTGCTGAACATTATTAATAGCATGGAAGAAAATTTAGAGCTGTTGGAAACCAATGAAAACTATATTCTTCACTTAACCACTGATGATATAGATTTAATGGGACTTTTCCAAGAGGAGTATGATATTAGTATTACCGGTATAGACCAATCTGAGTTGGAAAAACACGCTTTATTTACTTTCAATAAAGATGATTTATTACTCAATTTTCTCCATCTCTCTTTCTACACCCAAGGAGAGCGATTTGCTTTCTACATTGATATTCAAACAGAATTTGAAAATTGGAATGAAGTAGACGATGCTTTTATCTATGATCTAATGGAGGAGATTCAATAAAGCCGCCACTTTTCTTAAGATCAGTTTTAATTTCAAGCGCATCCTATTAATAAAAAACTGTTTGAGATTAACCTATAAATTATGAGTGAGCCGGATGAACTTTTATACTAAAAAGGAGATACTTCAATGAGGCGTAAACTATTATCTTTATTTACCATTTTGATGACTTTATCTATTTTGTTGCCAGTAACTTCTGTTTTTGCCCAGACCGATGAAATTACTTCCTTGGAAACAGAAATTTCAGACTTAACTGCCACTTTAAAGGAGAAAAAGGCAGCATTAAAAGAATTAAAAGCAAATCAAGAGGGTGTTTATATTATAGAAACAAATAATGCCACCTTTGCTTTTTCCAATCCCCGAGTCTATGAGAATCTTTTATTACTAGATTTAGACTATACTAATGATTCTAAAGGTGCTTTAGAGGTGCTGTCAGATTTGTGGATGCTATCCTTTTTCCAAGAAGATGAAACGAGTATCAATCAGTTGTGGTTTGAAAATTTTGATTTACCCGAAGTAGAAGGTAGGCGTCCTTTAAATTATCAAGTAAAAATTAAAAGTGGAGCAACTATTCCTTTAGTCATTGGCTTATCTCGTCAGACTCCTTATTTTAATTATGAAGGTGAGATGGGCATGGGTAGCGGCCCTATGATGATGGGGGAAATAGATAGCGAGATAGAATCTGAGTCAGAAGAAAATTCAGAACAGGAGTCAGAGATGGCTGATTTATTCGATGATTTATCAGCTCTCTACATTCGAGTTGATCCTTATGCCAGCCCGACAGGACGCTCAGAAGAAATCACCATTCCCCTTGAATAGCAGATAAATTTTAAAACCATTCCAGCTGCCCGCTGAATTGAAAGCGGACGGCTGGAATGGTTTTTTAGTTTTCTTTATCGAGTTTTAGTTCGCCGTCTTCCATGACATAGACCTTGTCACATTTATTAATCAATCTTTGATCATGAGTTACCATAATAGTGGCGGTTTTTTCACTTTTTGATAGTTCAGCGAGTATTTCAACTACTTCAAAAGCACGTTCTGAATCTAAACTGGCTGTTGGTTCATCCGCTAATATAACAGAGGGTTCGTGATACAAAGCTCGAACAATTGCTACCCTTTGTTTTTCTCCGCCTGATAACTCGCTGGGATACTTTTTACGTAAATCTTCTATTCCCAATTTTTCAAGCAACATGTCAACACGTTCTTTATTATACTCACTGCCGTCCACTTTACTAACCAGCCTTAACTGATCTTCGACTCTTAAAAAAGGAATTAAATTTGAAGCTTGTAAGATAAAACCGATTTCTTTAAAACGCATTTGACTGCGCTCTTTATCACTCACTTCACTGAAAGGTTGATCTTTTATCTTTACTTCCCCTTCTGTAGGACTCTGCAATCCTCCAATAATTGTTAAGAGTGTACTCTTGCCGGAGCCTGAAGGACCGATAATAGCACTAAACTCTCCTTCTTCCACTGAAAAATCCGTTTCTTTAAGAGCTTTTATTTTTTTACTGCCGTCTTGAAATTCTTTCATTGCTCCTATTACTTCAATTGCTTTTGCCATACTATCTTCCTCCTAACCGATCGCTTCAAGTGGATCGATTTTCGCTACTTTAATAACTGAGAATGTCGATCCCAACACTGCAAAAATTAAAATTAATACTGATATAATACCCATGAATAGCCAATTAATGAAAAATGGCACAGTGCTTGGTAAAGCATAACTGGCTCCTAAAGTTAAAAGCAAACCGGTTGCCACCCCGATTAATGATAAAAGGAAAGTTTGAATGACCACATATTTCCCAATATATCCTGTAGAAATACCTTGAGCTTTCATGACACCAAACATTGACTTTTTCTGCACCGTTAAAACATACATAAAAATTCCTATAATAATGGCTGCTATTACAATTAAAAAGATAATCATTAAACCAAAAGTTAATAGTTGGGCCATATAGCCGGGTAGTTCTTGAATAAAAGCACTCATACTAAAAACAGATAAATCTGTATTATCTACTTGGATATCATCTATACTACTGTCTCGGACTATAAAAGCGCTGATTAAACCATCTTCAGAATCATCAGCTTCTCCATAGCGGACTTCCTGGGCAGTCGGTATAGAAGTATACAGCACAGGCTGGACATTATATTTAGCATTTTCGGTAAAACCTTTAATTTTAAAGATTGTTTCATCATCTTCATCACCTGCTACAGACAATTCATCTCCTATTTGGATGTCATACTCTTCTTGAAGACTAATATCGGCTATAACTTCAAAATCCTCTTCAAATGCCTCACCTTCAATCACTTCAGGCATAATAAATTCTTCAGAATCAATTCCAAAAACAACTGCTGATATAGTATTATCCTCAACTTCTTCAATCACTTCAGAAACATCTTCTGTATCTTCTTCAGTTTCTCCAGGGGTAGAGTTGAGTACGACAGGAGCAACCGCTAAATCAGCTATTTCATCCCCAGTAATATCATCTCTAGCGCCCAGCGGGAATGATGATTGATTTAGATCGGTATTTGATTCGTTCGTTAGTACAATAGCCTCCGCTTCCCAGCCGTCAATAGCAATCCGATTATCCTGCGATAGACCAAAAGCCAATCCGGTTAGAAAAAAAACTAAAAAACTAACTAAAATCAAAATACCAATCACCAAAGCATAACGTGTTTTAAAATATTCTATTTCTTTCCAAGCTAAAAACATATACATAACCATCCTTCTTTTGTAGTGAGAAAAATAACATAAAACTGATTTATTTCCCTTATAAAAACATGGTTTAAGCATAGCAAATCTTTAATTTAGCTACAATCATTACTCAACTCAAATGATAAAAAAATGAGCCAGGTACTTATTTCAAGCAGCCTGACTCATTTAAGAAGATAAAACTTTTATTTATTGATATTATATAAAGCTTCTAAGCCATGATACTGAGCTAATTCTCCCAACTCATCTTCAATTCTTAACAATTGATTGTATTTAGCAATGCGGTCAGTACGGCTTAAGGATCCAGTTTTGATTTGTCCTGCATTAGTTGCTACTGCAATGTCGGCAATCGTCGAATCTTCAGTTTCACCGGAGCGATGCGAAATTACAGCTGTAAAGCCTGCCCGTTTAGCCATTTCGATAGCATCGAAGGTTTCAGTTAAAGTACCAATTTGGTTCACTTTAATTAAAATGGAATTAGTAATATGGTTATCAATTCCGCGTTTCAGAATTTCAGTGTTGGTTACAAATAAATCATCTCCCACTAACTGAACTTTGTCGCCAATACGTTCAGTTAATAGTTTCCAACCATCCCAGTCGTTTTCATCCATACCGTCTTCAATAGATACAATTGGGTATTTATTTACCAATTCTTCCAGATAGTCAACTTGTTCTTCCACAGAACGTTTTGCGCCACCTTCTCCTTCAAACATCGCATAGTTATAGATACCATCTTCGTAAAATTCTGATGCGGCACAATCAAAAGCTAATACGATATCTTCGCCTGCTTTATAACCTGCTTTTTCAATCGCTTTAATGATTGTTTCCACACCATCTTCTGTGTTTTCAAAGCGCGGTGCAAATCCGCCTTCATCCCCGACCGATGTTTCTAAGCCGCGTTCTTTTAGGATTGCTTTTAAGGCATGGAATACTTCCGCACCCCAGCGTAAAGCTTCTTTAAAGGTTTCTGCCCCTACCGGCATAATCATGAACTCCTGGAAGGCAATGGGAGCGTCAGAGTGTGAACCACCATTGATGATATTCATCATAGGAGTCGGTAATACTTTCGTATTAAATCCTCCCAAATACTGATAAAGAGGAATATTCAGGAAATCTGCAGCTGCACGTGCCACTGCAATCGACACACCTAAAATAGCATTGGCTCCTAATCTGCCTTTGTTAGCTGTCCCGTCTAATTCGATCATTATCTGGTCAATAGCTTGTTGTGAAATAACATCATATCCAATAATTGCTTCAGAAATAAGGTTATTAACATTATCAACTGCTTTGGATACACCTTTACCTAGATAACGATTCTCGTCACCATCACGTAGTTCAACTGCTTCATGTTCACCTGTTGATGCTCCTGATGGAACCATTCCGCGTCCAAAAGCGCCGCTTTCTGTATAAACTTCTACTTCTATTGTTGGATTGCCTCGGGAATCTAAGACTTCACGAGCATAAACGTCTGTAATAAATGGCATAATTTTTTCCGCTCCTCTATTTAATGTTTAAACTTAAATTATTTCAAGAATATAGTTTTTTATTCTTGCTAGGCTTGTGGATGCTTGATTAAACTTTTGCTGGTCATCTCTTCCGGCTGGCTTATATTTAGTAACTCTAACATTGTTGGGGCCAGGTCAGATAAAATACCATCGCTGCGTAACTCAATCCCGTTACGCGTCACAATGACAGGCACTGGATTAGTTGTATGAGCGGTCATTGGATTCCCTTCTAAAGTAATCACTTCATCAGAATTACCATGATCTGCAGTTATAATGGCCACTCCATTTTTTTTGAGAATTAAATCCACAATTTCTCCTAAACACTCATCAACCGCTTCAATCGCTTTAATAGTCGGTTCTAACTTGCCTGAATGACCGACCATATCAGGATTGGCAAAGTTCAAAATAACAGCGTCCACAGTATCTTCATTTAACTTATCTAATAAAGCTTCTTTTACTTCATAAGCTGACATTTCCGGTTTTAAATCATAAGTGGCAACCTGGGGGGAAGGAATTAAAATCCGCTCTTCTCCTGGAAAAACATCATGACGTCCGCCGGACATAAAGAAAGTGACATGGGGATATTTTTCAGTTTCTGCTATTCTTAACTGACTTTTCCCAGTCTTAGAAATTACTTCACCTATGGTATTCACTAAATCTTCTTTTTTATAAGCAATATCTCCTAAAACTTCAGTTGAGTATTCCGTAAAGGATACGAAATATAAATCTTTCAGTCTTTCTTTAATTTCAAAACCTTCGAAAGCAGGATTGGTTAAAGCAGAACTTAATTGGATGGCGCGGTCCGGACGAAAATTAAAGAAAATAATAGAATCGCCATCTTCTACTGTTACAGCTGGCTGTGTTTCAGTTTCAATTATAAAAGGCTCGACAAATTCATCAAAAACTTCCCTGTTATAAGAAGCCTGGACTCCTGATTCAGCGCTTGGATAGGACGGTGCTTGCCCTTTTACAATGGCCTGGTAGGCTTTTTCCACCCGCTCCCAACGCTTATCCCGGTCCATTGCATAGTAACGTCCCGAAACAGAAGCAATTTTCCCTATTCCTATCTCAGTTAGAAAGTTTTGGGTTTCTTTAATATAGCTCAGTGCACTGCTTTGCCCCACATCTCTTCCATCAAGAAAAGCATGTATATATACTTTTTCTAATCCATACATTTTGGCTAACTGGATCAAGGCAAAAAGATGTTTCATATGGGAGTGAACACCGCCGTCTGAAAGAAGTCCGAGTAAATGGAGCGCTTTATTATTTTCTTTCGCACGTTTAACTGCTTGGACCAATTCTGGAATTGAAAAAATAGATTGATCATCAATTGAGCGATTAATTCTGGAAAGAGATTGATAAACGATTCGGCCGGCTCCAATATTCATATGCCCTACTTCTGAGTTTCCCATTTGTCCCGCCGGCAGACCAACATTTTCACCCTCGGCCTGCAGCTGTGCATGAGGAAAGTGGTGCCAATACCGGTCAAAATTCGGCTTATGAGCGGCTTTGACGGCATTACCATAACTTTCTTCACGAAGAGCAAACCCATCTAAAATAATTAAAGCTACGGGTGCTTTACCCATTCCTTAATTAGCCCCTTCCAATAATGCTAAAAATGAATCAGCTTCCAAGCTTGCACCGCCAACTAAAGCACCATCAATATCACTTTCTTCCATAAAAACATGAATATTATCTGGTTTAACAGAACCGCCATATTGAATTCTAACTTTCTCCGCAACAGCTTGAGAAGTCATATTAGCGATCGCGTCGCGAATGCCTTTTATCGTTTCATTGGCTTCCGCTGCAGAGGCAGTTTTACCTGTTCCGATCGCCCAGATAGGTTCATAAGCGACGACTGCTTGTTCAATTTGTTCTTCTTCAAGACCTTGAAGGGCTGCTTTTATTTGACTGGCTACAAATTCTGTTGTTTCTCCTGCTTCATATTGTTCTAAAGATTCGCCGCAGCAAATAATTGGAAGCATACCATGACGATAAATTGCATGAGCTTTTTTATTAATATCTTCATTAGTTTCTTGGAAATATTCACGACGTTCTGAATGTCCAATGATAACGTAATCTACTCCTAAATCTGCTAAAGCTTTCGGCGAAATTTCCCCTGTAAAAGCTCCCTCATCTTCAAAGTAACAGTTTTGGGCTGCAATTTTAATTTCTGTTCCTTTAGCCTGTTCCACTAAAGTTTCAAGAAAAAGTGCCGGGCTCGCTACTACAGCTTCCACTTCTGGAGCTTTATGGACTTTTCCTTTAATGTCCTGCATGAAGCTCTTTGCTTCCTCAAGTGTCTTATTCATTTTCCAGTTAGCAGCAATGATTGGTTTACGTTTCACTGATAACCACTCCTTTTCCTTGTATTTAGATTTTATGTTTTAATCTTTTATTTATTTTGAATTGCTTCAATTCCCGGCAGCTCTGCTCCTTCTAAATAAGCTAGTGAAGCTCCACCTCCGGTAGAGATATGAGTAAACTTATCCTCATAACCCAACTGTGCTACAGCAGCAGCAGAATCACCACCACCCACAATAGTTTTTGCTTCTTGCAGGTTGGCTAAAATTTCTGCTACGGCATTCGTTCCTTTAGCAAAGTTTTCCATTTCAAAGACTCCCATTGGGCCGTTCCAAACGACTGTTTTTGCTCCTGATAAAACTTCTTTATAAACTTTGACGGATTCTGGTCCCACATCTAGACCTTGCCAATCCGCTGGTACATCTTCCACACCCACTGTTTTAATCCTGGCATCATTTGAGAAGTCATCCGCAATTACTGTGTCGACTGGCAGAACGATTTTATCGCTGGCTTCTTCTAATAATTCTTTAGCAAGTGGGATACGTTCTTCTTCCACTAATGATTTCCCAACTTCATGTCCTTGTGCCTTTAAAAAAGTATAAGCCATTCCACCGCCAATGATGACATGGTCTGCTTTAGGGAGTAAATTTTTGATAACATTAATTTTATCCGATACTTTAGCTCCACCTAAGATTGCAACAAAAGGTCTTTGTGGATCATCAACCGCTTCACCTAAATATTTCAGCTCTTTTTCGATTAAAAAGCCCACGGCTGAATCTAAATGACTGGCTATCCCTACATTCGAGGCATGAGCACGGTGGGCGGTACCAAAGGCATCATTGATAAAAATATCTCCTAGTGATGCCCAATACTTGCCTAATTCCGGGTCATTACCTGATTCTTTTTTACCTTCTAAATCTTCATAGCGGGTATTTTCTACCAAAAGAACTTGCCCGTAATCTAAACTGGCTACTTTTTCTTCCAGTTCAGTACCAGAGCTAACAGCTGAAAAAACTACTTCTTGTTTTAATAGATGCGACAAGTGCTCTGCTACTGGTTTTAGAGTGTTCTTTTCTTTATCTTCTTCTGTCTTAATTTTTCCTAAATGTGAAAATAGGACTACTTTCGTTTCTTGCTCAATTAAATAGTTAATGGTTTCTAATGCCTGCACAATCCGATTATCGTCGGTTATCTTTTTATCTTGCATAGGGACATTAAAATCAACTCTGACCAAAACTGTTTTGCGCTTTAAATTTAAATCTTTAATCGTTTTTTTATTCATAGTTATCCTCCAAAAAGTTATAAAAAACGCGAGGAAGCGCGTTGCTTCCCCGCCAATCTGGGTAATATTATTAATTTAAAGATACAAAGTATTCTAATAAGTCAATCATATTGGAAGTGAATCCATACTCATTATCATACCAGGCAACAGTTTTAACCAATTGACCACCGTTAGACTCAATGACTTTAGTTTGAGTAGCATCAAAAATTGAACCTGCTGGGTAACCAATAAAGTCAGAAGATACCACTTCATCCGTTTCATAATGGAAAGCATCAGAAGCATATTTTTTAATTCCTTCATTTACTTCCTCAGCGGTTACTTCTTTCTCTAAATTACTATATAATTCTACTACTGATCCTGTGATAGTAGGAACACGCATGGCAGAACCATCAATTTTTCCATTTAATTCAGGAATTACTTTACCAATTGCTTTAGCTGCACCCGTGGAAGCAGGAATAATATTTGCAGCACCGGCTCTGTTTTTACGTCCTCCAGGAGCATCTTGTAATTGTTGAGTAGCTGTATAAGCATGAATGGTAGACATTAAAGCATGCTTAACCCCGAATTCTTGATGTAAGGCATTCACTAAGGGTGCTAAACAGTTAGTAGTACATGAAGCTGCTGATACAATTACATCGTCACTGTCTAAGGTTTCATGATTTACCCCGAAAACAATCATTTTGGTTTCTGCAGATTTTGCAGGGGCAGAAATTAAGACACGTTTGGCTCCCGCATCAATATGGGCTTGAGCTTTTTCTGCTGAAGTATAATGACCAGTACACTCTAATACGAATTCTACTCCTAAATCACCCCAAGGCAAATTAGCAGCGTCTTTTTCTTCAAATGCTTTAATTTCTTTACCATCTACAACAATAGCATCTGATTTTGCTTCTACGGAATAAGGAAAACGTCCTTGAGCAGTGTCATATTTTAATAAGTAAGCTAAATCTTCATTATCAGTCAAGTCATTGATAGCGACTACTTCTAAGTCGGATCCTTTTTCTAAAATTCGACGCAGTGCAAGACGACCAATTCTTCCGAAACCATTAATTGCGATTTTTGTTGCCATATTACAATTTCCCCCTTAAGGATTTTTTTTAATTGGGTCAATCCCATTTAAAACATTAGTTGCTAAAGCTTCATCACAGATTAACCAACCGCGGTTGGGGTAGCCTTTGAAAAAAGCTTTGGTGGCATTTGCTTTACTCTTTCCGCTGACTACTATTAATAATAACGAAAAGCGATAGATATCTTCAAGCTTCAAGCCTATTCTATCAAGAGTTAAGATTCGGCTGCCTTCTTTATCAAAAAAAACACCAAAAGCTTCACCAACAGCTTGATTTTTTTGAATAAAGTCCGTCTGATTGGAGGTTAAACCTCTTCTATGTGCCATTACATCTGCAGAGCCTATGCTGAAAAGTAACCCATCTGCATTACGGCTCATATCTATTTTACGCTTTATATCCGGATCATCAAGTAAAACCTTCGAAGCGGTTTCAGATATTCGGTCCGGCAGGTAGAGTGGTGAAAAATTAGTATGTGTATTTTGCGCCAGCATCGATGCCACAGCATTCGCTTGAACATGAAGTGAGTCAGAGTCACCGCCTCTGCTGGGATAAAAAGTCAATTGACGTTTTATGCTAAGTGTAGGTGTAAAAGAATGGGAAATTTTTGCTAAGGTTGAACCACCGCCCACTGTAATCGCTTGATCACCGGCTGGCAGCTGACTGTTTAATATTTCCTGCACAACTTTCCCCAACTCATCAAAGACTTGAGGAGAATCATCGGCATCTCCTGGAACAATACGGCAGTGTTCAAGTGATAACATTTCTTGAAGCCGGGCTTCCATTTTTTCGATGCGCGGGTTGATGCCCAACTGTTCTTGGATTAGAGAATAAATATCATATCCCATTGAAGTTAAAGCAATTCCTGAACGATTAACATCTACAATACCTTGTTCTCTCAATATGTCTACTGTAGTACGTAATGTTCTTTCTGTAACATCTACTTTCTTGGCTAAGGCTTGGCGACCGAGTCGAGATGGATAATTAATTAATTCTTCCATCACTCGCATTCTTAAGTTTAAGTTCTCATTCAGCTCCGGGACGATAAGCTCTAAAAGTTTTAGATTGTTAATTACCATCCCTCCTTATGGCCATTAATTGACCAGTAACTGTTGAATTTTTATTTATTCAATCACTCACATCTACTATAATACCATTTATTTTGGCCTTTTTCAATTGCAAACCCTTTAATCAAAGAGTTTTTTTAAAATCCCTTGGCCGTAATTCGCCCAACAAAAAAACACCATTGACAGAACAATGGTGTTGGCTAATGATTTATTTTTTGTTTTCAGCGCGGTTTTCTAATACCTCATCAATTAAGCCGTACTCTTTAGCTTCTTCTGCGTTCATAAAATTATCGCGGTCGGTATCTTTTTCAATTACTTCTAAAGGCTGGCCAGTTCTTTCGCTTAAAATGTGATTTAAACGGTCGCGGGTTTTTAAGATATGACGGGCAGCAATTTCAATTTCCGTAGCCTGACCTTGGGCACCGCCTAAAGGCTGGTGAATCATAACTTCTGCATTCGGTAATGCATAACGTTTGCCTTTTGTTCCTGCTGCTAATAGAAGAGAACCCATTGACGCAGCTAAACCAATAACAATTGTTTGAACGTCAGAATTAATGTAATTCATTGTATCAAAAATAGCCATCCCTGCTGTCACACTTCCACCTGGAGAGTTAATATAAATATAAATATCTTTATCAGGATCTTGGGCGTCCAGAAATAAAAGTTGGGCAATCACACTGTTTGCCATATGATCATCGACAGGACCTGAAAGCATGATAATTCTATCTTTTAAAAGTCGAGAATAGATATCGTAGGCACGTTCACCACGAGCCGATTGTTCAATTACTGTTGGGACTAAATTCATTTAGTTTCCTCCTTTTACTTGCTTTAGCGATAAATATCACTACTCTTGAAAGTATAAGCTATAGGTCAATAAAGGTCAAGTTTTTTAACCTTTAAACTTTTTATTAATAAGTTATACCCGCTGGATATGTTTACACCCTATTTTTTGTCTTTATTCACCTGTGAGTGCTCCCGGTCTCTTTAAACATACTAAATCTAAACATAGGAAGTTTCGAACGATCTAAAATTCCTAATTTAATCATCTAAAAAAGCCCAGCCGTCAAACTTAAGGTATAAAAAAAAAGACCGTTTCCGGTCTTGAGATTATTCGGCTTCTTTAGTTACTTCTTTTCCATCGTAGAATCCACATGAACCACAAACATGGTGGCTTAATTTTAAATCTCCACATTCAGGACATGCATTCATTCCTGGTACTTGTAACTTAAAATGTGTACGACGTTTTCTTTTTACAGATTTAGATACTTTTCTTTTTGGTACTGCCATTCTTTACACCTCCTGAATTCAATGACTACTTTTCAGAGTCATCTTGGTCATCTAATAACGTTTTTAGGGCTGCGAACCGAGGATCAATTTTGTCCGTTTCAGCTTCCAACTCACGTTGGTAATCTTCTTCGGTTACAACCGTCCAATCTTTACCTGAAGGTAAAGAACCTTCAGTTTCGTCTTCAGCAATTACCTTAGTAGGTAAGTTCAATAATATACTGTCTACAGCAGACTCCACCAGATCTATATAATCGTGTTCTAAAGCGATGACTGTTTCTTCGAAATTTTGAGGGTTTCCCTCGCCATCCGCATCAACATATCTTTCTTTAACAGAAACTTCTAAAGGTACGATTACCGGCTGCAAGCTTCGGGTTGACGGCAAAGTAACATCAACATTATATTGACAGTACATCACAATATCTTCACCCTGCTGGGTAAAGTAGCCTTTAGCTTGAACGGGACCTATATGGATAATATTGGATTTTCGTTCTTGAATACTTTGAGAGACATCCATTTCTATCTCAAAAGGCATGATCTCGTCAGCATATTCTTTAATTTGTCGAAGAGTCCATTTCATTTATATCACCTCAAAACGAACAAGAGTAATTATACTTAAGATTTCATCATATGTCAATCACTCTATAAAATTTAATCTCTTTTTAAAATAGGATGTTTTGCTTTTATTTGTTCAGTCATCTTTTGATTTAAATTAGCTTGATAAACTCGATCAGCCCGCAACATTAATTCATAGTAAGGGGCTACTTTTTGATTGACATTGCTGAATAAACTTATTTTTTCAGATTCAAAAGATCTTAAAAATTGACGTCCCTTGGGATTAAAACCAAGAATACGAATAAAGGCCTTTTGATGAAACTGTTGAATATAAGTCTGCCATTCTTCTTTAGTAATTCCCAGTAAAATCTGCATTAAATAACGCTGCACACTTGCTCTCGTCCATCGACTTGAAATTAACTCGGATGTCATCTCACTAAAACTCTTCACTTGAGGGTTAATTTCAACAATCCGATTCTCAATTCCTTCTACAATTCCCTGAATGCCGGATAGCTGTGCAGAAGTCATGGTTGAAATACGATACTTTAAAAAGGGATAATAATCATCCCAGGTTACCAGTTTTTGTTCTTCTACCATTCGACTTGTTTCAAGTGGCAGATTTCGTAAGTCGAGCTCACCTTTAGCCCAGGCTTGACGTATTTCACTCCCGCTTAATAGTTGATCCGGTAATAACATGGCCGGTAGGCGTAAACTGTGATTTAATTCTTCTACCTGTGTGATGCGTGGTAAAGTTAATACGTCAATTGTATTATCTTTTCCATGGATTGCCTTGATGTATTGGATTCCTAAAATATGATTCGATTGATGAGGGTTAAAAGTTAACTGAACATCTTTTTCTTCAAAAACTTGTTCAACCGCTGATTCAGAAGCAGCAGCATAAGATTTTCCTGCTTTTAAAAACCCCTGCAAAGCAGTTTGAATATCTTCTTCATACAGTGCAAGTTCCGAAAGATAATTTTCAAGTTCTTCGCTTGACGCCGACTCCGTCCCAAACAATAAGTAATCGATATCTAAGTCACTTAATACCTCTACAGCATAGTGGGCAAAATAATCAGCTGATTGTAAACTAGCAGCTAAAGGCAGCTCTAATACTAAATCTGCCCCAAATTCCAGCGCCAGCTTTGTTCTTTGCCACTTGTCTAAAACAGCAAATTCTCCTCTTTGAACGACATTGCCGCTCATAATAACAATAACGCAATCTGCCTGGCTGACTTGCCGGGCTTTAACCAACTGATAGAAGTGACCGTAATGAAAGGGATTATATTCGGCAATTATTGCTAATACTTTCATGAAGACATTCCTCTTTCTATTGTCTGCTTACTTTTCCACTCTAAAAAACCAGCGGTCAGTTTCTGCATGGTCTTGAACGGTGTATCCAGTTTCTCCATAATCAACAGTTACCCTTATCTTTTCCCTGTTAAAACCAGCTGTGTGTAAGAAAGATAAATAATCTTCTAAATGATAGGTTCTTTCATGAAGATCCACTTCAATTCTTTCAAATAAACCATCCTTCAACTGATCGAAAACGGTAATTTCATGCACGACACTTAAATCTTTCTCATTCGTAAAGCTGTCCCATAAAAGGGCTCCTTTATCATCAGCATCATGATAGGAATAGTTTTTAAATCCTTCTTTTATTTGAAAAGGCGTCCAAACATCAAAGAGTAAAACGCCACCAACATTCAGGCACTGATGCATATTTTGAAAAGCTCCTATTACAGCCTGGTCATTTTCTAAAAAACATAAAGCATCCGCATAACAGGTTATGACATCAAAATCTTGAGCTAAATGCTTCATGTCCAGCATATCGGCTTGTTGAAATTGAACATTCATTACTTTAGAAGAGGTGTCTTCTGAAGCAATTCTCACCATTTCTGGATCTATGTCGACACCTAAAATATAATCACAATATTCAGCCCAAAGGCGTGTAAAATAACCTGTCCCACTTCCCACATCTAAAGCTTTCTGTGGCTGAAACGGTACATTTTTCAATGTATAAGCCAACCATTGTTCATAGGCAGTTAAATCAGTATAACGATTGTAGACATGCGCTATCGAAGCAAAACTTACTGTTCTGTCAGCCATTGTGAAACATCCACTGATGGTGCATCCAGCCACACTTTTTCTAAATTATAATGTGTTCTTTCAGAATAGTAGAAAACATGAACAACAATATCATAAATATCGATCAGCACCCACTTGCCACCGTCTTTTCCTTCGGTGTTTTTGATGGAGATTCCCTTTTTATGACAAGCTTCTACAATCGCATCTACAATCGCGCCGAGCTGTCTGTCGTTGCTGGCATGCATAATCACAAAATAATCTGCTAAGGGACTTAATTGAGAGACATCCAGCGCCGTTATATCTTTTGCTAAACGGTCATCCGCTGCTTTCACAACAATTTCTAATTTTTCATCACTCGTAAGGACCATAATACCTCCTGTATATAATTAATTCTTAGATTTTTTTCTTTGCTTTTAATTTAGTGTTCCAGTCATTATAAACAAAAAACTGTACGGGGAAAATATACATTTTGTTTTTCATCAGATGCTTTATAGATGTGGTTATTTTTTTATAACATGCATAATCTAAATCTTCCAGTACAATTTTTCTAATTTTATTTACTTTGTTGAAATCACGGGCGGGCTCGATATAATCTGCCATAAAAATTACTTTTGCTTCCGGGGACATTTCATACCACCCGGTTGTGTGGGCGGCAATTGCATTAAGAATACTGCAATCTTGACAATCCATTTGACTGCGGCAAATCTCTGCTGCTGCCAACCCATGCCATATACCCTCAGTGGCTTCACTTAAACTATCATCCGGCCAAAACTCTTTCGCCAGTTCCAGCATTTGGTCTTGATCCATTTCTTTAGCATAATCATGCATTAAAGCTGCAATACTCACTTTTTCTTTGTTAATTCCGTAATGGTCAGCTAACTCCAAGGCCGTTTCTTCCACTCTTAATACATGCTGGAATCTGTTTTTCGAAAGTCTTCTGCTTAAATCATCAACTAATTCTTGGCGTGAGCGGTTAATATAGTTAGATGAATAAATTATTTCCTGCGTCATAGCTCCTACTTTCCTACTCTGTCAAACAATTATTAATTTTGATTACTGTACAATCGATGTTTATAAATATATGCTTCCACATCTGACGGCACTTGATATTTAATTGACTGCTCCAGGAATACTCTCAAGCGGATTTCAGTAGAAGAGATGTCAATTAAAGGGCTGTCTACCCATAAGATCGGGTATTGATTCATATAAGGATCTTCACCTGGACGTCGTATTCCTACAAACTGTACTAGAGATATGAGCTGGTCAATTTCACGCCAGGTATGCAGTTCATTGACACTATCACTTCCGAGTATAAAAAAGAACTCAGATTCGGGGTATTGTTCTACAAAATAACGCATAGTATCAACAGTATAGTTCTTTCCACCGCGATTTACTTCATAAGGCTGTAGTTTAAACAGCGGGTTGCCTGCAATTGCTTTTAATACCATTTGCAGCCTATGTTGCGAAGCAATAGTACTTTTTCCGGGAGCATGAGGCGGTTTGGCAGTCGGCATAAACCAAACTTCGTCTAAGTCCAGCTGGGTTCCTACTTGTTCAGCCATCATCAAATGTCCCAGGTGCGGGGGATTAAAGGTACCCCCTAAAATCCCAATGCGGTGACGCCCAAATGCTGACGGCTGCTTCGCTTCTTGGGTAACTGTAAACTCAGCAAAAATATCATCTAAAGAAACAAAAGTCTTTTCAGTAAAAACTACCCGCATTTGGCTGCTCCTTTCTTAATCAATAGTGTGTACTTTTACACTTAAAACCTGATATTTCTCCTTGCTTGAAGGGCGGTATAAAACTGCCGTTTTCCCTATTAACTGTACCACGGCTGCATCTATTCTATCAGCAATAAAAGCGGCTGCTTCTTCGATACTTTCATCTGAATTTTGTAATATTTTCACTTTGACAATTTCGCGTTTGTCAATCGCATCATCAATCTGTTGAACAAAAATATCGGTGACTCCATTTTTCCCAATTTGAAAAAGGGCCTTTTCTTGTTGAGATATTTTACGTAAATACTTTAATTGCGCTTTTGATAATTCTTTCATTCTCTCTCCTCATTTTCTTTCATTTTAAATAATGGCATCCCGAATATTCAATTGAACTCCTTTAGGCAGCCACACACGCAGTTGTACACTTTGATTGGCTGTAACCCATCCAAGTCCTGACATTGCTATGTCTTGATCTTTTTCTAATTTTATATCCCGGGGGGTTAATTCCGGCAGTTTTTCCAGATGCTCTTCAGCCGGAGGAGATAATAAATTACCCCGGTGCTTTTGATAAAATTCATCGGCACCTTCTAATTTTGTTCGATGAATGGGTGCATCATTTGAAAGGTAAAAAGTTAAGGCACTCTTTTCTCCTCTGACAAAATCAATTCGGGCAGCGGCTCCGATGAAGAAGGTTTGGTCGGGATTCACTTGAAAAGTTCTTGGCTTAATCGTTTTGTGGGGTAATAACTGCCGCACCGCACTGCGGTCTAAATAGTGTGCCAGTTGATTGCGACGAATAATACCCGGAGTATCAATTAAGGCTGTTTCCTCAGTAAAAGGGATTTGAATTAAATCAAGCGTAGTACCGGGATGATTAGAAGTTGTAATAACTTCCCGTTGGCCACCGTAATGTTGAATCAGTTGATTAATCAAGGTCGACTTACCAACATTGGTGACTCCCACAATATAAATATCTCTGCTTTTAACTTCCCGTTCAATAATTTTAATAAGTTCTTCCATACTGTCTGGATTATTAGCTGAAATTAACAAGACTTCTTCAGGTTTTAAATCAAACTGGTATAAAGTAGTTTTAACCCAATGAAGAATCCGGTTTCTTTTTACCGATTTTGGAAGTAAATCCAATTTATTAGCCACTACTATAAAAGGCTGATTCCCGATAAAACGGTTTAATCCTGTTATAATACTGCCTTCAACATCAAAGATATCAATTAAGTTTATAACAAACGCATTCTGATCTGCAATCGAATTTAAACGGTCTAAAAAGACATCATCTGAAATAGAGACATCCTGCAGTTCATTATAGTGTCGCAGTCTAAAACACCGCTGACAATAAAATTGTCCTTTTTCAACACCTTTTTTCAAAGCAGATGCAGGTAAATAACCCACTTCCTCTGGGTTTTCACTTTGTATAACTGCACCGCATCCAATGCATTGATAGCTTTCATTTAAGTTCTCTTCTTTTTTTTCATTAATCAAGAGAGTCCCCCCAATCCTTTTTCGGATCAATTCCTACTTTTCTTAAAATTGTTTTCTCAAGCGTTCGGTTAACTACAGTGTAAATATTATCGTGGTTCACAATCGGTTTAACTAAAACTACTTTCAATCCTAAGCGATTTGCTCCGACAACATCAGTCATAATCTGATCTCCTATTACTAAAGTCTCTTCAGGCTCAAGATTCATTTGTTCCATCGCCAGTCGAAAATTGCGTCTCGAAGGTTTCAAAGCAGTAGCTTTATAGGGAATGTTTAATGGTTGTGCTACTTTTTTTACTCGTAAATGGTTATTATTCGACAGAATAAAAATTTGTATGCCTTCCTTTAGTATAGACTCAGCCCATTCACGCAATTGCTCTGTATGTTCTAAAACGTTCCAAGCCAATAAAGTATTGTCCAAATCTACAATTAATCCTTTAATATGGTGTTTTTTTATATCTTCACTCGCAATGGAATAGATAGAGTTAATGCACCAGGTCGGTGTAAACAATTTTTTCATAAAAACTCCTTCAAGAAATGACTTATTTATTATTTTTTCTTACTATTTTTATTTAATGAAAGGAAAAGTCATTTTTTTTATTATAGCATAATATTAGTGTGTTGATTGATTTTCAATCCTGTCAACAGTAGAATATTAATAAAGGGGATGAAGACGATGTGCGGCCGCTTTGAATTTAATTTAACCAGGCAGACAGTCAGCGACTATTACCAAATTGAAAAAAACGCCTTTGAGTTTGAACCGAGTCTTGAAGTCTTTCCTACCCAAGAAGCTGTTAATCTGATGCCGGATCGGTCTTTAGAAAAGATTGGGTGGGGTTTTCAAGAACCATGGACTAAAAAACCGATTATCAACACACGTTTAGAAACGGCTGACATCAAGCCTACCAGTGCAGAATCCTTCGCTCATTATCGATGCGTCATACCGGTTTCAGGCTTTTTTGAATGGGATGCTGCTAAACAAAAATATCATATTCATACTAAAGGGGAGCCACTTTTTTCTTTAGCTGGTATTTATAAGATATATCAATCTGAAGATGGTATTCCTTTTAAAAAGTTCAGTATCTTAACCCAACCTGCCAATCCAGAAATTCGCCAGATTCATGACCGCATGCCGGTTATTGTACCTCAAGGTTTTATTCAGCGCTATTTAACTTTAGATTCTGATATACCTGCTTTAAAAAAATCCCTATTACATTTTAAGCATCGAGTCGAGTTGACCCCCGTTATTTAATGGCTGCTTGTATTCTTACTCAATTACTTAAATCTGAAGGTTTCCTATATAATTCTTTTCAAAAAAAGTGACTCAAAGTCCCATTTTGCTTTGAGTCACTTTATTTATTTGAGAAGCTTATGATTTATCTTTTGATTATCCGAGTAATTCATATATTTCAATCGCTACCAAATCCACATCATCAAAACGAAAGACAGTTCCGGTAGCACTTTCTGTCATTTCAAAAGAATCAGAGTCGGGTAAATAAGCTACTTGGCATTTTTCTACACCATCTAGTTCAAAACGACGAACCTCAGGTTCATCTGTCGCTTTTGTCATTGTTTCTAATCTTTGAATGATCCCTGTTAATACTGAAGGTTTCATATACATTTTCCTCTCTATTATTACGAGCTGCAGTTCAGATGTGTGTAGAATTATGTTAACAAAACCAATGGAAAATGCAAGATATTAATGTTTGTAAATGTTTTAATCTTCTGAAGGCCACCATAATTTTATTAAAGCATGATTACCGTCATCTTCAAAGCCTTGTTCAGCTAAATCATGGTAAAGATCAGCGGCTAACTCTGTCCCTGGTAAATCTAACCCTAATTCTTCTGCTTCTTCCAAGGCGATGCCTAAGTCTTTAATATAATGCTTAACAAAAAATCCAGGCTCATAGTCGCCTTTTAGTATACGCGGACCATAATTAGCAAGCGACCAATTATTCGCTGCGCCTCCTGTTAAAGTAGAGATAACTCTTTCTAAATCTAATCCTGCTTCTTTTGCATAACGTAAAGTTTCTGTCATACCTGTCATAGTGCCGGCAATCATAATTTGGTTGGCTGCTTTAGCATGCTGGCCCGAACCACTTGGTCCATGATAAATAATATTCGAGGAAAAAGCTTCTAATACCGGACTCACTTTATCTAAAGCTTCTTTCGTTCCTCCTGCCATTACGGTTAAAATCCCTTCTCTGGCTCCGCGGTCTCCGCCTGAAACAGGGGCATCAATAACTTCCACTCCCAAATCCTGCCCCTTTTCAAAGAGTTGACGAGCTAAAGCGGGTTTACTCGTAGTCAAGTCAATTAAGATTTGTCCCGGACGGACCCCTTCAAATAATCCACTTTTACCTGTATAAACTTCTTCTACATCTTGAGGATAGCCTACAATAGTCAATATGATGTCAGCTTTTTCTGCTAATTCGCTGGGTGAATCACACCAGACAGCTCCGGCAGCTACCAAATCATCTGCTTTAGATTGAGTCCGATTGTATATAAATAACTTAAAACCTTTATCTAAAATATGTTTAGCCATCGCCTTACCCATAACACCTAAGCCAATAAAACCAATTTTTTCCATAATACTTTCCTCCTGCTATATCCCTTGGATATTTTCTTTTAGTTTTGTATTTAAGCGGTCAGATAAATTCTTTACTACCGCAATTATTAATCTTATGTGGTAAAAGTAATTAAAATTATATTAGGCAACTGCATAAAAAAAGCCAGATTAAACAACAGCAAAGGTAAGCCTTCAATCTGTTGCCATAATCTTCTGGCTCTCATCTTCTTATATAATTATTAAAATTTCTATCATCTAAAGGTTTCGATTAATCAGAAGCTGCTTGTAAATATTCTCCTACTAATCCAGCTACTTCATCGGCAGTCACACATTCCGCCATCGCTTTATCAGCCAGTTCTTTCATTTTTATACTATCCAACTGACTAATTAATTGCCGTGATTTTAAAATACTTGATGCAGACATAGAAAACTCATCCAGTCCCATACCTAATAGAAGAGGCAAGGCTGTTTGGTCTCCTGCCATTTCACCACACATACCTGCCCATTTTCCTTCTGTGTGGGCAGCCTGAATCACTAAGTTTACTAATCGCAGGATGGCTGGATGATAAGGTTGATACAAATAAGAGACTCGTTCATTCATCCGGTCCGCTGCCATGGTGTATTGGATCAAGTCATTGGTTCCGATACTAAAGAAATCTACTTCTTTAGCTAACTGATCGGCTGCTATCGCCGCCGCTGGTATTTCTATCATGATGCCGACCTGCAAGGTTTCAGACACTTCAATATTTTCAGATAGAAGTTCTGCTTTGACTTCTTCTAAAAATGCTTTTGCTTCACGAAGCTCTTCTAATGTAGCAATCATCGGGAACATAATTCTTAGTTCTCCGTGCGTTGATGCTCGTAAAAGTGCCCGCAATTGGGTCCGAAACATTTCTTTTTGATCTAAAGAAACCCGGATAGCCCGGTAACCTAAAAAAGGATTCATTTCTTCAGGTAAATCCAAATAAGGAAGTTGCTTATCCCCGCCGATATCCATCGTCCTGACTACGACTCCCCGTCCCTCCATCGCTTCTAAAACCTCTTTGTAAGCAATAAACTGTTCTTCTTCAGTCGGAAAATCAATAGCATCCATATAAAGAAACTCGGTTCGATAGAGGCCAATACCATCTGCTCCACTAGCCAGTACCCCTTTTAAATCTCTAGGAGTTCCAATGTTAGCAGCCAGCTCTACTTCAACTCCATCTTTAGTTACTGAAGGGGCATCAACTAATTGCCGAAGTTGTTCTTGATAAGCTTGATAATCATCTATCTTGTGTTGATAATCCTTCAATTCTTCTTCAGAAGGATTGACAATCACAATTCCTTCATTGGCATCGACTATTACGAGATCTCCATTTTTAACTCGGCTGGTAATCTCTTTAGACCCTACGACCGCTGGAATTTCTAAAGACCTGGCCATAATGGCTGAGTGAGAGGTTCGTCCCCCAATATCTGTTATAAAAGCTTTCACAAATTTTTTGTTCAACTGCGCCGTATCACTTGGAGTCAAATCATGCGCAACCACTATCACTTCTTCTGAGATGGAAGCTGGACTCGGAATATCAAGTCCTAATAACTTAGCCATAATTCTGGAGGAGACATCCTTTATATCAGCAGCTCGTGCCTGCATATAAGGATTATCCTCCATTGCTTCAAGGATTTGAATAAAGGCACCGACTACTTCATCAACAGCTGCTTCGACATTTATATTGTCATTTTTCACTTTGTTTTCTACTTGTGATATAAATTCAGGATCTGCTAAGACAAGCAAGTGAGCATCAAAAACCTGTGCTTCTTCCTCCCCGACCTGCTCTGCAGCTATTAATCGGATCTGCTCAATTTCTTTGCGTGCTGCTTCCACCGCATCTGTTAGACGGACCAGCTCTTTTTCTATATCATTTTCACTGATTTTTTCTTTGTTATACGATAAATCAGGTTCTACTAATAAATAAACAGAGGCAATCGCAATCCCGTCACTTGCCGCAATCCCTGTTATTTTATGAGTCATTATTCTGACAATCCTTCGTTTTTCATTGTTTGGGTGATTGCTTCCATTGCCTCTTCTTCATCGGCACCTTCAGCAGTAATGGTGACGTCTGAACCTTGACCTACACCTAATGACATCACGCCCATTATAGATTTTAAATTGACTGATTTCCCTTTATAAATTAAATTGATATCAGAAGAAAACTTACTCGCTGATTGAACCAGTAAGGTCGCTGGGCGGGCATGAATTCCTGTTTCTGCTGTTACATTAAAGTCTCTTTTTTGCATTCTTTTCGTCTCCTTTTTTAAATATAGTATTCCTTTAAAAAGAACACTCTCTGTGATAAGATAACATTTTTCCTAATCGATTTCCACTTTTACTTCTTTACTCTAGTGGTATGGCACGACCGATTAGAAAACGCTGACATAAGTATATCAAAAAACTACTAAATGTCCTATTAAAAAAACATTTAGTAGTATAATTATAAACCGATATTCTATTCTGCGGTAACTTCCTGTGTAGAAGTAATCTCGCCGTTTTCTAAGCCCAGCATTAAGGCCGGTTTAACAGGATTATGGTTTTCATCAATCGCAAAAGTTCCTGTAATCCCTTCAAATTCTTCTGTAGCTGCTAAAGCATCCCGAACGGCCTCGGATTCAACAGAGTCCGCTCTTTCTACAGCATCAAAAATTAAGTAAGCAGCATCGTAGGCCAGAGCGGCAAACGTATCTGCTTCTTTTCCATATTCAGCTTCAAAAGCTGATAAGAATTCTTGTACTGCCGGATCTTCAGATGCGGTAGAAAAGTGAGTAGTGAAATAAACATCAGTTGCATTCGCCGGTCCTGCTAAATCGATTAAGGTAGTCGAATGATAACCATCAGAACCGACAATCGGCTGGGTTAAGCCCATTTCACGTGCCTGTTTAATAAATAAGCCAGCCTCATTATAATAAATAGGCATGTATAAAACATCGAACTCTTGTGATAAAAGGGTGGTGATAACCGCAGAGAAATCCGTATCCCCTGCTTGTACTGACTCAGTCGTTACTACACTTCCGCCTAATTCAGTATATTTAGCAGTGAAAGCATCAGAAACACCTAATGAATAGTCACTTGCCAAATCGGTTACTACCGCAGCGTTAGCAGCTCCTAAATCAGAATAAACGAAATTGGCTCCTGCTTCTCCTTGATAAGAATCTTCAAAACAGACACGGAATAAGTAGTCAAATACATTACCGTCTTCATCTAAAGTAATATTATCAAGTGTTCCGGCTGGCGAAATAGCCGGTACGCCTGCTTCATTAATAACTGGAA
The DNA here is from genome assembly GCA_964471435.1 of uncultured Facklamia sp. Lineage (GTDB taxonomy): Bacteria > Bacillota > Bacilli > Lactobacillales > Aerococcaceae > Facklamia. The sequence continues at coordinate 71,533 of CAYYGA010000001.1, forward strand.
TTTGTGCCTGCACGTCTCCAGATGTCGCAGGACCGATTACACCAAAGACACCTTCATCCACCAGACGTGTCGCAATAGAGGCTGTTTCAGTTAAATTAGATTGGTTATCATAATAAACATATTCCACTTCCTGCCCCAGCAAGCCGCCTGCTTCATTGATTTCTTTAACAGCAAGAGCAACAGCTTCATGCATAGGTGTTCCATAGGCAGCCACACTACCGGTTAATTCAAAGTTGCCACCTAATTTTAAACTTTCTTGGGCTGAAACACTTCCCAATCCTGCCAACCCGCTGAGCAAAGTAACTCCTGCTAAAGATGTTAATAATAATTTTTTGAAACGCATCTAAAATCCCTCCATTTTTTCTATACAAAAGACCTAGTCCGACAGTATCGTAACTAGGCCTCTTTATCCTCTAACAAGTAGATGTAATAAACAAAGGATACCTCGCTTCGATAACTATCTTACTATGCGGGCATCAAATTATTCAGCACAGTATAGATACAAACTTGATTTTTAACATTTGTTTCTACCTGATACAAACATTAGCTAAGAGTGCTGATTATAATTAAATTAATCTGTGAGAAAGAAAAAAATTCACGATTTATTCCCCTTTATCTTTATTATGAATAATAATACTCCATTTATTAAGAGGATGCAAGGGGTTTTTAATGATTTTCTTAATGTAATCTCATAAAACTCTTTCTTACATTAGTTGCCGTAATTCTATATCAGGGTGTTTGTCCGTAAACCATCTTTCGGCAAATTCGTTTTCAAATAAAAATACGGGTTGATCATAGCGGTCTCTTGCTAACAAGTTCCTACTGGAAGACAGCTTAGGATCTAAGTTCTTTTCGTCTATCCACCGTGCGACTTTACTTCCCATAGGCGTCATATCTACTTCTGCGTTATATTCGTGAAGTAGGCGGTACTGGAAAACTTCAAACTGGAGCTGGCCTACAGCCCCTAGTATATATTCTTCTGTATGATAAGTTTTATAGAGCTGGATTGCTCCTTCTTGAACTAACTGCTGCATTCCTTTATGGAAAGATTTTTGTTTCATCACATTTTTAGGCGCGACTTTCATAAATAATTCCGGAGTAAATTGGGGTAATGGCGGAAAGGCCACCTTGTTATTTCCTGTATAAATAGTATCACCAATTTGAAAATTACCTGTATCATACAATCCGATGATATCTCCAGCAATCGCTTCTTGAACTTCATCACGACTGTCTGCCATAAATTGGGTGGTATGAGCCATTCGAATAGTTTTACCTGTACGTTCCAAGGTAACATTCATTCCTTTTTCGAACTGCCCTGAAACTATCCTTACAAAAGCAATTCGATCTCTGTGGGCAGGATTCATATTAGCCTGTATTTTAAAGATAAAGCCGGTAAACTGCTCATCAGTAGGCTGGACTAAGCTATCGTCTACTGTATGGGAAGCGCTGGGGGCAGGAGCTAAATCAACAAAAGCATCAAAAAAAGTTTGAACGCCAAAGCCTGTCAAAGCTGATCCGAAAAATACAGGAGTTAATTTTCCAGTGTTGATTAAATCACGGTCAAATTCATTACCTGCTTCATGTAACAGCTGAGCATCTTCTAATGCCTGGGAATAAATAGAAGATAATTTGAAATCATGATCTCCTATTACTTCTCCCTCGTCATCAAGTGGGAAAAAGACATCTGATTCTTCATCACCGGTTTTAATTTCCACTCGTTGATTATATAAATCATAAAGACCTAATAAAGATTTCCCCATACCCATCGGCCAATTCATTGGATAGGCGTCTATTCCTAAAACTTCTTCTAATTCTGCCACCAAATCCAGAGGCTCACGTCCATCACGGTCCAATTTATTCATAAATGTAAAGACTGGAATCCCCCGGTGTCTTACTACTTCAAATAACTTTTTAGTTTGAGGCTCTATTCCTTTCCCTGTATCTACCACCATAACTGCTGCATCCACTGCCATCAATGTACGGTAAGTATCTTCAGAGAAGTCCTCATGTCCAGGTGTGTCTAAAATATTTACTTGATAACCATCATAATCTACCTGCATGACGGAGGAAGTAACCGAAATTCCTCTTTGCTTTTCAATCTCCATCCAGTCGGATTTGGCGAATTTATTTGATTTTTTTCCCTTGGCTTTAACTGTACCTGCCTCACGTATTGCTCCTGAAAATAGTAAGAGAGCTTCTGTTATCGTTGTTTTCCCCGCATCCGGGTGAGAAATAATTGCAAAGGTACGGCGACGGGCTACTTCTTTTGCTAAATCTTTAACCATGCTTAACTCCTTAATATCATATCTAACCTAGTGATCGTTGCTTTTAAATTCAGCTTTTATATCAGTTTAAAATCTAATATCAGCTCAAATAAGAAACGAAACTGTCAGCATGTATTTTACCATTAATCCTGGCAGCTACAAGAGCAGTTTCGTTTATTAGTTTATAGAATAATTTGAAGATTATTTAGATGCTTTGCGTTGATTAAAGTCAACCAGCTTGTCATCTGTTTTATTTAAATTTTCTGTTTCGTTTTGGATGACTTCTGAAATTAACCTTTGAAGCTCCATTTTTTCATTGTCTGATAAAGTTTCTTCAGTTCTGGATGGTGCTGAACTGACAGTGGATTCAAAATCAAAGTCATCATCCAGTTCATAATATTCAACCTGATCCATAAAACGATCAGCCTGCTTGCTCGGATAAATAGAATCAAAATCAGTTTCACTGACATAAGCTTCATAGTCTTTGATAATTGCCAATATCTGCTGCTGCATCGATTTAAGCTGATCTTTCAAATGACTCCCTGTAGTGGCAAGTTCCTTCGATTGATAAGTAAATGATTCCTTATATTGAATGACTTGTTCTGTCGCTTTAGCAATCATTTTCTGAGCCTGTTCTTCTGATTCAGCTACAATTTCATTTCCTGATTTACGTGCATCTAAAAGGCCGTCTTTTAATGCTGCTTCAATTGATAAATAGTAATCAACCTTTTTTTCTACTTCTCCCAAACGTTGTTCCAACATTTGATTAGAAGCTTCCAGCTCTTTAATTTGCTGATCTTTATATTCCACTAATTGGTTAACTTCTTTGCGGTTGTACCCTAGTAAATTCAGCGATACTTCACTGAGACGGTGCATTACTTCACCCCATTCTTAATATATTATTTTTCCATCGCGCTTTGAAGGTAGTGTGTCAATAAGTCATAGGTAGCATTAACAGAAGTAATATGAGTGCGTTCATAAGCATGGCTGGCGTCAATACCCGCACCGAAAAGTCCATGTCTTACATTGCTGCCTCCACGCATGGCGGCTGAGGCATCGCTTTGATAAAAGGGATAAATATCTAAACGATAATCAATTTGATTGTTTTCACAAAGCTCCACTAAATGATTTCTTAAACCTAAATGATAAGGTCCGGAAGCATCTTTCACACAGATAGAGACAGTATACTCATCAGAAGCTTGGTCATCTCCTAAAGCCCCCATATCCACTGCAATATATTCTTCCACTTCAGGAATAATATTTGCATTGTCTGCGAACCCTATTTCTTCGTTATTTGAAATGTAAAAATGAGTGGTATGCCCTAACTTCAGCTCTCCTTCATTTACAGCTTCAATGGCTTCCAGCAAGAGAGCCACCGAGACTTTATCATCCAAATGCCGCGATTTAATATAGCCGGAATCAGTAATTTCAGCCCGTGGAGCTAAACTTATGAAATCCCCTATTCTGATTCCTAACTGCTCGACATCTTCGGCTGATTTAACCGGATAATCCAACCGGACTTCCATGTTGGTATGATTACGTTCAGCTGTATGTGCATCCCGATAGACATGAACAGAAGTCTGATGCATTAAAATAGTCCCATCGTAAGCTTTCTCTTCTCGGGCTGAATGGACTTTGCAATAAGTTCCTTCTATTGCATTGTAAGTATAACCACCTATTAAATCTATTTTTAACCGCCCATCGGGTTTAACCGCTCTTACCATAGCTCCTAAAGTATCGACATGAGCAGTCATATATCGATGACGCTTAGTTTCTTTTCCTTCCAATGTAAGAAGAAGGCCGCCTTTTGGCGTTTCATGATAGGCGATTCTGCCTTTATCTAATCTTTCTTTTATATGATGGACAATTTTTTGGGTGAAACCGGTAGGAGAAGGTATTTCAGTTAATTTTTTTATTTCTTCCAAACGTGTGCGGTCTTTTTCAGATAAATCATAGTTCATAATTAACTCATCACTCTTTCTAAAACTAAAATGGCTGAAGTAAATATCAATACTTTTTTTATTATTTAAAGGGCTGCTAATATAATTGCGATTATAATAATATATAGAAAAACAATCAGGGCCCATATTAAAGGAATATCCCTAATTATTTTATTGATGTCAGTGCTGAATTCTTTGGAAGAGTGTTTAAACTCTTTAAAGCCATTGGGATGGCTCCAATCTCCTTCAGAATAAAGGTTACTAATCTCCGCTCCACAAAATTGACAATAATTATCGTCATATATAATAACCGAATGACAGTTTGGGCACTCTTGCATAAAACCACTCTCTCCCTTCAAAAGCATCCTTTACGTTCCATAACCTTGACCTCTTATTTATTTTACCGCTGTTTATGCTTTCTCACAACAACTTTATTAAATGAACCAGACTGGAGTATCTTGATACAGGCCGGTCTTTAAAATAATTGTATTTTAAACTTAAGAATAATATAATAAAAAATGGATTATTAATAACGAGGAGAATTAGAATGATTGATTATAATTGGTTTGATGGAACCAGCAATGACCGTTTCCGTGACGCCTTATCCATAAGACAAACCGTCTTTATTCATGAACAAAATGTAGCTCCTGAACTTGAAGTAGACGGTGAAGATGATAGTAAAAGCCACGTGGTAGGTTATCTAGACCGTCAGCCTATTGCAACAGCCCGTATCGGTTTTATAGATGATAATAAAACTGTCAAGATCCAACGGGTAGCTGTCTTATCTTCTCACCGCGGTAAAAAGTTTGGTCTGGGGCTTTTGGAAGAAATCGAAAAAGAAGCCCAAAACATGGGCGCAGAACGTTTAATTTTGTCTTCTCAAGATCATGCCATTCCTTTTTACGAAAAATTAGGCTATTCCGTCAGTAATAAAGAAGGCTATTTAGACGCCGGCATCCCCCATCATGATATGGAAAAAGAAATTTAAAGTTAAAGCCTGGCTGAAGTTAAAAGCTCCAGCATTATAAAAAAGTCTCCTTTGGAAGAATGTAATCATTTTTCCAAAAGGGACTTTCTTTTATTTACCTTCAAAGATTACTGTAAGTACAAATTATTCGATCTTCTTTATCACTTGTTCGCTTATTTTCAACCCATTAAATCAATCTGGAAATAAAGATACTGGCGATTGAAAAGTAAATAAAAACAGAAGTTAAATCGCTCAATGTTGAAATGAAGGGCCCACTGGCTACCGCTGGATCAAAGCCTAATTTAAGCATCAACTTTGGTATTAAAGTACCGGCTATATTAGCTACAGCGATTGCAACCGCCATTGCAGCCCCTATAATAACTCCTAGGGTTAGATTACCCTGCCAAATGCCTGCAACGAGTGCAATCGATAATCCTACTACAACACCTGTGATAATTCCGGTTAGCAATTCAAAACCGACAGACGAGAAAAAGGAATCATCCTCAGACTTATTGGTAAGCTTTCTGACTGCTACTGCTAAAGATTGCGTTCCTGCATTCCCTGCCGTACCCGTAATTAAAGTTACAAAGCTGGATAAAACAGGAGCCGTTGATATAAGGCCTTCAAACTGACTAATTAAAGTAGCCGTTCCCATTCCTAAAAATAACAAAGTAACTAACCAGGGTAGACGAGATTTTGCTGCTCCAAGCGGAGTATCATGGACTTCGTTGACATCTACGGCTGCTAACCCGGAGTAATCACTATCAGCTTCTTCTTGGATAACATCCAATACATCGTCTACTGTAATGATCCCTAAAAGCTCATGATTAAATCCTACTACCGGTAAAGCCAGTAGATCATAATCTTGGACCATCTTCGCGACTTCCACTTGATCATCGTTCACCTGCACAGAAATCACACGCGGGTTCACTAAGCTGCTGATCAATTGATCGTCTTCATTAACGATTAAATCTCTTAGTGAAACAACCCCTTTTAAACGATTCTGCTTGTCTACTACATAAACATAATAAATAGTTTCTGCGTCAAGAGCAGCTCCTTTTAAATGCTCATAAGCTTCTTTAACTGTATAATCTTCCCGAATTACTACAAATTCGGTAGTCATAATCGAACCGGCTGTCCCATCCATATAATTACTCAATCGGGAAATTTCTCCAGCCGATTCCGGTGTCATTAAACTCATATAAGTACTGATTTTTTCTTTATCTTCTATATGATTTAAAATATCCACCGCATTGTCAGCATACATTTCACCTAAAACTCCCGCTGCATAGACATTATTCATCTCTAAAAAATACTCTTCTATTTCCGGCTGATCTGCTGCTTCATAGGCATCAAAAATATCAGCGATTTCTGAAGGAGATAAAAAGTGATACACTTTCTCTCTTTCCTGCGCCTCAAATTCGGCAAAGATTTTAGCTTGATCATAAGTATGGAGTGCTAAAAACTCGGTTCGAAAGCGTGTCATCCGCCCATTTTGTAACATCTGCTTAAAACTAAATACACTTTCTTCAAATGAGCGTTTAAATACTTCCATTACACAACCTCCTAATATTGGCCCTTCTTAAAAAATAATAAAAAGCTGAAATAAGAATCCAGACTTTTGTTATAAACTATTCATTGAGTTAATTTATCATGACATTTTCCTGATGTTGAATCCAGTTAATCATATCTTGAGGAATAGGCTGTTTCAAGTGTAAGGACTCTTTGGTAAAAGGATGATCCAATTTAAGTTCCGCACAGTGAAGTGACTGCCGTAAAATCCAAGGAGAAACCGGTCCACCATAAAGAGTATCTCCTATTAAAGGACCTCCCTCATGGGTTAAATGTACCCGCAGCTGATGAGTTCTACCTGTATGCAGTTGCAGTCTCAAAAGTGCTCCGGCATTAAATTGCTCTAACATCCAATATTCGGTCAATGCCCTTTTACCCGTTGAATGGACACGGCGGGTAATGATAGAATCTTCACTTCTGGCAATTGGGCCGTCTAAAATCCCATGAGCTGCCCAATCGCTTTTGGAAGTTAAAGCATAATAATACCTCTCCAGCGTCTTCGCCCTTAGCTGGCGGTCCAATAAAGCATGGGCTAAACGATGCTTGGCGATAATCATCAGTCCGGAAGTATCGCGGTCCAGTCGTGTTACAATATGCACTACTTGATTGCGGTAATTCTGCTTTAAATAGTAGCCCCGCACTCGATTAGCCATCGCAGTATCTGGGTCTTTTCTGGAGGGTATAGAAACTACTCCTACCGGTTTATTAACAATCAGTAAGTGATCATCTTCATAAACTATATCAATCGAAACAAAAGACGGTACCATGTTGGAGTGTCCTGGTTCGGGAGCAGTAATCAACTGCAGGTGATCGCCTCTTGATATAGTAAATCTAATCGCTACAGGCATTTTATTCAATAAAATTTTTCCGGTTCTTTTTACATCCTTAAGAAATGCCCGCGGCAAATCTTTTTGATTTAGAAACTCCTTAATAGTAATTACTTGATCACCTTCATAATACCACTCTAATTTCAACTTAACTTCCCCTACTCTTTTCAATTTATATTATCATTGTTTGCTTTCTTTACCCCTCTTCAAAAGGTCTGAGCTTAAAAGCAGTATGGTTACTTTTATAATTTCTTTTCCGCCCAATAAATGAACTTTCAACCCGGTCCCAGTAATGCATATGCCGGAAACTGGCAAAGTGAAGTCTTTCTTCTGCCAATTGTAAATGTACCTCTTTGACAGGGACATCTTCAAAATAGAGATTATCGATTGTTACAATCAAACTGATTTGATCGTCAGCCGGTTGTAAAATAAACCATTCATCTGAAGGTATGACTATTGGTGAAGATAAAGTCCTGTAAACACGGTTATTAACTGAGGCCATTTCGGTCATTTGGATCGCGTCTAAGCGGGGGTGTATAATTGCCCCTCCTAAAGACTTATTTAAACCTGTCGATCCTGTCGGTGTGGCGATACATAAACCATCTCCTCGAAAGGTTTCAAAGAAATGCTCTTTAATTGACACATCACAGACAATCGTACGGGCTGCAGAACGAATAGTAAACTCATTTAAAGCTAAATACTGTTTGACGGTATCATCTTCAAGTTGAACATAAATTCTTAACAGAGGATAAGAGATCGATGCGGCCTTATAATTTAATATACTTGAGACTACTTCATCAATCTCATCCGCTAACCAATCTGTATAAAAACCCAGGTGTCCGGTATGGATGCCGATAAATTCCACATCGTTCAGCATAGACTGAAAACGGTGAAAGGCAGAAAGTAAAGTCCCGTCTCCACCTATAGTTACAATATAATCAGGCTGTCCGGTTTCAGTTACTATCGGTAAATTATGAGCAGCCATTTTTTCAAGAAGCTGACGTTTGATTTCCTGCGACTCTTTTGAATCGTTAGCGTAGATTAAAGTTTTGCGCATCAGTTCACTTCCATCTATATATTTTTAGCTTTTACACTCTTTCTTATTTAGAATCAAATACACGAATAGCTTCTCGAATTTCTTCACGTATTTCGCTCATCTCACCATCTAAAAGAAAAGCAGCTTCAGAAGCTCTTTGTAGTCTTAATAATGTCTCTTCAGGATACTCACCGTCGTACTTATAATTTAAAGAATGCTCAATTGTTGCCCAAAAGTTCATCGCCAGCGTTCTAATTTGAACTTCTACAATTACGATTGTTTCTCCGTATGCTCTTTGCACAGGGTATTCAATTACCATATGATAGGATCGATATCCACTGGGCTTATGATTTTTTATATAATCTCTGATTAATAAGACTTTAAAGTCGTGTCGTTGTTTTAAAATCTCGGCCACTTCATAAATATCTTCTACAAATTGACACATGATACGTACTCCTGCGATATCTTGTACTCCAATCAGCATATCTTCCGGTTCTATTTTACGTACCATCATTTTTTCTAAAATGCTTTCTTTAGTTTTTACCCGTCCTGTAACAAATTCAATCGGAGCATGAAGATTTTGATCATGATATTCTTTACGAATACTTTTCAACTTCACTTTTAACTCCTCAACTGCCTGGCCGTAAGGAGCTAAAAACAAATTCCAATCTTCAATAAATCCATCATCTATCATTTTGAATCACCTCGCCAATTGAAGATTCTTTTTTCACAAATACTATTGTAGCATAAACCCTAAAGCTTTCGCATGATTTTCAGCTGCTTTCTATTTGATAAACTGCTTTATTTCATGCATGATAATCCCGGACCGTATCACACCTACCAGAAAGGACCTATCATGTGTAAACAATTAGAAATTGAGTTAAATACGCTGCTGGATTATAAAAATTTTAATTTATTGTTTGACTATTTCCAACTAGGAAATCAGTCGCCACTGCTCCAGTATAATTACTATTATGATACCAAAAATCAAGCCTTAAAAAATATTAAAACAGGTTTTCGCTTAAGAACTGCTCAATCAGATTACTCTTCCAAAAAATGGGAAAGTCAATGGACTTTAAAGCAGATAATCGATGCCCATCATTCTTATGAGTACCATGAACCTTTAGATGAGGTAATTTTAGAAGCCCCTGCTGCTTTCTCTTCGTCTTTAATTAAGGAAGCGGGGTTACTTAATTTTCTTGCCGGCCATCATATCCATCCGGATGAATTTTTCCTCCTTACTTATTACCAAACTCAACGTTGGCTGATTCCTGATAAAGTTGGAGAATTTTCTTTAGATGCTACGCTTTATCCTAATGGAAAGATAGATTATGAATTAGAGTTGGAAACAAATAATTTAGAAAAAGCTCAAGCCTATCTAAAAAAATTACTGAACGATCACGGCATCTTTTTTCAACAAGCGGATAATAAACTGAAACGTGCTTTAAAAAACTACTAACAGTAGACAAGTTAGGTTCATTCATGATAGGATTGATTCTTGTAAGGTATTTATAAAACGGCCGAGCGTATTATTTCTACTACTATTTCTGTTTATGGTAGTATTTACATATAGGAGGGGGATAGTAATGGGAGACTATTTAATCGATTACCAGGTCAATGGGAAGAAAAAATTATTTGAATTCTTTCTCTTTGTGAACCCGTTAGGCCGCAAATGTTACTATTCCGAACAAGAAATTGCAAAAGCAACGGAAATAATTGCTTCTAGAATCGATGTCAACGTCTTATGTATTCATAATGAAATTATTTTGAATGACTTCATCCGACAATTAGGTATTCAAGAGATTCGTTTATCTAAACGAAATGAAATTTACCGTAAAATGTATCTTTCATCTTTAGCTTTTAAAGCAGCTACCTTACAAGGTAAGCGTAAAGCTCATTTTTTCTTATCAAAGATGCAGGAATTTGTCCAAGATCATTTAAAAGAACTGTCCTTTGATGATGTTGTAAGACTTGCGGAAGAAGCAAATTTAGAAGTTGATATGTTTGTCAGTGATTTTAAATCAGATTTTGTTCGGGAACTTTATTTAAAAGATTTAAAAATAGCCAATAGTATGAACGTAGAACGAACTCCCAGTTTAGTTATATTTGACAGCGTAAATGATCAAGCAGGGGTTATCATTGAGGGCCCTTTTACTTACTTGACTATCTTAGAAAATTTAGACGAATTAATGGAAAGTGCTTATAATGCCATCAGTGAAACACCACTCGACCGACATGCTGCCAGTTTAATCATGCTGCCGGAGAAAAAACAAAATATCAGCAAAATCTAAACTCAGTTAAAATGAATTTGAAGATAAAAACTGCCTCCTTTTTATAGGAGACAGTTTCTTTTTGTTTATAATTTTTTATTGCCGGGAAAATTGACTGTGGTATAAATCATGGTAAAATCCACCGGCTGCTAATAATTCTTCGTGATTACCTTGTTCGATTATTTCTCCTTCATTCATTACCAGGATTTTATCAGCATCTTGAATGGTCGAAAGACGATGGGCAATTACAAAAGAAGTTCTTCCTTGCATTAAAGTACCCATGGCAGTTTGAATTAATTTTTCCAAACGTGTATCTACTGAAGAAGTTGCTTCATCAAGAATCAATATTTTAGGATCCGCTAATAAAGCTCTGGCAATAGTTAACAGTTGCTTTTGTCCTAAAGATATATTGGATGATTCCTCATTCATTCTCATATCATAACCACCAGGCAATGTTCGAATAAAGTGATCAACATTGGCTGCTTTAGCGGCCGCAACTATTTCTTCATCTGTCGCATTCAAATTTCCAAAACGCAGATTTTCCTTAATACTTCCTTCAAACAGCCAGGCATCTTGTAGAACCATCCCAAACTGCTGACGGTAGTCGTCCCGTGGTAAATCCTTAATGTTTACTCCATCTACTTTTATCGCTCCATCGGACACTTCATAAAAACGCATGAGGAGGTTAATCATTGTTGTTTTACCAGCTCCGGTTGGTCCTACAATCGCTATCATTTCTCCCGGTTTAACATCCACACTAAAATGACGAATCAAGGGTTTTTCCGGCGAATAAGCAAAGGATACATCTTCAAACTGTACCCGGCCTGTTAATGTATTATCTAAAGATCTAGTGGCCGTATTAGGTTCTTCTTCATGATCCAGCACATCAATAATCCGGTTCATCGCAGCTATAGCAGCCTGTATTGGCCCTGTAAGCTGAGTAATCATTTGAATCGGCTGGTTAACCTGCCAGACATACTGAGTAAATGCCTGCAGATTTCCAATAGTTAATCTTCCTGTGATTGTTTTAACTCCTCCAAAAACAGCAATTGCTAAGTAAGCCAGATGCGAGACTGCTGCTACTAAGGGCTGCAGCACTGCAGCGGAGAAATTCGCTTTAAACCCTACTTCGCTTAACTGATCCGTAATCTTATAAAAAGCCTCCATCGACTGTTCTTCACGGCCAAACAATTTCGTTATATTGAAAGCTGAAAAAGCTTCTTGAATATATCCATTCATTTGTCCTAATGCATGGGCTTGCTGGTTAAAATACTGTTGAGACATTCGAACAATGAGCTGCGCTACTATAAATGAGATCGGCATTGAAATTAACAGAATAAAAGCCAACTGCCAATCCAATATCAACATCATCACAATTGCAAATACTATCTGCAACACTGCCATAACTAACTGTAAAAAGCTTTGTTGTAAAGCATTGGAAAGTGATTCAATATCAGAAGTAAGGCGACCTAACATATCACCAAACTGGTTACGGTCAAAATAAGAGACCGGTAACCGATTAATTTTATTAATCATATCGACTCTTAAATCCCGTATCCCATTTTGAACTGCATTGGTCATAAAGTAATTAGAACCATAGTTAGTCAGTTGTACAATCATTCCCCGTATAAAATATATAAATAAAATACGCAATAAATAAGCATAGTTAAAACTTGCACCCTCAACTCCTCTGGATATATCAAGAACATTACGGGTGATTTCTGTAATTGCCAACCCTAAAATATAGGGTTCCACTACTGTTGCCAGAGCATTGATTAATAATAAAACCAGCGTTATAATCACCGCCAGGCGGTAGGGATGGATGTATTGCCATAATTTTAATAAATTTTCAGAAGAATGCTTGTTCATCACTTTAGTAGTTAACTGCATCTTATCCCTCCTCCCCTGATAAAGAATTATTTTTCATTTGTGACTCAGCAATCTCTTGATAAAGTCGATTGTTGGCCATTAATTCTTTGTGTGTACCACAGCCGTTAATTTTACCTTCATCTAAAACATATATCTGATCCGCATTTATAATGGAAGAGATTCTTTGAGCGACTACAATCACTGCAGCCTTTTTAGTGACTACTCTTAAACGTCTCCTCAACTCAGCATCTGTCTTGTAGTCTAAAGCAGAAAAAGAATCATCGAACACGTAAATAGAAGGTTCTTTTACAATGGCACGGGCAATTGATAAGCGTTGCTTCTGTCCACCTGACAGATTACTACCTCCTTCTGATAGAAAGGCTTCATAACCTTCTGTGTTTTTATTAATGAATTCCTTAGCCTGCGCTATATCAACTGCTTGATCCAACTCTTCATCTACAGCATCTTCACGGCCATACCGTAAATTATGTCCAATCGTTCCCGTAAAAAGCAAAGCTTTTTGAGGAATAAAACCAATTTTTTCTCTCAAAGCTTTCAAGTTATACTCCCTAACATCTACTCCGTCTACTAAAATCCTGCCCAGAGTTACATCGAAAAAGCGTGGAATCAACTGAACAAGAGTAGATTTACCAGACCCGGTGGAACCGATAAAAGCAATAATTTCTCCGGGCTTGGCTTTAAAATTAATGTTATGTAAGGCCGGACTTTCAGTTATATCTTCTCCGGGATAAGCAAATGTGACATTTTCAAACTCTAAGTATCCCTGCGTCTGTGTAGATGCGATACCTTGAGGATTAGGATCAATCGAAAGGTCAATTTCAACTATTTCTTTGATCCTTAAAGCGGAAACAGCTGTACGCGGATACATCATAAATAACTGGGAAAATAATAAAAATGCAAAGAGCGCATGAAAAATATATTCAACAAAGGCAATCAATGTGCCAACTTGCATCCTGCCGGCTCCTAAAGGTTCTAAGGAAAACCAGACAACTAACACCGTCGTCCATAAGAGGATGTGATAAAAAAGCGGAGTGGCTAAGCCCATTAACTTGAAGAGGCGGCGGGAAAAACCAGCATAAGCTTCACTTTCTTTAGTAAATCGAATAGTTTGGTAATCTTCTCTTGCAAAGGCCCGAATTACCCGCAGGCCTGTTAAATTTTCACGTGCCAGGTGATTGATTCGGTCAAGAGAGAGCTGCTGGTTTTCCGAAATCGGTTTGGACCGACTGGCAATTATGTAAATTACAAGCCCTAAAAGAGGTAGAGCTAATATCATCACCCAAGCCAAGCTAGGACTGGTAATAAGAATCATTACTATTGATCCTATAAACATTAAAGGTGTATTAACTCCCAGCCGAAGAGCCATTTCAGTAAACTGCATCAAAATAAAAGCGTCATTGGACAAGCGGTTAACCAATGAAGCGACCCCTATTTTTTCATATTCTTGATGCGAGAATAACTGTGTCCGGGCAAATAAATCATTACGTAACTCTTTTACCATCTTAGTAGTTAATTTTGCAGATGAATAAGCCAGCAGTACACGTCCGGCCGCACCGAATACAATTAGTAAAAACATTATAAATCCATAACGATACAATAAACTATAATCAGCCGGTATAATAGCACGGTCAATCATCCAAGCCAAAATCGTCGGCAGACCGAGATTTAGAGCCATAAAAAAGAAACCGCCTAAAATATTCATCATCAATAGTATAGGATGGTTTTTAAGATAGGATCCTATAAGTTTCATATGCTTCCTCCTCAATTTTAAATTTTCAATGTTTT
>CAYYGA010000001.1:86183-213773 GCA_964471435.1 uncultured Facklamia sp.
TAGGATCCTATAAGTTTCATATGCTTCCTCCTCAATTTTAAATTTTCAATGTTTTATTTTAACCATAAAAAAAGGGAGATTCATCTGAATCTCCTGTTTAATCTTAAATTTTTAAGCTAAAGCTTCTTTAGCTCGATCAACTAATGCAGTAAAAGCTGCTGAATCATTTACTGCAATGTCAGCTAACATTTTACGGTTCATTTCAATGCCTGCTTTTTTAAGACCATTCATTAATACAGAATAGCTGATGCCGTTTTGACGTGCTGCTGCATTAATACGTGTAATCCATAGACGACGGAAATTACGCTTTGTTTGACGACGGTCACGATAAGCATACATGTATGACTTCATTACTTGCTGCTTAGCGGTCTTAAATAGTTTTGACTTCGCTCCGTAGTAACCTTTAGCTAATTTTAATGTACGTTTACGACGTTGACGTGTTACATATCCACCTTTTACGCGTGCCATATTTGGTTTCCTCCCTTAATCCGAATGTTATAATGTGTCAAGTAATTGTTTGATACGTTTTTGATCTGATGGGTGAACCAAACCTGCTTGACGTAATTGACGACGTTGTTTTTTTGTTTTTCCGTGGAAACGGTGAGAAGTAAATGCACGTGAACGTTTTAATTTCCCAGTACCAGTTTTCTTAACACGTTTTGCTAACCCACGGTGAGTTTTTTGTTTTGGCATTGATTAATCCTCCTATAGAACTTTTATTCGGTAACTAAATCTTTAGAATATACTAATCATTCGAGTCGCCGTTCACTGGCGCTAAAATGATGAACATACTACGGCCTTCCATTTTAGGTTTGGATTCGACTGTAGCCATGTCTTTTGTATCTTCGATAAAATCTTCTAGAACATCCCGCCCTAAATCTTTATGGGTGATAGAACGACCTCTAAATCGGATGCTCGCTTTCACTTTATCGCCTTTTTCTAAGAATTTGATTGCTTGACGCAATTTAGTCTGATAGTCATGGTCATCAATTGAAGGACTGAGTCGTACTTCTTTTAAATTGACTACTCGTTGATTTTTGCGCTGTTCTTTTTCTTTCTTTTGTAACTCGTAACGGTATTTGCCGTAGTCCATAATCCGGGCCACCGGTGGTCTAGCTTGTGGCGATACTAATACTAAGTCTAAGTCAAAAGATTCAGCAATCGTTAAGGCGTCTTCTAGTGATTTAACTCCAATTTGTTCCCCTTGGTCTCCGATTACACGCAATTCTTTTGCACGAATATCCCCATTTATCATCAAATCTTTAGCGATATGAGTCCACCTCCATAATATTTATGAGTCTCCAAGCCTTCTGCAATTCTAGCATCAAGAGAGCTTTTTAGTTTTAATATAAAATTTTACTAACTAAAAAGAAAAAGCCCGTCTTTTTTAGACGCGCCGTTTGTTAATTTCGATACAAGACAAAAATTTCAAGAAGAGCTACTACTCCACGAAACTAAAGCTGCAGGAAATTATTTGCCCTACACTTAAAATGTGCACGGCGAGAAACGGTTTGTCTCTACTTGTTTTCTCAACTTTTAAAGTATATCATATATTGGCTGAAGTTACAAGAGCTATCTCTCTAAATTTTTTCAGTGGATCTATATCTCTTATCTACTAGAGACATTAAAGATTGTAGCATGTTATATTTTTTTGTAAAGATAAGATTTTTTATCTTATTATCTCTCCAGATGGGTTGAAAGAATCAGAAAAAAATAAGCTATTGTTTTTTCTAAATGATGCTATAATAAATCAGAAATATTAAAAGATAGAAATGACTCGAGGAAAACATTTATGAAAGTAAATAAGATTTTTTTATTATTAATTGTAAGTTTTTTTGCAGCCAGTTGTAACGCTGATCAAAGCACTTCACAAGAAATCGATCCACCTTCTGATCCAGTCATATCTCAAACAGAAGAGACATCCAACTCTTTAACTACTGAAGAAGAGAACCGCTCTACTTCCAGTGAAGATGTGGTAATTGATATTAGTCCTATTGCTTCTGTTAAAGAGATTATTCTTGAAAATGAAGGGACTGCTTTGGTGAAGCCGGCAGAAGATGAAGATTCTAATATAGTAAGGAGTGCTTCATCTGAAGAAGAGCGTTCATCAAATACATCCGCCTCTGCAGCTGATGAAACCGGGGATAAAGATGGTTCAGATGAAGTAGATACTGAAAAAGAATCTGAAAAAAAAGCGGATTCTGATGAAACCGATGAGAATATGAACTCAGAAGTTTCTTCCAGCTCTGACTCCGAGAATAGCCAAGAAACATCTTCAGACGAAACACCTTATGCATTTAATGATTTAGACAGTGCTGATGTATCAGGCATAGATTATTCTCAGTATGAGTCGGTGGATCAAGTCATTGAAGATTTAATTGTCGAGTACGGTTTTGATCGAAGTCAGCTCGGGATTGTATTCTCAAACTTGATTACGGGTGAGACCTACCAACTAAACCCTGACCAGGCAAGCCATGCCGCCTCCACCAATAAGGTAGGAACATCGGTGATGTATGTGGACCTTATCAACCAAGGATTACTTGAGTGGGATACCATGCTTCCTTTTTCTGAATCATATGTTGAAGAAGGCGGCGGGGAAATCACCAATAATCCTTTCCAATCTAGTTATAGTGTGGAAGACTTACTATATAACAGTCTGGTCTTTTCAGATAACACTGCATGGAATATGCTGATAAATTACTACTATGAAAACTTTGGAAATTTCCAAGTTGACTTGGTAAAGTTAGGTGAAATTGATGAGATTCCAGAAGCTCTTTATAATATTAACTACGCCACTCCTTGGATGCTGAATCAAATTCTTATTAAAGTCGCCACTGAACCGCAATATCAACCACTCGTTCAGTACATGACTCAGGCCCAACCCGGCCAACGCTTCAGACTTTATGTTGATGAAGGAATGGCTACCAAATACGGCATGTATGATACAGGCTACCATGATACAGGCATTTATTTTGATTCAAATGGCCAACCTATTTATACTTTGGTTCTCATGTCACTGGATTTAGGAATGATCGATTTATTTATGGGAGATCTTAATCTGCGTGTCTATGAATGGACCTCTTACAATTTATCTTCTTAATATTTGAAGAATATTGATACTCTTTTTTTAATTATTAAACGATATACAGCTATAAAGGCCCTGCTTGATGAAGGACTTCCGCCTAAAGGAAGTAACCACCATCATCAGGGCCTTTTTTAATTTATATCACTTTTTGTGACTTCTTCCATAAGTTTTGGAGTGACTAATACTATAACAAGAAAAATATACCCCATCTGGACCCAAAAAACACCTACATCCATTAAGCCATGAAAAAAAATAGTTGTAATCATAGCCACCACCAACCCTAATTCAGCTCGAATATCTTTTCTAAAAATATGACTCCATAAACTACGAAAGTATTGAGAAAAGGATGCGATGAGTAACATGACCCCGACTATCCCATAATTAGCAAGGCTGTCGATAATTAGTTGGTGAGAGTGCATTTTTCCTACATCAACGAACAAGTAGTAAAAATTAATATAAGATAAAGGGCCGCGACCTACCATAGGTGAAGTCAGGAACAGCTGCCAACCTACCTGCCAAATACCAATCCGGTCTGCAAAACCATAAGCCAAAGTCGAAAAACGAGGTAAGAGGTCCGGTCTTAACACTAACAGGGCAAGTAAAGCTGCAAAGAAAACACCCAGCCCCCAAGCTAATTTGGGTTTTAAGAAAAATACCATCACCACTACTCCCACAATCACGGTCGGTATGGCCCATCTGGATCCAGTTAAAATGAGGGCCATCAAATTAAAGACAATAGATAAAATGGAGAGCATCTTTGACCAGGGACTGCTACTTTTATAAACTAAATAAATAGCAATCACAATTACCATGGCAATAAATAAACCGTAATAATTAGGATTAAAAAGTGTGGCCTCTGCTCGGGTTTGGGGATTGAAATATTTGAAAATATAAAATAAGTCATACCCATTTGCCCATACATCACGGGCGTATTGGATAAATGATAAGATACTTAAGGGAATAGAGCCCCATGCGAATATTTTCAAATTTAGGAGATATAAACGAGCTGTTACATTAGATTTATAAAAATAAAACAAATTAATATAAATGAACAGCAGCAAAGCAACGCCCACTCCAAAATAGTTACGGTAATAGAGTGCTGTAAGAGCTGTTAAAGCATTAAACACAAATAGCCAGGGATTGGATTGGATCTGCGTGGAAAATTGGCGATAGTTTTTTACCATCAAATAAAGACTCACTCCAACAGCCATGGGTCCTGCAACCCAAAAAGGAAAAAGTACTGCCAGACTGGTTAATATAAACAGCCGTTCATTCAAGGTAAAACTTTGAATAGTGGATTGTACATCTACTTCCGCCTTATTTTCGGTCCCTTTAAAATTATCAGTCTTTTCAATTTTATTATTTTTCGTAAGAGCCACCTCCTTTTTAAGTTCATTTCATTATACCAAATTCAAAAGGTGATAGAATCATTTAAAGATAAATTGTTAGTTTTACCGAACTTGATCAGTATTTTCTCTTCAGTTAAGCCAAGTCGCTCAAGTTTATTTTCTTATAAGTAGGGATAAGTTAAGTAACTAAAATTTCTACTCAACAGCTTTATCCTCTTCAACTACTGGTGCTTTGGAAATGCTTTTTATGAATTATCAGTGAATTTTTCAGGGTAATATTAATTATCCTGCGAGTCCTATTGGATTTTTTTCCTGCTTTCGCTATAATATAGAATAGCTATTATGGGCTCTGCAGTGGCGCCCTATTTTTTATGTCTATTATTATATTAAGGAGGCCGTTATGATGACCAAGCTATTGCTTCAAACTGGCAAGCGGCTGGTACATTTATTGATGACTGGAATCATTTTAACAAGTATGGTGAGTCCGGTTGGTATAAGTGCACAAATCGAAAATTTATCAAAATCTCCTAATCTGTCTGTGGATATTGCAGAAATTCAAGAATATGAGCCCTTGGATATGCCGGCAGATTATCCGGAAGACTTAGTGGAACACTTTGATGAGAACGTAGATGCGCGTTCTTTTGTGGTGATCGATGTCGAAACAAACCGTATTTTAGCTCAACGACAGGCGAATATTCCATATCCAATCGCTTCAATGTCGAAGGTAATGTCTGCTTATTTAGTGCTTAAGGCTGTGGATGAAGGAACTATATCAATGGATACAATGATAGAAGCTCCCGCCGAGATTACGGATGTTTTATCGGGTAATTTTGAATTATCTTCTGCCAACCTCTTTGCAGGGGAAGAGTACACTGTTAAAGACTTACTGTACGGTGTGATGATGCTGTCGGGAAATGATGCTACTTCTGTGTTAATGTGGCATTTATATGGTTCTGAACAAGCAGGTACCCAGGCGATTATAGATCAGTTATATCAATGGGGTTTTACAGATTATGAGTTTTATACTACATCCGGGATTCCAAATTTATATTTGCCAGAATCTTGGTGGATGCCAGGGTCAGTAGAAACCAGCGAAAATAAGATGTCTGCTCAAGATGTTGCTTTAATGTCTGAATATGTGGTGACTGAATATCCGGAATTACTTCAAATCACTGCCTCAGAAGATTATGTCTTTATGGAAGGTACTGATTTAGAACAATACTTCTACACTACTAACCTTCTCTTACCTGGTCAAGCACATGGGCGTGAAGGAATTAATGGATTAAAATCAGGGACGACAGATGCAGCCGGGAAAAACTTTGTGGCTACAGGAACAGAAAACGGGCGTGAAATCGTAGCCGTTGCAATGGGTCTTTTCCCTCGAGATGATGGGTTGGAAATTACTTCTTACTGGGATATCGAAATTTTACTTGAAGGTTTAGAAGAATATCCGGACTTACATGAGAACGCAGATCTTCCTGTTAATTCCCTTCCTACACTTGAAGAACGCCAGGCTCAACAGGCTGAAGAAGCTCGCTTAGCTGCTTTCGAAGAAGAAGGTTCAGAATCAGATGCTGGTGATGAGCCCTTTGAAAATCGTCGGGATAATCCCATTACTAATTTTATCGGCCGCTTATTTAAGTGGTTAAATTAAAGTGAATCCAGCTGGCAAGTTATATATTTTAGTGAAACGAGTCTTTCAGGCTCGTTTTTTTGTACTAAAAAGAGGCTGTGTCATCAGTTAGTTTTTAAAAGTAATCTAAAAAAATAAAAAAGCTTTATTACCGCAACTTCTAACGCAGAAGATTCTTTAAGAACTAAAGTTCTAAGACAATTTCTAGCGTCTTTCAACTCCTCCCTCTTGGTCGGAGTTTTTTGAATACATCTGCTAGAGAGTGGATTCTTCAAGCTGAAGCTTTCACTAAGCTGCGCAGATGATTCTCATGCGGTAATAAAACTTTTATTTTTTCTTCCAGATTTTAGTTTGGAAAATATGCAATCATAGTGTATAACATTTAATTACAGTATGGAAGTTATATTAGACTTATGACGTAGTCCCTTCAGCAATTTTATTGAGCCGGACGGCTTTTACGTGCAATATCTGCTTGTACATAGGCTACAAAGTCTTCGACTGACATACTCTCAGACTTTTCTTGACTATATTCACGGACATTTACGGTAGCCGCTTCAATCTCCTGATCCCCGATTACTAATTGATAAGGAATTTTTGATGTTTGAGCCGAGCGTATTTTATAGCCTAACTTTTCATTACGCATATCCATTTCTACTCTTATACCGGCTGCCTTAAATTGATGATATAATTCTTCAACCCGATCAGCATGGGCATCCAAGTTAACTGGTAAAAGAACCACTTGTACAGGAGCCAGCCATGTTGGGAATGCACCTTTATATTCCTCAATTAAATAAGCTACAAAACGTTCCATAGTTGCAACGACCCCGCGGTGAATAACCACCGGACGATGGGTATTTTGTCCATCTTCACCTACATAAGTTAAATCAAAACGCTCCGGTAATAAGAAATCAAGCTGAACCGTCGACATGGTTTCTTCTAAACCGATGGCTGTTTTCATTTGAACGTCCAGTTTAGGGCCGTAGAAGGCTGCTTCTCCTTCTGCTTCAAAATAATCCAATTCTAATTCATCCATCGCTTCTTTTAACATTGCTTGAGCTTTTTCCCACATCTCATCGTCATCAAAATATTTTTCTGTATCATTAGGATCACGGTAAGACAAGCGGAAGCGGTAATCTGTAATGTTAAAATCTTTATAAACTTCTTGAATAAGATTCAGTACCCGGGTAAACTCTTCCTTAATTTGATCAGGGCGCACAAAGATATGCGCATCATTTAAAGTCATTTCACGCACACGTTGTAAACCAGAAAGTGCCCCTGATTTTTCATAACGGTGCATCATTCCAAGTTCCGCAATTCGAATCGGTAACTCACGGTAAGAATGGATATCATCTTTATAGATTAACATATGATGCGGACAATTCATTGGGCGGAGTACTAACATCTCTCCTTCGCCCATATCCATTGGAGGGAACATATCATCTTTATAATGATCCCAGTGACCCGATGTATGATATAAATCCGTTTTGGCCATAATCGGCGTATAAACATGTTGATAACCTAAGTCAATTTCCTTATCCACAATATAACGCTCGATGATCCGGCGCACAGTCGCTCCATTTGGCAGCCAGAAAGGAAGGCCTGAGCCAGCTTCTTGACTAATCATGAAAATACCCAGTTCTTTTCCTAATTTACGATGGTCACGTTCCTTAGCTTCTTCACGTAAACGTAAGAATTCATCTAACTCATCTTGCTTGAAAAAGGCTGTTCCATATACCCGCTGCATCATTTTATTATCAGAATTCCCCCGCCAGTAAGCTCCCGCTAAGCTTAAAAGTTTGAAGATTTTAATTTTACCCGTAGATGGAACGTGAACTCCTCTACATAAATCAGTAAAATCTTCTTGCGTATAGACGGTTATTTGTTCATCGGCTGGTAAATCATTAATTAATTCAAGTTTATAAGGATCCTCTTTAAATAATTCCAAAGCTTCTTCACGCGTTACTTCACGTCGTTCAATAGGGAAATTTTGGGAAATTATTCTCTTCATCTCTTTTTCTATTGCCGGAAGATCTTCTTCAGTTATCGGTTCTTCCTTATCCGTATCATAATAAAAGCCAGACTCAATCGCCGGCCCTACACCGAAATGAATCCCAGGATAAAGCCGGGTCATGGCATGTGCCATTAGATGCGCAGTCGAGTGGCGCATAATTTCTAAAGCTTCTTCACTTTTATCCGTAACAATTTCTATACTGCCTGCTTCAGTTAAAGGACGGTTATGGTCTACCAGCTCCCCATTGAATTTTCCTGCTAAAGTGGCTTTAGCTAAAGACTTAGAAATTGATTCTGCAACTTGATGAGGTGTTACCCCTTCTTCATATTCGCGTACATTACCATCCGGGAATGTTAACTGAATCTTTGCCATTATTTTTCCTCCTTATTAATAACTAACTATTACAATCCATCACATAAAAAAAGTCCCATTACTCTATTAAAGTAATGGGACGTGGTTAAAATACGTGGTTCCACCCAAATTCACTGCCGAAGCTGCCAACGCTTCAACAATCTCTATCTGAGTTAACGCCTCAGTTCTGACGTTCGGCTTTACTAGGCGGGAAGTTTTCCTCCCATTGTTCAAACAGAAAATATAAGAAGTGGTAATTCATAATGACCATTAGAGCCTCACACCGACCAGCTCTTCGCTGAAAATGATTCAATCACAATTATGTCTTCTCATTAAAACTTATTAATTTATACCCCTATTTAAACATTAAATCCTAATAAATGCAAGTTAAACTCGTGTAAATTAACTGAATTATTTCCCAAGCCGCCATAAACGGACCAGTCCCGTAATATTGGCGAAAATTGCTAACACCATTGGAAAAGCAAGCACCACTTGTCTTTGTCTGAAAAAATAAATGATCAATACAGTCAGCTGTATAATTAATGCGACAGCCAAAGTAATCATAATCATACGTTTTTCTACCATTAACTCTTCTAATTGACGATTATTATTCATTATCTTCTCCTTATAAATAGATGGCTTTATTAATCAAAATACAGCCTCCCCTTGTTAATGCGAGCCAAAGGAACGCCGGTTTTCACCAAATAATACTCTTTCTTGAGCTAAATATCTAATTCTTTCCATTAAGCGTCTGGCTTTAACCGGCTCATCAGCGTCACGACTGGAAGCCAGGTGCTTTTCCAGTTCAGCCATATTAAAATTAGAGGTGAAGAAAGTCGATAAAGAATCTTTCATTCGGTGCTCCAGGATTACGTTTAATATATCATCCCGCAGCCAGGCAGAATTCGATTCTGCTCCGATATCATCTAAAATTAAAACTGGCACTTGTTTAACTTTCTCTAAGTTTTGATAAATTAAATTATCTTTACCAATTAAAGATTTCATTTCGGTAGCGAAGGTAGGATAATGCACCATTTGAACAGCAATACCTTGATTAGCCAGAGAATTAGCCAATGCTCCAAGTAAGTAAGTTTTACCTACTCCAAAAGGCCCTGAAATATATAGACCCTGCGCTCTTTTTGGTTCCTTTATGTAGGTTTCAATAAAATGGGTGACATCCCCCATCAATGTCTGGCGCTCAGGAGTGTTGAGGTCATAATCATTTAACTGTGCTTCTTTTACATCCCGCGACATCATCCGATTGTCGATTAAAGCATCTCTTTTTCGCTGCTTTTCATTGGCTAAATAATCGATGGTAGGGCGGTAAGAAACATCTATATAATTAAAATTGATAAAAAGCTCAGGAGTAAACCCCGGATTTTGACCCGACTCCCCTTTTTTTAATGCTTCTTTTTCCAACATGAATTCATTTAATTTTGAGATAGAATTTGCAATCATCTCGCTGGACAACTGCTCTCCATGCGTTTGGATAAACTGCTTGACTTCTGGATAATTTATAATAGAACGAATTGTTGCTTCACGATCTCCTGCTTGAGGCATTCGTTCAAGTATATCAGCCATCACTTGACTAATATTATGCATGGTCATTCACATCCTTGTCTTCTAATAACTGTTTCAGTCTTTCTCTTAAGCGTGCTTCATTGGCAGCCAAGTCCGCTGATGTTGTTTCTGAAGTTTTATTTCCCTGATTTGGAGCGCGCTCTTGTGATTCTTCCACCCTGTCATTCTCTTTTAAATGATTTAATTCCGACTCAGCTGCTTGATGGTTTTGAGTCTCATTACTTTTCTTATTGTCTCCGGCAGACAGTTGCTCCCCTTGGGGCTGATTTTGCTCTTGTTGGGCTTCAGCCTGCATCCAGGAAGGTATATTTTCCTGGCGCTTATTTCGCTGACGGTATTTATAGGATTGATTGGATTTGTTTAACTGTGCTTGTTTTTCTCTTACAGCTTGTTGTTTGCGTTTCAATTCGCGCTGCTGCATCACATAGTTCATCACTTGAGCCGGACTGGTTAGTCCTTCTTGTTGCCAGTCATTTGCAATGAGATCAGCGAATTTTTTATTAATATTGGTATTGTTCCTCATTTTTATAATGTAATAAATCAGCATATTTATGACTGAATCATTTAAAGAGCTTTGTTGCTGCAAGCGGGTAATGGTCTGCTGTTCAGAATCTGAAGCAAATCCTCCAATATGCCGTTTTAAATCCGCCAGCATTTTAGAAGGTTCGAGGCGTTCACAAATATCTATTATTTCTAACTCCGCTTCTGTAAAGTGCGGGTAAGCTTTTTGGGTTTCCAGCTTACGTTCTTTTATGGCAGCAGGTGATTCCAGCTCTGTCTGGGCTTTTTGAGCTTTTTGTAATTGAGCCGGACTGGGTCGGTTGGCGAAATATTCCTGTTTGCGCGCTATGGTTCTCAAATCAGGGAGGTTTACTTGCTGGCTCTTCTCATTGAAGGCTAACTTAACGACTCTGGCTATCATCACTTCATCCAGTTTATAAAATTGACTCAATCCCACCACTTCTTGTTTTACAACATTGGTAATGGAGGTAAGGTCTATTCCTTCTGTAAACAGTACTTGTTTAAATAACTCAAAATCAAAAGCCGAATAATCTAATTGACTTAAATCAATTTCTTCATATTGTGCCTGATAGTGTTGACCGGCTACTTTATTTATAATTTCTTTTTCATGAGTCGTTTGACTGTAGACATTAAACACTTCTGTGAAAGGCTGGCTGATATCAGTTAAGTCAAACTGCTGTTCATGGAGACTTTCTTCATTCCAAGCATCTAACAAATTATAGTAACTTTCATCTCCTAATTGATGAAACAAACTAATATTAAATTGGGGGTGGTTAATAAACTGGTTGACGGATAGAGGTGTTTTTAATTCGTAGACTAAAGTTTGTCTTTGATAAGAACTATGCGACGCCTCATCCCGGTAGGTTTTAATTAATCCCATCGCTTCAAGGTAGCGGCGTGCTTGATTAATATCAGCGATACCACAATTCATAAAGGTCATTAGGTGGGAATGGGGCTGGCGATAACTCCAACCCAGAGTTTCCGGAGTAAGATTAGCGAGTGTAAGGAATAGACTGACAGCCATTGACCCCATCACGGGCTGGTAAAACTGGGTGAGAGTCTGCAGTTGAAGCGGAGCTAGTACAGGTAGCAATTTCACTTGAAAAGCTTGATTAGGATAAATTTGAATTGTCATGTGACTCAACCCTTGTTTGATTATCTTCCGATGTAGATGAAGACAAATCTCGACTTTCTTCTACATCTTCACCCGGCTTATTCAGCTGACAGGGATTATCTTTATTTTTAGACTGCATCTCTTTCAGCTCTTTTAAAAACATATCTTTTGAATGAAACTCTCGGTAGACACTGGCAAATCTTATATAAGCCACTTCATCTAAGTCAAATAAAAGAGGCATTACATATTCCCCTATTTCCTTGCTGTCTATTTCCTGGTTTGTGCTTTCTCGAACATTATTTTCTACTTGAATAACTAATTTTTCCATTTGTTCACGACTAATTGGCCGCTTTTCTGCGGAACGTATAATTCCTCTTAAAATTTTATCACGATTAAATTCTTCCCGCGTCCCATCTCTTTTAACAACTAAAATAGGAGTTTGTTCCGTGCGTTCATAGGTATTGAATCGATTCCCACAGCTGATGCATTCCCGTCGACGTCTAATAGCTGTTCCATTATCTGCAGGCCGGGAATCAATTACTTTAGATTGCTGCTGGTGGCATTTGGGGCATTCCATCCAAGGGCCTCCTTCCTTTAAAAAGTTTACTTTATAATTTTCTTTGTATCTATTATAACGTATTTAAGACTTTCTGTAATGCTTCGTCAATCTCTTTAAACATCACTTCACGACTTGTCTGACTGGAAATAATACGGTCAGCCGCCTTAACTTTATCTTCGGTCGGCAATTGACTCTTTATTCTTGCTTCTGCCTGCGATTTATTTAAACCATTACGCTCTTTCAAACGCTTGATCTGGGTAGTTTCATCGGCGTATACTACCCATACTTCATCAAACTCATCTGCTTTTTTTAATTCATAAAGAAGAGCCAGTTCAACAAAAACTAAAGAATCTTTTATAGCGGCCAGCTGCTTATCTAGTTCTTGGAAAATAAGCGGATGAGTTATTTCATTCAGCTGTCTTAGTTTTACTGGATCATTAAAAACCAATTCTCCTAATTTTGAGCGGTTTAAACTCCCATCCGATTGGATATAATCGAGACCAAAAATTTTTTTTATCTTTTCCAGTCCAGGGCTTCCTGCTTCTACAACTTGTCTGGCAATCTCATCTGTATCAATTACTTGGTATTTTTGTTGGCGCAAATAGTTAGCAGCGGTTGTTTTTCCGCTGGCAATTCCACCTGTAATTCCAATTTTATAAGTCATGATGCACCTTTTTCTTTTTTAAGATTCAAACGGCTGGCAGTGTGGGCAAAAGTGAGTGCCTCGCTGTGCCAGCTTAATTTTTTCAATGGTATGACCGCACACTGCACATGGACTACCGTTTTTTCCATATACTTTTAACTGCTCTTGAAAGCTCCCGGTTTCTCCTAAGGAGTTGACATAGGTTCGTACCGAGGATCCCCCTGCCTTCACCGCCCGGTCGATCACATCAAGGATAGCATGATAAAGTTTCTTTACCGACGGTCCATCGATTAATTGAGCCGGAGTTGCAGGATGAATGTTAGCTTGAAAAAGTACTTCGTCCACATAAATATTCCCTAAGCCAACTACTATCTCTTGAGTCAACAGAGCTGGTTTAACAGCCCGCCTGGTTTTAGATAGTTTTTTTTGAAAGTCATTCAACTTAAAAGCTTCCAAGGTTGGTTCAGGACCCAACTTTTTATTATCAAAATAACTTTCCACTTCTTCTTTATTAATGAGTTCAAAACGTCCAAACTTACGAACATCATGGTAATGCAGCTGGCTTTGATCGGTCATTAGAAAGCGTACATGAGTATGTTTACTTTTTTTAAAATTCTCTTCTACTTGAATTTCTTCCGCCGGAAAATATTGGTATTTCCCTTCCATTCTTAAGTGCGAAATTAAAGCCCAATCACTCAAATAAAAAACTAAATACTTTCCTCTACGTGAAACAGCTTCAATTTCTTGATGAATCAGTTGTTCGGTCCACTCCTCAATGGGCTTTTGAGTATTTATCATCCGCGGCCAATCCACCTTCACTGTTTCAATTGTTTTATGAGTGACTAATTGCTGCAAGCCTCTTCTGACACTTTCTACTTCTGGTAGTTCAGGCATATTTTCACCTAACTCTTTCTTTGGGTTTTATGTGTAAAGAATCAATGTTTATTAATAGCGGGAGGATAACTTCCAGATCTCCCCTCATATTGGAGACACCTTTTTCTTTAATATTTTAGCAAAAAATCACTCCAATCAGCATGAGAATGGAGTGAATAATTATTTATTCGTAAGGTGGAACGCTTAATATAAATTCTTCAATTTCCTTCATACTTGATTGGTGGTCTACTTTAGATACAACTTGATCCTCATCTATCATTAAGGCCAGCGGGACTGTGTGTAAATCAAAATGTTTCATGACACTGTCAAAATTACTATCATCCACCCGCTGCTCGGTATCATAATAGTAATAATACACTTCTGCTTCTTCAGCAAGCTGATTCAGTTTTGGAATGAAGCTCTTGCAATAGGGACATTCTTCAAAACCAAAGTAGATAATTCGTGGTTGAATATAACTTTTTTCAATCATATCATGGTATTCTTCCTCGGACGCCAAAGGAATACTTTGAGAAAGTACTGCCGGAGCAAGCCCCTCATCTCCATCATAATAATTTTGTTGATCAAGACTTTCATAAATAACTTCTTTACTCTCTTCTTCTAAAGTCAAAAGGGATGTTCCTTCTTCGAAGATAATAGGAGAAGAGGATTCATTTTGACTACAGGCTGAAAAGATTGAAAATAAACTTAAAAGAATGACTAATTTAATTGTTGTTAGACGCATCTGCAAGGGCTCCTTTACTAGACAATATCTCCTTTCTTATTATATAGAAAAGTCTTGAGCTTTGACAAGTTTACTTCAAGAGGAAGAAGAAGAGGCTTACTCTTTTTTCCGCTTCATTCTCGTTAATGATAACTACAGAAGAAAGCATATAAGTTGAATTTTACTTCCTTTTCGTATAAAGTAAAATAGGATTATTAAGATTAGAGGAGATGTTTTATGAAAAAATCTTTAATTAAATTAATGTTAGTTGGTTTAAGTGCCAGTACTTTATTAACAGTTAGTCCGGTTGCTCCGAATGTTTGGGCACAAGATGACGAAGAGACAACACAAACAGAAGAAACTACGGAAGCTGAAGAAGAAACAGAAGCCGAAGAAACAGATTCTGAAGACACAGAGGAAGAAACAGAAGCTGAAGATACTACTCAAGCAAGTGATGAGGAAGAGGCTGAAGAAGAAACGAGTGAAGTATCGGATTTAGGCTTAACACTCATCAATAAAACAGAATTAGCAGAAGCAAATGGGAAGGATGGAAACCCTGCTTATGTTGCTGTCTTTGGTTTAGTTTATGACGTTACAGATGTCGAAGCCTGGGAAAACGGCGAGCACAATGGTTTAGAAGCGGGAACAGAAGCAAGTGCAGCCTTCTTAGAAGATTCTCCGCATGCTCAGGATTTATTAAATGACTTGAAAGTTGTCGGACAATATTCTGACTGGGAATTAACAACTGAAGAGTTGGCTGAATATGGTTCAGATAATGAAGCTACTCCAAACTTAATTGCTGTACGTGGAATAGTATATAACATAACTACTCACCCTGCATGGGAAGATGGCGCGCACAATGATATAGAAGCCGGAAATGATATCACTGAAGATTTTGCTGGTTCTCCTCACGAAGATGAACTCTTAGCTGACTTGGTAGCAGTAGGACGTCATATTGATTATGTCTTTACAGAAGAAGAATTAGCTGAATTCGACGGTCAAAATGGACAACCTGCGTATGTTGCAGTTGATGGCGTAGTCTATGATGTTTCAAGTTTTGGTGCCTGGGAAGGCGGCGAACATAACGGTGTCAAAGCCGGAACAGATGCTTCCGATGCTTTCTCTGATGACTCTCCACATGATGAAGAATTATTAGAAGATTTACCAGTTGCCGGTAAATATGAATAAGAAGTTTATTTTTAACAGTGGTTTCACTTAGTGTGATTCCGCTGTTTTTTTATTTTATAGAATAAAAAATCCGGCAGATTTTCTGCCGGATTTAGTCAATCTTTATAATTGTACTTGAATAAGAGAACCTGCTCTCTTAACTTAGTTCATACCAATTTTTCCCGGTAATCAGATCAACTTTTAATGGTACTGCTAACTCCGTTGCATTTTCCATGATTTGAGGAACCAGTTTTGTCAGTCGATCAATTTCGGCTTCAGGTGCTTCCAAAATTAATTCATCATGGACTTGTAAAACTAAACGGGCCTCAAGCTTCTCTTCTTCTAACGCCTGCGTTAAATTAACCATTGCTAATTTAATTATATCAGCAGCAGTTCCTTGAATGGGAGAATTTATCGCCGTTCGTTCGGCAAAGGAACGTATATTGAAGTTTTTAGAATCGATGTCCGGTAAATACCGTCTACGATTAAAGAGTGTTGAAACATAACCGTTTTCTTTTGCTTCTTTCACAATATTTTCCATAAAAACAGCAATGCCAGGGTACTCTTCAAAATAACGATCAATAAAAGTCTTGGCCTCTTTTCGTGTGATATTCAGATTTTGGGATAAACCATAATCAGAGATGCCATAAACGATTCCAAAATTTACTGCCTTAGCCTGGCGGCGGTAATCAGAGCTTACAGCTTCCTCTTCACTCAAGCCAAACACTCGTCTGGCAGTTGCTGAGTGAATGTCCTCACCTCGAATAAAAGCTTCCTGCATATGTTTATCACCAGAGATATGAGCCAATACACGAAGTTCAATTTGAGAGTAGTCGGCTCCGACTAATTTCCATTCCTCATGTGAAGGAATAAAAGCCTGTCTTATTTTACGACCTTCCTCAATCCTGATGGGAATATTTTGCAAATTAGGATCTGCACTGGATAAGCGTCCGGTTTGAGTCAAAGTTTGAACAAAGCGGGTATGTATTTTTCCATCTTCTTTTACATAAGGTGGTAAACCGGCTAAATAAGTCGATTGTAGCTTGGCAATCTGGCGGTAATCTAATATAGCCTGGATAATAGGGTGTTTATCCAGTAATTTATCCAAGACATCAGCTGCCGTAGAATAACCGGTTTTAGTTTTTTTAATTACCGGCAGACCCAGCCTGTCAAAAAGTATTTCACCCAGTTGCTTAGGAGAGTTAATATTAAATTCTTCCCCAGCTAAAGCATGAATTTCTTCTTCCATTTCACCAAGGCGTTTAAGTACTTGTTGATTTTTTTCTTCTAAAGTCTCATGGTCGACTTTAATGCCCAGAATTTCCATTTCAGCTAAAATATTGGCCAGAGGAACTTCCATTTCTAAATATAAATCTTTCATCGACAGCTCAACTAATCGATCTTCCAATGGTTTTCTCACTAAAGCCATTGTTTGTAATTTACTCATGAGGTGAGTATGGAAACTCTCTTTATCTTCTGGAACAGCTCGTTTAGCACCTTTTCCATAAACGGCTTCATCATATAAAACAGTTATCGGTACCTCAAGATTTTTTGCAATATCCGCCAGCTCTTGAGCATTATGAGTATCGATTAAGTAATTAGCAATCGATATATCCATGGCTGTTCCTTTAGTCCGCGCTCCAAAGCGTGATGCAATAACCGCTTCTCGCTTGTAATCTAAATAAATCTTTTCTTTTTCTTCATCAGCTAGCCATTCTTTAAACAAAGTTGAATTAAAAGCTGTTTCAGCTGAAGCTATATACACTTTTTCCTTTTCCAAATCCGACCAGGCCACTGCCTCTACTTCTCCAAAATGGTAGTTGGTTTCTAACATCTCTGTGTAATATGCTGCTTGTTCAGGTAAGTGCTCCGCCTTGATATCTGATGAGTCATTAAAGACTTGGATAGTATATTCCGGCAGGGCTTCTGCTGCTTGTGTAACAGCTGTCGTGTCTTTTTGTTCTGCTTGAATATTGGTTAAAAAGGAATTGAAATCCATTTGACGATAAAACTCTGTTAAAAGATCTACATTTTTCCCTGTAAAATTGATATCTTCAAGCTCTATTTCGAGGGGTGCATCTGTTACAATACGTGCTAAATCTTTACTTAAAAATGCTAAGTCTTGATCATTAATAATATTTTCTTTCATTTTTGATGCTTTTAATTCATCAAGACGCTCATACATCTCTTCTACCGATCCAAATTGGTGGAGTAGTTTCAAGGCTGTTTTTTCACCCACTCGAGTAATACCCGGATAGTTATCGGAAGAGTCTCCCATTAAACCTTTCATATCTATTATCTGTTCAGGGGTAATACCTAAAGCTTCTTTAATACTTTCAGGTGTATAAGCTTCAATCTCCGACACACCTTTGCGGGTAATATAAACAGTAGTGTTATCAGTGGCTAACTGAGTTAAATCCTTATCTCCGGAAATAATCACTACCTTATCCTCTTCTTCTGCTTTGGCCGCAAGCGTTCCAATTATATCGTCGGCTTCATAATCTAACAGGTCATAGTGTTTGATTCCATAAGCATCCAATAAGATAGGAAAATAAGGCATCTGCTCTTTAAATTCTGAAGGAGTCTTCTGTCTTCCAGCCTTATAGTCTTTATATTTAGCATTACGGAATGTCGTTTCACTTTTATCAAAAGCGACTAAAATATGGCTTGGTTTAAATTCTTCTAAAAGATTATCCAGCATGCGATTAAAACTGAACAAAGCATTTGTATGCAGACCGGCCCGATTTTGAAAACGCTCAATGTTCAAAATAGAATAAAAAGCACGGTAAGCTAAGCTGGAACCATCAATTAACATAATAGTACGTTGAGTCATAAAATCCCTCACTTCAATATACTGACTTAAATGGCAAAGAAGTCAACGGTTTTTCCAGCCGTTGACTTTCAAAAAATTACAAATTAGTTGGTTTTAAATTGCTATAGGCTTCTTCGAACTGCCGCGCAATTTGATCAATATCGCCCGCTCCCATGAAAAGTAACACTTCATCTTTATAATCCATCAAAGGAGATAAATGATCTTTAGATATTATCTCAACCTTCTCATGAATCATCCCGGCTAAATCACGTATCGATATATCCCCTGTCTGTTCTCGAGCAGAATGGTAAATATCCACTAAATGTACATGGTCAGCTAAAGACAAAGCATCAGCAAACTCTTGTAAAAGAGCTACCGTCCGACTAAAAGTATGCGGTTGGAAAATAGCCACTACTTTTCGATCGGGATACTTTTGTTTTGCTGCATCAATGGTTGCTGTTATTTCGCTTGGATGATGAGCATAGTCATCAATTATGATTAGATCGTTGACCTTTTTAACTGAAAAGCGTCGTTTAACTCCGGTAAACCCTGCTATTTCTCTAGCAACATCTTCTGCCTTGAACCCTTCGAGTTTCAACAGACCAATCACCGCTAAGGCATTGAGTATATTATGCTCACCATAAGCAGGTACATAAAAACGGCCAAACTTTTCTCCTAAAACATACACATCGAAGTTCGATCCATCTTCATTACGCTCTATATTCGCAGCATAAATCTCCATATCTTGTGAAAGTCCGTAATAATAAATAGGTACATCTGCTTGAATTTTATTTAAATACTCATCTTCTCCACAAGCAATGATGGCTTTTTTGGCCTGATTGGAAAAGGTTTGGAATGCACTAAAGACATCTTCAATCGATTGATAATAATCCGGATGATCAAAATCTACATTAGTGATAATTGTATAATCCGGTTGATAAGCAAGAAAGTGGCGGCGGTACTCGCAGGCTTCTAAAGCAAAATACTCTGCAGTTTCATCACCATATCCTGTTCCATCTCCAATTAAATAAGATAAAGGAGCCAGATTTTTTAAAGTGTGCGCCAATAATCCGGTAGTAGATGTTTTTCCATGCGAACCCGTCACAGCTATACTTATATAATTTTGAATAAACTCACCTAAAAAATCATGGTAGCGGTAAATAGGCAGGTCCAGTTCACGTGCTCTTATTAATTCAGGATGATCATCTCCGAAAGCATTACCTGCTATTATTGTCTGTCCGCCTTGAATATTATCCGCATTAAATTCTAAAATTTTGATAGTGTTGTTTTCTAATTCCTGCTGGGTAAAAAAGTAGGTGCCCACATCACTGCCTTGAACTTGGTAGCCTTCTCCAAATAAGATTAATGCGAGGGCTGACATCCCTGATCCTTTTATCCCCACGAAATGATATAGTGTATTTTTTGTAATCACAAAAATGACTCCTTTAGTCAAATAATAAAAAAGAATCTTTACGCTTTACTAACCGTAACAATAATTCCCGATTTAACCGACCCTCGTTTTGGTATGTTTCATATTGACTTTGCATTCGACTCAGAGTCTCTAAAGAATGGCCAATATTGTTAAGTGATTCAGAAACCTTCCTTTTTTCCGGATTGTTTCTTTGATTTACTTTTACTGGACTATTTAAACTCGGTCTGTAATCTACTTTAGAATGCTTGCGAGAATCCAATGTGCTTCTTTGATTTAATCGTTCAGTTAAGTAATCCACATCTAGTTCTGAATAAGATTCTTGATTAGTTATTTCTCTTCCCGATGCGGAGGTGGAAGTTTTATATTTTTCTAAAAAGGGCACTTGATAAGTATCTGCACCAGCTTCATTAGATTGCTCTAATTCTGTTGACGCGACAACTTCTTTATCAATCAGCTCCTCAAGTTGTTTCTCCTTCTGTTTTCTTCTAACAGACTGATTCTCAGCCCGACTATCCCCGGCCCAGGCAGGTGTAGATTCCACTTGTTTTTCCTGGCGTTTTTTACGTATAAAGGCGGGCTCTTCTAATTGCCGATCAAGATTGATTCGACTGTCCATCCCCTGATTAAAACGGCGTTTCTTTTGAGGCTGCCGTATTTTTTTATTATAAACAGGTCCTTCATAATCTGAACTCATCTTTTCAATCCTTTCATAGCAGGTGGAAATTTAAAATTTACTGGTAGTCTGCAACTACTTCTGCTAACGGTGTTCCAACTGAATATTTAGAAGATAGTTCCCAAATCCCTGGATAACTTTCCAGGTGATCAAGGTTTAACTCTTTCGTTGAACAAATCATACCGTAACTGGAAACCCCTCTTAATTCTGAAGGCCATATAATCATACCTGAAGGCAGTACTGCTCCCGGCTTAGCGACGAGAACGTGTTGTCCTTGGGCAATATTATCAGCTCCACACACAATTTGCAGAACTTCGTCTTCTCCCACACGTGTTTGAGTGATACTCAAATGATCACTGTCTTCATGAGCTTCGCATTCCTCAACATATCCTACGACAAATTTAGATGTACTGTCTGGTGTAATGGTTAATTCAAACTCACGCTCGGTCAGCATCTCATTGATTTTTTCTATGATTGCTTCATCTAAGTTTGGATGTACTTCTTCTGCTTGCTCAATCGGAAAATAGCGTGAAGCATGATGGATATTTACTCCCAGCGCTTCCCCCGTTTCCTTGTGATAAACTACGGTCATATCTTTTTTTGTTTTCGCTTCGACTAAATTTTTATCGACACTTCCATTTGTTAATAATAATACGTCTCCGATACCTTCTGGATTGTAAAAAGCTAACCACATAAAATGATTTCTCCTTTTGTCTTAAATATTAATCTTTAATAATAGTTTCATAAGTTGTCTTGTCTAATTTAGTCACGATATGATATAAAAGCTCTTTTGCTGCTTCATAATCATCGAATCTAAATAAAGTTTGATGTCCATGGATATAACGGGCTGGCACACCAACAACAGCACTCGGTATTCCTTTATTCATTGTGTGGGCTGCTCCGGCATCCGTCCCTCCTTTTGAAAAGAAGTATTGGAAGGGTATCGAATTCGAACTGGCTGTATCTTCAATATATTCTCTCATACCTTTATGAGTAATCATGCCCGGGTCTTGGACTCGTAATAAAAATCCTTTTCCAAGTTCTCCCTCGCTGGCAGTCGATTTTTCAATATCATTTGCCGGTGAAGCATCAACAGCTATAAATAAATCTGGATTAAACTCATGAACAGCACCCCGCACACCTCTTAATCCTACTTCTTCTTGTACCGTTGCCCCAATAATAAGATGGTGCGGCAGTTGTTCATCCTTCACGCGACGAAGGGTTTCAATCACAGCTGCACAACCATAACGGTTATCCCAGGCTTTGGAGATAATCGCTTTTTCATTAGCTGTTTTGACAGTTTCTACCTGAGGAATAATTGAATCCCCTGGCCTGACTCCAAACTCCAGAGCTTCTTCTTTTGTCTCAAAACCTGCATCAAATATAACGCTGTCCGGCTTAATTTCTTGACTAGCTTTACTTTCTCTTAATAAATGCGGGGGAACAGCTCCGGAGACAATCGGATAATCACCTTTACGGGTCTTCAAAGTGAAGCGTTGCGCCGAAATTACATAAGGGTTCCAGCCACCCAGGGGGGTTACGCGAATTAAACCGCGATCAGTTATTTCACGGACCATAAATCCTACTTCATCCATATGAGCTGCAATCATTAATTTAGGAGCATCTTTCTGCTCTGAAAAACGTTCGCCAAAAATATTACCTAAAGGGGATTCATGAACTTTATCAACTAGATCTTCGATATTACTTTTTATATATTGTCGGACCTGCCCCTCATCTCCAGGTATCCCTTGTAGTTCTGTTATTTCCTTAATTAATTTAAAGCTCTCTTGGTTCATAAATATATAGTGGCTAAAGCCACATCCTCCTTAGTTCATAATACTTTTACACTTAGATGTTACCTTATATCTCTTCTATTTTTACATAAACAGGGGTCAAATGCAATCTAACCCGTTTGGGACTGAGTTTAAAATACTTCAAGACTCTTCTTAGAAAGACGGAGGTAATAAATGTAATTTTTATGATTATATGCTAGTATATTTACAAGAGAGCTCAGGAGATTGGGAGGAAGAGTATGAATAATAAAAAAGAAGGCGCATTAGGAACCCTTATACTACTTTCAGGAATTGTGATTGGCGCTGCAGGTGCTTTATTATATAAAGAAAATAAACCCATGAATGCCGGAAAAATATTAGAAAATGTAAAATCAGTATTTTCCAGCCAAGGAGAAGTGGTTGGGTCATGGATTGATTATGATCCTGTAGAATATTCAGGTTTTGATAGTCGGCCGCTTGTCTATGCCGGAGGGATTACCCGTCTGGAAGATAATAACCCTGTCCACTATTCCTTTACTGCGGATATTTATACAGGTGAAATAATAGATACCTATATCGTAAATAAATAATTCAGCTTATTTTAATGGCCCCTCTGGGGCTTTTTTGTAGTCATTTATTTCAAGCAAATCGATGAGTATGAATTTAGACATTCATCTGATTAGTTAACTTTATCCTTCTTTATTCAATTAAAGTATTGACCAAAGCAGCTCTCATGGTAAAATGTTATTTATTGACTATTTTTTGAAAGGAGTAAGTGGATGTACCATAACTCGCAAGAATGGGAGATGCGCCCATTAAAAGGTAATACTGGGCAGGCTTACATGGGCATCAGCCAGGATGAGAAAGTATTCTTCAAACGCAACACTTCTCCCTTTATAGCTGCATTAGCAGCAGAGGGGTTTACACCCAAATTGAGATGGACACAAAGAACTTATACAGGAGATGTTTTGACTGCTCAAGAATGGGCGGAAGGTAATACCCTGTCGGAAGAAGATATGACCAATCAAGAAGTTATTGATTTGATTAAGTCAATTCATGAAAATCATGACCTTGTCACAATGTTAAGACGTGTGGAAGGGAAAGAATTCGGCCCTCTGGAATTGATTGAACTCTACTACAGTGATTTAGCTATATCTTTACAAAACCATGGACTTTTTAATCAAATTGCCCAAAATCTCACTCAATCAATTGATGAGGATTTTTTTCAAACTAACTATGTTGTCTGCCACGGTGACTTAAACCATCATAATTTTTTGATGACTTCTGATCAAAAACTTTATTTAGTTGATTGGGACAGTGTAAAGATCGCAGATCCTCTTTATGACATTACTTTTCTTTTATGCCGCTATTTCAGCCCGAGCGAATGGATGGATTGGTTTGACAAATATGAATTCGAACAAGATGAATCCTTTTTCAAACGGGTGAAATGGTACAGCCAACTCGCGTGTTTGAATTTAATTAAGCAGTACTTCAGTGAAGACCGCCATTATCAATTAAATGAAACTGTCATTTTATTACGTAACATTTATGAAAATTAACAGTAAGGAGTCGGTCTAAAATGCGTCTGCGCAATAAACCATGGGCTGAGGAAAAAATGAAAGATTACCCTCAATATGTTCCCCTGGAACCTGAAATCTATAAAGGAAATTGGCAGTCACGTTTTAAGAGCTGTCAACCGATTCATATAGAAATAGGATCCGGCAAAGGACAATTTATTATCGGAATGGCTAAAGCAAATCCCCACATTAATTTTATTGCTGTTGAAATACAAACAAGTGTGGCAATATCTATCCTGGAATTACAATTAGATGCCAAATTGGCTAATCTTCAAATCCTGAATGATAATGGCAGAGATTTAGATAACTTTTTTGATAAAGGCGAGATTAGTCGGATCTATCTTAACTTTTCTGATCCTTGGCCTAAATCCCGTCATGAAAAAAGACGCCTCACTTCTCAAAGCTTTCTAGATCTTTATCGAGAACTTTTAACAAGTGAAGGTGAAATTCATTTTAAAACAGATAACCAAGGTTTATTTGAGTATTCTCTAGCTAGCTTGAGTCAAAACGGCTACAGACTGCGACAAGTTTGGTTAGATTTACACACTAGTGAGTTTAATGATAATATCCTAACAGAATATGAAGAACGTTTTTCATCTCAAGGCCATCCTATTTACCGCTTGGAAGCTTACCTTCCTCCTTTAACCCATTAAAAAACTTCTGAAGTTGACCTGGCTGTCAATTTCAGAAGTTTTTTCTTTCAGAAGAATATTTACTTCATTGAGTTTCTCCTTGTATACTCATCATTAAGATGGGTGCGCCACATAGTCAACATAAACATTAAAAGAAAACCAATTCCTTGACCTGACATTACCCATATTGGATCTCCGGTGATGAATGCAATCACCATAACTAAGACTATAGGTAACCCCATCGTATTAAATGTAATATCCAATGCCTCCGAATAAGAATCTATATCAAAATTTTCGTAAAAGCCCATTAACCAGATAAAAAAGGAACCTGCCAAAATAATCCCCGATAAATTTAAACTCATCAATACATAGACATTGACTAGTAAATTTAAAACAATCGCAAGTCGGTTGAATTCAAACCAATAACGGGATAATTCAAACTGAAACTGACTGGGATTTGAAACTTGATTTAACTTTCCCTCCGATAAATAGGGTTGTCCTAGTGCCTCTGCACCCTTATCTCTTATGAAAAAATAAGAAGGAGTTAAAATTAAACCATTCTTATCTTTTAGCAGTAGTTCAGCCTCCTGTTTACTAGATGCAGCTGCCACTATAAAATCTTGATTTTCTTGATAGACGGTGGAGTCCAAATTTGTAAACCGGCCGTCTTCGAAATTAGACAAGGGTAACTGCTCAATCAGTGCAGGATTGAACTCTTCTACTATACCAGGGTAATAGTCTTCTAGATCTACAAATTCCCGATTGGCGATATGGACCGAAAGCGGAAAGATGACAAAAGACATCATCAGCAAAAACAACAGTCCCCGCTGCCACCAAGTCAAATATCCCCGGTTGGTAAAGCATCGAACCGGGGAAATTATTGTATATATATAATTAAAGGGAAAGTAATTTTTCATACATCCATATTACATCATTACATATGCAAAATCTATCCCTTTGTACCACCTGATGTTAATCCGGTGACAAAGTTTTTTTGTAAATAGAAGAAAAGTAAAGAGATAGGAACTGCTATTAAAATTGCACCAGCCGCAAACATCCCCACTTCTCTTTGGTACATATTTGTAATAAATGTCTGTAATCCGGTAGCCAAGGTATATCTTTCTTGGCTGCGCAGTAAAAAACGTGGTAAAAGATAATCACCAAATGGACCCATAAACGCCCACAAAGCTTGAACCGCAATCATCGGTCTTACCAAGGGCAGAATTACCTGCCAAAATATACGAAAATGTCCCGCTCCATCTAATTTAGCTGACTCATCCAGTCCGATGGGAACAGTATCGAAATAACCTTTCATCAGCCAGGTGTTCATAGGAATCCCTCCGCCTACATAAATTAAAATAAGGAACCAGTATTGGTTGATGGCCCTAAATAAGGTAGCCAGAACAAAAAAAGCAGTCAAGGCTGACATTGTAGGCACCATTTGAATGATTAAAAAGAAAAGTAAAGAATTTTTACGCCCAGCAAATTTATAGCGGCTATAGGCGTAACCAGCTAAAGTTACTGCCGTTACTTGAACAATCATAGTAGTTACCGCCACTATCAAGGTATTAATATACCATTGGGGATAAAAGGTATCTGTAAATAGACGCTCAAAATTTCTTAATGACCACTCCGCATCGAAGTCTAAAGTAAATGCGGTAATATTACCCACCTTAAAAGCAGATGACGCGGTGATTAGTAAAGGATAAATTATAATAGCTGTCATGAAAATCAGAAAAAGATAGGTAAAGACTCTTCCTAAATTTTTGCCCAGACGCGCTTTTTTTGCCTGATTCAAATTTACCGCTCCCCTTCCAGCTTAAAGGCATTCGATCTTCTGAATACGATTAGAGATACACTGATTACTATAAAAGAAACGATTAAAGTTAAAGCCGCTGCAATACTGTATTGAGGAGCCTGCCCGGTAGTTAATTGGAAGATCCATGAGATTAAAATATCAGTAGCTCCTGCTCCTGACCCAACTGAGCCCGGTCCTCCAGCATTGAATAAGTAGATAATTGAGAAATTATTAAAATTTCCTGTATATTGTGTTAAAAAGATTGGCGCAGCTACTGCAAATATCATTGGTAAAGTAATACTTGAAAAACGTTTTAAAGGGCCTGCTCCATCAATTTTTGCCGCTTCATATAAATCGTCCGGAATGGACTGCAGTATACCTGTGACCATGACATAAATGTAGGGAAATCCTAACCAACCTTGAATCATAATCAAAGCTGTTTTAGTCCAAAATGGATCTGTTTTCCACGCTATGCGAGGTATGTCAAAAAGGGGGATAAAGTTATTAATAAAGGGAATAACCTGGGTATTAATAGCTCCTACAGAATCATTGAACATATTTGAAAAAGACATAATGGTTATAAATGCGGGTACTGCCCATGGTAATAAAAGAATAACCCCAAACAACCGTCTAAATTTTATAAAGTCCTGATGCATCACCACCGCAGTAAAAATACCTAAACTTATTTGTAAAGTAGTCGCTAGTAAAGTCCAAATAATGGTCCAAGAAAAAACTGAGCTAAAGGCACGTCTGTAAGAAGACAGGCTGAAGATCTGAATAAAATTTCCCAATCCAACCCAGTCCAGAATGTTAGCGGGCGGAATATTTTTGAAGTCATAATTTGTCAAGGCTATAAAGATAGTCACTAAAACAGGAAAAATAATAGCAACTGTCATAAAGAAATAAGCGGGTACTATTAATAAATAAGCAAAGCCATCTCTATAAATACTTTGTGCCATATCTTTTATTGTTTTGTTAACTTTGATTCCTTCCTGCCATTTTTTGGCAGTTTCTTTGGCATCTATGATATTGACTACGTAAAAAACTAAAAAGAAAACCATAATAATAATCTGAATGGTCCCTTCAATCAAAAGAAAAAGAGAGTGGTCTTCTCTTGGTGTCGTTCCTAAGGTAATGAAATTTTGAATCGCTCCAATTCCAAAAATATAAAGTTCGATTAAAAAAAGAACAAATATCAAACTGAAAATAATTCCTTTAATGAGTTGTTCATTATAAATTTGACCTATTCCCGGAATCAACGAAAGAGTTGCGGCAAGTTTTGGATTTTTATTTTTCACTTGTCCAATAACTGGCATGAAAACGCCTCCTTAAAAGAAATAAAGCAGGCACAGTCTCCCATGCCCACTTACTATGCAGGGTTTATTAATAGTTTTGTTCGATACCTTCAGTTATTAAATTTACTGCCTGATCTGCGGATTCCTGAGGTGATAAATTCCCAGATCCAGCATCAAACATCATTGTTTCAGCTCCTGACCAAACTTCTGCCATTTCAGGTACATTCGGCATTGGTTGTGCATTAGCATAAGTTTCAATTACTGCTTGAGTTAACTCATTATCTTCTGCTCCTACTGCCTCTCTTGCAAGTTGATTAGCAGGAATTTCTCCTAGTTGTTCGTACATTATTTGCTGCTGCTCTTCGGAAGTAACCCATCTAAGGAATTCATTGGCTAAGTCGGTGTTTTCAGAATAGCTTGATACTGCCCAGGCTTTGCCCCCTGCAAAAGCTTGATATTCTTCTCCATTGGTTAAAGTAGGAAGTTTGGCTACGCCATAGTTAATCCCGGCATCATTAAAAGAAGCTGCATCCCATGGGCCGCCTATAATCGCAGCAGTTTCCCCATTAATAAAAGATTCTCTTAAAAAGTCTGGAGCCGATTGTACATCCAGCATTCCTTGAGGCCAATATTCTTGGAAGTATTTCGTGGCATAAGTGATTCCTTCGACTGCCCCTTCATTGTTTAAACCAATGTCTGCAACATCATTTCCGTCTCCGAAGATGTAACCGCCATGGCCGGCTATTAACCCGTAAGCATAATAAAAATCAGTCCATTGTGTTAAAAAGCCAACATTTTTCCCTTCTTCACCCTCAAAAGCATAAGCTTCATCTTGTAAAAGCTGCTCGATGTCTTCAAATGACTGAGGTGCTGACTCAATTAAATCCTTATTGTAGTATAAAACGATTGATTCAATAACAGTTGGTACACCATAAATGACATCATCGACAGTAACTTGTGCGGCATCTGTTTCGTCATAATTATTTGCTTCAGGCAATTCTACTTCAGAAATATGACCGGCTAAGGAAAGTGAAGATAAACGGTCGTATGGTGCAATATAAACATCTGCTCCTTGGCCGGAAGGCCCATCTAATGCTAAGCCGTCTAAAGCATCAAACATATCAAAATCTAATACTTCAACTTCCACCCCAAACTCTTCTTCGAAAGCAGCAATATTCGCTTCAACATAATCATAATGTCCTCCGGCTGCAATCGTTAAAGTTTCTTGTGCACTCACCGGAGTCACCGAAGCAAAAGTCTGCAGTCCAATTGTAAGTGCAGAAGTAGCAGCCAGTAAACCAGTAAACATTTTTTTAAGATTCATCCCATAATTCCCCCTTTAATGTAAACGCTTTACGTTGTATGTACATTATGCCTTATTAATAGATTAAAAACAAGCTTTTCAAATTACTAATTGAGGTAAAATTTTTTATTTATTAAGAATTTTCTTCAATAAATAAAAAATCGCAGTCATTCCTGGCTGCGATTTTAAATGAATCAATAAAATTTAAATCTTTTGAGCGATTTATTATTTTTGACTATGAAGCAGTTCTTCAAATTGTTTTAATCTTTCTTCAAAGACATCCAGAGTAGCACGAATGTAATCTGACTTAGTCATGTCTAAACCTGCAGTCTTCATCGTATCAATAGGGTACTGAGAAGATCCTGACTTAAGGAACCCAAGATATTTTTCTAAAGCATCTTTATCTCCATTAATAATCTTATCAGAAAAATAAGTTGCCGCAGCAAAACCGGTAGAATATTGGAAAACATAGTAATTATAATAGAAGTGTGGAATTCTCGACCACTCTAAAGCAATTTCAGAATCCGAGTTTACACTTGAACCATAATATTTTTTATTCAGCTCCTGGTAATTATCAGACAAAAATTGTGCGGTCAACGGGATTCCGTCAGCATCAGCCTGGTGCATAAAATGCTCAAATTCAGCAAACTGAGTCTGACGATAGACAGTTCCTTTCATTCCATCCAGGAAATGATTGATAACAAAAAGACGAACTTCTGGATCTTCATATTGATCCAGCAAATAGCTTGTTAATAAATTTTCATTAGTAGTTGAGGCAATTTCAGCTAAAAAGATAGAATAATTTCCATATACATAAGGTTGATATTTATGTGTCAAGTACGAATGAGCACTGTGTCCTAATTCATGTACCAGAGTATATAAATGATTAATGCTGTCCTGCCAATTCATTAAAATATAAGGTTTAGAGTCATACGTTCCAGAAGAATATGCCCCAGATCGTTTACCAATATTCTCGTATAAGTCTATCCAGCGATCAGAAAAAGCTTCTTCAATAATATCTAAATATTCTGAGCCTAAAGGAGCCAGAGCTTTTAGAGTCACTTCTTTCGCTTCTTCATAATCAAACTTGATGGGTGCTTCTCCCAGTAAAGGAGTGTACATATCATACATTTCTAATTGGTCTACATTTAATAATTCTTTACGTAAATCCACATAGCGGTGCAGTAAATCTAAACGCTCACCTACACCTTCTAATAAGGTATCATAGACTGATTCGGGAACATTATTTTGTGCTAAAGCAGCTGCTCGAGCCGATTCATAGTTACGAACCTTTGCTTCATAATTTTGTGTTTTTACTTGAGTTGAAAGCATAGCAGCCGAAGTATTTTTAAATTGATCGTATACTTCATAATATTTTTCAAAAGTCTCTTTACGCACCCGACGATCGGTAGATTCCAGCATTTTCCCATAAACACTATGGGTTAAAACTATTTCATTGCCTTCTTCATCTTTAATTGAGGGGAATTTTAAATCAGCATTATTGAATAAACTGAAGGTTTTTTCGGCACCTGCGAATACT
This sequence comes from uncultured Facklamia sp., assembly GCA_964471435.1. GTDB lineage: Bacteria > Bacillota > Bacilli > Lactobacillales > Aerococcaceae > Facklamia. Next base: position 116,627 of record CAYYGA010000001.1, read on the forward strand.
TCACTGGCCTGAGCTAATAATAACTCCTGCTCTTCGCTTAAGACGTGAGGGCGATTACGAGTAATATTATCAATAAATTGTTTATAGTACTTTAGAGTTTCATTTTCATTGATAAAAGAATTGAGTTGTTCTTCTGGTATAGCTAGGATTTCAGGTTGAAAAGAAGCGGTTACCTGCCCAAACTCACTATACAGTTGTCTCGCTCTAGCTTCTAATGTTTGATACTCAGCATTTCCTTGATCCTGATCGTTCTTTAGATGAGCATAAACATATAAGTTGCTTACTTGCCGGGCGGCTTCTAAATAAGCAGAAACGGCTTCTTCAAGCTGTTCTGCACTCTTACCCAAGGTTCCTATATACTTTTTAAGAGCTTCGACAGCGGACTTTCCTTTTCCAAAACTTTCTTCATAGCTCTTTTCGTCGGCAAACATAACAGATAAATCCCAAGTATACTCCTCTGGAATTTCATTTCTTTTTTTAAGTTGACTTTCTGACATTCTATGACACTCCTTATTAATCGATAATATTAGTTTAACACAGCTGACTGAATTATTAACACCAACTAGACTTTATTTTGATAAATATGAAAGATCGCTTGAATACATTCTATTACCACTACCATAATATCAAAATCTTGATCCATTAAAGGCATCGGCGTCCAAGTTAAATACCCTGCCTCTATTAAATATTTGAGCATGAATTCCATCTTTTTGTTGAAGTATGCAGGTTTACTCTGTGTCCAGGCAACATAGGACCAGGCTAAAATAATCCATCCATTTTGTCTGAAACATAAAAATTTCCACTGAGAAGCAAAAATCCATTCAGGTAATTCATGAAAACTTACGCCCCATTTATATAATGCTTTCAACACTTTAAAATAGGACTTATTTTTTAAGATGGCTGTCTTACGGTCTAATCCTCTGATCTTATAATTTTTATGAAAGTTTACTTCCTTTTGGGTTCCATATTGCAGGCAAAGACTTTTACTGAAAATGTTTTGATGCCAATCTTCTGAAAAAGTATATTCAATCGTTTGGATTGCATAGGATTCAAGTTGATATACGAGTGGCAGCTGATAAAGTAATACTAATTTTTTTTCACTTATATTTAACGCGTAGAGATGTAATAAACGTGTTTGATCAAATGAAAGCATCTGGCTGATCCATTTGCGATTGATGCCATTTTTTAAAAAAGAATCATCAACTAACCATCTAATTTCATTAGCTAGACGAAGGTATTCCTGGTGTCGCATACTCAAATCTTCTTGTGGAATGATAGATTTTTGATATTCAATTATTTGAAAACTGGAATGATTGGGAGTAACTGTTATTAAATCAGCTGTCTGATTTGAACCTGTCAGTTTGTATTCTTTATAAGTATCATATCCATAGGATTTAAAATTTTTTTCTAAAATTTCTTTAGCAGTTTTATGCTCAGTAGATTCCCCTTTACGTGGTGAGTATTGGAAATTTCCTTTCTGATGATATCGATTCTCAACCTGTCTCAGGCATTTTTTTCGATGTCTAAAGTAATAGCGGCTATTTTTTCGTTTGCATAATTTAACCGGCTCCAAGCATAATGGACAATAAAATTCTTGCTGCATATTTAAGCGGTCAATAAAATTGGCATAACATAATTGGTGATGCTTATTTAAAGCTGCATACATAAAAAATCCTCCCTTTCTAATAAGTACACTAAAAAAGGAGGATTTATTTTATTTAATTAAAATTGATTACCGAAAAAGCTTAATGAATCGTTTGCTCTGATTAATTTACCGTGTTCTCCCAACAAAGAAGACGTTACCGGACTTGCTTCTCCGTATTCAAATAATGAAAGAAGCTTATCAGACTCCTGCTCGTTTTTAACTGTATGTTCTAAATTATATAATACTAAGTAATATTGATTATTTAAATGATACAAATCGGATTGAATCGTTTCAAATGGAATTTGACGTGCTAAACGTAAAAAGTCATCGAGTTCATTAAAAACTATTACTTCTTCTGTAAATTCCGAATCATCATCAACTAAATTATCTTTAGGTGCAAACTGTGGATCAAAAATATTTAAGACTGATTTGTCTGAGTGATCATCGTTGTCATTTTCATCGTGTGCGGGATGTTTTCTAATATCTTTTCTTTCCTTTAAGCGTTTGGAAAGTTCATCCTCCCAAATTTCTTCCATTTCATCTAAATTGGCCCGACTTATATATAATTCAAGCCCTTCACTTGAAGGTATTACCTGGAAAGTTACTGCTTCAGAATCGTGGAAGTGTTGATCAACGTCTACTTCTTCTAGGATAGAATAGAAAAACTTTTCGATGCTTGATTGATCACCGATTATATCAAGGAAATCAATGCCGCGGGCTTCAAGATCTTCAACCCCAATCATTACTTTGATTAAGTTTTCATTTATATGTTCCATTTCCATCATCGGTCACCTCCAAATTTATACTACCTCTATTATACTATTAATAAGCCTACATACCAACCTTTTCGCAAATTGTTTAACAATTTATTTAAAATACATGTTTTTAAGTGTGATATAGCTTTTTTTAAAAAAATAAAAAGTCAGAAAAAGGACTCATTTAGAGTCCTTCATAAGTGCTATATAATGTAACTTAGTCGTTTACCATAGCTCGTGCAATTCTTAATTCACGTGCCCGTACTTCTCTAGGTAGAAAACGACGGATTTCATCTTCATTATAACCAATCTGCAATCTTTTGTCATCAATCATAATTGGACGACGTAAGAGACCTGGCTGCTCTTGCACTAACTGATAAAAATCATTTAGAGGTAATTCACTCAACTCGATTTCCAATTCAGAATAAGCTTTTGAACGAGTTGAAACAATATCCTCAGTGCCTTCCTCAGTCATTCTTAGAATTGCTTTGATTTCATTTAAACTTAGAGGTTCTGTAAATATATTACGCTCCTCATAAGGGATTTCATGCTCTTCTAGCCATGCGCGCGCTTTTCTACATGACGTACAACTCGGAGTTACATACAATGTTACCATTAAGAAATCTTCCTTTCTTTTCTTGAACATGTCTAGCTCACTGTTATGTATCGTACATGTTTAAGTTGTTACATTAAACATATAGCATAAAAACGATAATTGCTTTAAAAGGTACAACAGTATAACTTACAAATTCGTCTTTATAGTCTAAATTATATCATGAGAGTAAGATTACTTCAATGTGTTCTCATATATATTTAATTTAATGATAATAGTTCATAAAATATTCGTTTACCTGCCACTCATAAATCAAGCTCTCACAAGTTTTAAGCATTACACCAACTTGCAAATTATCTTAACTGTAATATAATTTAAGTAATAAAAAATTATTTTTTATCTAGAAAGAGGCTCATAATAATGGATGCTATTTTCTCAGGAGTTCAACCTTCAGGAATCCCCACTATCGGAAATTATATTGGAGCGATGAAGGGTTTTACAGATTTACAAAATAATTACAATGCTTTTTATTGTATTGTTAATCAACATGCAATTACTGTACCTCAAGAACCCGGCCGTTTAAAAGAAATGACCCGGCAATTGGCTGCTTTATATTTAGCCATCGGTATCGATCCAAATAAAGCAACCATATTCGTTCAATCAGATGTGCCTGCTCATGCTCAAGCCGCCTGGTTAATTACATGCCAACTAGGCCTGGGTGAATTAGAGCGTATGACACAATATAAAGATAAAATGCAAAAACAAGAATCAATTAATGCCGGTTTACTCTGTTATCCAGCTTTGATGGTTTCGGATATAGTGCTGTACGATGCCAAATATGTACCCGTAGGTGATGATCAGAGACAGCATATTGAATTAGCAAGAAATTTTGTTGACCGGTTCAACAGTCGCTATGGAAAAAATTTATTGATAAAACCAGAGGGTATCTTCCCTAAATCAGGCAGTCGCGTGATGAGTTTACAAGATCCAAGCAGTAAAATGAGTAAGTCTGATACGAATGAAAAATCATTTGTTTCGTTGCTGGACAGCCCCAAGAAAATTACTAAAAAAATTAAATCCGCTGTTACTGACTCTATCGGGTTAGTGAACTATGATAAAGTCAACCAACCTGCCATTAGTAATCTTTTAGATATGTTCAGCAGTCTAAGCGGGGACTCAATAGACAGTTTAGTAGAATCTTATCATGACACAGGTTATGGTCGTTTTAAAACAGATTTAGCTGATTTAGTAGTTACTACGCTTGCTCCTATTCAAGAGCGTTACCAAGAGTTGATGAATGGTGATGAATTGGACGTTATTTTACAAGAAGGTGCTAAAAAAGCGAATGTCACAGCTTCAGCTACTCTTGAACGAATGGAAAAGGCTATGGGAATAAATTATCGGTAAAATTACGAAAGTTTATTAAGTTAACCCAATAACCAAAAAAGAGATATCATAGTCACTGAAATCATCTTTAAAATAATATAATTACTTTGATACCATGTAGATTTTACATGGTTTTTCCTTTATCTTTTTTATGAATTTCAACTTTTTTTAGAAAAGTCGCTGTTATTTATTATTGGTCTTCATAAAATATTCATTTAACTTTCATTCCCTGCAACTTGAATTTTCAACCTAATAGTTTATGATGTATATATTATTACATCAACAATTAGGAGTATGTATTTATGAAAATAGGCGCGCGGGTCCTTAAAACCGGACTTGCAATTACATTATCTATTTATTTGGCCTGGTTTTTCTTACCTGAAGGCTATGGTTCGCTGGCCGCAATTGGGGCAAGTCTTTCCACTCAGCCTTCCATCAAACAATCCTTTCAAACTCTAACCTCCAGAATTATATCTAATATTGTCGGGGGGGTTATAGCAGTCTTCATGCTTTATACTTTTAATGCTTCTCCCATCACCATTGGTGTAACTTGTATCATAACGATAGCGGTTTTAAATTCTTTCAATCTTTCGAATGTTATCGCTCTAGCAGTAGTTAATATAACGGTTATTATGTTAGGAACGGACAATGATTTTGTGACCTATGCTTTTATGCGTGTTATAGAAACAAGTATCGGCGTCCTTGTCTCGTTTTTAGTCAATTGGTTAGTACTACCACCTAAATATGATAAGCGCTTTTTCTCTGTATTAGAAAGCACAACTCTTGAAGTATTAATGTTACTAAGAGCTGCTTTAAGAAAGAACACAGAATTCTCATCTTTAAACGCTGATTTAAATTGGGCAAAGCAGCGCTTGGCCCAGTTTAATAATTATTTTGATTTAATACGAGAAGATTTTTTAATTACACCAAAACAAAGAATGAATGCCGCCAGGAGATTAGTGGTTTACCGTGAAATGGCCAGAGCAACCAGCAGTGCTGTAGAACTGCTGGAAACCATTCATATCAATTCTCAAATATACAATGAATTTCCGCCTGAGATGCGTCTCAATTTTCGTGAACGTATCGAAACCTTGATGTCAGCTCATGAACAAATAATCTTAAAGTTTTACGGTAAAGTGGGTATTAACGAAGTAAATTATATGGCAATGCGACTTGAGCATCGTGAGGAATATATGCAAATGTTTTTCGACCATGCCCGTAAAGAAAACTTGATTCGTGAAGATTTTATGCTAAAAGACAGTAACAGTATCATTGAAATATTATCTGCCAGTGTACACTATGAAGAACAGTTAGAACGCTTAAATCATATCGTCCGTTTATATAAGCAACGTGCCGGCAGCGAAAAAATTGAGTTTCAACATTTCGATCCCTCAATCTAGTATTTTATTTAAGAGTTATTTAGATGATAAAAACCTTCTATCAACGATTAATCAATCGACGAATAGAAGGTTTTTATTTCATAGTTTAAAATATTTTGAATTAGATAACGGATTCTTTACTCCAAGTCGGAATAGGAGACCACTGATTAGGAAAAGTAATTCTTTCAAAGTGATCTTTCCTCCGGTTTAAAATACAATGACCGGCATTCCATTATAGACGATGTCAAAAACTTGAGGCATAACACCCGGGGGAGTGTTGATACAGCCTAATGATCCATTGGTTAAATAAGCGTCTCCTCCAAAATATTGCTGCCAATCTGCATCATGGATTCCTTGAGCCTGATCATCAAAGGCAATCCAATAATCTACAGGTTGTTCATAATCCGTCTCATAGATAGGATTATAGCCTCTTAATATAGAAGGTGATTCCATTTCCCAAACCTGGTATGCTCCCGGAATTGTATTAGTACCTACTTGTCCTGTCACCACCGGTGTTTGTAACACAATTTCATAACCCAAATAAATTGTCATCATTTGATTAGCAATATCTACCTCAACATAATCTGACCCAATCTCGTCTTCTCCTCCAAAACCAGAACCGCCAATAACCGGTTCCCGTGTTATTTGACGCCCTGCTAACACATCAGCTGCTATTTGTTCAGCTTCTAAAAAACGGTCAATATACCAACCAAAAGTACCAGGATCAACCGTAACGACACCTTGATAAGTGGAAGGAAACTCGCGATATTGAAACAATGAAGCATAGGGTCGATTCAGATCTTCTAAAATATAAGTTTCTATCGCTTCCATATTTAACTCTGGATCTCCCTCTTCTGTCAGAAGGATCCATGAAGCTATCTCTTCTTGTGGAATAGTGATTGAGTTGTCTGCAAATTCCAATGTAATTTGACTCGACTGCATAGTATCAATAGCTGCCATTTGCTCTACAATCTTATCGTCAGTTTCGATTAATGAGGGTTTAATATAAGCTTCTTCTAGATTAAATGAAACTTTTCTATCTTCAAGACTTTCTGCTAGGGCTGTTTCTAAACTGCTAGCATTAATTTGACTCCCATAAACTGCTGGTTTAAGTTCATAGGCCCCTGTTTCGTTGATAATGATCTCAGCATTTGTAGTGGCTTCTCTTCCCTCATTACTAATTCCTAGTTCTTCTAATAATCTTTCCATCCGATAGGGGTCAAAATCTAAATAATGGGAAAAATTTTCAAACACAGACTGCTTTTTGAATAAAGCCAGTGGCCAGGTATAAGAATTTTGATCAGCTATCGTCTGCTTTAATTCATCACTTACCTCTTCCATTTCCACATTTAATTGGTTTAAATTCAGATAAGCCTTCTGTTCCCCCACTTCATTAAAAATAATCTGCGTCTCATTGAGACCTTCTCTTAGACGAACTTCTGCCACTTCAGCCGACATATTACCCAGTCCTACAGGCCCTGCATAGGAGCCGGGAAGCAAATGATTTTGGAAATAAAAAGTACCTGTAAAGTAGACCAATAATATAAATACTACACTTATAGTGACAGCAATTATTTTTTTCGATAAAAAGAACCCGTTGTTTAAATTTGTATTATTTTTATTATCTGCAGAATTCTTATGCATTGTATTCACCTGTTTATTACTTTTTAGTCGCATTATTTTCTTCGTTCCAAATCTTCTCCAGTGCTTCAGCAAGAACATCTTGTGGTACTGCTCCAGGAACAGCAAACTTTTGATTAATTACCATAAATGGGACCCCTTTTACGCCGATATCGATGGCTAGTTGGACGTCATGTTGAACTTTAGCTAAGTTTTCTGCAGGATCAGCAATTATATCGATCACCTTATCCCTAGAAAGACCCAGTTCTTGAACCGTTTTCAAAAGAAATTTTTCATCATTAACAGCTTTACCGTTCACAAAGTGTCCTTGATACATTTTTTCAAAAAATTCATTTCCTTTAGACTGTTCTTTTACATATTGAAAAACCCGGTGAGCAGTAAGGGTACCGGTATAAATAGCATTATCATAGTTGATAGTTAAATCTATTTCTTCAGCTTTTTGCTCGATCTCTTTTAAAGCACGCGTGGCCTGTTCTTCACTTAGTTGTTTGTTTCTTGCAAATGCTTGTGCATAGTTTAAGCCAGGAGCGCTCTCTGCTTGTGGGTCTAATATATAAGAAAAATATTCAATTGTTACTTCTTCTTTAAAAGGCAACCGATTCAAAGCTCTTTTTAAACTAGTTTCACCTATAAAACAGAAGGGGCACACAAAATCAGACCAAATAGAAATTTTCATAAATATTCCTCCTAGTTTTAATTACTTCTATTATAAAGGAGTACATAACTGATTACCATGTATGTCAGTAATGATTATCTGGCTTTTCTTATAAATATTTTAAATCATAAAAAAGAGGGCTGACGGATGTCAGCCCTTTTCACAATATGAATTACTATTCAAATTGTTATAAGTTATAAATTAAGCTTGTAAACCTTCGAAACTAGACTCATGTTCTGAGTAGTTATATTTTAGAACTGGTTTACGTGAAGCTGTAGCTTCGTCAAGACGTTTAACAGGTGTATTATAAGGAGCACCTTGAACTAATTCAGGTGTTTCTTTTGCTTCTTGAGCAATCTTAATAAATACATCTATTACCATATCTAAATCGCGTTTAGATTCAGTTTCAGTAGGCTCAATCATTAGGCACTCGTCCACAATTAATGGGAAGTAAGTAGTCGGTGCATGGATTCCATAATCTAATAGACGTTTACCAACATCTTTAGCTGTTACACCATAATCTTTCTTATGACGAGTTAAACTTAATACGAAATCGTTCATATTAAATTTATCGAATGGAGCATCAAAGTGGTCTTTAACACTTACACGCATGTAGTTAGCATTAAGTACCGCATCTTCAGAAGCACGACGTAAACCTGCCGCACCCATAGCACGGATATAAGTATACGCACGTACGTTAACTCCGAAGTTACCGTAGTTACCTTTAATACGGCCGTATGATTTTTCTGGCATTTCAAATCCGTACTTATCACCATTTTTAACAACGTTTGGACCAGGTAAGAATGGCGCTAATTTTTCTACTACACCAATTGGACCAGATCCAGGACCTCCACCACCGTGAGGGCCGGTAAATGTCTTATGTAAATTATAGTGACATGCATCGAAGCCCATTCTACCTGGAGAAGAGATACCCATGATAGCGTTCATGTTTGCACCATCATAGTAACATAATCCACCAGCTTCATGGACGATTTCAACGATTTCACGTGCATCAGTCTCAAATAATCCAGCTGTAGAAGGGTTAGTAATCATAATACCAGCTGTATCAGGACCCACTGCAGCACGAACAGCTTCTACGTCAATAATTCCTTCTGGAGTGGATGGAATTTCAACTGTTTCATAGCCGGCTACCGCAGCAGTTGCAGGGTTAGTTCCATGAGCAGAGTCTGGAACAAGGATAACTTTACGTTGCTCTCCTTCACCAATGGACTCAAAGTAAGCTTTAAATGCTAAAATAGCAGCTAATTCACCGTGAGCTCCAGCAGCAGGTTGTAAAGTAATTGCAGGTAATTCAGCAATCTCGCCTAAATATTCCTGTAATTCGTAAAGTAATTTTAAAGCTCCTTGAACTGTATCAGGATCTTGTTGAGGGTGAATGTTAGCAAATCCATCCATCGCAGCAACATTTTCGTTGATTTTTGGATTGTATTTCATTGTACAAGAACCTAATGGATATGGTCCTGACTCAACACCAAAGTTACGGTTAGATAATGCTGTGTAATGGCGTAAAATTTGTAATTCTGATACTTCAGGTAAACGAGCAGGTTCTTGACGTGCGTATTCGCCTAATTCACTTGTTAAATCATATTCTTCAATTTCTGATTTAGGCATATCATAACCTGTATGGCCTTCAGAAGAAATTTCAAAAATTAACTTATCATAGTCTTGTAAAATCATTATTTAGCCACCTCCGCTAAAGCTGCAACAAAATCGTCCATCTCTTGCTTAGTACGTTTTTCAGTTGCACATAGTAAGTAGACATTGTCTTCTCCATAAGCTTTAGAAGCATCATATCCACCTACGAAACCTTTTTCATGTAAATCTTTGTTTACTTGTTTAATGTCTTTATTTAACTTAATAGCAAACTCATTAAAGAATGGAGCATCATTTAATACTTCAAATCCATTTTCTTTTAATTGTTTTGCTAAGTAGTGAGCATTATTGATGTTTGCTTGGGCCAAGTCTTGAATACCTTGTTTTCCATATGCAGTCATCGCGATTGATGAAGATAATGCGTATAAAGCTTGGTTAGATGAATAGTTAGATGTAGCTTTTTCACGACGGATATGTTGCTCACGGGTTGATAATGTCATTACAAAACCACGTTTGCCATCTTCATCTACTGTTTCACCAACAATACGGGAAGGGATTTTACGCATTAATTTATCAGTTACAGCAAAGTAACCACAGTGTGGTCCACCAAATGACATTGGAATACCGAATGGTTGAACGTCTCCCACTGTAATGTCTGCACCTAATGCTCCTGGTTTTTCTAATTTACCTAAAGCTAATGGGTTAGCTGATACAATTAATAATGTTTTTGTACCTTCTAATGCTGCTTTGATTTCTTTTAAATCTTCTACTGAACCAAAGAAGTTAGGATATTGAACGATTACTGCTGCAACATCTTTACTTAATTTTGATTTCAAGTCTTCAATGTCTGTAACAGTTCCTTCTAATGCAACTTCTTCAACATCATAGTCTTTACCAAATCCGTAAGTTTTTACAGTTTCAATTGCTTGAGGGTTAACAGATTTAGAAATTAATACTTTTGAAGATTTTTTAACATGACCAACAGCCATGTTTGCAGCTTCAGATACAGCATTATAACCGTCATATAATCCACAGTTAGCTAAATCCATACCTGTTAATTCAGCAATCATTGTTTGCCACTCAAATAAAGCTTGTAATTCTCCTTGAGAAACTTCTGGTTGGTATGGAACATATGCTGTCAGGAATTCTTGACGCATAATAATGTGGTTTACAATTGTCGGGATATGGTGATCATAAGTTCCTGCTCCAATAAAGAAAGGCATTTGAGTAGCAGTCGTATTTTCTGCTGCCATTGAACCTATCTCTTTAAGCAATTCGTATTCTGATAATGGTTCTGGTAAATCCATCGCTTCTGTACGACGGCCTTCTTCAGGGATATCTTGGAAAATATCCATAATTTCTTTAACGCCAATTTTTTCCAGCATTTCTTGGCGGTCTTGATCAGTATTTGGTAAATATCTAAAATTTGCCATATTCTGCTCCTTGTTCATTTAGTATTTTCTATTATCTTCGTGAAATCGCAAACAATTTTACATTAAATTTAGAGTGACTTTAAAAGCCACTCTAAATTTTTAAGCTATTTAAGGTTTACTCAGTTGGTGCTTCAGTTAAGTAGTCTGAAGTATCAATATCTTCTTCAGCTTCTAATTCAATAAACCAACCTTTTCCAGCTGCATCTTCGTTAACTGTCTCAGGTGCATCTTCTAAGTCTTCGTTAACTGCTACTACTTTACCAGCGAATGGAGCGTAAACTTCAGAAACAGATTTAACTGATTCTACTGTTGCGATTTCTTCTTCAGCGTCTAACTCATCGTCAACTTCTGGTAATTCGATATGTACGATGTCGCCTAATTGGTCTGCAGCAAAGGCTGTAATTCCAATACGTGCTTTGTTAGGTGCTAAAATTTCAATCCACTCGTGATCTTCTGTGTAAAATACTTCTGCCATAATTAAAAACCCCTTTTCATTTTTTGTTATATTAATAGTTTATCAAACTTTTGTGAAATATGAAACATCTATTAACAAAATTATTTATTTGCTAACCAATCTTTCTTAGTTAATTCTGCTTCAATATCTTTTCCACGAATATCGATAATAACTTTATCGCCTACTTTATAAGAGCTAGGTACACTTACCATTCCGAAAGGATATCCTAATGTTGGGCCTTTTGTTCCGGATGTAACTGTTCCGATAACTTCACCGTCTAGGTTTTTAACATCCATACCGGTACGGGCAATTTGTTTACCATCAATCTTGAATCCGCGTGAAACAATTTTCTTGTCGCCAGCACGGTAAGCATCAATTGCTTCTTTACCGATAAAGTCAACATCTTTATCTTTTGGAACAGCAAAAGCAATACCTGCTGCTACCGGGTTAATATCTTCGCTGAATTCATTACCGTATAATGGCAAGCCTGCTTCTAGACGTAATGTGTCACGTGCTCCTAAAGCACATTCAACAACACCGAGGTCTTGTCCTTCTTCAACTAGTTTTTTCCAGATGTCTACCATTGAGTCAGATGGTACGTATAATTCAAATCCATCTTCACCTGTATAACCTGTACGAGAAATTTGAACATTATCAAATCCAGCAACTTTTTGATCAGCTAAATATGAGTAATATCCAATTTTAGTTAAATCAGTCTCAGTTAAACGACTTAATAACTCTTCAGCTTTAGGTCCTTGAACTGCGATTAATCCCCAGTCGTAAGTCTCATCAGTAATTTCTACTGCATTGTCAGTGTTGTGTTTGTTCATCCACTCAACAATTTTTTCACGATTTGATCCGTTAGGAGTAACAATTAACTCATCAGCGTTTCTACGGTAATAAATTAAATCATCCAACATACCGCCGTCTTCTTTAGTAACAGCTGTATATTGAGCTTTACCGTCATCTTTGATTTTACGCGTGTCGTTTGTGATAAGAGTATTCCACCAATCAAAAGCATTTTTTTCTTTTGATTTCACACGTACTTCACCCATATGAGAAGCATCGAATAAACCTACTGCTTCACGAACTGCTTTATGTTCTTCATTGATTTTAGATATTTGAATAGGTAAAGCCCATCCACCAAAATCAACAAGCTTAGCGCCTTTTTCAACATAGTAGTCATACATAGGGGTTTGTTTTAAACCATTAGCGTCTGTTTTAACTTCTGACATATTTATATTTCTCCTTCTTAAAATAAAATTAGTTTGAGGGTACGAGAATTTCTTTAACTTGAGCGTATAATTCATCAGTTTTAGCTGACAATTCTTCAACTTTATTATTCGCCATATCAAAATACTCTTCTTTAGTAGCCTGATCTTTCAATTGACCTCCATTGATGTATAAGTTTAAAGAGCTTGCATGAACTGCTGAACGCAGCATTTGCAAACCAACACCAACATCTGAGATAATCATTTTTTTGATCAGGGGAATAATTTTTTCAAATCCGTCCAATATGCTTTCAACTTCGTTTAGTAAATCTATAGGGGGTTTACTAGCAATTTTTAAACCTTCTTCTATCGCTGCAAGACGAGCTTCTTTTTCCTCGTCTGTATCACGCGACATGCCATAGGCTTTGGATAAAGGACCAAAATCTATGGCATCACGGTCAATGATGTCAATAAAAATATCTTTACTTTTTTCAAAGTCTTCAATTTTATTTTCTAAAAACTGCTTTTCATCTTCTGATATTTTTTTAGAAGAAGTAGAGAAATACATTGCCATTAAGATTGCACCGATTCCTAGACCAGCGGTGACACCTGCTGCTGCACCGCCGCCTGGAGTTGGCTCATCAGAGGCAAGTTTATTAATAAATTCAGTGACTTTTAATTCTTTCATGAATTTCCACTCTATTCTACGTTATTTAAAAGTTTAGCACCTTTAACAACTTGAGATGCTAATACACCAGTTGTAACAGATCCTACTCCACCTGGAACAGGTGTAATTGCGCCTGCTTTTGGTTCAACTTCATCAAAGCGTACATCTCCTGTTGCTTTGCCGTCTTTATAACCAAAACCAACATCGATTACAGTTGCACCTTCTTTAATGTAGTCTGGTCCAACTAATCCTAAAGCACCAGTAGCTGAAATAACGATATCTGCCAAAGTAGTATGGATTGTATTATCTTTACTGTAGACGTGTGTATTAGATACAGTTGCATTACGATTAGAAAGCATCACAGCTAATGGTTTCCCAACTACTGGAGAAGATCCTACAACCGCAACTTCTGCACCTTCTAATTCATAATCATAGTAATCTAGAATTTCGATACAAGCTTGTGCTGTACTTGGTGCCATAGCTGAAGGGTCATTATTTAATAATTTACCTAAGTTAACTGGATTTAAAGCATCAACGTCTTTAAATGGGTGTAAACGTTCAGCAATTTCAGCACGCTCGATTCCTTCTGGGAATGGCTGCATAATAATAACACCTGATACAGATTCATCTTCGTTTAATTCATCGATGATTTTTATTACATCTTCAGTAGTAGTAGCATCAAGTTCTGTACGAGCTTCTGCATCGATACCACATTTTTCCATAACCTTCATTGCACTTTTTTCATAAGCCATTGAAGAAGGATTTTCATCTACACGTAAAACTACTAATTTAGGAACTATTCCTTGTTCGCGTAACTTTTCAGCTTCTTGCTTTGTACGCTCGCGAATCGCTTTCCCAACTTCTTTACCATCTAAAATTTTTGACATAATTTCCTCCGCTTCCTGTTATTTAATATTTCTATAAGCAAGCAAAACGAACGAGCAGCCATACCCGCCCGTTTCACTTTTGTAAAAAATAATAAACTATTGTTAAGGATTAGAATAATCCAGAGATGTTTCCTTTTTCGTCAACATCAATACGGTTTGAAGCTGGCTCTTTTGGTAATCCAGGCATCTTCATGATATCACCTGTAAGAGCAACGATGAAGCCTGCACCTGCTGAAACTGTTAAATCACGAATAGTAATTTTGAATCCTTCAGGAGCACCTAATAATTTAGCATCATCTGAGAATGAATATTGTGTTTTAGCCATACAGATTGGCAAGTCGCCATGACCTTGATCTGTAAATTGCTTAATTTTCTTTTTAGCAGCTGGAGTAAATTCAACACCGCTACCACGGTATAATTTTGTAACTAAAGCTTCTATTTTTTCTTCGATTGAAGCATCAGTTTCGTAAGCAAACTTAAAGTTATTTTCTTTTTCTGCTTCTTCTACTACTACTTTAGCTAATTCAGTTGTTCCTTCTCCACCATTTGAGAAGTGAGTTGCTAATACAACTTTAACGCCAACTTTTTCACACTCTTCTTGTAGAGCTTTAACTTCTGCGTCTGTATCAGTTGGGAATTGGTTGATTGCTACAACTGGGTTTAGACCAAAGACATTTTGTAAGTTGTCAATGTGACGTAATAAGTTAGGCATACCGTTACGTAAAGCATCTACATCTTCATCTTTCAAGTCATCTTTAGCTAATCCACCATGCATTTTCAATGCGCGGATTGTTGCTACTACTACCACAGCATCAGGAGTGATTCCAGCTTGACGAGCTTTGATGTCTAAGAACTTCTCAGCACCTAAGTCAGCACCGAAACCTGCTTCTGTAACTGTATACTCAGCATAATTCATTGCTAATTTTGTAGCGATGATTGAGTTACATCCGTGAGCAATATTTGCAAATGGTCCACCGTGAATAAACGCTGGAGTTCCTTCTAATGTTTGTACGATGTTTGGTTTGATTGCATCTTTTAGTAAAGCAGTGGCTGCACCAGCACCATTAATGTCATCTACAGTAACTGGCTTGTTATCTTTACGAGTATAAGCAACGATCATGTCGCCTAATTTTTGCTTTAATTCAGCTAATGAATTAGATAAACAGAATGCGGCCATTACTTCTGAAGCTACAACAATATCGTAACCGTCTTCACGTGGAACACCGTCTACTCTACGTCCTAAACCATTGACGATATTACGTAATTGACGGTCGTTCATGTCAACTACACGTCTCCAAACTACACGGTTAACATCAATATCTAAAGCATTTCCATGATGGATATGGTTATCTAATAATGCTGCGATTAAGTTAGTTGCTGCACCAATCGCATGGAAGTCTCCCGTGAAGTGCAGGTTGATATCTTCCATTGGTACTACTTGAGCGTAACCTCCACCAGCAGCTCCACCTTTAACTCCGAAAACTGGTCCTAATGACGGCTCACGTAAAGCAACCGCTGCTTTTTTACCAATTTTACTTAATCCATCTGCTAAACCGATAGATGTTGTAGTTTTACCTTCACCAGCAGGTGTTGGTGTGATGGCAGTAACTAGAATTAATTTTCCTAGGTCCTTGTCATCCATATCTAATTGTGTGAAATCAATTTTCGCTTTCGTTTTACCATAAGGCTCTAAAACTTCGTTTGAGATACCTAATTTTGCTGCAACTTCTTCAATCGGCTGCAATTTGGCTTCTTGTGCGATTTGAATATCTGTCTTCATTAAAAAAAATTCCCCCTTTAGATAAATCACATAGATTTACTATGCTCTATTCATTATAACACAAAATAAAATAATCTCTTGTATTTTACCCTTTAGTATCGCTTCCAACTCCTATAATGAAACGCATTAAATTAATATTTTGTTTTTTTAATCGCTCCAAAGCCTGCCATCAAGCTATATACACACATTATTTTTTCACCTATTAATCAACTAAGTTGTATAAGACATAATTATAATGACGTAAGCTTTTCCATGTTTTTTTAGGAGATGAAACTATAAAATTTTAAAATATTCTGAAATAAAGTTTGTGAAAAAAGTACGTAGGTAAAATAATAATTACAAAAATTATACTGCTATTACTTTATACATTCTAGAGTTTTCATAACCTAAAACAATTTTATAATATCCACTGACCGCTTCGTCTATTTCGCGGTTTCCAGTATACACCAATAATGGCTGACCGTTTAAAGTATTCATTTTATTAGGCGTTGCTATAATAGAAATATCCTTTTTGTCTAATTTCGCTAAAACTTTATCGGAGATTTGGTGATTACCCCGGCCAAATAAATATCCTTGACCTCCCATAGGTGTCACAATTAACTTGGTAGGCTCATCTTTAATGATATCAAGTATCTCTTGTTCATAGACATCTGCTTTTACAAGTTCTTTATTTTTTATTATATCTACTCCTAAAATTGTCGGCTCTAAGCCAAGTTCCGTCATTATAGGTGCAACTGTGGAGCCTGACCCAATAATATAGTAAACATCTTCTTCCATTTTATCGATAACATCCAAAGCAGCTGAAATTTGAGCATCATGATCTGATTGAGGCGTTGGTGATTTTAAGTTTTGAAGATGAGTCTCATCATAAGGTACAGATAAGTAGCCGTAGACTTTAGTTATAATTTCATCTCGGCGGAAAGCTTCCTCTTCTATATCAATAACTTCTTCATCCCTTAATGGAATATCACTATGAGTTAAATATTCAGCGGCTAACTCTCCTGCGTGTTCCGGCGTGGTTGCATAGACCGGTGAATGAATTTTTACTCCTGCAGGAATCCCGATTGTTGGAACTTCTAACTTAACAACACTTGCAATATCACGAGCTGTTCCATCTCCGCCCGCAAATAAAATTAAATCTACATCATTCTCCATTAATTTCTCAGCTAATTTATAAGTGTCTTCCGGTTGGCTTGCACCTTCCACTTGATGGACTACCTCATAATCTAAGCCGGCTTCTTTAGCTACCGTCTCACCCATATCACCAGAAGCTACTAAAAGAGTTATCTTATCTTTAATATCTTCTAATTTTTTTAAAGCTTTCAATGCTTTTTCAGGTGCTTCGGGTTTTGCTCCTCTTTTACGAGCTTCTTCTAAAACATCTTGTCCATCTGTACCTTTTAATCCTACGCGTCCCCCCATACCTGCAATGGGGTTAATGACAATTCCTAATTTCTTTGACATATTGGTATCCTTCTTTCTATAATTCAATTCGACTTTTATTCTCTATTATAGGAGTTTTATAAATAATTGTCAGTTATTATACTAACAATTCTAATTATTGTTTGTGAAATAAGGTGTGGATAGAAGGGAGAAATTTCTTTTTCCCTTTAGATTTAACCTTAACATTTTATTATTTATTAGTAAAAAAAATAAGACTCTCCCATATATAAAATAAGGAGAAGTCTTACAGATTTATAATATAAATATAAGTTTTGACTATAAGTGAATTAAACAAGTATTAAGATTAGGAGATATCAAATCGATCATCCACTGTATTTTCTTTATCCACTACAATATATAAGTGCCCATTAGATCCTATTTTAGAAGTCATATGAATGTTATCTGTTCCGCCTTCTTTAGTCGGTTCAAAAGGAAGTGACACATTCATTTCCTTTCCATTATCATATTTTAAATGAATATATTGGATGTCATCGTTACGTACAATCGTCTCAAACATCCCCGTCTCAAGCGTGCCTTGATTAATATTGGTTGACTCAAAGGTATCCGCATCAGGGAAAACTTCGATTTTTAAGGCATGTGCGGGATAAATTTCTTCAATTTCACCGCCGTGAATACGCCCTATACTTCTTGAAACACGGGTAAGCCAAAAATCACCAATATGCTTAGGATCAACTATCCAATGAGCGCCAGTGTGAAAATTGAAAGTCAAGGAAATAACTTTCCGACCCATATTACCACCTCTTCTTTATTTATTAATCATTCTAACCTTATTCTAACACTATCTAAATTTAATTGAAACGCTTAATTTTACTATTATCCTGGTCCCTACTATAATAAAACTAAGCTTTCATAATTTACAGGATATTTATTACTATTATTTATAACAAATTAGGAGGATCTTCATTGAAAAAAGATAAAGGATTTTACTGGAAATTATTCTATTCTACCTTCTTATTAAGTGCTTTTACTTTCGGTGGCGGTTATGTCATCGTGTCCCTAATGAAAAAACAATTTGTGGATGATTATAAATGGATTGATGATGAAGAAATGCTGGATCTGGTAGCAATAGCTCAATCGTCCCCCGGAGCAATTGCTGTTAATGGGGCGATAGTCATTGGATACAAATTAGCGGGGTGGTTCGGTATTATGGTTACCACTCTGGCTACTGTTCTCCCCCCTTTTATAATTATTTCAATTATTTCTTTGTTTTATGCTGCTTTCAGTGAAAATCTCTGGGTAAGTTTGATGCTGGATGGAATGCAGGCAGGGGTGGCCGCGGTGATTGCGGCTGTTGTACTAGAAATGGGGGCAGGTGTTCTAAAAAGGAAAAGCTTGGTATTAACCAGTGTGATGGTACTCGCCTTTATTGCCAATTACTTTTTTTCCGTCAATGTGATGCTAATCGTTTTAGCTTGTATCGGTATTGGTTTAATTTATACTTTTATGAATCGAGGTGAAACAGCATGATTTATTGGAATTTATTTTTAGTATTCTTACAAATCGGCGCTTTTTCTTTTGGAGGAGGGTATGCCGCTCTCCCTTTGATCGAAAATTTAGTTGTCCAAGAGCATGGATGGTTGACTATGGCAGAATTTACTGATTTAATTACCATTTCCCAAATGACTCCTGGTCCTATTGCCATTAACAGTGCTACTTTTATTGGCACTCAATTAGGAGGAGTCCCAGGAGCTTTAGCAGCTACGCTAGGAAGTGTTTTACCTTCTATGTTAATTGTTTCCTTTCTAGCTTACCTTTATAACCGTTACCGTAATATTTCTGTTATGCAAAATGTTTTAGTTGCTTTGCGTCCAGGAGTCGTAGCTCTGATCGCCGCATCCGGCGTTTCTATTTTAATTACCGCTCTTTGGGGACCTTTAACGTTAACTTTAGCTAATATTAATTGGGTTATGGTTATTTTATTTTTAGCTTCTTTATATGCCATTATGAAATTAAGATACAATGCAATTGTAGTGATGCTGTTGGCAGGCGTGGCGAATACTTTATGGTACATTATAACGACATTCCTAGACTAATAGTTATCAAGTGTATGAAAAATTGACAGTAAGAGCTTGTAAATACTTATTCTGGGGAAGGAAATATACTGTCTAAAATCGTTTCTTGTGTAGTCTGCACCCACTCTTCTGCCTTTATTAAAGCTGCTGCTTCAGCCCTGGCTTTTTTTTCTGCTTCAATTTCCTGTTGCTCCCGCTCTTTAGCAAGTGCAAGGTATTCTTCCAGGGTGAGGCCATGATAATGTATATAAGCTGCGTGTTCGGGCCCTACATACCGGTAATGCCAAGGTTCATAGTTATAACCAGTGATATGAGTTTTCCCTTCAGGATATCGCAGGATGAATCCATAGTCAGGCGCATTTTGCTGCAACCAGATGGCAGACCCGTAAAATCCATAGTCTCCGGATAAACCCCCGCCAACAGCAGTCCAATCATTCCCTAATAAATCTAAAGCTAAACCCGTCATATGTTCCGATGAATCGATCGGGGCATAGTATAAATCAGTCCAGTATAAAGCTTCATCGTAAGATAAGCCTTCATTTAAATAAGAATTTACACGAGCTTCTCGATTATAAGCTTGTTGGGCCATCGAGCGGTAACCTGAAACTAATTGAAAGGAATAACCTGATAAACCCGCAGCATACATCATCTGGTTAAATGGATCTATAATCGCAGCTGCGAAGGGCTGTCCATTCGGACCATAAGTAACATCTACCCACATTTCACTTTCACGTGGATTCTGGGCATTGACTAAAATTAGAAAAGGGTCTTCAGCATCAATCCAAGTTGATAAGTTTTCCAGTAATTCCTCCAACTCAGCTCCTGAAATAGTAGCATTTATTTCTTCTACAGCTGGCAAATTCCAGTGAAAAGAACTTTCTGCCTTCACAAGAGGAAGATTCCCATTGAAGCTGATGAGTAGGATTAGTATCGTACTAATCAAAACCCACCAATATTTTTTAAAATGCATCTTTTTCTCCTTCTTTACTTAAATATATCGCTTACAGTCATTTTATTCAAAGGTAAGTCGCTAATCAATCCATCAAGCGATTAATTTTGCGCTTAAAGCGAATTACATTTACAATATAAAGGATAAGTTTCAAGAAAGGAAGAGATAAATGGGTTTATTAGTCGAAGGTAAATGGCAGGATCAGTGGTATGATACTGAAGAAACAGGAGGTCGTTTCGTACGTAAAGATTCAGCTTTTCGTAATTGGATTACTAAAGATGGGAGCCCTGGGCCTACAGGTGAAGGCGGATTTAAAGCAGAATCAGATCGATATCATTTATATGTATCCTTGGCTTGTCCATGGGCCAGCCGTACACTAATTTATCGTAAATTAAAAGGGTTAGAAGATATGATTTCAATTTCATCGGTCAATCCTTATATGAAAGAAAATGGCTGGACTTTCAAGGATTATCCCGGAGTTATAAAAGATCCGATTATGGATGCAGACTTTATGCACCAAATTTACACGAAAGCCATGCCTGATTATACCGGACGAGTAACCGTTCCTGTTTTATGGGATAAAAAAACAGCTACCATTGTCAATAATGAATCTTCTGATATTATCCGAATGTTTAATCAAGCTTTTGATGAAATCGGAGCAAAAGAAGGCGACTACTCTCCTGACCATCTGCTGGAAGATATTGACGCTTGGAATGAAAAAATTTATCCTAATATAAATAATGGAGTATACAAAGCAGGTTTTGCTACTGAGCAGAGTGTTTATGAAGAAGAAGTAAACAACATTTTTAAAGCCTTAAATGAGATTGAAGTTCATTTAGAAAGTAATGAATATTTGTTAGGGGATCAGGTCACTGAAGCCGATTGGCGTTTATTTACCACCTTGGTCCGGTTTGACCCTGTTTACTTTGGACATTTCAAATGCAACCTGCGGCCACTAACTTCTTATAAAAACATTTGGCTTTATACACGCAAGTTGTATAACTGGCCGGGAGTTGCTGAAACAGTTAACTTTGATCACATTCAAACGCATTATTATGGAAGTCATGACACAATTAATCCAAATGGCATCATACCCGCAGGTCCAGACTTGGATTGGTCCATTGGTGAAGATGAGTAACTTCAAATAGAAATTTTTTACAACTTTTAATAATAAAAACGAATGATACCTAATGTTGGAGGCTGAAGATAGTTTCCAGCTACATTAGGTGAATCATTCGTTTTTTACTTTTATAAGCGCCAATACATGTAATCTTGATTTTCAAAGTAGTAATGATCCAGTATACTTTTGATATCGATGATAACCCGCTCCGGGTTACTCAATTCTGTCTTAAAAAGTGCTTCAATTGCTTCATTAGATAACTGACGGAAGTCCTCATGTGCCACAGCCAGTATAACAGCATCTAAATCCGAAACATCCTCTAATGCAGTTATTTCTACATTGTATTCTGCACGAGCTTCTTCTGCATCTGCCCAAGGATCTACAATAATAGGTTCAATACCCAAGTCACGTAAATAATACACTATGTCGGCGACTTTTGAATTTCTCGTATCCGGAGTATGTTCCTTGAAGGTGACTCCCAGAATAGCTACTTTGGCATCAATCACTTTTTTACCGGCACGTACCAATTGTTTTATGATTTTATCACCGATAAATTCTCCCATTTTATCATTCACCTGCCGGCCCGCTAAAATTACCTGACTATGGTAGCCTAAATTTTCAGCTTCATAGACAAAATAATAAGGATCCACTCCAATACAATGACCTCCTACTAAGCCGGGTGTAAACCCTAAAGCATTCCATTTAGTATTCATTGCATCGATAACGTCTTGAGAATCAATTCCCATGCGGTCAAACACAAGTGCCAATTCATTCATAAAAGCAATATTAATGTCGCGTTGACTATTTTCGACTACTTTAGCAGCTTCGGCTACTTTAATATTAGGAGCCCGGTGCACGCCTGCTTCGATAATTATTTCATAAATTTTGGCAACCTCTTCTAAAGCTTCCGGTGTGGTAGCCGACACAATTTTGGTAATCTTAGTTAGAGTATTGACCTTATCTCCTGGGTTGATTCGCTCTGGAGAGTATCCCACCCAAAAATCTACTCCATGAGTTAAACCAGATGTTTGTTCTAACACAGAAATACAGACATCCTCTGTTACACCCGGATAAACGGTCGACTCATAAATCACTAGACTGCCTTTAGCTAAATTTCGACCGATTGTTTCAGTCGCTGATATAACAGGGTCTAAGTTTGGTGTTTTATCTACTTTTATCGGGGTAGGAACTGCTACTACAATAACCCGGGCTTCCTTTATTTTATCAGGGTCTGCTGTAAATTCCAGGGTTGTATTCTTTACCGCTTCATCTCCAACTTCCAAGGTAGGGTCGCAGCCTTGTAGATATTGGTTTATTTTTTCCTCGTTATTATCATACCCAATGGTTTTAATATGTTTAGCAAACTCAATCGCAATCGGCATACCTACATACCCTAAACCGATCACTGCTAATTTTGTTTCCTGATTTATTAATGGTTGAATTATATTCATATTTTGAACTCCTATATTCTTGTTTAATTACTCACAATATTATATCAGAAATTAATGAAACGTAATAGTCGCTTTCCTTATCTTTACTCATCTCCCTTTTATAAGCCGGGCTGTCTATGCTGTATTAATGTAAATTCTTATAAAAAAATAAACAGCTCTAATTTTTAGAGCTGTTTAATATTCAGTAATTGATTGTTCAAGTGATTCGATTATAAAGACTAAAAAGTTGTGCTTATCCTAAAATGGCTGACTTATCTAATACCTTGTTCTACTTTAATATAAGACTTAAATCCATCTGTAATGGTGTCTGCCATAAAAACTATAATCAAATAGCAAATCATATAAAGTGTAATTTCTGAATATTTAAAGAAGCTCATAGCCAACCGCATAGCTACACCCAGGCCACCGGCACCAACTAATCCAACAACGATTGTTGAACGTATAATGACTTCCCAGCGGTATAATACATAGTTGAGTAGTTTAATCATAATTTCCGGCATAATCCCATACAACAACAGCTGAGAACGGCTGGCTCCAGTAGTGGCAATGTTTCTTACTGATCTTTCATCAAATTCTTCAATTACTTCACTACATAACTTTCCCAATACTCCTATATTATGGACACCTAGAGCTAATGCTCCTGGAAAAATACCCGGTTTGAAAATAAAAACAAATATTAAAGCCCATAATAATTCTGGTAAAGCTCTGGTTACTAAAAGAATAAAACGCGATACGTAGAAGAGTATACTTGACACTAGTGGATTAGTTTTTAATAAGCGACCATCCTTAAAATTTCTAGCAGCTGGAAGCATAAATGGCAGACTGCCAATTACTGCAATTCCAATCGCTATAATACTCATAATAACTGTATCTACTGTCAACTTCAGCGCATTAGTCCATAAGTCTCCATTTAAATATGCAGGAGTGGTATCATTTACACCCAATAAACCTGCAATAAATCTCGACAAGTAGTCGGCATTTCGACTGGAAAAAATAGAGGAAACTTCAGCCCCATCCACGGCAAAAATAAATACCCAGGCAGCAATTGATAAGGCAGTCAGCAATACAATCGAAAATTTAGTTTGATTAGTATTATCTTTATTGAGGTGTGCTCTGAATCTATTGCCCCAAATATCGACTAGTAAAACCAATCCAATTAAAAAATAGATGTAAATCCACATCAAAGAAAAATTCATGTCGTTCATAGCCAGCTGTATTTGAAAACCTAAACCGCCCAAGCCCACAAATGATAATACTGAACTACTTCTAATCGCACACTCTAATCGGTAGAGGGTATAACTGACCATCTCATTAAGTGCTTCAGGTAAATAGACGTATATTAACAACTGCCATCTATTCGCGCCGGTGGTTTCAACTGTCTCAATGATGGGTTGCGAGACTTCCATGAGTAAATCCGCATATACTTTACCCAATGCCCCCGCGTAAGGTATGGCTACAGCAAAAACAGCCCCTAAGGGATTTAATCCAATCGCTGCAACAAACAGCCAAGCCCATACTAATTCATGGATAGCTCTTAAAAACCCTAGAATTCCTCTTGCAGCTCTCATTAGAAGTCGGTTGGGATAGATAATTCCTGATGCAATGATAGCAAATACAAAACCAACAACCACACTAATTGAAACAGAAATCAAAGCATAAACAAAGGTCTGCCAACTAGCTTTAAGTCCAGTTTCCAGTATGGAAAGTGAAAAGTCAGGGTTAACTAAGGCCTCGCTCATTTGTTTAATAATGGCAAAACCACCGCCATGAATAACACCTTCCTGCCAATCTATCGCTAATAAAGACAGTAAAAACACAACTAATAAAAAAATACTAAGTGCCGCTCGGTTATCTAATCTTTTAGCTGTCACTTTGATCACCGCTTAAGTCATATAATGCTTCATATTGTTCATTGGTAATTTCATTTGTCCTTTGATTGATGACCACTCTGCCATCGCGGATTCCAATTACACGCGTAAAGTATTCCTTGACCAAATCCACTGAATGGACACTGGCTATTAAAGTGTGATGATGTGTTTTCGATAAATCAATCAGTAAACGGATTACTTCATGAGCCCGTGATGGATCCAAAGAAGATACAGGTTCATCAGCCAGAATAATTTGAGGATTTTGAACTAACACCCTAGCAATAGCAACTCTTTGCTGCTCTCCTCCTGACAAGGTACCTGCTTTTTGACCCGCTTTATGTTCAATTCCCACCGAAGCTAAAGTTTCTAATGCTCTCTTCTTATCCACTGGAGCTATTAAGCTCTTGAGTGACTGCCAAAAGCCCCACTCATTTAAACGGCCCATCAAGGTATTATTTAATACAGATAGTGAGTTGACCAAGTGATAATTTTGAGGAATTAAACCAACATAATGAGCATAGTCTTTATTAGACTTGAATTCATTTAGTCTTTTATTATCAACAAACACTTCCCCTGTATCCAGAGGAAGTGTTTGAGCAATAATATTCATAATTGTTGATTTACCTGAGCCACTTGGACCTATTATTGCCACCTGTTCATTTTTAAAAACATCGAACGAGATATCCTGAAGTACCGGAGATGAAGAAAAAGACTTCGATACCTGGTTTAAACGTAAAATAGGTTCCATAAGTTTCAATCCTTAATTTATAATACCGACTTCAGTTGCAACTTGACGAATAATTTCATAATTTTCGTTTTCAGTTTCAATGAATTCTTCAGCAGATAACAACTCCATCATAATAGTATCTTCAGGAGTAGTGTTCAATAAAATTTCTTGAATTTTTTCGATAGTACCTTCTCCAAATACTTCATCGACATTCGCATTGGCTGTCCAGTTATAGTCATAGAACTCCGGGCTGCGGTAAAATTCTACTACTAAATCTGTATCTACCGTTCCTTCTTCTACAGCACGATCCCAATATTGATAGTTTAAAGCTCCTGCTTCAAACGCACCGGACTGTACTAAATTATAAGTTTGATCATGCGAACCAGAATAATTAGCTGCACCATCAAAGTCTTCATCAGGATTAATCCCTGCTTCTTGTAAGAAGTAACGCGGCATCACATGGCCAGATGTTGAACTTTCAGAACCGAAAGTAAAGGTATAATCGGCTAAATCTTCCAACTCTTCAATTTCATCTAAATCAGCCTGTTTAATAAATACTGTTTGAAACTCAGCATCTGCTGGCCGTTGAGCTAAAGCCTGTGCTTCAGGAACTTGAGAACTTGCCTGAACAAAGGTTAGTCCGCCAAACCATGCGAGATGTATTTCACCTCTGGAGAAAGCTGTAACTAAAGCTGCATAGTCGACTGAAGGCACAAATTCTACTTCAATCCCTAATTCACCACCTAAATATTCGGCAAAGTCTCCAAAAGCTTCTTCCATTTGTGACTGATCATAGTCAGGAATCGCTCCAATTTTTAATACTTCACCTTCTTGTGCAGTAGCGGTATTCGGTGTAACTACTAAGAATGACAACAACATCATCATCGACATAAAAATAGTAACTAATTTTTTCAAAATACTATCACCCTTTCTTTAGTTATAAAAATAGCATAAAGAAATAGGGAGTACTATTAAGAACTCTTTTTTACTAATGAGGATTTTAAATAAATTTCAGACTTATATAAAAGATTATTATATTACAGTCTTCTTTTAACTGCTTGAAACACATAATGACTGAAAAAATAAATACTTTTAATAAGAGGTAACTTTTCTAAATGGCGGTAAGTATGCCATGTACGCTTTAATGCTCCAACACGGTCACTCGAAATTGAGCCTTCTACCTGACGGTAATAATTGAGAACTTTATCCAGCCCATGAGCCGAGAGTCCTTCATTTTCCCGTAAGAGCTTCAACCAAGTAGCCGTATCCTGCCCCTTTCTTACCAGTGGCATTCGGAAATCCCCCACAGTTTCCCGGTCAATCATTACGGTGGAGCAGGCGATAGCTGTATTTTTTAAGAGGGCATAATAATCCAACTCCAAAGGTAGATTAATATTCTCTTTAATAATATCTCCTTCTTCATCAATTGAAGCAAAGTTAGTATAAGTAAATTCGTAATGATTTTTTATCATAAACTCTAACTGTTCTGCCAACTTATACTTATCCCAATAATCATCACTATCGACAAAAGCTATATAACGTCCTCTTGCTGCTTCTAGTCCTTTATTGCGGGCTACTGCCGCCCCGCTGTTTTCTTTTAGAGAAATTAGTTTTATGCGTGAATCCTGGGTTTGAACTGCTTGAATAATCGCTGTACTTTCATCTTGACTGGCATCATCCACTAACAACCATTCCCAATGAGGGTAGCTTTGACTTCTTACCGCTTCAATCGTCTGTGTTAGAAATGGAGCAGCATTATAAACAGGTGTTACAATGGATATTAACTTATCTTCATAATTTTTTTTCAAAACTATCCGAGTACCTCCTTTCTTAATAAAACAGTTTAACTACTTTTAAAGTCACTATTAAATCACATGCAAAATTTTTATCCGTGCTGGATAAAGTTTAGCTAACTCATACTGTTCCCGGTACCAGGACTTTAAGGTTTGATTGGAATCAATAACGATGACTATTTCTTCTGGCTGATCTACTGCCCCTTGATAATCCGCTAGTTGAGCAGTTGTAATATCCAACAATTCTTTTTCATCCTTATTGATAAATTCTACTTCATCTGAACTTACTCCCTGTCTGACAATTAGACGGCGAATGTTGGCAGGTGTGTGAATTAGCTGTTCTATATTATTTTTATGAGTCTCATCCGTACGTTTAACCAATAAGTGGTGATCATTAAAATCCCAGCTGTAGTCAAAGGCATAATGAATTGTTTTTCTTGCCAAATGAAATAAAAAGCTCAAACCGGCTGTTAATAAAACACCCAAAATTATTCCCAATATCCCATAGAGAATAGTTCCACGAGTATTCAAGGTATCATAAGGAGTAAGCGTTTCTTCCGTTGGTATTTCATCCACCAGATCCGGAACTACCAGCTCTCCTTGAACAGGTTCTTGAATAATCGTTACTGTATTTGTTCCTAAAAATGGAATCGATTCTTCTTGAAGTCTTTCAGCATAAACCTGTGCTAAAAGTAAATTATCTTCAGCTGATTCTGCCAATAAAAATCTCAGCGTAATAATATTAGACGTGCTGTCTCGAACAGCAGCTAAACCACCCCGAAACTGAGGTGTCCGGTACATTTCAAGTTCTTCTTCAGCAAGAAGAGTTTTCGAAAATTCAATCTCAGTTTGGTTTTCAACCTCTTCTACTACTGCGGGTGTTGCAAAATATTCATCAAATAAATTGGCCGTTGAAAAGATACTGCCGTCCTCCATGGTTACCACCATTTGGAAAGAGGCGGGTTCTTGTTGATAAACATGAGTTAAATGGTCATAAGCTTCTAAATTATCACTGTATAAAAATCTGTGAATAAAAAAGCGGCCCGTCATTGCTAAAAGAGAAACTATAATCGCCCCAAATAACAAGCGCCATTTATAATCTTTTATAAAACGCCAAGCTTCACTTATTAAAGTTACTATACTCATCGGCTCACCCCACTTTATATTTTAAAGCATAGTTCTGTTCAATATCCGCTTCATTTTTATTTAAAAAGAATTCAGCCTGTTTTTGGCTGTTTAAATCAGCCACCTTAATAAAGGCGACTATCATTGCAAAAAATACCCAATGCCATTCAATTAACATATTGTTCGCACTGGTTATACTAGCCGGAATAAAAATTAACATGAAGGCAAACAATATTTTAGCGGTATGACTTGTAATCGTTACAGGGCTCCACTTATATAGTTGATATAAACGGCGCATCATCCCCGCATAACCCCATACATATAATAAAAAGGGAATTATTCCATTGCTTACTAAGATTTCCAGCCACCAATTATGCATATTTGTAATTTCGTTTGTAGGCCAAAAGCCAAATTCTGCCGCCCAATATTCAATATTACCTGACCCTACTCCAAAACCAAAGGTTCGTCCTAAAAACAAGAGGCCGTTTCGCCAGATATTCATTCTTTTAGTATCACCGGATAATTCTGCCCTCACTCCGCCGAAATAAAAAATGGATTCCAGTACATTACGGAAGGATGGTAGAAAAACCAATGCTAAAAGAAAGGTACTGACTCCGGTCAGAAATATAATTCCCCACTGATGACTTGAAAAATCCCACTTCACTTTTTGAAGCATTAGAAACACAAGTAATAGTATTAAACACAATAGAGCCATACGCGATCCACTTTGATAAATTAAGAAAGCACCGGCTGTAAAAGAAAGCAGCATCATCAGCTTCAACCAGTTTTTTCGATTCACTCTATATAAAATCAAGCAGACGGCCAAATAAGCTAACAACATGGAAGCATAGTCATTTTGATTGGTAAAAGTTGTGATCGGTATCCGCGTCCATGGCTGTCTGGAAAAGGTGTTATATTTGTCAAGCTTCGCTATATCCGCAAAAAAATAAGTGTTAGTAATTATCTCAAAATAACCCCAAATGACTAAGCCTGTCATCATCACCCACATCCCTTTTAATAGGCATAGCCATCGGGTACTTGAATCAACCCATAAGTATAAGGCCAGGATACAAAGGATGCCAACAGTCATTAAAAAACTCACTTGGAACCACGAATTAAAGTCTACAGCCCATAAGCCCGTGATTAATCCGATTGCCCACCAACTTAAGAAAACCAGCAGCATGCGGGTACTCCAACTATTAATGATTAACTTTAATTGGGAATTCTTCAAGTAGAGTTGAATCGCCAAAATCGGCATTACCCCTAAAGCTAATAAACGGTAAAGTGTTATCTGTGCAAGCGGTGTAGGAATAGCTAAAATTTCAGTCCCTAGAAAAACACTCATAATTAGTATCAGCAGATAGATAAACATGCCCCGGGCTCCTTTCTGAGTGAGTACTTTTTATAGTAAAATGACTTGACTGTTTTTAATTAAAATTCCACTTTTCAGGTTGCTGCCAGACTGATAAAGCATCAAGCAGGGTGGGTATTTGAATAATGAAACAGATCAGTCCTAAAGCTGATGTTAACAGCAGACGGTTATTAATTGGGAATGCATTGAGAGCCGCTGTAAGTATCATGAGTGCGACCGATATTAACTGTTTTTTCTGGCTGAACGAAAAGCCTGTTCGGTGAGAAAAATAAGTCCGCGCTAAATAGAATACTACATAGGCCCCACAAGATGCTGCAGCTGCTCCTACTGCTCCATATAGAGGGGTTAACAACACATTCAATAATATACTGGGTAATAAAGCTAAAGCAGAAACAAAAATATTAAAATAAGTTTTTCTGGAAAACACAATCCCCAATGTAGTAGTCTCAGATAAGGTGTACATAATATGGGGGAAACTCAATAAACCTAAAATATACTGAGCCGACTCATATTCTTCGCCTAAAATCATTATAATCACCGGCCTGAAAACTAAAATCATAAAGAACATTGCACTTAAAATAAATAAAACAGCATCTGAAATAAATTTAAAATGTTTAATGGATTTATCTTCATCATGCCACCGGTAAGCAGTGGGAGTCCAGAAGGTTGCAAAAGCTGTACGAATAATACCGATAATATTCACGATATTTAAACCGGCCCCGTAAATCCCTAATTGCGTGGCCGTGGAAAATTGCCTCAGCATGATATTATCGATTGTATTTAACAAGGAAGTTAAACTCATAGCGAGCATTAAAGGCAGGCCAAATTGTAAGAGGAGCTTAATTAAAGCTGGATCTAATTGGAATCCGCTCCAATTAATTAACTGACGATAACGTAGGAACAAGAGAGTGTCACCTATCAAATGTCCTAGAATCAAACCAAAAACAATAACTCTGAAATCCCGCATTCCCAGAAACACCAAAGCCAAGGATGTAATAAAAATACTCAATTTTAAGAAAATAGTGAAAATGGAATATTCCTTTGCTTTTTCTTCCATTCGAATGGAGAGCATGATAAAACGCTCTAAAATCAATGCCAGAAGTAAAAAACCACTGAAGAAAATAATGTAACCATATTCGGCTGAACCAAAAACAAACCGTGAAAGAGATGACCTAAAAGTCATCATCACTATAAACATTACACCACCGGCTATCAAAGGCAGCACAGTTGCCTGCTGGAAAAGATATTTTTTATTTTTTATAAAATAATATTCCCTTGAAAAAGCTTGATCCATACCTATATAAAGAAAGGTGGGCAGATTCAGCATCAAGTTACGGTACAGGTTAGAAAATCCATATTGATCGGGCGCGATTAAGCGCGTTAAAATAGGAACTTGTATGATGGATATTAAAGCTCCAATGATGGAACCGATACTAAATCCTGTGAGTCTTTTTAGAAAATGCTTCATTAAAATACGTCCTTAATCTAATTGAAAATGTTTAATTTCTTGATCTAACAGCTTTCGAAAAAGCTGGGCGGCTGCTTGATTAGTAAACTTTTTATCCTGGATTCTTTTTACACGGGTTTCACTGGATGGAAAAGAATTTTTTCTTTTTTCTTCTATTAAAGTCATTATTTCACTGCACCAATGTTCATGAGGCGCTTCTAGTGAAATACGCTTTACCAGTCCCAGCTTTAAATCCACTTCATGACTTACCGCGTCACTGGCAATGGTTGGTAAACCGGCTGCTTGAGCTTCAATTGCTATTGTCCCTAAACCTTCAGAAAAGGAGGGCAGGATAACCGCATCAACTGCCGGAAATAAATCAGCTAAAGGATGTATACGGCCTAAAAACTTAATTTGAGAATCTAAGCCAGCTTCTTTTACTTGTCTCTTTAATTGTTCTTCCAACTTCCCTTCCCCTGCAACTATCAGATAAAGAGTTTGCTTCAAGGAGCGACACTGTTTAATAAGTTGAAAAGTAAAAGCGTGGTTTTTTACAGCTTCTAAACGGCCCACCTGTGCAATTACTAAATCCTCTTCAGACAATCCCCAGCTGTCACGCCAGCTCTTTCTTAAACTTTTCTTGACCGCAGAACTTTTCACCCAATCAGAGGGGTCTATGCTATTTGGAATAACGATAAAGTTTTCCCCTGCTTTTAAACTAAAGAGTGCACTGATTGCCTGATGTGAACAGCCTACTTTTTCTTTAGACAGGGAGGTATTTATTCTTTGATCCCACCTGCGCTTAATTTCGATATGCAGAGGAACAGCCTCATTACTATATTTATAATGGGCATGAATATAAAAATTTTGAGCTAGCTGCGGTGAGTGTTTTTTAATTAAGCGGTAATAGACCAGCGCTCGATAACCGGCTATATGACAGTAAACTGCACTATAAGAATGAGTAAGCAGAATATTGTTAAAGCTTTGTTGAAAAGCAGACCAGCCTTTTTCTTTCGGATTTTGTAAATAAAAAACCTGCCCCTTACTGGATTCAATCTTTTGTAAAAAAGGGTCCGGGACTTGATGATAAGTTGCCACATCAAACATCATCTTATACGAAGGGGCTTCAACCGCCAAATTTTGGATAAAAGTTGAGATGCCTCCTCCAAAAGAGGACATGATATGTAAAACTCGTTTTTGATCCTCAGCCATTTTCCTCCACCTCCTTATTAATAATAGTAATCATTCAAAGTAAATTTTGAATTTACTCTTCTATTTGCTCTTGATAAAACTGAGTGATTCTATTTTGAATTGCTGCTAGTGTCTCTTCACTCACCCGCTCGACTAATTTATCTTCTTCCATTATAGGCGGATTGGAAACGGTAAATATTTCAGCATCTGAAAGTGCAGTGGGGACATTTCTTAAGGACATTTCCACCATTTGATTAAAACTGATATTAGTTACCAAAGCATTCTGCAGACTTATAAAATACTCATCCCATCGTCTGACCTCTGTCCATCGACTTAATTTATCAATACTTGATAAGAAAAAGTCTTGCTGCAACGCTGTCGTCTGTTCTATATCCAAGCCATGCGGTTGAATCGACTGCCAAAGAGCCAGACTGCTATCAACCTTTAGAGCACCTGTCTGGCTTTCTAATGGGTGAATTAAATTTACAAACTCATGAAGTTCACCAACATCAACTTCAATGATAAAATCAGCTTTCTGTCTGGATGCACTTTCTAAGACTTTCAGCACACTGGTCGATCCCCCCGTTGAGAACAGATCCGCCAAGGTTTGATTGGAATGAAATACTTGCTGCGGTGCCAGGTCCGATACTAAAAGCCGAGGTGAGTAATCGAAACGTAAAGCAGTTTGACTGCTGGGAATTAAGCTATACCAGGAAATAAGTGTCGCTTCTTGTTTACCAATCCGGCCTGCTAAAGGGTAATCATAGCCTACCACTATAATTTCTACAGCCGGATCTGCCAGACGGGAGAGTCTTTGAGAGTGACTTTCTTTTAACATTAAATCTTCAGAAAGAATGTCGGTCCGACCTATTAAAACACCATCTAAAGGCTGGTAGGCTTCTTCAAAATGATTTTTCTGGGTTAAGCATACAAAAAATCCGACTACACCAATAAGCATCAAGATAAATAGCGAAAAGATTCTTTTACTCACAAAAAAACTTCCACTTCCTTGAGGTTGCGGCCGATGTTCCTCTGTTTGAGATAAGTGCCTGTAGTTACGCTTAGACATCCTATCATTCCTTTATTATATTTTTATTTTATAAGCTTGATTAGTCATAGGAAATCAGCTTACGCTCACACAAAGCAAACTTAAAGTTTCTTCAAAAGCCTGCTTGGGAGTGAAGCCAATACTGAAAATCATTATAGCATATTTTCATATTGATAGATTTATCTTAGCTGTTTTTCCTATATTTTTTCTTCCTATAATTTCCATACCACTATGCTGTTAATTTTGATATACTTAACAACAGATAAAAACAGTAGTTTGTCACTGTTTTCACTGATTAATTTTGAGTGAGGAGGGGAAAAATTGGCAGAAGCCTTAATTGTTTTTGCAAGCTTGACTGGAAATACAGAAGAGATGGCTGATATTATCGCTGAAAGATTTGAAGATGAACATGGGATTACCACGGAGATTTTAGAGGTAATGCAGGCAGACGCAGCAGATTTTTTAGATTATGATGCAGTATTAGTTGGCTCTTATACATATGGAACTGATGGAATTCTTCCAGATGAGATGCTGGACTTTTATGAAGACTTAGGAGAACTGGACTTATCTGAAAAAGTCTTTGGAGTTTTTGGTTCCGGTGATACTTATTACGAAATTTTTTGCGGAGCCGTTGATGCATTTGAAAAACAGTTTACTCAAGTCGGTGCTGTAAAGGGTGGCGAAAGTGTCAAAATTAATTTAAATGCTGAAGGTGAAGATATCGAACGTTTGCAAACCCTGGCAGATGGCATCGCCGCTCAATTAATGCAATAAATGTTAACTTTGGTTAATTTTTTATTTACTTTGGAATTAGAAAGAGGATTTTATGACTTTAGAAAATTTTGATCAACTATTACAAAAATATGCTGATTTAATTGTCCATAAAGGGATAGCTGTAACTAATGGAGATTTTGTTTCCATTAATACCGATATTGAACAAGCACCCTTAGTGCGATTAATTGTAGACTCAGCCTACCTGGCTGGGGCAGCACACGTAAATGTAGACTGGTCTGATGACGCATTAAGCCGCATGCATTACCAATACCGTAGTGAAGAAACACTTAAAGAAGTACCTCAACATCGTATTGATGAAGGCCACTATAATATCGAGAAAAGAACAAAGCGTATTTCTTTACGTTCAAGCAACCCAAATGCTTTAAAAGGGATTAATCCCGTTAAAATAAATACTGCTCAAAAAGCTACTTCTAAAGCTCTTGAACATGTACGCCTGGCGACTCAAGCGAATGTGGTATCATGGATAGTTGCAGCCGGTGCCGGTAAAGAATGGGCTGCTTTGGTCTTTCCCGAACTAGAAAATAGTGAAGCACAAGTCGATGCTTTATGGGATCAAATCTTCAAAACAACACGCGTCTATGAAGAGGATCCAATCAAAGCATGGGATGATCACGAAGCACGTCTCAATGAAAAAGCATCTTTCTTAAACCAACAGCAATTTAATGCCCTTCATTACACTGGTCCAGGAACTGACTTAACCTTAGGTTTACCCAAAAACCATGTTTGGGAATCTGCTGGTTCTTATAATGAAAAAGGTGAAAAATTCATTGCTAATATGCCGACTGAAGAAGTTTTTACAGCCCCTGATTCACGCAGAGCAGATGGTGTCATTGCAGCTTCAAAACCTTTATCCTACGGCGGAACTGTTATCGATGGAATGGTTTTCCATTTCCAAGAAGGTAAAGTTACCGAAGTCTCAGCAGAAGAAGGAGAAGAAACACTGCGCCAATTGGTAGAAGATAACGAAGGTTCACGATCCTTAGGTGAAGTGGCTTTAGTTCCTCACCAATCTCCTATCTCACAATCAGGAATTATTTTCTTCAATACTCTTTTTGATGAAAATGCATCCAACCACCTTGCTTTAGGCCAGGCATATGCTTCTTCAGTTGAAGGCGGCACTAAAATGTCTCAAGAAGAATTAAATGATGCTGGATTAAACCGCTCAAATGTTCATGTAGACTTCATGGTAGGTAACGCAGAGATGAATATTGACGGGATTAAAGAAGATGGTACACGGGTAGCTATTTTCCGTAAAGGTGAATGGGCCTTTTAAAAAATTTATTAATTTGAAAGTTTAATCATAAAACACTCCTTGATCTCAGTAAAATTAAGCCTTTTTCTTACCAACTTATTTAAGTAAGTATTAGGAGTATCCCTACTGAGATCTGGGTATCAGGTCGGTATCCAGTTTATCGATATGGACCAAAAATAAACTAGGAGGCAGCATAGTGGGAACTTCAAATGACTTTAGTAATATGATAGAAGAAGAAATTTCCAAGCAATTAAAAGAATTTGACAAGCGAGTCGATCGGACAGGCTGGCCTTTGCTTATTGTAGGCGTCATCGCCTTATTCTTGCTAGTTTATTTATTTTCGACAGTATTCAGCTTTCCTACCAACGAAGAGTACACTGACAGCCAGCAGGCTTTGACTCAGCGTATAGCAGATTTAGAAGAACGTGTAGAGTATTTAGAACTTCAAACAGAAAGCTCTGAATAAATTATCCATGCCAGGCGTGGCGACTAAACTTACTGGAAGCTGTCATCTTGATATCAATTATCAAAATCAACTGACTAAAATTTTAAAAAAGGAGCTGACTTATGAGACTGTTACATATAAATTCATACTTTTCAACTTCAGGTTTATTCCAGCAACTTTATGATCGCCAAGTCGCCCAAGGTCATGAATTAAATGTGTATGTGCCTATTTCCCGTCAATATTCCGAAGACAAACTGGCAGCTGTCGGCGACTACACTTCTGTCAGCCGCAATCATAACCAATGGGATCGACTGTTTTTTCATTTAAAACATAAAAAAATATTAGAAGATTTACAAAGCTATTATTCATTCTCAAAATTTGATATTATTCACGCTCACTCCACTTTTTCCAATGGATGGCTGGCACGTCAAATAGCACTGGAATATGATATTCCCTATGTCGTAGCAGTGCGTAATGCAGACCTGCGGACTTTTTTTGAAAAAATGCCTTGGCTTCGAAATCTAGGCCTGGATATTTTAAGAGATGCAGCACAAATTATTTTTATTTCAAAGAATACCTGCGAGCAAGTATTCGCTAAATATATCCCTTTAACCGAACATGACAGCTTTAAAGCTAAGACGCGTATCATCGCAAATGGGATTGATGATTTTTGGCACGAAAACCGCTATGACAATAAGCCTTTAAAATTAAATCCTCCTTTAAAAATTGTTTCAGCAGGGAAATTAACTCCGGGTAAAAGATTCATTCAGCTGGCAGATATGATTGAGTCTTACAATCAAATCTATGATAATGCCCAACTGCATGTTATTGGGCCTAATTGGAATAATAAAGTTTTAAAGCAAATCGAACAGCATGAAGCAATCATCTATCATGGTGAAATGAATAAAGAAGAACTCAAAAATTTCTATCGAGAAATGGATATTTTCGCCTTGCTCTCCTACCCTGAAACCTTTGGACTCGTTTATCCAGAAGCTATGAGTCAAGGCTTGCCGGTTATTTACAGCAGAGGTGAAGGTTTTGATGGTTTCTTTGAAAATCACCAAGTAGGAGTCAGTGTGGCTTTAAACGACCAGATTGCATTTAATGAAGCCTTACAATTTATTATTCGATATTATAAAGATTTGTCTAAAAATGCCCGTGTTGGGATAGAATATTTTAAGTGGGATCATATCGCCGACCAGTATAATGAACTATACTCCGATATTTTGAATAATTAAAACAAAAACTCATTTAAAAAGCGACTCGACTGTTTTTCAACAGTCGAGTCGCTTTTTTGATT
This sequence comes from uncultured Facklamia sp., assembly GCA_964471435.1. Lineage (GTDB taxonomy): Bacteria > Bacillota > Bacilli > Lactobacillales > Aerococcaceae > Facklamia. The sequence goes on from CAYYGA010000001.1 coordinate 154,046, forward strand.
CTATAACGATTTAATACTCTTTCATTCAATGAAAGTTCTAGCCTAAGAGCATTACTTTTTTATTGTAAAATTGAAGATTCAGACTGTTCAGTCATTAAAAGAGGGCCGTCTTGAGTAATTGCAATCGAATGTTCATACTGTGCACAATAACCACCATCACGCGTGCGCGCAGTCCAACCATTATCATCCATTTTCATTCTCCAAGTACCAGTAGTAACCATTGGTTCGATGGTAATTGTCATTCCTTCTTTGAGACGTAAGCCTTTACCTGCCATACCATAGTGAGGTACCGCCGGCTCTTCATGTATAGAAGGTCCAATTCCGTGTCCGATAAAATCCCGGACTACCCCAAATCCTTTGCCTTCAACATAGCTTTGGATGGCATGACCAATATCGCCGATACGATTTCCGATCTGAGCTTGTTCAATGCCTAAATATAAAGCTTTTTTGGTCACTTCCATTAAACGTTGATGTTCCGGAGTAATTTCACCTACGGCATAACACCAGCAAGAATCAGAGATTGCACCATTTAAGTCGACACAAAAATCTACTTTCACAATATCACCTGATTTTAAGCGGTAGTTTGAAGGAAACCCATGACAAATTTCATCATTTACAGAAGTACACGTCGCAAATTGATAATCTTGGTAGCCTATTTGTGCTGCTACAGCACCTGCTTCTTCAATTTTTTGATGTACAAATTGATCGATTTCTTTAGTGGTCACACCTTCTTTGATGAAGTCACGTAAGGCGACATGAATACCAGCCAATAATTCACCGGATTCCTGCATTGCTTTGATTTCTCTTTCCGATTTTAGTGTAATCATTTCTCTCCTCTTTTCTAAATACATATCTTAATTAGTTTAGCAGATTGCCTACCGACTTTAAAGACCAAGAGCCATGCATAGCGCATCTAAATCCCCTTATGTGTATTTCAAACCTTCCAAATCTATACAAACTTTAATGAATGTGAATAATCTCTCAATTTAATCTTGCACCTCAACTTTTATTATGTTAGCATGAGATAAATTAAAAGTAAATGAGAGTCCGGAGGGGATTAGATGCTGAATATTAATAATTACAAAGATAAATTAGTTCATTGGGATGGAAATCTAAATCAAGAAGGGTTCAATCTCTTATTAGAAGATGGAAAATTTGTGGTCGTTCCTACTAAAGTGGGATACATTATCGGAACCAGTGATAAAGCGGGTCTTGAACGGAAGTTTTCGGCCAAAAATCGAAAACGTAATAAACCCGGTGTGGTACTCGTAGGATCAATGGAACAATTGAAAACTATCGCTGACATGACGCCAAATATTGAAAAACTTTATCAACAATGTTTTGACCGTGATATTTTATTAGGATGTATCCTTCCTTGGAAAAAATCAGGAAAAAAATATATTCCGGATGATGGCTCTGAAGAATTAATGACGGATGTACGTGGAACTTCCTGTTTTGTCATTAACTTTGGGATTCCCGGTTCTCAACTTGCGAGCGCTCTATGGGAGAAGGACAATAAATTAATGTTTGCTTCCTCAGCTAATCCTTCAGGAAAAGGAAACCGCGGCTTAGTAGAAGGTATCGGAGAACAAATTGCTGATGAAGCAGATTTAATCATCGAAGGAAATGATTATGTAGCTTCCATTCAACCGGAAGAGTCAGTGGAGACTCGTTATGAACAAGGAGTAATGATTTCAATGGTTGACCACGAAGGCAACTTACTGCCTGACCAAAGACTTGATGAACGTTCATCAGAACAAAGACCGGTTTATATAAGAAAAGGATTATATAATGAACAAATTATGGAGTTACTGTCTAATGATTGGAACTCCTGGGATTACCGTCATGGAGAATATTATTAAAAAGATAAGAAAGGTGGCTGTTACAATGAACTTCAATCTGACAATTAAATACTCACAGCCGATAGCTGCCTTATTATTACTTTAGGGCTTAGACGTTTTTCTTTTTACGTTTAAGCCCTTAAAAGCATGTACATTTCGCATGGTCGCCCCATCAATGTAGATGCTTTTTTATTTACTTTTCTATATCAACCACCCATTTATTTTCAACACATAAAAAGGAGCATGCATCATGACACGTATAATTCAATTTTTTGACACTACCCTTCGCGATGGTGAACAGACCCCTGGTGTGAATTTTAATACCCAAGAAAAAATTCAACTTGCGCTGCAATTAGAGTCCTGGGGTGTCGATGTAATAGAAGCAGGTTTTCCAATTACTTCACAAGGAGACTTCGAAGCAGTTCAAGCTATTGCTGATGTTTTAACTACTACTACAGTAGCCGCTTTAGCAAGGTGTAATAAAAAAGATATTGACCGGGCTGCAGAAGCTTTGGCTCAATCCGATAATAAACAATTACATATTTTTCTTGCCACCAGCCCTGTCCACCGTGAAAGTAAATTAAATAAAACAAAAGAAGAAATTTTAGAAATAATAGAAGAACATGTAACTTATGCCGCACAGTATTTTGAAAAGCTGCAGTTTTCACCCGAAGATGCTACTCGGACAGAGTGGGACTTTTTAGCTGAAGCAATTGAAACTGCCATCCAAGCAGGTGCTAGCATTATTAATATACCCGATACGGTCGGCTATACCAATCCTGAAGAATATGGGGCCCTGTTCCGCTATTTAAAAGACCATGTTCCTTCTTTCAATCAAGCTGTTTTCTCTTCCCACTGTCATGATGATTTAGGAATGGCTGTCGCTAACTCTTTAGCTGCTATTGAAAATGGAGCTGACCGAGTGGAAGGTACCATCAATGGGATTGGAGAACGAGCAGGAAATGCTTCATTAGAAGAAATTGCGGTCGCTTTACATATTAGAAAAGATCACTACCAGGTTACTTGTAATATACAATTAGAAAAAACCAAAGAAACCAGTGATTTAGTTTCACGTTTATCCGGTATGCCGGTACCCCGTAATAAAGCAATAACAGGAGCAAATGCTTATGCCCACGAATCGGGTATTCATCAAGATGGTGTTTTGAAAAATCCTGAAACCTATGAAATAATCACTCCTCAGCTGGTAGGTGTGCCTTCTAATGATTTACCGTTAGGAAAGTTATCCGGTCGTCACGCTTTTACAGAGCGGATGATTAACTTGGGATATGATATGTCAGATCAAGAGGTAGTGAATACCGCTTTTGCTAAGTTTAAAGATTTAGCCGACAAGAAAAAATTAGTTACTACTACAGATTTACGTGCCTTAATGACCGGAAAAGAAATTGAATCTTACAGTCGCTATCAGCTTGCACGGTTGAATGTTCAAAATATTGAAGAAGGTATTCATGCTGCAACGGTGGCAGTTTATGATGCCACCCAAGACAATACTATCATCCAAGAAACCTCTACAGGCCCAGGTTCAGTCGAAGCCATTTTTCGTGCAATTAACAAAATAGTCGACTATGACTATCCGTTACGGGAATATTATGTGGATGCTATCTCAAAAGGAGCTGACTCTCAAGCTCAAGTACATGTCACCATCGAAAACGCTGAAGGAGACCTTTTAAATGGCACTGGGATTGACTTCGATGTGCTGACTGCTTCTGCCAAAGCTTATTTACAAGCTCTAAGATAAAAAACTTCTCACTTACATTCAAAAACATATTTAAGAAAGGAAGAAGCCTATGTATAAAATAATCTCTTTAGCTGGAGACGGAATCGGCCGAGAAATAATGGATTCCGCCTTAGAAATTTTAGCTGCCGCCAGTGAAAGCAGCTCCTTTAACTATCAAATTGAAGCCCATGACTTTGGTGGGGCCGGTATCGATCAACATGGCCAGCCTCTGCCTGAAGAAACTTTAACTGCCTGCAAATCATCGGATGCGATTCTACTGGGAGCGATCGGAGGCCCTCAATGGGTGGACAGCCCTGAAACACCTGAAGACGGATTATTGGCCCTGCGAAAAGCCCTTAATTTATATGCCAATGTGCGTCCCATAAAATTGAATCAAAAACTAATCGAACGCTCTCCTTTAAAAGCTGACATTGTCAATGGTACCGACTTTATCATTCTAAGAGAATTAATCGGAGGCCTTTACTTCGGTAAACCGAAATACCATACTAATGAAGAAGCTTTTGATACCATGTATTACAACCGGGCATCGATTGAAAAAATCATTAAACAGGCTTTTGAATTAGCACGGAGTCGACGTAATAAACTGACTTCAGTTGATAAAGCCAATGTGCTAGCCAACAGTAAACTCTGGCGCAAAATTGTAGAAGAAAAATCAGCTGATTATCCTGATGTAGAAGTCGAGCATCTATATGTGGATGCTGCTTCTATGAAAATAATCTCACAGCCTGCTGATTTTGATGTAATTGTTACAGAGAATTTATTTGGTGATATTTTAAGTGATGAAGCAACGGTTATTATGGGATCTTTAGGAATGGCGCCTTCTGCCAGCCTTAGTACGGACGGTCCTTCCCTGTTCGAACCGATTCATGGCTCAGCACCCGATATCGCCGGACGAAATATCGCAAATCCTATGTCGATGATTCTTTCGCTTACTATGATGCTTCGCATGTCTTTTAAAGAAGATGTTCTAGCTAAAAAAATAGAGCATGCCTGTCAAATTACCATGGACAAAGGAATCTTAACTGCTGATATGGGAGGCCAGGCAAGTACTATAGAGTTTACACAAGCTGTGATTAATGCTTTATAGCCTAAAAATAGTCAGTAACCTTGTAAAAATCGAAAAAAATATTTCTAAAAGGGAGGTCTTTAAATGGAAAAATTTAAGATTGAAGAAGGGTCTTTAATTGTTATTAATCATCCAAAACAAGAATTGAAAAAAGTTTTCCCCGCTGCTTTTATCAAACAAACAGAAATAGGAAATTTTCAAGAGTATCTATTTTATCATCAACGCTTTTTCCCAGGCCTGCCTCGAAAAAAAAGACCGGATTTTATTTTAAATCAACTTGATAGTCAAGAAATAACGGCGCACTTTCTCCTAGTAAGTTCTGCTTTTGGTTTAGATGATGACGAGGATGCTGGTCTGGCCGTGATTACCGCTTTGAAATCCATCGGTCTTCGTGCGCTAATCGGCCGTAAGTTTGGGGAGCAGTTCAAAATGAATGCCTTAAAAAAAGGATTATTGATAATTGAGCTCACCCATGATGATTGGCAGCATTTAATAGACTGGCAGGCGGATCAAGCTCAAATAAATCCATTAATTAAAATAGATTTAATTAATGAGAAAATTATTTTTAATCATTCAGAAATGAATTTTACCCTAAATAAAAGTATAAAAAACCATTTTTTAAAAGGAGAAGATCAAATCAGTTATTCATTACAATTTCTTAATGCAATTAAAGCATACGAGGAAAATCTAACTTATAATAAATATAAATAAAATTTTCTATTCCTCACTATCATTTGAAAGGAGTTTAATATGAAGCAAACGTTATTTGATAAGGTGTGGGATGCCCATGTGCTTACCGGAGAAACAGGCGACTCCCAACTTTTGTATATCGACTTGCATCTGATTCATGAAGTGACTTCCCCTCAAGGATTTGAAAGTTTACGAATTGAAGGACGCCCGCTGCGCGCACCTGAAAAAACCTTCGCAACTATTGATCATAATAACCCTACAAAAGATATTTTTAATATTAAAAATCCGATTGCCCGTAAACAGATTGAAACTTTACAAAAAAACTGCCGCGACTTTGGAGTTGAGTTACTTGATCACGGTTCAGCTAAACAAGGCATTGTTCATATGGTAGGCCCCGAACTTGGTTTAAGTCAACCCGGAAAAACCATTGTTTGTGGTGACTCTCATACGGCAACACACGGTGCTTTTGGAGCTATTGCTTTTGGGATAGGTTCTTCTGAAGTAGAACACGTTTTCGCTACCCAGGCTCTATGGCAGAAGAAACCAAAAAATTTGCGTGTAAATATTACCGGCCGGCTTCAAGAGGGTGTGTATGCCAAAGATATTATTTTATATTTAATTTCTCATTATGGAACCGATTATGGAACTGGTTATGCGATAGAGTTTGCGGGCGAGGCGATTGAAAATCTTTCAATGGAAGGACGAATGACCATCTGCAATATGGCGGTTGAATTTGGGGCAAAATACGGCATCATTCAACCTGATCAAAAAACTTATAATTATGTGAAGGGTCGTGAAAAAGCTCCCCGAGACTTCAATGCGGCTGTTGAATACTGGCAAACACTCTATACCGATGGCAATGCCGTTTTTGATCACGAAATAAGTATAGATATATCTAATTTAGCTCCTGTTGTAACTTGGGGAACCACACCTGCTATGGGCCTTCCAATTGATCAAGCCTTTCCTACTGCCACCGATCATAATGATGAGCGAGCTTATGAGTATATGAACCTAGAACCGGGCATGAAGGCTGAACAAATACCCATAGAGTATGTCTTTATTGGATCATGCACCAATGCACGTTTAGAAGATTTGATAGAAGGAGCCAAATATTTGAAAGGGCGTAAAGTAGCTGAACATATACAAGCTATTGTTGTGCCCGGCAGCCGAGTGGTCAAAACACAAGCTGAAGAAATAGGGTTAGCGCAACAATATATGGATGCCGGTTTTGAGTGGCGTGCCCCCGGCTGCTCCGCTTGTATCTCAATGAACGGCGACTTTATTCCTGCGCGTAAGCATGCAGCGTCCACTACCAACCGTAACTTTGAAGGACGTCAAGGACCAGATTCCAGAACACATCTTTGCTCACCTGCAATGGCAGTTCTTGCTGCGGTTAAAGGTCATTTTTATGATACACGTTTAGATGATCAAGAGATTGCAGCAACTGAAATTTAACTTAATCAAAAGTTAAATGACCGGCAATAATGTTAATAAAAAGGAGGAAGTTTAATGCAAGCATTTACCGTTCATCGTGGGACAACTGTTACTCTGTGGGAAGACAATGTGAATACCGACCAAATTCTTCCCAGCCGTTATTTAAGTCGTATAGAAAAAACAGGCTACGATGAATTTTTATTCGCTAACTGGCGTTACTTAATTACCGAAGCAGAACCTGAATCAAGAAAACTTAACCCCAGCTTTCCATTGAATCTACCAGACCGTCAAGGAGCGAGTATTTTAATTACAGGTGATAATTTCGCAGGAGGCTCTTCAAGAGAACATGCCGTTTGGGCCTTGGATAATTATGGTTTTCGCGTGGTGATAGCAGGTTCCTATTCAGATATTTTTTATATGAACTCTTTAAAGAATGGTTTATTGGCCCTTACACTGCCTTTAGAAGATCGCGAGCTGCTAGCTCAATTAGCGGGCGATGAAGAAATTGAAGTAGATTTAGTAAAGCAGGAAGTTAGGACAGCTGATACTACTTTTTCTTTTAAAATTGATGAAGAATGGCGTTATAAATTACTTCACGGTATTGATGATATTACTCAAACTTTGGAACATGAGACAGCTTTAAAAAGCTATGAAGCCAAGTGGGATCCTTTCTATCAAAAGTAAGAATCTAATAAATGGTCAAGTATGAGATAAAACCAAACAGAACCCTCCTAAATGCTGTGTTTTAACTGTTTTAACAGTCAGCATTGAGGAGGGTTCTTTTTGGTATATGTGTTGTATCAAAAGAAAAAGATTAGTAAATCCAATTTATCATAATCTAGAAAATCTATAATGCCTCAACATGTAATAAGTCCATTATTTGTTTTCGATAAGCTAAGAACTGATCATCAGTTCTGCCTCTAGGATGATCTAGTTCGATCGGAATAATTTCCATTACACGACCAGGTCGCGGCGACATCACAATTACTTTCTCACTCAGATATATTGCCTCATCAACATCGTGAGTCACCATAATCATTGTAATATTATTTTTTTCCCAAATACTTAACAGCTCTGTTTGTAGTCGAAGTCGGGTAAATGCATCGAGGGCACCTAAAGGCTCATCTAATAAAAGAATTTCAGGATTATTATAAATAGCTCTTGCTAAAGAAACTCTTTGAGCCATCCCTCCAGATAATTGATGAGGGTATGCTTGCTCAAACCCACTTAAGCCAATTGTATCGATCATCTCCTGCACAGGCATTTGCTTATTTTTTAATTTCCCAAGTATCTTTGGACCAAATTTTATATTGTCTTCTACCGTCAACCAAGGAAATAAGGTTGGACTTTGGAAAGCCATCCCAATCTTGCTGTCAGGACCAGTCACCTCTTTTGTATCAAGCACAATTCTACCTGTAGTAGGAGGTGTTAACCCGGCAATAATACGAAGAAGTGTTGATTTACCAGACCCACTTGCTCCTACAATACTGATGAATTCTCCTTCTTGAATTTCAAGATTAATTGAATCCAAGGCTTTGGTCACCGTGGCATCTGTATTAGCGAATATTTTTGAAACATCATCGATAAATAAATCCACCGCTTAAACACTCCCCTCTTGCCACTTAAGGACGTACCGTTTAATTTTATCTAATAAAAATTTAACCGTAACAAAAATCAAGCAGATAATCACAATAGCCGCGTACATTTTGTCGTATTGAGCCCAGTTACGCTGCCATGTGACGTACCAACCTAAACCTGACTCCACCCCAACCATCTCTGCGAAGATTAATGCTGTACACGCAGTACTCATGGCTTGAGTAAGCCCTTGAAAGATATTTGGCATTGCTCCTGGTATAGTTACTCTGCGAATGAGCTGCTGGTCATTGGCTCCCAAAACTTGGGCTGCTTCATAGTAAGATTGACTAATGTTATGTATTCCAGCTATCGTTGATAAAGATACCGAGAACCAGACACCTAAGGCAATAATGAATACCGCACCGGTAAATAGTGAGGTGACTAAAACCATTACGATTGGAATCCATGTAATGGTTGGAATCGCTCCGATTAAACTCATAAAAGGCGCTAACCAATAATTGACTCGTTTACTGTAGCCACAAATAATACCAGTAATTAATCCTAAAGCAACGCCCCAGCCGTAACCCGTAAATAAGAGCTTGAGAGAATTTAATATTGAATCTAAAAGATATGCCCGGTCATCAATCATGGCATTTATAATTGCATCCACCCAAGGGAAATAAGGTAAAGTTAAGCGTCCTGTTTTAAGTGTCATTACATCATATATAATCAGCAGAACATATACCAATGTATGAAATGGTGCTTTATATCGCAGCCGCGCAAATGCTTTCTTAGAAAAAAGCGAGGCGATAAAATAAATGGTTGAACCTGCTATAAAAATTAATAGAAAATAGACATAATTCATAGTTTGCTGCTGCGAGCCTTCATTTTCTATAAACCAATATTCCAAGATGGCTAAAACACCTGCTACGATTGGCAGAAAACAAATCACCCGATCAATGAATATTTCTTGTTTTGTTTTTGGTTTACTTTCAAGCTCTAGAAGCTCTTCTTTCGTAATTGTTTCTGACATATCACACCTCCATCATTAATAAAATTTTGGGCTATTTCGCAATAGCCCAAAGTTGAGGATACTCTTATTATTTAGTTCTGTGGGGACCAAATCATCTCCATTAATTCTTCGACAGTTTTATCAGCATCCATAAAACCAAATGTTTGGTAATCAGCAATAATTGCTTTAAGTGTTGCTTCAGTAGTGGCATCTGACACTTTATAATCTAATGATTTAATATAATCAACAGTCGTATCGCGATCACCTGTAGTCCAGTCGTTTGCATACAATGCATCAACAAAGTCTTCTGGGTTCTCCGCAGCCCACTCACGAGTTCTTTGAATCGCACGTGCTACTTTCTTGGCGGCAACCGGATTATTTGTAACAAAGTCATTATTTGCATAAAATGCACAACAAGCTTCTTGACTAAAATCTTCATCAAACGATAATGAACGAACGCGTTTTAATGTCCCGTTCTCAACGAAATCCCATGCAAATTTGTCGGTTAATATAACGCCTTGAATTTCCCCGCTTTCGACTGCCTGCACAGCTGCACCACTGTCTACTTGACGATAATTGATATCTAATGGATCAATTCCGTCATTATTAAAGAAGCGGAAAGCAATATTTTGGTCTGATGATCCAGTTCCTTCAGGTACCGCTACGATTTGTCCTACTAAGTCAGCAGTATCATTAATTTCATCGTTGTTTAAAACATAAAGTGATTTACAACCTACATGCAGTCCAGTTAACGTAGTATATCCTACATCATTAGCAATCGGAATAACGTTAGTAGAAATATGTCCTGCTGTTACGTCCGCTTGCCCTGTCCCTAGTGCATCAGAGTTACTTGCAGCTTGATAGATTTCAATTTGTAAGCCTTCTTCTTCATAAAAGCCTTCAGTTAAAGCCACTCCTATAATGCCTGTACAATCTCCACCACTATAAGCTACCTTGATAGCTTCATTAGCTTTAGGTTCACTCTTAAATGCTTCTTCCTCTTCAGCTGTGATTTCAACAGTAACAACGTCATTGTCCTGAGCATTGACAGTAGTCATTGCCGCTTGTGCGAATGGTAAAGTTGCCAGTGATAAAGCTATAATTTTTTTTACGAATGATTTTTTCATATTTTCCTCCAATGTTAAGTCGCTTAAATTTATTAGTGTTGTGGTCTCCATACCATTTCTAATAATTCTTCATCGGTCATACTATCATCAATAAAGCCAAACTCTTTATAGTCTGAGATAACCATCTTTAATGATTCTTCGGTATCACTATCCGTCACACCGTAATCTAACTCTGCAATATAATCATTTATAATATCAATGTCACCAGTAGCCCAATTATTCTCTATCATGACATTCACATACTCTTCAGGATTTTCAACAATCCACTCACGTGTTTTTTGAATTGCACGTGTCAATTTTTTAGTCGCAATAGGATTTTCTGCCTGAAAATCATTATTAATATAAATTCCACAACATGGCTGCCAACTGAAATCTTCATCATAAGACAAAGCACGCACATATCTTAATTGACCACTATCAACGAACTCTCTTGCAAATTGATCATTAAGTACGACCCCTTGAACCTCACCATTTTCAATCGCTTGTACTGCTGCTCCAGAGTCTACTTGACGGTAATTAATTGATAATGGGTCAATACCATCCGCTTTGAAGAATCGGAAAGCAATATTTTGGTCTGAAGCTCCCATTCCATCAGGAACAGCTAATATTTGACCTACCAAATCCGCAGTAGTTTCTATATCGCTGTCAGTAGCGACATAAATTGATTTACAACCTGTATGAGCTCCCGTCACCATGGAGAAGTTTACACCATTAGCCATTGGTACCATTGCTGTAGCAATATGATCCCCAGAGATATCTGCCTGCCCGGTACCTAATGAATCATTAGCGCTGCTCATACTGATTATCTCAGTGTTTAAGCCTTCCTCTTCATAAAACCCAAGTGCTTGCGCTACTCCAAGGACTCCTAAACAAGTTCCACCATTATAGCCCACTTGAATAAGTTCATTCGCAGCGTCCTCTTCTTGAAAAGCTGTTTCTTCTTCTTGACTTATTTCAACAGTGACCACTTCTTCTGCACTTACGGTCGGAATAAAAGCACTACCAGCTCCTACAAGTAAAGTTGATGCCACAACCATTGCTTTAACTAACGTTTTTTTCATAACTATTGTCTCCCTTATGTTTGATAAAAAATAGCTTGAACTTTACAACATGCTCATTGTATCGCATGACTTTAAAAGCTACAATGGGGCCTTAAATCATTAATAATTATTTTAAATAAACCTTTAAAAATAATTTTAAACGTTTTTTTATTTTTTGAATCCCTTTTCATTTTTTAATAACAACCTTAATCTAAATTAATGAGTAAAATCTTAAGGTATTATAACCTATGCCACAGTAAAACATCGGGTTATTTTAATAAACTAGGATACTTCCAAGAGATATATAAAATTTATATCTTAAAAATTTTATACTTATTAATAAATATAATTAGTTAAAAGTAATTATTTTCCTTATTATATTCATAACATGAGAAATAGTGAGCAAGGAAGAAAGGAAGTATATAATGGAAATCAAGACAAATTTACCAGAAATATTTGAAGAATTTAATGATGCAAGGCGTGAAGGCTTTCTTACCGTTAAAGAATTTAAAGAACAGGGCCAGCCTGTTATAGGTGCTTATTGTACTTATATCCCTGAGGAATTGGTTATTGCGGTGGGAGCAACAATGATTGGCTTATGCTCGACTACTGAAGAATCGATTGATGATGCAGAGGAAGATTTACCCCGTAATTTATGCCCTTTAATAAAGTCGAGTTATGGTATGGCAAAAATGGATAAATGCCCTTATTTTCACTTTGCTGATTTAGTGGTAGGAGAGACCACTTGCGACGGTAAAACAAAAATGTATGAATATATGACGGAATTTAAACATTTATACTTAATGGAAGTTCCCCGCTCACGAAAACTAGAACAAAGTCAGAATATGTGGTACGAAGAAGTAGTTCGGTTTAAAGAGTATTTAGAAGAGTATTTCCAAACCGAAATTTCTGGAGAAAAGTTAAATGAAGCAATTGACTTAATGAATCGCTACCGCACAGCTAAAAGAAATTTCTACCGAACAGGAGCCTTATCACCTTCAGTATTAACTGGAAAAGAAATTTTTGGTGTGTGTTTTGGGACAGGCTTTACTTTTGATAAAGAGGAAACAATTAAAAATTTAAATCTATTAACCGAAGAAGCATATGCACGCTATGAAGCGGGGAATACCTTAGTAGATAAACCGCGAATTTTGATTACCGGCTGCCCAATGGGCGGGGTCACAGAAAAAATTATTGATGCCATAGAAGCTAATGGCGGCCGAGTGGTCGCATATGAAAACTGTACTGTTTCAAAATCAGTAGAAGAGTTGGTAAACATAGAAGAGCCTGATCAAATTAAAGCGTTGGCGGATAAATATTTAAATGTAGGCTGTGCTTGTGCTTCTAGTAATGATACCCGTGTCCAATTAATTGATGAAATGGTAGATGATTTCCAAGTTGATGGTGTTATTGACATGGTTTTACAAAACTGTGTACCTTTTATGGTTGAATCCTTGAGAATTAAACGTTTCTGCCAAGAAGAAAAAAATGTACCTTATATGTATTTAGAAACTGATTATACTGAATCAGATATTGGACAATTAAATACCAGAGTTGCTGCTTTTATTGAAATGTTGGAGGGATAAGAATGTTTTACATTGGTATGGATTCAGGTTCAACAACCACTAAGGCTGTTATCTTTTCTGAAGGAGAACTAATAGACAAGTATCTAATACCAACCGGTGGACGACCCCGAGAAGCGATGGCAGAGATAATGGATTACTTCAAGCACCGCCATCAATATAGTCCAAACCAAGTTAAAGTAGTTAGTACTGGATATGGCCGTGATTTATGGGAAAGCGATTGGGTTGTCACAGAAATAACGTGTCATGGTAAAGGTGCCGAATATCTACACCCGGGGATAGAAAACGTGATTGACATCGGTGGACAAGATTGTAAGACAATGAAACTCAATGGCAAAGGACTAGTCATGGATTTTAATATGAATGACCGCTGTGCAGCTGGTACCGGTCGGTTTGTTGAAGTGATGATGCGCACTTTAGGTGAAGAAGTTGATGTTCTCGACGGATTTGTTGAAGGAGCCGTACCAGCAAAAATCAATGCTACTTGTACAGTATTTGCTGAATCAGAAGTGATTTCTTTACTCGCTAAAGGAGAAAAACAAGGTGATATCGCTCTAGGTGCCCTTCATTCGATTACTCAGCGCATCAACGGACAATACGCCAAACTACGTCCTGATAAAAATGCACCTGCCCTTTTTACAGGAGGATTATCTAAAAGTCAAACTTTTGCTAATATACTAGCTGAACGTTTTGATACTTCTGTCGTAACACATACCCTCGGCCAATATGCTGGCGCAATCGGCGCAGCATTAATTGCCGAACAAAGGTTTAATAAACAAAATAAGCAAAAAGTTAGCCTGATACAATGAGTTTAATGAATTAATCTTATAGTTGAAAAAAAGGAGAAACAAGATGAAAAGAAAATTATTACAGTTAATGACTTTAGCGACTTTATTGGCTCCAATGAGTTTACCCACAGTAAGTATTTTTGCCCAAGACAATACAGATGCTGCAGTAAGTGATTTTGACACAACTCCCTCAGGTTCAGATGACTGGGTTCAAATTTATGAAACAGGGAATCATAATTTTGCTAAATTTGGCGAATTAAATCCAGAAGTGGCTCAGGCTTTTGGAGCATTAGGAGGAGTAGCTCTAGCAGACGGTGAAGTATCTGCTCTAGACAAAGAACTGATCGCAGTAGCCTTAAGTGTAGAAGCACAATGTACTAAGTGTATTTCTTCTCATGTTATAAATGCTTTAAAATTAGGAGCGACACGTAATCAAATCGCTGAAGTTGTAGGAGTTAATATATTGATGGGAGGCGGACCTACATCGGTTTACGCTGGCAAAGCCATTGATGCCTTTGACGTTTTATCAGTTGACTATGCTGAAGAAATTGAAGCGGCTCAAGCGGAAATTTCCGATGCTGAAGATTCAATTACTGAGACTGAATCTGAAATAGAAGCTACAGAATATGATACTGAGGCTTCTGGATCTGATGATTGGGTAGAAATATATGAAACAGGAAATCATAATTTTGCTAAGTTCGCTGAATTGAATCCAGAGGTGGCTGAAGCTTTTGGAGCTTTCGGAGCAGCTGCCTTAGCAGATGGTGAAGTGAGTGCATTAACAAAAGAAATGATTGCAGTAGCATTATCGGTTTCTAGCCAATGTACAAAATGCATTTCTTCTCATGTAATTAATTTTATTAATTTAGGCGGTACTCGTGAACAATTGGCTGAAATTGTAGGAGTAAATATCTTAATGGGCGGTGGACCGACTTCCGTTTATGCCGGAAAAGCCATTGATGCCTTTGATGTTTTATTACCAGCATATGGAACACAAGTTGGAGATCAAGATAATGAAGAATCAGTTGAAGATGAGTCAACTGAGGAAGATATAGTAGAAGAAGAAACCTCTGTAGAAGTAACTGATGAAGAGGAAACTACTGAAGAAAATAATTAAGCCGTAGAATAGACAAATACTCCTCTTGCTCTAAATTAAAACTACAGAATGGTTTAATTTAGTTATCAAAGAAAGAAGACCGTCACACTAAAAATGGTGACGGTCTTTTTATTTTAATGATTTTTGAAATTAATAAAGAGCTCTAATTATTGAGAACTTTAATTAATCAGTACAGCATGTTTTTCATTTATATCCACCCATTGACCAGTAATATAAAATTGATCTTTTTCTACTTTCTTACGCGCAGCAATTTGCTCACGCGCTTTCACTGGATCAGCTATAGGAATAGCAGCGAGTAAGTTTTTAGTATAAGGATGAATAGGATTATTAAATATTTCTTCTGTTTCTCCCATCTCAACTACTGTTCCACGGTATAGCACGACAATTCGATGTGCAATACTTCTTACGATCGATAAATCATGAGATATAAAAAGATAAGTCAGCTTTTCGCTATCTTGCAATTCTTGGAGCAAATTGATTATTTGTGCTTGGATGGAAACATCCAAAGCAGATACAGGCTCATCACACACAACAAAACGAGGTTTTAACACTAAAGCTCGTGCGATGCCTACTCTTTGCCGTTGCCCTCCACTAAAACTACGGGGAAGCCGGTGATGAAACCTTTGGTTAATCCCTACCAATTCTAATATTTCGGAAGCAGTTTTGTGGGCTTCCCCTTTAGAATAGTAATGATTTAAAGGTTCCATGACAGACTCCAAAATTGACTTCCATGGATTGAGAGCAGAAAGTGAATTTTGAAAAATAATTTGCATTTGATTCGCCTTTTCTTCTCCTTCAAAAATTTCGGAGTTGAAACTTATTTTCCCTGCGGATGCATCTTCCAAACCTAAGATGATTTTCCCTAAAGTCGTTTTCCCACTGCCCGATTCTCCTACAAGTCCCAGGGTTTCACCATTTTTAATATTAAAGGAAACTTGATTGCAAGCAGTAACTGTTGACTGTATATTACCAAAAAAGTCTTTACGTTCATAAAATTTTGAAACACTTTTCACTTCTATTAGATTCATTTTTACTGCTCCTTTACGATAAAATGGTTATTTCCTACTTCTTCCATCATATGAGATTGTTTAAGAGTGTCCGGGAGCGTATATTTTTGCATTACATGTAATTTTTCTCTACGAGTACTGTTAGGTATGGACTTTAATAATTCTTGAGTGTATTGATGTTGTGGCTGATAAAAAATATTTTCTACCGGCCCCGCTTCTACCACAATTCCGTCATACATGACATAAATATAATCACACATTTCTGCTATGACACCAAAATCATGTGTGACGAGTATGACACTTAAATCTTCTTCTGCTTTCAGTTTTCGAATTAAGGAAAGTACTTGGGCTTGTACTGTTACATCTAACGCTGTGGTAGGTTCATCTGCAATTAATAACTCCGGCTTTTTGAGTAAGGCCATAGCTATCATTACCCGCTGAATCATCCCTCCCGAGAGTTCATGCGGGTATAAATTTAATACATGTTCCGCATTAGGTATCTCTACATCCCGCAGTCTATCAGCAGCAGTTTTTTTAGCAGCTGCGCCCTTTTTTTTATGATACCTTTTAATTACTTCTAATAGATGATATCCGATTGTTTGAACCGGGTTTAGAGAAGATAGAGGATCTTGAAAAATCATGGAAATAGGTAAGGTAGTCAATTTTTTCCTTTGGTGAATATTCAGCTCTCTACCATTGAAATGGTATTTGCTGCAGGAAGATATTAAATTATCAGGTAGGATACCTAATAACGACTTCATCGACAGACTTTTACCACTGCCTGATTCGCCTATGACACCGGTTATTTTTCCTCTGGGTATATCAAAGGAGACTTGATGAACCAATGTTTCATTCGAACTATGTCTTTTAGCTAGTATAATGTTTAAGTCTTTTATCTCTAAAATATTACTCATTGTATTCATCCTCATTGTAAATTTGTTTAACAAAGTTTCCCATACTATTGAAAGAATAAACAGTCAACATAATAAAGATCCCGGGAATTATTGCCATATGAGGAGCTGTTTGCAAATTACTCTGTGCCGTTTGTAATAAACTTCCCCATGATGCCGAAGGAGGCTGAACACCTAATCCTAAGAAACTTAAAGTAGACTCTGTCATAATTGCACCCGCAATACTGGCAGTCGCTGAAACAATAATGGTTGGGACCACCCCTGGTAAGATATGATTAATAATGATAGCTATATTGTTTCGTTTGATAAATTTAGAATAAACCACGTAGTCTCTTTCTTTTAAAGACATTGTCTCTGCCCGTACTAACCTTGCAATTCCCATCCATGAAAAACCTCCAATTACAATTACAATAGAGGTTAGACCCGGACTTAAAAAAACACTGATTACAATCACTAATACAAGCCAGGGAATAGATGAAAGTATATCAACTAACCGCATAAAAAAGCTGTCCACCCAGCCGCCAAAGTAACCCGATACCAGCCCCACTACTACCCCAATAATGGTAGAAGTAAGCATCGCTAAAAACCCTACTAATAAGGAAACACGCCCTCCATACAATACTCGAATGAAATAGTCCCTCCCCAATTCATCTGTCCCAAACAAATGCTCGATTGAAGGAGACTGATCAATTTTGGATACATCAATGAAATTAGGATTAATCGGCAAGTAAGGGGCTATCAAACTTAAGCTTATTAAAATAATTAAAATAACTACGGCAATTAAATAGTGCGGATAGTTACGTAATCCAACGATAATTTTTTTCAAGAAGTTAGCCTCCTTTTCTGATCCGGGGATCTACTACAGTATATAAAATGTCAGCCAGAAGATTGCCTACGATGACTAAACTTGCTGATAACAATAAAATTGCCATAATCACAGGATAATCTAAGCGTCTGGTCGCATCGATGAAGTAAGGGCCTATTCCGGGCCAGGCAAAAATGGTCTCTGTAACAATTGAACCGGTTACCAACATTGGAAGATCCATCGCAATTCGTGTTACTAGAGGCAGCAAAGTATTCTTACTTATATGATTAAAAAATATTTCTCTCTTAGTCGCTCCCAGAGAAAGTTGAACTTGAATATACTCTTGGTCTAACTGATTAACAGCCGCTGAGCGGACATAGCGGGCAGTGCCTGGGAAGAGAGCAATCACTAACGTTAAACAGGGCATAAATAAATGTTGTAAATAGTCTATTAAAGTTTCTTCCTGCCCAATAGTATGCATCCCTAAAATAGGAAACCATCTTAACTCTAAGCCGAAAAAATAAATAATAATCATACCCATCCAAAAAGTTGGGGTTGAAATTCCTAGTGAAAAAATAGTGTCCAGCAAACGGTCAATCCAGCCTCCTCGGTGACTGGCTGCATATAAACCTGAGATTACTGCAATAACTAAAGCAATCAGATAAGCTGGGAGGATTAAACGGATACTATTGGGAATACGATTCAATAATTCAGCTGAAATGCTGTACTGAGTCACCATGGAGTTACCTAAATCTCCTTGCAGCACGTTGCGCACCCATACAAAATACTGGGTTAGAAAAGGTTGATCTAAACCATAGCGTTGGCGCAAAAGCTCCACTGCTTGAGGCGACATATCAGGACGAGTAATCGTATCGATCGCATCAAAGGGAGCAATATATATTAACGTAAAAGCAATAAAAGATATTACAAGCAGTAAAGGAATGACTTGTAATATCCTTTTAAAAATATATTTATTCATCTTACCTACTCCTATAAAGTTAAAAAAGCAATTGCTAATTTCACAATTGCTTTTTTATAACATAAAGTATTTTATTCAATCGTTAATTTAGACCAGTCTTCCATATTATAGATTGGAACAAATTTAGCTTCTTCGTAGCCGCCAATACGTGGATTGGATACGATAATTCTTAAATTATCTACTAAGGGGAAAACGAATGCATCATCAGCGATTAATTGCTGGATTTCTTCATAAATATCATAGCGGGCATCTTGATCTAACTCATATGCTCCTTGGTTAAATAACTCATCGACTTCTTCATTTGAATAACCAAAGAAGTTTGCATGCCCTTCACTGCCATATAATCCACTATAAGAAGAAGGTTCAATTCCCATAATATAACCACCAATAAATAAATCATAAGTAGTTGATCCATCGGTTAAGTTTTCATTAACAATCGAAGCTAAGTCACTGCTTACTAATTCAACATTTACACCAATCGCACTTAATTGCTGCTGCACGAGTGGGCCTGTGAGAGCTTGAGTCGCATCATCTGAAGCAATAGCCATCGCAAGTGTTACATCCGGATTACCAGCTTCCTCCATTAAAGCTTGTGCCTGCTCTAAATCTTGTTCATACTTTTCAATATTTTCTGAATAAAATGGATTGCTGCTTGGAATAACCGAGTAGGCATTTTCATAATACTCTTCTGAAAGGTAAACGGCTTGATTTAATTCATCACGGTTTAATGCATACATTACCGCCTTACGAACATTTTCGTCTTGTAAAGCTTCTGACCTTGTATTCAGACCAATATATCCTACGCGGCCTTCTGTATAAGCGTAGCTGTCATAGCTTTCTTCATCCAGAGAAGCTAAATCACGCGGAGTAAAGACTGCAGCATCAACTTCCCCAGATTGAAGGGCGGCTTTGGCAGTATCTGTATTGGCAACAATTTGTAAGACTACCCGGTCAATATTAGCTGGTTCAGCAAAATAATTTTCGTTAGCAACGAATGAGATATACTCGCCGCGACGGTACTCTTCTAATTTATAAGCTCCTGTACCAACCGGTTCAGCAGGTAATTCACTTCCTGAAAAATCAGTGAATTCTCCAAAAATATGTTCCGGGATAATATAATGTCCGGCAACTACGCTGTTAACAGCAGCAGCACTTGCTTCTGGTAAATTAAATTGAACTTCAAAGTCAGAAACTTTCTCGACTTCAATTTGAGTTTCACCAACCCATAAATTATCAGAATTTCCATTTTCAGGTTGTGCTTTTGTTTCATAAGTGAAAACTACATCATCTGCATCAAACGCTTCTCCATCTGACCATAGAATATCTTCTTTTAATTTTACCGTAATACTGGCACCATCTTCAGATAATTCATAACTTTCTGCCAATTCAAAATTTTCTGTCCCATCCCCTGAAATACGTAATAATGGGTTGAAAACCAAATTGGTATATGTTAATCCCCAACGGTCACTTGAATTGATTGGGTTAGTTGACAAAGGGTCGCTTGAAATAGCAAATGTATAAGTTGAATCCTGAGCCGCAACTGAAGAATACGGAACTAATAGAGATATCAATAATGTCATAATCAAAACGATTTTTTTCACTAATAACTTCCTCCTCTTTTTTACCAGCTCAATTATATTAAATTACACTACTAACTACAACGTATTTCATTGTCTATTAGAAAAAATAATAAATAGAAAATCTTACTTCAATTTTCCAGGGCGAATTTCCAATTATAAAATTCATTGTTCTGGACTAATCTCCTAAGCAATTATCAAACTCATTGAGATGACTGCCATACCTGCAATCAACCCTCTTAATACCGTTTTATGATCCCCGTACTTGTGAGCAATCGGCAGGAGTTCATCAAAAGCAATATAAGACATTATTCCGGCAATAATTGCAAACATAATTCCAAAAGTGGTCTGATTCATATATGGCTGCAGTATTAAATAACCTATAATTGCTCCTAATGGCTCAGTGATTCCGGATAAAAAGGATATTTTTACAGCCTTGCGTTTACTACCGGTAGCATAAAAAATTGGAACCGCTACTGATATACCTTCAGGGATATTATGAATAGCAATTGCAAGTCCTAAATTAATGCCTAAGACCGGGTCGCGTAAGGCGGCCATAAAACTTACCAGTCCTTCTGGGAAATTATGAATAGCAATTGCAAGAGCTGTCATTATTCCAGCGCGGAATAAAGCAGTAGAACTTTCAGTGGAAGATACTTTTTTTATTTGATCAGCGACAGCCATAGTTTCAATATCTGGTACCAATTTGTTCAAAAGAGCGATTAAACCCATACCTACAAAGAATGCGGCGATGGTAATCATTAAACCTTGATTATCTCCATAAATTGCTTCGAGTGACAGGCGTGCCTCTGGTAAAATTTCAAAAAAGGAAAGGAAGAGCATTACCCCAGCCGAAAAGCCTAGCGAGCCCGCTAAAAACCCTCTACCCAATTCTTCCTTATAATAAATAATCAAGCCGCCTATACCAGTAGATAAGCCTGCTATAAGAGTGATAGTAAAAGCAAATAGGTAGTTATTCAGCGATGAGTTCATCCTTTAACCTTCTTCCAAATAAGTTTGTTAACTTTTTAACAATAGTATAGCACAGAAACAACTATTAAAAGCAATGTTTTTTAAAATTATTTATAATATAAAACATAAAAGCGTATTCTCAAAATCAATTTAAAATAAAGAACCATTCATTTACTTTATGAATGGTTCTTAAATGAATTTTCTTTAATTTAACCCATTGTTTCAGGGAGCAAAATCGTCTCTAATTCAATATTGGCTTTAGTTTCACCTTCGCCGAAGATACTGGTATAAATCTTGTAGTAGTCGCTGAATTTTATTCGTTTAACTGTAGACATTAATTCCATCTCTACCCCGTAACACATTACTGTAAAAGGAGCTGGGTTTAAATTATTCTTTAAATAAAAGGATTTTCGGCTCACACGCTGTCTTTGATTTTGAGAGCGTTGATTATACGTATGTTCAATTTCTAAGAGTAACTCACCGTAGCGTTCTTTAAGTAGCTGTAATGCTCGGCTGCCGTAACCTTGGCCTCTGACTTCAGGGATAGTTGCGAAATAAGCTAACAGCGGAATTTCTTCCTGATGAAAAGTAATCGCTAAACCTATAAAATTACCCGAAGCCAATAAAGCTAAAACTTCACATTCGCCCTTACTAACTAATTCTCTTATCACAGACAGCTCGATCAGCTCTTCGGGTGGGAAAGCTGTATTGTATAAATTAATAATTTCTTCTAAATAATTTGGATGGCTGGCAAAGGCGAGCCCCATAAAAATTCTCCTTTTTTAGTTAAATATTTCTGACCCAGGTAAAATGTAAGATGCAGGCTTCTTGATCAGTCGTTTCATTGTAAATCACTTGAAAAGACTCTAAACTTTCTAATGTTACCGCCTCTGGTTGTTCAGATGAGTCTTTTACCTTAATTACATTTGGCGGTAAAAAAGTTTCTACCATTACTTGATGATCAGGCAAAATCTCACTTCCATATTTAATCGCTACTTTTTCCAGTGAAAAATTAGTCAAGATAGAAAGTGGCATTGCCCGAGCACCCCAACGGATGTAAACTAAATTATTTACGTGCTGATTTAAATCAATATCCTCAGGTGCTATTGTCTGAGAGTTTATAGAATAACTGCTCACATCTTCAGGCTGAATAATTTTTTCCCGTATTTGATAATAGGAGCTATCAATTAAATTATGTTCTATTAATTTTTTTGCCGGAACACGGGCCATTTTACGCGTGGATAAATTAATGATGGTGTATTGAATTTGAAACTCCATCAGTAACTTGTTATCTGCTCTTATCCCAAACCACCGATCCACAAAAAAGCGATTGGCATTACTCACACGCGTTTCGATTTCAATTTCGGTTCCGATTGAAGGATAGTCGAATACGTGAAAATGATTTTGGGTGATGACCCAGGTTTCCTGAGGTTCAAGAAATGAAACAGCCAGCTGTTGACTAATATATTGATCATGGTCACCGGAGGTTTGAATAACCATTTCTAATAGTTTAGGAAAATTAAAAATATTTTTGGTTAAATAAAAATCTTCATCTACTAAGAATTTATTAATATAGCTAATATTGACCATACTATTCGTCATTCAATAACTCCTTCACTTTTAAACATATAATTATAAGTATACAACAAAAATAGCCTATTTGTATAGGCTATTTCTAGTTTAAATATTTTATTAAAAGTTATCTTCGATTTGTCCCTGTAGATCTTAGTATTGCTGATACGATAGCGATTAAGATAATTGCACCAAGTAATGCTGGAAAAATAAAAATTCCGCCTAGTTCAGGACCAAATTGAAAGAACTGTCCACCTAACCAGGAACCTAGCATCCCCGCAATAATATTACCTATAATTCCACCAGGAACATCTTTACCTAAAATTGCACCGGCTAACCATCCGATTACGCCACCTACAATTAACGTCCATAACCATCCCATAATAAGTACCTCTCTTTCAAAAAAATATTTTTTACTATATTTAAAGTATATTATAGACTCATGGTTTTTTCCAACAATATGCTCATAAGTGTAATTAAATTGATTCAACTACTCTTAAAGCTTTATCGTCGAATTATCAACCGTGTCTCAACTCATCCCTACTTGCGCTCTATCCATACACAAGGAAGTGTTTGACTGGCGGCGATAATGGCCTGATTTTTACCATGGTTATCCCACGCCCGGTAAAAAAGTTTTCCGTCCTCATTATAACCGTAACCATATACCAGCACCCAGTGGTTGCCGTATTTACTGCCTAAAAATTTCATTGTTCCTACGATAAGCGGTAAAGGACTTTCTTTTTTTAATTGACCTAATGCTTGGCTCTCACTTACTAAATGCCACTTAATTTGGTAAGAATCATCCTCCGCAAAGAAATCTTGTAAAGCTTTAACAATATCCCAAATATAAGATCCTTTATACAAAGGGTTTTGGTCAATCCGCGGTTTAAATGCTGTGATTAATTTATCCATATCCAGTACATACCCGCGATCATGCTTGATGGTATAATGGACAAGTACGGCTGCTGTATAAGTTCCGCAAAAGCCTGGTTTTTCTCTATTCACATACTTACGGTAAGGGCGAATATTCTTAGGCGTAATTCCCTGCCACTCATTAGGTAATTCATGACTTTTATAAGTGTGCTGAA
Organism: uncultured Facklamia sp.; assembly: GCA_964471435.1. Classification (GTDB taxonomy): domain Bacteria; phylum Bacillota; class Bacilli; order Lactobacillales; family Aerococcaceae; genus Facklamia. The sequence continues at coordinate 177,986 of CAYYGA010000001.1, forward strand.
ACTTAATTTTTTTCCTCTTTTTCACTATCCGCCTCCTTCCTCTCTTAGCTTAAATTTACTCTAAAAAGACACCATGCTCAACAAAAATGCTTGTGAAGCTGGTGTCTTTTTTTGAAAAATGAAAGTTTTTCTCAAATATGCAGGCCTTAAAAGCAAGACAGCTCCTGGCCGATTCTAATGGAAGACAGTCCCTATAATAGCTAACTTAGTAGACTAAGATCGTTTCCTACCTTTATTTTTTTGCTTTTTCAGTCTTTTTTTATTCTTCTTTTTTGTTTTTGATGAAGGTGATCTTTCCGACTCACTACCTTTTTTTACTGATTTAAAATCAGTTGCTTTTGGTATTTCACTGACCAGCTGCCGCTTATAAATAAATCGCCATTCAGGTTGAAGCTTTAACTTTTTCAGTAAATCCATTAAATCTCTGGATTCTTGCTGATTAACTAAAGATAGTACATAGCCTTCTTTTCCCATTCGTCCGGTACGGCCCGAGCGGTGTAGATAGACCTTAGGATCCTCCACTCTATTATAATGGATAATATAAGGGACATCTGCTAAATCCAGCCCCCGTGCTGCTACATCAGTGGTCAACAAATACACTGCTTGTTTTTGTGAGAAAATTTGAATAGCCATCTTACGTTCTGTATTAGATAACTGACTGTGTAAGGTGACAACAGGGATATTATCGTACAGTAATTTAGCGGCAACCGATTCAAGCTCATTGACTTGCTCAAAGAAAACAATTGCCTGCATGTCATCAAACTGCCCCAAACGGCGTAACTGAGCTGCTTTGTCGCGATTCGTGCTCTCAATTAAAAAATGTTGGATCTGCTCTGGTACTTTTTCATCTCCTATTACTATCCATTGAGGCTGGATCGATTCGGATGTTTCTTTTTCAATCGCTGCTTTCAAATCGGATGATTGGGTTGCCGAAAACCAAGAGTAGGTAACATCTCTCATTAAACGCTTTTGGATTTCTTCTACTAAAGCTACTTGTTGACCTTGCGAGAGTAAAAGATAGTCAGCTTCATCAAAGACTACAGTGTCAACCTTATGCACTTTCAATTTAGCAGATTGATTCAATAACTCCAAGAAACGGCCCGGAGTAGCAACTACAAGCTCAGGTTTCTCTTTTAATCTATCTACCTGACGCTTAATGTTAGCTCCCCCTATTAAGGTTTGGGAGGTAATCCCCAGACTCTCTGACCAGTCTTCTGCGACTCTTCCAATCTGTTGTGCCAGTTCTTGAGAAGGAGCAAAGACAAGCGCTTGAAGCTGTCCATTTGCTTTAAGACGCGTTAGAATTGGCAGTAAATAAGCGAGTGTCTTACCACTTCCGGTGGGTGAAATTCCCACTACTGCCTCCTTATTTAACATCAAATCAAAAGTTTTCATTTGAATAGCCGTAGGCTGATTAAAATTGCTGGCTTCCCATTTTTCTTTTAACGCTGGTGATAATTTGTTTAGCATAGTATCTCCTAATTTCTTCATTATATTCTTTCATGTGACTTATCGGTTACAGAAAAGAATAACGGTTGAAAATCTTAGTGACTTTCAGCCGTTAATTTTTTCCCTGTCTAAAACCTCGATTAAAATAATTTAGCTGATTGACGTAACAACTCCATCGTTTGAGTTACTTGAAGGCTTAATTGGCGCCATGATTCGTAACGAACTTCATTATGAATATTATCTTTATTTTCGATAATTTCGGCAAAATTCAACAATTCATCATACATCGGATTTGCAGGTTTGTAATCAATGATTTGACTGACTTCTCCCTCACGATTCACTAACTGAGCATCTGTTATACGGGAGATATCTTTGATAATAAAAGTTTCATCTCCAATGTATATTTCTGAAGGCATCTGAGAATAGACGGCTTTTGAAATAACAATCGTAATTTGAGTTTTTGCATATTGAAGAATGATGGTTCCAAACAAATCAATTTGTTCCCCGTCATCGACAGCATGATACCGCACAGACTTAGGCATGCCAAACAAATCTAAAGCGATATAGAGTGGATAAACACCTAAATCCATCAAAGTTCCTCCTTGATACTCAGCGTTAAAAACATTGGGCACCGGCCACTTGTTTTCTTTCGCTTCCAGATAAGTATCATAACGCGAAGAGTATTGACAGAAGTTAAAATTAGCTCCCAACAACGGATATTCTGTTTCCTCGATTTTTTTCAATATAAGTTGACGCAGCCGTTTGTAATTTCGATTATGATAATGCATAGCGCCTTCGAATATATAAACCTTTTTTTGATCTGCTAAAGTAAAAAGTTCACGCCATTCCCGGGTTGTTGCAACAATTGGCTTTTCAACAATTACATGCTTGCCGGCGGCTACTGCCATTTTTGCCTGGGTATAATGTAAGGAGTTTGGACTTGCGATATATATAAGATCGATTGCGGGATCATATAATATATTATTTAATTCTTCTGTATAGTAATCAGCTTGAAAAGTATCTGCTATTTTTTTGGCTGTATTACTGTGGCGGGAGTACACAGCTTTCAATTGATAACGCTGGGTCAATCGTGCTGCTTCAATCATTTGTTCGGTAATCCAAGAAGTACCAATGGTTGCAAATTTAAGCATCCTTATCTTTCCTTTCCCACTCCTATGTTAATATTTATATTTTGTGGAATTATCCTATAGTTTGAACTAAGTGAGTACGGGCGGTAATATGCCGCCGGTGGTGTTGGAATTTTGCTTCCACTTCCTCTTATAACTACCTTTAGTATAACACAGGCCGTAAGCAATAAGCACTAATAAGCTGAGATAAAACATGCTATAATAGCTCTATATAAAGCTTAAGGAGGAAGTCAATGGAAGATAAATTCCAGTTCAAAGGCAGAGTCACCTACCAAAAAATAGTTAAAGCCCAAGATCCTACATTAGTATTATTTAAATTAAAGTTAATTGATCATGACCACTATAATTCAATGCCCACCAGCCCGACCTCTAGTGACTTTCATTCTCAACTCATTGAGGATTCTAAAGCTGTTCAAAAAGACTTATCCTCTAAAATTGATTCTTCCAAAGAATTCTCAGCACTCATTGCCCGGAAGCCGTTGACTTTCTTGTTAGAAGTAAGCATTGATGATATAATAATAATTTATGGACACTTTAATCACAAAGAACAGTTTATAACAGAGAAATACTTGGTAGTGAACAAACAAAAGCCTGCAGCTACTCCGCCCCATTTAACTTATCCCACAAAAAAAGATAAACACTGATAAATAATTTTACTGAAAATAGAAAGGAGTTACTGGATTGAAAGAAAATCATTCTAAGCATCCAAATAAAAAGGAGTCCGTGCAAAATGAAGTAGATTCTAACCAGCAAAAGGATAACATTCTGTCAAAAAGAATTAAATCTTTTGAAAAAAATGTGAATGAACATAAGCAGCTTGAGTCTTTAAGAACAGACTCCTCCTCTATTTCCTCAGCTGATGAAAGTCCTGAAGAGATACGTGCGAGAATTGAAGATAAGCTGGCACTGCTTCCTGATGATCCCGGCTGCTATTTAATGAAAAATAAAGCTGGTGAGATTATCTATGTAGGAAAGGCCAAAAATCTTAAAAACCGGGTACGTTCTTATTTCAGAGGTGCTCATGATTTAAAAACCACTAAGTTAGTATCTGAAATAAATCACTTTGAAACGATTATCACTAACAGCGATAAAGAAGCCTTGATATTAGAAATTAATCTGATTCAAGAGTATAAACCGCAATATAACATTCGACTTAAAGATGGGACAATGTATCCCTTTTTAAAAATTACCAACGAAGCGGATCCTCAACTCATTATTACTAATCAAGTAAAAAAAGACGGTGGCCATTACTTTGGCCCATTTCCTAATGTTCTGGCTGCCACCAGCACCCAGCAGCTGCTTCACCGGGTATACCCTTTAAGACGGTGTGGTAAAAATGAAAAACGTGCTTGCTTTTATTACCATTTAGGTCAGTGTATCGGTTGTTGTGATCATGAAATTTCTGCTGAAACTTATCAAAAACAAATTGCCAATATTAAGCGGTTCTTCAATGGGGACGTTAATTCAATAAAAAATGAATTAAAAAGTAAAATGGCGAAAGCTTCAGAAAAGCTGGAATTTGAACAAGCAGCTGATTACCGTGACCAAATTGACTATATAGAAACAACGGTTGAAAGACAAAGCATTATGAGTCAAGACTATGACAATATGGACGTCTTTAATTATACTTATGACCGCGGATGGTTGTCCATTCAAGTCTTTTTACTGCGTCAAGGCTCAATTTTAAAGCGGAAAGCAGCTCTCTACCCCACTTACGGTGAGCGCGATCCAGAAGAAGAAGTAACAACTTATATTGCACGTTTTTATAAAGAACAAACTCATATTATGCCGCGCGCTATTTTAGTGCCTTCAGATGTAGACCATAAAGTACTGGAAGAGATTTTTAATATTCCTGTCCAAACTCCGTTAAGAGGAAAAAAGCGTAGTTTACTGGAATTATGTGAAAAAAACGCAAAAATTTCCCTCGATGAAAAGTTCCGGCTGATTGAAATGAATACCCGCAAAACTCTAGGAGCTGTAGAAGAATTAGCGAATTTACTCAATATTCCTCAAGCCAGCTATATTGAAGCATTTGACCACTCTAACATTCAAGGATCTAATTCAGTCTCTGGGATGGTGGTCTACCGTGACGGTAAACCAGATCGTAAAGGATACCGTAAATATAAAATTAAAACTGTCAAAGGTAGTAATGAATTTGCTCACACACAAGAAGTCATCCGCCGACGTTATACACGTCTTTTAAGAGAAGAAAAACCTTTACCGGACTTAATTTTGATGGACGGGGGCATTATACAAGTCAGAGCAGCCCGGGATGTCATCGAAAATGAACTGGGCTTAGCTATTCCTGTAGCAGGAATGGTAAAAGATGACCGTCACAAAACGGCCTCACTCTTAGACGGTTTTACGGAAAAAATTGTTGAAGTGGACCCGCGTTCCCAGGCTTTTCATTTTGTTCAGCGTGTCCAGGAAGAAGTGCATCGATTTGCTATTTCTTATCACCGACAAGTGCGTTCAAAGAGTCAATTTGGTTCGCGCTTAGATCAAATTGAAGGAGTAGGACCTGCCACCCGGACAAAATTATTAAAACATTTTAAATCACTTAAAAAAATTAAAGATGCCGATGTCGATGAACTTAGACGTATTGGAGTCACACGCCCAGTGGCCAAAAGAATTTTAGAAGAATTAAATACTGATTAAGCTATAACTATTAATATAAATTAAAAAGAGCATTAGGAGAGAACTTTCTTAAGGTAGTTTGTTCTCTATACCTAATGCTCTTTTAATTCTATCTTTAAACTGGACTGGCTTCAAAAGGTATGTAAGCAAATCGGGCCAATTTCAGCTGCTGCTTTGTTGGGTATGAACCCATTCCAACTCTATGCTTCTTCTAAATCTTCAACATTCGGGACATCTACTTCATAAGGCATTTGTTCAAACTCTCGTACAAAAGTAAACCCTTCACCATGAACCTGCTGTACTTCGTTGATTGTTAAGAAAGCTTCCGGATCATGACGTTGAACAATCTTTTGAACAGCAATCAACTGCCTTTGATTCACAACAGTATACAAGATTTCTCTTTCTGTCTTAGAGTAATACCCATACCCTCTAAGTACGGTGACTCCGCGGTCTATTACCGTGGTGATGTCTTCTGCAATGTCTTGGTATTTATCCGATATGATGTAGACTGCCTTTTTCGGATTGAAACCTACTACAATAAAGTTTAAAGTAACTGAACTTAAATAAATAGCTATCATTGTGATAATTCCATTTTCTAAACCGATAAGGATAGTGTTAGCCAGGACAATGAGTATATCTACTAAAAGTAAGGCAACCGAGATCGATACACCGGTAAATTTATTGATAATAAGGGCGATAATATCCGTTCCTCCTGTTGAACCGTCTCCTCGTAAAACTATCCCCAGCCCTACACCCATAAGCAGGCCTCTTGCAATAGCAGCGACAATTTTATTTTCAGGAATAAATGCAGGTGGAAAAACATTCCCTAAAAAGAAGGAAAGAACACTAATAGATAAAATTGTATAAATAATGGTCGATTTATCTAAAAAACGCCACCCTAATATTAATATAAATATGTTAAGTATTAATGAAGTTGTCGGGATATTTAACCCGATAGTATAGTATAAAAACAAAGTTACTCCGGTTATTCCGCCATCCGCCAGATTATTAGGTATAGTAATCCAATTAATTGCCAGGGCCACTAAAAAAGTTCCTAATATCACTAGAATTATTGATCGAATCGTACGTTTCATATAATTTTTGCCTCCTTTGATGTCTTTATCATTATAACATTGGACTATGCAAGTATTAAGGGTGTGTCATTAGATTTTTTAAGTCTCATTATTATTTAATTTTGGAGCCAAAAAAGCTAATATCCCTAAGTGTTTTCCTTTGTCTGCTTTACAATAAAAGCAAGACAGGTACTCCTTTCTTAAAGATACTAGCTTTTTTAATTAAAAATACGAATCTTCAATTCTACATACTGTCTAATTTTTCTAAAATCAGCTTGTTCACAACTTGAGGATTTGCTTTCCCTCTTGTTTGCTTCATAACTTGCCCTACAAAGTAACCTAATGCACGGTCCTTACCATTTTTATAATCTTCTACTGATTTAGGATCGCCTTCTACAATTTCATCAATCATAGGTTGTAATTTAGCTGGATCAGATAATTGAGCCATACCGCGTGCTTCTACTATCTCATTGGCATCTCCGCCTTCTTCAGCTAAGATTTTAAATAATTGCTTAGCGATTTTAGACGATATCGTACCGTCTGCAATTAATTTAATCATTGCAGCCAAATTATCGGGTGTGAGTCCTGTTTGTGAAAGGGTAGTTTGTTCTGAATTTAGAAAAGCAGAAACCTCTCCCATCAACCAGTTAGAAGCTTGTTTAGGGTCAGCTCCTTGAGCCACAGTCTCATCAAAGAAATCAGACATATCTTTTTGTAAAGTTAAGACTTTAGCATCATATTCAGGTAAGTCATATTCTTGCGTATAACGCTGGCGGCGGTGATCTGGCATTTCCGGCATCTCGGATTCTATTTTTTGAATCCACTCTTCACTAATCGTAATTGGCGGGATATCAGCTTCTGGGAAGTAACGATAGTCTGCTTCTCCTTCTTTACCACGCATGGGAATAGTTTTCCCTGTTTTTTCATCAAGCCGGAGAGTTTCCTGGATAATCGTACCACCTGAAAGTAAGAGCTCAGCTTGTCTTTTCTCTTCATATTCTAAACCTTTTCGCACATGGTTAAAGGAATTTAAGTTTTTAATTTCAGTTTTAGTACCGAATGCTTCTTGTCCATAAGGTCTTAATGAAATATTCCCATCACAGCGCAGGGAGCCTTCTTCCATCTTCACGTCAGAAACGCCTGTAAACATAATTTTTTCTCTTAATGCTTCTAAAAAAGCATACGCTTCATCAGGGGAATGAATATCAGGGTAAGTAACAATTTCAATTAATGGAGTTCCTTGACGGTTCAAATCAATATAAGAAAAGCCATCTGTTCCGTGAGTGTTTTTACCTGCATCTTCTTCTAAATGGACACGTTCAATTCGAATTCGTTTAATTTCTCCGTCTACTTCCACATCCAGATAACCATTGGAGCCGACTGGCTGATCCATTTGAGAAATTTGGTAAGCGGATGGGTTGTCTGGATAAAAATAGTTCTTACGATCAAATTTCATTTCACGTGCAACTTCACAATTTAAAGCGAGAGAAGCTTTGATTCCGTATTCGATCGCCTGGCGGTTAACTGTCGGTAATGCTCCAGGGTAAGCCCAATCTTTTTCGTTTGTATTCGCATTTGGTGCTGCCCCGAATCCTGATGGAGAGGAAGAAAATATTTTCGACTTCGTTTTCAATTCCACGTGAACTTCTAATCCAATAACAGTTTCAAAATTCATTTAAATTCCCTCCTTAAATTCAGGCATTTTTTGTGAATAATCATGGCCTTGTTCAAAAGCATGAGCTACTTGGTAAAGTAAAGCTTCACTATTGACCGGTCCATGTAAAGCAAGTCCGATCGGCAGTTCATTTGAATCAAAACCGGCGGGTACTGAAATACTTGGAATACCTGCTAAGTTTATCGGAACGGTCAGTAAGTCCGCTACATACATTTCTAATGGATTATCAATTTTTCCACCTATTTTATAAGCAGAACTGGTAGTAACAGGTCCCATTATTACATCATATTCAGAGAAGACATTTTCAAAATCCTGTCTAATTAATGTACGCACTCTAGCAGCCTTTTCAAAAAACAAATCATAGGCTCCAGCACTCAGGCAATAGGTTCCCAGCATAATCCGACGTTTCACTTCATCGCCAAAGGCTTCTGAGCGTGATTTAACATAAATATCCTCTAATGAGGTCGTGTCTTCTGCACGGTAGCCATAGCGGATACCATCATAACGTTGTAGATTAGAAGAAGCTTCTGCAGATGCAATAATATAATAGACATTAATTCCATATTCAGAATGTGGAAGCTCCACTTCTTCTACGGTTGCTCCTTGCTCAATGAAGAATTTTTCAGCCTTTATCATTGCATCCCGGATTTCTTGGTTGATTGCTTCCGATTTATATTCTTTAGGGAAAGCAATCTTCAACCCTTTAATTGATTTTCCTAGTAAGCCGCTATAATCCGTGTCATCATCTGGTAAGCTGGTCGCATCGTTTGAATCATTACCTGCAATAGCTTGTAACATTAAGGCATTATCCTCAACTGTTAAAGTCATAGGACCTATGCTGTCTAAACTTGATCCAAAGGCAACGACTCCGTGTCTGGAAACTTTTCCATAAGAAGGTTTCATCCCTACAATCCCTGTGAAAGCAGCAGGTTGGCGGATTGAGCCACCTGTATCCGTGCCCAGTGTAGCAGGTACTTGACGTGCAGCTACTGCAGCAGAAGAACCACCTGAGGAGCCACCGGGTACACGTTCTAAGTCCCAAGGATTACGGGTGTTTTTAAAGGCAGAGTTTTCAGTTGATCCGCCCATAGCAAATTCGTCTAAATTTAATTTTCCTACAATAATAGCGCCTGCTGCTACTAGTTTCTTAACTACGAAAGCATCATAGGTAGGCACGAAATTTTCAAGCATTTTACTGGCTGCTGTAGTAGTAAACCCTTTAGTTAATATATTATCTTTAACAGCTACCGGAATACCGTTCAATAAAGGTGCATCCTCACCATAGCCGCGCTCGTCAGCTTGCCGAGCCGCTTCCAGAGCTGATTCTTTTTCTTCTTCATAGTTAATGAAGGCATGAACTTTTTCTTCCAGTTCAGTAATTTTATCATAAGTATGTTCAATGAGTTGGACCGCAGTAAATTCACCGGCTGCTAGTCCTTGTTTTAAAGCTACAATTGTCTGTGGAAATTTTCCCATTTTATGCACCCTCTCCTTCTTCAATAATGACTGGTACTTGAATATAGCCATCCTGGGTAGCTGGTGCATTGGCTAGTATAGCATCCATATTATCATTTTTAATTCCCTCATCTTCACGATAGACATTTTTTAAATCATTGCCGTGATAAGTAGGTTTTACTCCATCTGTGTCAACTTCTTGTAGATGTTCTACCATTTCTACGATTCGTTGAATTTCAGGGGTAAACTTTTCCATTTCTGCTTCATCAAGCTGTAGTTTAGCCAGTTTAGCAACATGTTGAACATTCGCACTTGTTAACATTATTCATTCCTCCTATTGTCTAAAGATATGTGATTGGTATTCACTTGCCCCAACTTGACGTCCGACATAGGCTTCAACTCCCGTATTGGAAACAATCTTTATTTCGATGCCTATATTTTCCGGAAAGTGTCTTTGAGCTGCATCAGTTACGTATTGGGTTAAAGCCGTTACTTCTGTCAATTGATAAAATTGGGTAACAATTTCGATATCCAATGATTCTAAACTATCATCCACATATAGGGCTTGTCCGTAAATACCATTTAAATTAGGGAAAAAGTTTTGGACTTGATCCATAAAGTTATTAAAATAATTATATTGATCCGCTTCAAGACCGGCATCTAGTAAAGGCAGTGAGACGCGGTACTCATTACGTTCCGTCCAATCAGAAACAGCGTTTCCTTCACGTGAAATCCCGTCCATAATATATGTCCCGCCCACAATTTCTTCAGCTGGAGCCTGACGGAAAATACCAACAACTATCGGAATCGAGCGTAATTGTTCTGTAGATCTGAGGCGGCCTACTATGATGTTAGCATAAGCCCGTCCACGTTCTCTCATCTCTCCCATTGAAATATCCCGGTGATACACAACTCCTTGGGAGTCCGTATATTGATAACTTGAATTCATTGAAAGACCAATGACAATTCCTGCTAAATCAAAGCCGTCTTCTGTTTCCACCATTAAGTTTTTTTCCATAATTCCTGATAAATAAATAGGGTTGGATTCAACTTGGGTCACCTGTGTTATCCCTGCTTCATCTGTCTCATCTTCGACTATATTACCTTCTTCGTCTACCAGCACAATATCTCCTGACTCAGTAACGGATTCAATGCCTGATTCTTCATCTAACCCTTCCGGGTCATCGGCAGGTGATACAGATTCATCATCCTGTTCTTCAAGTTCTATGACAGCCTCATCGGTTGGTGTCTCTGGGTTTAATCCTTCTGGATTGGTATCAGATTCCCTGCTCACCCAGGAAGTGAGACGCTCACTGTCAATCAACTGCCCTTCTTGTAAATAGTACTGATCCGTTGGGAATACTTCCCGGGAGATTCTTAAGAGCCCTTCTTCTAGAGCGAATGCATTTCCCGTTGAAGACAAAGTATAATCAGCGCTGGCAGAAGGTCCAAGTTGATACTGTCCATCAATAATAACAGAACGATAGTGTAGAGGGGATAATTGATTAGCGGTCGTTTGAACAGTCACCGTGTCGGGACTTTGAGCTTCAGTGGTATTGGTTTGACTTTCTAAGTTATTCAAACAACCTCCCAGAATACTCATTAATCCAATCAGACCGATTATTTTATTGATTTTCTTCATCTTTCACTCCACTCTCTGCTAATTTTTGTTTTAAAGTGTTCTCATCCATAATTTCTATTCCCAGTTCTTGGGCTTTATCCAATTTACTGCCGGCACTTTCACCTGCAATGAGAATATCTGTCTTCTTCGACACACTGCCGGTAACTTTTGCACCTAGCCCTTCCAAAATAGCTTTGGCTTCATTCCGGGAATAGCTTTCCATTGTTCCAGTAAGAACAACTGTTTTATCTGTCCAAAAGTTATCATTTTCTTCCACTTGTGAAAGATCAGGACCTAAATAAGTCATATTCACACCTGCTGTACTTAAACGTTTAATTAAGGAAAGATTACTTTCTTCTCCAAAGTATGCCACAACTGACTGACTAATCATAGGTCCAATTCCATCAATCTCAGTAATCATTTCAACTTCTGCTTGAGCAATTGCTTCCATTGTACCAAATTTTTGTGCTATTAGTTGAGCGGCTTTAGCTCCTACATGACGAATTCCTAATCCAAATAGAAGACGTTCCAGCGAGTTAGATTTAGATTTTTCAATTGCCGTAAAAAAGTTATGGGCTGATTTTTCTTTCACTTTATCTAATAGTAGAAAATCTTCTTCATTTAAATAATATAAGCCAGCTGGGTCCTTTATCAGTTCTTTAGCTAGTAATTGACCGATTATTTTCTCTCCGATGCCATCAATATTCATTGCATTGCGAGAGGCAAAGTGACTAATTTGAGCTAATTTCTGCGCTGGACATAAAAGGTTTACGCAGCGAACAGCCACTTCGCCTTCCGGTCTTACAAGCTCTGCTTTGCATTCAGGACAGAACTTGGGTATTTCTAAAGCTTGAGAGTCTTCCGGCCTCAAGTCTTTTAAAACCCCGGTCACTTCTGGTATGATATCGCCTGCTTTTTGTAAGGTAACTTGATCTTTGATACGGATATCCAGAGCTTCAATAAAATCGATATTGTGCAAAGTGGCTCTTTGAACGACTGTTCCTGCCAATTGAACAGGCGTCATAATAGCCGTGGGAGTGACAACACCGGTACGTCCGACCGTCCACTCCACGTCTAACACTTGGGTTTGAGCCAGTTCTGCCGGGAATTTATAAGCGGTCGCCCAGCGGGGAGCTTTTACAGTGAAGCCCATTTCCTCTTGGAATTTTACCTGGTTCACTTTAATGACAATCCCATCAATTTCATAATCCAATTCATGCCGGCGCTCACTCATAAGACGAATGTAGTCAATCACTTCCTCTTTGGTTTGACACAACCTACGAAGAGGATTGGTTCTTAAACCAGCTGATTCCAACTCTTCAAATAAATGTGCTTGAGATTCTACTTGGAAATCTTCAGTATAGACAGCTCCGTATAAAAATAAATTCAGCTGTCTTTCAGCTACTTTGGCAGGATTAATTTGTCTTAAAGCTCCTGCCGCTGCATTTCTGGGGTTTGCAAAAGGCTCCATCCCCATTTCATCCCGCTGCTCATTTAGACTAACAAAAACCGTTTTAGGCATATATGCTTCTCCACGTATTTCAGCGGTTAAATTTCTTCTTAAACGTAAAGGAAGCGACTTAATGGTACGTAAGTTGTTGGTAATATCTTCACCGATATTCCCATCACCGCGGGTAGCCCCTCTTATAAACTTCCCTTCTTCATAGGTTAAGGCGATCGCTAATCCGTCGATTTTGCATTCACACATGAAGGTAGCTTCTTCTCCTACTGCACGGTATACCCTATCTATAAAAGAAGTAATATCTTCTTCGTCGAATGCATTACCCAAACTGTACATAGGCTCGCTGTGTTGAATTTTAGCAAAACCTTCCAGCAGCTGATCTCCTACCCGTTGAGTCGGCGAGTCTGATGTAATCCATGATGGATTTTCTTTTTCAATCATTTCCAGTTCCCGGTATAAGAGATCATACTCTTGGTCAGTAACAAGCGGTTGGTCTAATACATAATAATGATAAGCATAATCATTTAATAAATTTTTTAATTCATCTAATCGTTCCCGACTAAACTCTATTGATTTTTCTGACATGTTCTTACCTCCATAATTGAACTGAGAAATTAACGTTCAATTTTTTCAATTGGTGCAAAAGCTGCCATCAATTGTTTGATACCGATGTCTTTAAAAGCTACTTGTAAAATTTGATCTGAGCCTGATTGATCGGTGCTGACAATCGTTCCTTCTCCCCACGCTTTATGATCGACGCGGTCTCCCGCTTGCCAAGTTACAGAATCAGTATTCGCAGTTGAACCCCTGACTTTTTTAACTTTCTTCACGGGAGCCCGCTGAGTTGATAATTTTACCCGGTTGGCTTGCTGGCTGGCTGCTTGACGGGACTGCTGCCGGTGAGAGTATACTCTGTCTTGAAAAGAGATGCCTACTCGTTCAATTAAATCACTATCAACCTCATCTATAAAACGTGAAACTAAATTTTGTTGGTAGCGTCCATACAGCAAACGATTTTGTGCTGCTGTTAAAAAGAGATGCTTTTCTGCGCGGGTCATTCCTACATAGGCTAACCGTCTTTCTTCTTCCATTTCAGCTTCATCATCAAAACTTCTAAAGGAAGGGAAAAGTCCTTCTTCCATGCCGACAATAAACACCACCGGAAACTCCAAACCTTTAGCTGCATGAAGCGTCATTAAAGTAACAGCTGCCCCTTTTTCTTCTTCTCCAGTATCAGATACAAGCGAAAGTTCGGATAGAAAAAGATTTAAAGCCGGATTGACTGCACCCGTTTCAGAAAGTATTTCTTCTGTCTGCTGATTCTCCTCCAGCGCTACAGGAGTAAAGAGATCAATTGAAGTTAGTAATGAATTCGACTCTGCGTCGTCTGCCTCTTCGGCTTGTTCTTGATCTTGTTGAAGAAAATCAGGATCTTGTTCTACTAGTAAAGAATGATCCCCTTCGTCAAATTCTTTTGTTACAGAAGCAAATTCTTCTAAGTTCTCCAGTCGGGTTTGACTTTCTAAATCTCCTTCTTCAACTAAGGCTTGAGTATAGCCTGTTCGCTGCCATACTTGTTCCACTAATTCAGTGATGGTTAAAAATTCACTCTGCTTTTGAAACTTTTCAATTAAACCGGCAAAGTCGCTTAATTTATTTTGAGCACTTTTAGATAAATGAGAATGTTGAAGTTGTGAGATTGCTTCGAATAAACTTGCATTAATAGAGTCCGCAAATTCCGTTAAGTTATTAATCGTAGTTAATCCAATTCCCCGTTTAGGTACATTTACTATTCGATTAAAACTTAAATTATCTGTCGGATTATTTATTAAGCGCAAATAAGCCATCGTATCTTGAATCTCTTTGCGGCTGTAAAAGCGTACCCCACCAATGACGCGGTAGGGAATATTCGCTTTAAGCAGTTGATCTTCTAAACTACGCGATTGTGCCTGGGTACGGTAAAGTATTGCAAAGTCATCGTACGATAGTTTTTCGTCTTCTCTTAACTGTGCAACCTGCTGGATAGCATAACGCGCCTCATCACTGTCCGTGTCTGCCCGGTAAAATTTAGCTTTCGTTCCATCACTGTTGTCTGACCATAAATTTTTGACTTTGCGATTACGATTATATTTAATGACAGAATTAGCAGCCTTTAAAATATTTTGAGTAGAGCGATAATTTTGTTCCAATAATATGGTCTGAGCATTCGGATAATCTTCCTCAAAATTCAAGATATTTTCCATATTAGCGCCGCGCCAGCCATAAATACTTTGATCAGCATCTCCTACCACACAAATATTATTAAGTATTCCTGTTAATAACTTGATTAATTGATACTGCGTATTATTGGTATCCTGATATTCATCTACATGAATATATTGAAATTTCTGTTGATAAAACAGACGTACATATTCAAATTGTTCCAGCAGTAAAACTGTATTTAAAATTAAATCATTAAAATCCATGGCATTGGCAGCTCTCATTTTCTTTTGGTAGAGTGCGTAAACCTGTGCATGAATTTCTTCTATAAAATTACCCGCCTGTGCCCTGAATTCATCAGCCGAGATTCCTTGGTTTTTAGCTTGATCGATTATCCAGAGCAGTTCTTTGTCACGATATTGTTTAGAATCTAGATTAAGTTCTTTCAAAACTTGTTTCATTAAAGTTTTCTGCTCACTTTGATCGACAATTGAAAAGTTTTGTTGGTAACCAATTAAATGACCTTCACGCCTTAAAATCCTTACACACATGCTGTGAAAGGTTGAAACCCAAATAGCATCTGCTTGAGACCCCACCAGCTGCTGAACCCGCTGCTTCATTTCGTTAGCTGCTTTATTTGTAAAAGTAATAGCCAAAATATTCCATGGATTGACATTTTTTTCTTGAATTAGGTAAGCAATGCGGTGGGTTAACACACGTGTTTTTCCTGAACCCGCACCAGCTGCAATTAATAGAGGACCTTCTGTGGTTAAGACGGCCTCCTTTTGTTTTTTATTTAAGTTTTCTATACTAGCCATTAGGGACATTCGATCACTCCGTTTTCTTCCCTATTCTTATAAGAATAATACCTCAATTATTATAACAAAAAACAAGCCAAACTTATATTGCAATTTAGCTTGTTTTCTAATATCTGTTATATAGAGTGTCCGTTAACTGACTGGACTGACACTCTTTTTCTTTAAACGCTGTTTAACTCAGCTTCTAGCTTCTCCGGTATAGCTCTGTGATTTCTATTTGACGATCACAAGCAGCCAGGGAATCTCCCGTCACAATCACTTGTCCTTCTACATGAGCACCTATCGGACTGGGGATATTGAAAAAAGCAAAGCCCCAGTCGGTACGGGTCATGTATTGAATCATCACATTCTCATAATTAAGCTGCTCCAACGGCAAAGCTATAGCAGCTTCCGCCCGAGGTGTTAGATGAGGCAGTGGTAAACCGACTGTCGCCCTCATGGTCGCTTCAAAGTGAGAAGTCGACATCGCACCTAAGGTAAAGATAGCCGCATCCATCAGGCCGATCGTTGCTTGATTGACATAAATGACACCTGCTGAAGTCACTAAAAATTCTAAAGTTAAGGAGCCAATTAAATTTAAAGATTCAGCAATCAACTGTCCTAAACGATTAATTTCCTGCTCAACATAATCAGGAATTCGTGCAGGGTACGTTACCTGAGTTCCAATAATTTCACCTTTATCAATCATTTCAAAAGCTGGATAAATGAGCATCTCTGAACGTTCATTGCGAACTACGGTTAAAGTTACTTTTTTTTCAACTGGAATCCAAGATTCCAAAATACAAGAGTTAAACTCAACCTTTTCTGCTGCTCTTACATAGTCTTCATCGCTGTAAAGCATCACATGTTCCTTGGCTCCGGGAAGATGTCGCTGGGTAGATTTCAATACACAAGGAAATCCTATGTATTCTATCGCTTCCTTAATATCTTCCAAATTAGTCACCATTGAAAAAGGTGGGACTAATGCTTTAGCCGAATCTAAATAAACTTTTTCAATTAAGCGGTCGGTTGTTATGGCCATTAAATCCTCAGACAAAGTAAGATCTGTATGTTCAGATAATAATTGAAAGTCTCGATTAGTTAATATACCCACCTCCACATGGACTATATCAACCCGCTGAGCAAATTCAATTAATACTTCATCCGTATATATATCCGTTACCGTCTGCCAATTAGCGAATTGGCGTATCGGATTATACTGGTCATTTACCAGACTTCCTACCCGATAGCCTAATTTACCGGCAGCTTGCGCCAACATAGCAGAAGACACTGTCGTGCCGATGATACCAATTGTTTCCCCTGGATAATGCCTTTCGGGCATAAATTTCACCTCTTAATAATTTCTCTTGATTCAATATAATTACTGTCTTCTCGTATCATACCTTAATTTTTTAGAGAATAAATGCTTAAATTAGTTTGCTTTTATAATCATTAATCTTTTTCTTAAAATGGCTGGTCATATTGGTAGAGACCCCATTCTTCAATCATATTGATTATTTTATCCCCATAAGCTGGATCGGTCGCATAACCGGACTCCTGTAATCCCTGAGCTTGTTCCTGGTAAGTTTCGCCTTCCATCACTGCTTGGTATTGGTCGCTATCCCAAGATGTGCCATAAGTAAGAAGCTCGGCATGCTCACGCATCGAATGATGCCAGGAGTCATATACTTTGAATGTATCGACAATCTCCACCCATTCTCCTTCAAAAAATTCCAAGGTAGGATATTGGGCTCCTTGTGGATCATCAAAATCAGTTTTCACCCCGTATAAATTATAATGATCACTTGCCAATTGGCTTTGTCCAAAATCAGATTCCAACATGGCCTGGGCCAGTGATACACTGGCCAGTATCCCGTACTCTCTTTGTAGAGCCTGGGCAGTCGGAACCAGCTCTTCAACAAACTCTCTTCGACTTTGCGATAAATACGTGCTTGAATCCTCGGGACTAGAATCCAGTTGAATTTCAGTATACATCCACCGAAAAAGTAAAATCATCAATAACAGTAGAAGTATACCGCCGGCAACCGTTAAGCAGCCCACACGGCGAAAGAATTTTTCACTCGATTTGCTGAAAGTCTTCTGCCATTTCTTCAGCTTACTGCCTAAATTGCGAGACGACTTTGCTTTTCTTACGATAGTTTTTTTTCTTTTTGGGCTGGTCTTTCTTTTTGTCGTTCGCTTTCTAGCCAAATTCACTCACCTTTTGTAATTAGTCATTCATTTTTGTATTATCCTTCAATTTTTCACTTTCATCATCAAACCATTGGAGGAGTTTTATTTCGTCACTTTCTATTTGTTGACGGACCACTCCTGGTAAACGAATTTCAATGATATCATTGTAACCCCAAAAGTTATAATCAGCAATAAGTTGAAGAATAGTTGTATTGCTTTTTTGACTGTTGGGACCCGCAGCCGATTCATTATGATGCCACTCTAGCCGGACCATACCGTGATTCACCCAAGTTTTAGCGATTTGATATTTTAGATAAAGATACTCTGCTATCGGATTAGTTTGGAAATCAGAAATAATTTCTGTATTACGAACTACTTTTTGAACTAACATCCATTCATAATCAGTAAAGAGAGTTGCTATAATTTGTATATTTTCAAACCTTAAGCCTTGTTCTCCTTTTTTCCATCTATCCCAAGATTGCGGGCTGATACCTAATTTTTCAGAATAAAATGCTTTCTCACTGGAAAATTTTTCTTTAATTGTATAAACAACGATTTCAACAAGTGCTGGATTCATCTTCATCACCTTTCTTTTTCTTCCAATTATACACCTAACAGGTGATAACGTAAAGGGTGATGTTTATAATAAAGAAAACACGAAACCTTTGAGTGAAAGGCTCTGTAAGCATTTTTCATTCAAAAGGATTCGTGTAAAATTAATTTTTAAGATATTTTAACGGTACATCCACTGACCATCTTCTGTTTGGAACCAAATCCCGGGACGATATTCACCCTCAAACCAATAGGAATTTTGAGTTTCCAGTCCTTCATATAAATTAGTAGTTGGTTCTCCTGAAGGAGATGTCGCTGCTGTATCCGGCTGTTCAACAGTTTCATCCGCAGGCCTCGTTTGTTCAGCAAGTGATCTTGACTCTTCTAGTGAACGGGACTCTGCCTCAGCTTGTTCTTGAGCTCTTGATTCAGCCTCTGCTCTTCTGGATGCTTCTTCAATTGAAGCAGTTTCTGCTTGAGCACTTGCAGCTTCTTCTTGTTCTGAAACCGTTTGACCAGTTACCATATAAGTCAATGACTGGTCAATCATTGTGCTGATATTATTGATGACCTGGTCTCTTTCAGAGAAATTAGACGTAAGAATGACAATTACTTGAGTTGTATCATCAGTTTCTACAATTCCTGCATAGTGTTGAACATGCGAATTCTCATCATCTGTAATCAATTCATAACGACGTGTCACCAGAGTATTAGCCGGGAACTTTTGCGTTATTGGTGATTGTAATAAAGACTCTTTAAAACTTTCATCCAAATCGGTGCTTACTAATTCATCAGCAGCTAACTCTACTAATAATCGTGAAACATCTGTACCATTTGTAACAGCACCCGATATATAATCATCTTCCACCGCTAATGGAGCATTCATTCTGGTAGCAAAATATTGATTTCCATTTAACCAATAGTTAAATTCGTTAACTCCCCCAGTTGCTTGAACTAAATGGTTCATGGCCGATGCATCGCCTTGCTGGATGATTAAATCAATCATCTGCTGCAAAGTAAACTCCTGGCCTTCGTCGGCAGCAGCAATTACACCCGCATCGCCTGATGCGATCAACTGGTCAAAAACTTCTATTGTATCATCAAGACTTAAATCGCCTTCCTCAACTAATTGATAAGTTTTTTGCAATATGAACCAACTAATTAATGTATCTGCTTCAACGGTCTGATTATCATAAATATAAGCCGATTCGTTTTCTGTACTTTGTAATACAACCGAGACATCCGTTACTTCATTTAAACCTTCATTAATAATGGTATTAAATTCATCTGCCTGTGCCTGGTCTAAGTTATCAGAAGGGACGGAATATTCAATTTCTTGCTCAAAATCTTCTGCTTCGATTAAGAGTGTCTGGTTGCTGGTGTCTTCTCCTACAACTGCGATCGCTGGGTCTACAAAGCTTAAAATCAAAGTGTTTCCTTCTTTTAATAAGGAATACTCATTGTCAAAGGTCACTTCTGTTTCATTATATTGCACAGTAAAATCAAAAGTATCCCGATCAACTTCAAGTAGATCACTATCAAATTCCATCTCCACTGTCACAGTCGGATAGTCTTCTAAAATGACATTACTGTCTACTAGACTGTAAGCGGCGATTTCTTGATTTGTTTCTTCTTCCTCACCCGTTGTTTCGGTGTCTTCTTGAGCTTCTCGAGTATCTTCCGCTTCAGATGCAGCAGCTTCTTCACTCGTCGCATCATTCACAGCCACAGAAGTTTGACTGGCTGCATTGTTTTCTTCTTCTGCTGAAGACGGAGTATTTTCCTCATCTGCTGCGGGGTCATTTCCGATTGGATCCTCTTGTTCCGCTGATCCTTCACCGTCATCGTCCTGCTCCCATGGCAGATTGATATCCGGAAGATTAAAGGGCTCCTGGGATTGAGAACTGTCTGAGGAACCGAAATACTGCATGACTTGTCCAATAATACGAGGAGCAAATAAGAATAGTAAAAAGATTAAAGCAAAAGCAATTACTACTTTAAAAATGGTTCCCACAATATTCTTCGAAGTCTTTGTTTTAGTTTTAGGTACCACACTCTCATCAGCATACTCTTCTTGATAAGTTGAGCGGGTTTGGTAATCGGTATCTTCTTCTACAGGTGTATAAGGATAAGATAAAACTTCATCCGCACGCTTTTTGAAATCTTCATCTACTTCATCACTTTTCTCTGCTTGGGATGCCTTGTTTTCTAAAACAAAGGAACGCCTGACAGGACCAGTAGTCCCCGCGTTACTTGCGCTTGCATAAGCATCGCGGGCTTCCTGCTCAGCCGTTTCCAGTTCTTGGTCTAAATTGCGACGTGGGATAGGTTTAGGCTGATAGGCTGCTTCCTTCTTACCCTTGTCCTCTTGGCGGCTTCTTCTGGGTATTTCTCCGCCGTCAGAAGTTCCTGCTGCTCGCCGGCTGCTTCTATTTTCCTGACTGTTGTCTGTATTAGTTTGATTGAGTTCTTGTTTGTCTGCAGAATTGAAACGATAACCACAGAATGCACACTGCGTTTTACTGCGGACCGTATTACCACAATTTGGACATTGCATACCATTTTCCTCCTAGTATACTTCATTCAAAAATATCTACTTTCCTATTGTAGCACAACCAAAGTCCATGTCACAATGACAAATAGAGAAAGCAAAATCCTTCTTAACTTCTTTTTTATCTGAAAAATTAACTCGCTTATTCAACTGCTTTAAGCGCTTCTACCATGTTGATATTTTTTATTTTGCGATGCATGATCAACATCACAGAACTAGAAAATAAGAAGGTTAAAACAAATGAAATCCCATATGAAACTAAACTAATTTCCGGAGCAAAAAGCATATTTGACATCTGCATTAATTTCATCAATACATATGTTAAGATTCTCCCTAAAATCAAGCCTAGTATCGAACCTAAAATCGTAATTACAATTATCTCTTCATATATATACATCGTCACTTCTTGAGAATAAAAACCAAGCACTTTAATCGTCGACAGCTCCCGGATTCTTTCTTCGATATTTATATTAGTCAAATTGTATAAAACCACGAAAGCTAAAGCCGCTGCAGATATAATTAAAACAATTGTAATAATATTTAAGCTATCGGTGGCTTGGCTGGCGATGACTTCAATAGTAGATAAATTAATAACTGTTAATATGTTGGGGATATCCGTAATTCGGTCTTCACTTTCACTTACATTTATATCCGAATGGTATTTAATATAAAAGGTATTAGCTGACGGCTCTTCTTCCATTACTTCTTTATAGGTTTCAGGGGCTAAATAAATATAATGCAGCACATAATTTTCAACTACTCCTCCAACTTCAAACTCATAGGACTGCGCATCCTCACTTAAATTCAGAGGTTCGCCTATGCCACTGTCAATTAACTCTGCCAGCCGTTCGGTAATTAAAGGTCCAGTTTCTTGTAAGTTTATAGAAGCTTCTGGATTATCCCGCCATCTTATATCGACAAACTCACGAAACTCTGCTTCTTCTGCTAAAGGAACCACTAAGCTAACCGCTTCACCGCTTACTTTTGAACTATCAACTTCCATCGGTCTAGTATGAACCGGCACAAGACCTTCAACAGCGGGATCTTCTAATACAGCTTGAAAAGATTCCTGCCGTTCAAAGTCAGATAAATCTTCTTCTAAATAAACCATTGCATTAAAGGGTTGAATATCGTCAAATTGATAGCCAACTACTCCCGATACTGTATCTGAAATGCCAAAACCAGTTACAATTAACATGGCGCAGCCCGCCACTCCAATTAAAGTCATCGAATTCCGCCCTTTATAACGGAAAAGATTACGAATAGTCATCTTTCGTCGAAAGTTTAAACGGTTCCAGATAAAATCTAATCTTTCCATAAAGATTTTTTTACCTTTTTTTGGAGGTTCCGGCTGTAACAATTGAGCGGGTGGCTGCTGCAGCATTTTCAAAGGAGTATAGATCGCTGGTATGATGGCACAAGCTAAAGCAATCAAGCCCACAATAATGTTCCATCTTCTTGAATGGCTGACAATAATATTCTCTAGATAAAACATGGAGTTATAGGCTCCCAGCACGATAGGAGGGAAAATTAAGTACCCTAATACTAAACCGGCAATTACTCCTAATAAACCAGCTGTCCCGGCATAAAACAGAAATTTATATAGGACTTGTAAATTACTGTAGCCCATTTGTTTTAAAGTTCCCATATAATCTCTTTGTTCACTGGCCATTCTTTTGACGGTAGTGTATACAACTAAGATGGCAATTGCAAAAAAGAATACCGGAAAAATATTAGCAATCACATTTAACTTATCCGCATTTTCATAAAGAGAAGTATAAGCAGATAAATCTTGACGACTATTTACTGAATAGACAGGTTCTTCTAAATCATCAAGCGCCTGCTTTGCTTCACTCAATTCTAATTCTGCCTGTCGAAGAGCTGCCAAAGCTCCGGCTAGTTCATTGTTTAATCGAGTTTCTCCATAATTTAAAGCTTGTCGGCCATTTTGAAGTTCTAAAGCTCCCGCAAGTATTTCCAGCTCCCCTTCCTGCATCAACTGATTCCCTTCTTGTAAACTGGTTTGTTCAGTTTCCACAGTGGCTTCACTTTGGTCAGCTTGTCCTAACATCATAGCCGGATCTGTCATACCTAAATTTGCTTGTAATTCAAAAGCCTCCGCCTGGCTGGCAAAAAAAGCCTGCTGGTTAAGTGAAAATTCGCTTAAGCCTTGATTATACTCCTCCGCCGCAACAGTTAAGTCTTCTTGGGCTTGATTTAAATCAAAGCTTTCTTCCTCTAAACTAACTAACCCGTCGTTCACCTTTATTTGTCCTTCATCAATCGTAGAAGAAATATCATTATAAGTATCCTCATAACGGGCTTGAGGTCTGTGCTCCAGCGTTTCTTCAAGCTTTTTTTGAACTTTTAGTAGTTCTTCTTCATACTCAGGAGAATAAGCTGCTAAGTTTTCGGTTGATTCGGACCAAAAGTACACTTCAGAATAAATATTACTTTCAATGACAGACTCTAACACCACTCCAAAGGCGGTCACATTGCCTTCGCCTCGATTATTTCTTTCGAAATATAAAGGCGTCTGAACAAAACCTACAACTTCAAATTCATTTTGATTTAAAGTCGGAGCATCAACGGCTAAAACTGAATCTTCATACGCTTCATCATGTTCGATGGAATCTTCACTCACCACTGAGTCTACAGCCAACGTTATTGTGTCTCCTATATGGATTGGCTTGTCTAATGTATCGTTTAATAAATCGAGATATTTTGCATCTAAGGCAATTTCATTAGAATTTGAAGGCAACCGACCCTCTACAGGGCGATAAAAATCGATTGCTTGATTTTCTTCATATCCAAAAACTTTAATATTTTGTGTTCCCGGATTAATCGTAGTATAGATATTTTTTACCGCCTGCCAGTGAATGTTTTCTTGAGTTTCTAACAGCTCTAAATCTGTTTGATTGAGACCAACGGTTGATATTACTTTTCCGTCTGGCATATTATTTTTTTCATAATAGGTCCGGGCAGTTTCAACCATTGTTGGTCCAGTGGCTTTAATACCAATAAAAAAGGCCACTCCTAAAGTTATAATGGCAAAAATAGAGAGAAATCGGGCGAGTGAGTAGCGTATTTCACGAAAATTATCTTTCCATAAGGGAGTCATTTATCCCATCCTTTCTAGTTTTATTTTTTCTACCAATGTAACTCCATCACATCAACTGCCTGCTCATTTAAATAGGTTTCTTCTACCTTGCCATTACGAATCTTAATCACCCGGTCTGCCATATCAGCAATTACGGTATTGTGGGTGATAACGACGACTGTTGTATCTGTCTCATGACAGGTCTCTTGTAAAAGTTGAAGAATTTGTTTGCCTGTTTCGTAATCCAGTGCTCCCGTAGGTTCATCGCACAAAAGAAGTTTAGGCTGCCCGGCTAAGGCACGGGCAATCGAAACCCTTTGTTGTTCCCCACCGGATAGTTGAGCAGGAAAATTATCTTTTCGGTCATCCAGACCTGTTTCTTTTAAAATATCATCTGCAGCCACACCGCTTTGAGCTATATTTACCATTAATTCAACATTTTCATGAGCGGTCAAGTTAGGTACGAGATTATAATTTTGAAAGACAAACCCAACATTATGACGTCTAAAGGTAGTTAGTTCCTTTGAATTATAGCCAGCTATATTTTCGCCATCGATGATTACTTTACCTGATGTAGCCGAATCCATACCGCCTAAAATATTTAAAGTAGTGGATTTGCCGGCACCCGAAGGTCCAAGAATTACAACGAATTCTCCTTTTTCAATTTCGAAAGAGACTCCATCATTTGCCCTAGTTACTACTTCTCCTTGCCGATATTCTTTTACTACATCATCCAATTCAATATATGCCATACTTCCTCCTCATTTATTTAAGCACAATAATAAACTAAAACTTTCAAATACTGACTTTCAAAATCTGAACTTGCAGGGAAATCCTGCGGTAACTCGAAGCTTTGAATCAACTGGATTTGCCGGCCGCTTTCCCCTGCAACTTTATTAATATCTTCTTGAAAAGCTTCACGGTGATATAAACTGTGATTTGTCGATAATATGCACAAGCCTCCAGGTGCTGTGATTTGAAAAAGATCTTCGGCTAATTTTTTATAATCATTCAAAGCTGAGAAAGTGTACTGCTTTGTACGCGCAAAGCTGGGAGGATCACAAACTACTATATCGAAGCTTAAGCTATTTCTTTTAGCATAAGCAATATAGTCAAAGACATCCATAATCCTAATTTGATGCCGGTCATTTTTATAATCAATACTATTCAATTCAAAATTGCGCTGCGTCATCTCGACGGATCGATTTGCAATATCAACACTAACAGTTTCAGGGGCTCCTCCCACAGCAGCTGCTACAGAAAAAGCTCCTGTATATGAAAATAAATTCAACAGTTTTAATCCTTGCGCTTGAGTACGAATAAAGTCCCGCACTTCACGTTGATCAAAAAAGAGACCCGTCATCCAGTCTTCTCCTAAATAACATGCATAGTGAATGCCATTTTCTTTAACGATGAGCTCATCATCTGCTTTCACTCCCCAGATGTGTTCGATAGAAACTTCTTCATCAGCTAATTCAAAACGTTTAGTTTGATAAATACCTTTTATATCTAATCCACAATTTTTTAAGGCCTCTAGCCACCAGTCCAGATATAAAAACATTCCCCTTGAATACCAGGTCAATTGAAGATAAGAGTCGTACCAATCAATAGTTAAGCCTCCCACTCCATCTCCTTCCCCATTGTAAAGTCGAAAAGCAGTAGTGTCTGTGGAAGTTAGAAGCGGTGACCTTCTATCGATTGCTTCTTGTAAAAAATAATTGATTAATTCAGGAGACCAATAGCTTTGGGTATCTAGGGCAAAAACCCATGCAAAGCCTTTATTCTGCCTTCCTACAATGGCCTGGCCTGTAAAGGTTTGGGCGGCATCACTAATAAAAATGATTAACCCCTCCTTAGCTGTTTCAATATCTTTCGGATTTTCAAAATCATCTAATTTAATTAAGCTTCCTCCAGCTTGGATACGCTCGGAAGCTCTTTGAGTTAAACGGAATCGTTTCATTTTAATCATTCCTTCTCTTAGTTTAAATACTTAGTTTAAGTAACTTCTTTAATATAACGTCATTTATATGAAGGTGCAGCATTTTTTTGATAAAAAAACCAAACACTTTTACATTTGACAGCTTACAAATATCAGCCGCAACATGCTAGGTGATTGGTCAATCTAAAGCTAGTTATGATCTTGCAGTAACTGTTCCAAGTAATAATCTGCTTCTGAACTGGACATTTTTTTTACATCTTTGAGCTGAGGCACCCCTTTTTCAGTAGGTGAAATTTCATATTCAATCCGCATATGATTGGTGGAAAGTTGTGCAGATCCTTCACTGAATAAGTTAAAGTCAACATTTTCAATCATCCCTTCTAAAGCAATTGCATACTGCTTTAAATCAGAATCATAAATAATTTCCACTTTGGTCAACTTCTCCATTAAACCTACACTGGACAGGCCCATCTTCTTGTCGAATTTGGGTGCTGCAGCCCTGACATTTAATTCCGGATAAGGAGCTAAAAGTGATTCAGTAATATCTGATGATATATCTACTGAAAAATTCAAAAAAGCTTCTTCTTCATTAAAGTTTATTAAATGGTTTGATTGATTATCCAATGGGACGAAGTTTCGTTTAGATGTTGTCGCTGTTTGTAAATCATAGGCATAACTATACGATAAGTTAAAAAAACTCTCATTCCCAAAAAACTGCCTTGGAATTTCTAATCGTTCAACCGTTAAACTATAAACTGAATCTTCTTCCTCCAATAATGCCGGGTCTATAGAAGCTAATTTTAACTCATCCGGCAGCACTAACAAGGCTTCTAAAGGATGACGATTTAAACCGACTGTTTGAATATCAGCAGGCTGTACTTGGACATAATAGTCTTCCAGTCCGGACAATTCTTCTTCGAATTTATAAGTAAAAAAAGGCTGTTTAAAAAAGGCCAAGCTTTGAAGTAGTTTAAACTGCTGTACGTATGCTATATCATAGCGCTGATAGGTAAGAAAATTAAAGGAAGCTTTTTGAGGATAATACTCCGAAAAATAATAGTTTACTTCTCCGGCTAAATCTCCCGTCTCGTTATCTCCAATGAGTGTAATCTCACCTGCTTTTTTCTTGCTGTCTAAATTCGTCCATTTTATATTTATTTGATACTGTTCCAGTTCCCGCAATTTTTCCAGGTCTGACAAAAAGTTTTCTAATATTTCTTCATTTTCATTTTCTGCCGTACTTAGAGTAGAAGTTGGGCGGTTTCCTTGTTCTGTAAGAGTGCCATTTGACACTGCAACTACTTCAAGACCAGAAAATACGCTCAATATCATTACTAGAGTCAGCAGCTTTATTACTTGTTTCATCTTCTCACCTATTCTCAGGATGTTAACCTTCATTATAAACCAAATACTTTAAATAAACTATAATTACAAAACAGATTAATAAAGCTTTTGATTATTTAAAAGGTATTGAATAAATGCTTAAAACTACCACTAAAAAATGATTTCCCAAAAAGAAAAAACTTCCCAATCAGTATTGACTGATCAGGAAGTTAATTTCATTAAATAGTATTCTTAATTTACTTCAAATGATTCTTCAGCGGCATTTCTTTTTTGTGCTTCAGGTGAAAGATTAGGTGATTCATATTTGTAATCCCAACTTAAGTTTTCCATACCAAATTTCTCTACTTGAGCATCATAGTCATCCAATACTTTTCTCGACTCACGGGAAAGAAGGACGATAGCAATAATGTTAGGTAAAGCCATTAATCCCATTGCAAGATCCGCTAAATCCCAGACGATTCCTGCACCTGCAACTGAACCTAAACCAATTGAAACAATCGCTACTAATTTAAATGCTTTCACAACATTTTTATTGTCGAAAATGAACTTCACATTTGATTCTGCAAAAAAATACCAACCAACAATAGTAGTTAAAGAGAAGGCTGATAGAGAGAATGAAAGGAAGGATTCACCAATGACACCAAACTGATTGTTAAAAGCTGTTTGGGTCATAATTTGTGCATAATCAGTAACTTCCGCTGCTGTAGATCCTGCCATACCTGCAATAACTTCTGTTCCATAAGCCCCTGTTAACATGTTGATTAAAACAGTAGCTATACAGATAATGAAGGTTGCAATTAAAACACCAATCATTGCAATAAATCCTTGTTCGGCCGGGTGTTTTGTGATAGCTACGGCGTGAGAGTGTGGCGTTGAACCCATACCTGCTTCGTTTGAGAAGAGTCCACGAGATAAACCAAGTCTTACTGCATGCTGCATACCGATACCTAAAGCACCACCGGCTATCGCTTGAGGGTTAAATGCTCCTGTAATGATTAAACGCAGAGCTGGAAGCACCATATTTAAGTTTAAAACAACTACGATTAACGCAGCTACTACATAAGCAAACGCCATAACTGGTACAACAACTTCAGAGAATTTACCAATTCTATCCATTCCACCAACTAAAATCCAAATAACGATAGCCATTAAAACAACAGTCATAATAGTCTCATTAACACCGAAAGCTGAATTAACTGATGTAATGATAGAGTTAGATTGAACCATAATACCTACGATTCCCAACCCTAAAATAGAAAAAATAGCAAAGATATAAGCCAGCCATTTTTGTTTTAAACCATTTTTAATATAATAAGCAGGTCCTCCTACGAGTTGACCGTCTTCATCACGCTCGCGGAACACTTGTGCAAGAGAAGCTTCACCAAAAATAGTAGCCATTCCGAAGAATCCGGAAACCAGCATCCATAATGCAGCACCTGGACCCCCAACACCAATAGCAGTTGCAACCCCAACAATATTACCTGTACCCACTTGAGCTGCTACCGCTGTTGACAGGGATTGAAATGGGGTCATTCCGCCTGGCTGAGCCGGAACCTTATTAATAATATCATGAATCATACGTTTTAAAGCTGGAAACACACGTGAGAATTGAGGAAATTTCAAGAGGACCGTCATATATGCCCCTACTCCTACTAAAGCAAACAATAAAATATAATTCCATAAAAAGTCACGTAATGTTATAACAATTGAACCAAAATCCATAATTTTCTCCTTATCTGATTAACAGTTTAATTTTGTTTATCTTGACTATTTTTATAAACACCTTGAGCATCTTATTTTTTTACCGATAAAAAGCTCTTTTTATTTATATAAATATTATATACTCACCTCAATATTTAAGTAATAGCTTACATTACTATAAGTTTATTAACTAACTTGCATTACTTTAACATAAAAGAAAAAAGTGGACAACGGTTTCAAGAAAAACCACGTGAAAAAAAGTTTATAATTTATCCACCAAAAGCAACATTTTTTCACTGAACCTCTATAAACATTATTAACACTGGCTTTTAAAGGTGTAAATTTTATTTTAAAACAAGTTAAATTTATCACATAACAAAAAAAGATAGCGAAAAGCTATCTTTACATTCTAAATTAAACTTTATAAAACTTCTGTTCTATAGTTATGCGGCCGAGAAGACTCGAACTTCCACAGGGTTTCCCCCACCAGCCCCTCAAGCTGGCGCGTCTGCCATTCCGCCACGACCGCTTTATTATTGAGAATAATACTTTTAAGATGAAATATAAAGAAATCATTTAAAGGTATGAGCTCAACAGATTCTTATTCTATCATCAAATTTTGATAATTTCAAGGTGAATTAGATAGCTTAAACACTTGATTAGAAAACAAACCCTGACAAGTATCACACTTCTCAGGGCCTTCTGTGTTATAAAATTAAGCTGTAGCCTGCATACCACCATCAATAGTGTATTGTGATCCGGTAATGAACTTACTCTTATCGGATGCTAAAAATAAAATTAAGTCCGCAATTTCTTCACTCTCAGCATACCGACCTAAAGGAATTGCATTTTCATACGCTTTTTGAGCTCCTGCCACATCATCAGGATTAGCCTGTGATTCGATTGCTCTCATCATTTCATTATTTACAGGCGCTGGATGGACTGAATTAACACGCACTCCTGCTTTAGCATATTCAAGGGCTGCTGTTTTAGTCATACCGACTACAGCATGTTTAGAAGCTCCATAGGCTACCATCGTAGGCGTCCCCATTAAACCAGCTCCGGAAGAAGTATTAACCACACTGCCAGATCCTTTCTCAGCCATTACAGGAAGAACATATTTTAACCCTAAGAATACCCCGGTCGAGTTAATTCTCATCACTGTTTCAAATTCCTCCAGACTGGTTTCAGCCAACGGTTTATTAGGGCCATTGATACCTGCATTATTGTGAAAGAAGTCAATTTTACCAAATTTATCTACTGTAGTGTTTACATAGTTTTTGACATCTTCTTCTTTTGAAACATCTGCTTTAATAGTAAGAACTTCTCCTAATCCACTTAGTTCCTCTTTTACTTTTTCCAGGGCCTCTTCATTTATATCAACAATGGCTACTTTTCCTCCTTCTTCAAGGAATTTCTTAGCCGTTTCCTTTCCAATTCCTCCGCTGCCGCCAGTAATTAAAGCGATTTTATCTTGAAATCTCTTATTCATAATCTGCCTCCTTTTACGTATATATCTAATTGTAAGCGTTTTAATTATGAAGATATGTTCTGAAACCAACATTATTCTTTTTTTCTTTTATTATTTGAAAAATAAAACAATACATAGTCCGTTTATATGCACTTTTAAAGAAGTCAGTTAAAAATTATAATAAGTCTGATTAATAGTTTAAATAAAATAAATATACTAAGATGAGCAGGCAGCACCTGGATGGGTAGTCTGCTTACTAATCTTAGTATATTTTCTAAATATAAATTGATTTATCCTGTCTTCTTATTATTTATTCTTTTTGCTGCGGTAATTGTTGGAGTCCGATACGGCTGCGTTTTTTATCGAGTGAAATAACTTCCACTTCTACAATATCTCCAACGGCCACTACATCGCTTGGATGTTTAATAAACTGTCCTCTTTTCTTAAACAACTGAGAAATATGAATTAAACCATCTTCTTTTACACCAATATCAATAAAAGCTCCAAAATCCACTACGTTGCGGACAACTCCTTGTAGCTGCATACCTTCAGCCAGGTCTTCCATAGTCATCACGTCATCTCTTAAAATAGGAGCATCCTGGCCGTCACGAATATCATGACGTGGATTCCTCAATCCTAAAAGAATGTCTTGAGCTGTCTCTTCCCCAATATCATACTTTTGGGCAATTTCTATAGAGGAGAACGCTTCTAATTTAGCAGTCGCTTCTTCACTTCCTAATTGGATGTTATCGAGCTGTAAATCAGAAAGAATTTTTTCTGCAACCGGATAGGACTCCGGATGAATAGAAGTTTGGTCTAATGGATTATCGCCCTCCATTATCCTTAAAAAGCCTACGGCCTGCTCATAAGTCTTTGGACCTAAGCGTTTTACTTCTTTAATTTCTTTTCGATTTTTAAATTCACCAATATCATTACGCAAGGTAATTACATTTTTGGCTGTGGTAGCAGTCATACCTGACACACGTTTTAAAAGCTCACTAGAAGCAGTATTAATATCCACTCCTACTTGGTTAACAGTCATATTCACGACAAAATCCAACTCTTCATTTAACATGTTTTGACTGACATCATGTTGATACTGCCCGACCCCCATCGATTTGGGATCAATTTTTATTAATTCTGCCAAAGGATCTTGCAGACGGCGTGCAATACTGACTGCACTTCTTTCTTCTACTTGAAAATCCGGGAATTCTTCTCTCGCAATCGCACTGGCGGAGTAAACGGATGCCCCTGCTTCATTTACTACAATAAATTGAACCGTACGATCTAATTCTTTGACCACTTCGGCTACAAATTGTTCAGATTCCCGGCTGGCCGTTCCATTCCCTATGGCTATAACATCGACGTGATGTCTTTCAATCATCTCGACTAAAGCCGGACGTGCCTGGGCTCTTTGTTGAGCCTTCGCCGGAGGATGCGGATAAATGACACCTTTATCAATTACCTGCCCGGTAGGAGTAATTACTGCCAGTTTACATCCTGTTCGGTAAGCAGGATCTAAGCCTAAAACTACCTTACCTTTTAAAGGCGGCTGCAGTAATAAATTCCTTAAATTTTCTCCAAAAATTTGGATAGCATGCTCATCGGCTTTTTCATTAAATTCAGAGCGGATTTCACGCTCAATTGCTGGAGCAATGAAACGTTTATAAGCATCCCGAATGGCTGCTTCTATGATTGTTTGTTGTTCTAGGTTATGCTGCGGATCGATAAAACGTTTAATCATATATTGAATCGCTGGCTCATCATCTACTTGGATTTTCAAAGTAAGGACGCCTTCTTTTTCAGCCCGATTGGTGGCTAAAATTCGGTGTTCTGGTAAATTCATTAACTTTTCCTTGAAGTCATAATACATTTCATAAACGCCACGCTCGTCTAGGCTTTCATCTTTTAATCCGGTGACCCAGACCCCATTATAACGGGTGTATTTACGAATAAATTCCCGGAATTCTGCATTATCTGAAACGTATTGAGCAATAATTTCATGGACACCTGCCCGAACTGCTTCTACGTCAGCTACTTCTTCATTAATAAACTCTTCAGCTTTCTGGTCAAAAGACACAGTTAGTGCTTTATTTTTCAGCAGCCACTGTGCCAGCGGTTCTAATCCCTTTTCAATCGCTATGGTGGCCTTGGTACGGCGTTTTTGTTTATAAGGACGGTATAAATCTTCTACTTGCTGCAGTGTCTGAGCTTGTTGAATCTGTTCAATTAGCTCGGGATTTAATTTCCCCTGCTCTTCAATCGCAGCGGCAACTTCTTCTTTTCGCTTAGACAGGTTAAGCGCATAGCGGTACTCCTTGTCTATATCATGTATTTGCACTTCATCTAAGGAGCCGGTAGCTTCTTTACGGTATCGTGCAATAAAAGGAATCGTATTCCCTTCTTCTAATAGATTTAGTACTGCTGCGACTTGTTTATTTTTTATTTTTAACTGCTGGCTAATTTGACCAACCAGACTGTTTTGTAAATCAACTTGTGGCATTAATATCTCCTTCTAAAACGGGAACAGAATATATATCGACTACAACATTGGGGCGAATCTGCAAAGCGTGGAGCTCCCCTCCATACACACATCCGCCGTCAATTCCCCACTTCATATCTTCACGCCAAACGGAAGCATCATGATAATTCTGATGTAAGACCATATTGGGTGTATGACCGAAAATAATTTGTTTATTGGTCGTATTGGGAGCTGAATGAAATTTATCACGCAGCCATAAAAAATCATGTGAAGAAGTATTTTGCCAGTCATTCAGACTTAAATCAACCCCTGCATGGACGATAATAAAATTACCATAAGTCGTAAAGTAAGGCCGTTGAGTTAACCACTCTTCTAAGTGAGGGAAGTGGCTTTTAATTTGACGGGCAAGTTTACGAGCTTGGGATTTAACAATACTTTCTTCTTCAATTTCTAATAATTGGCTGAGAGTAGATGCTCCCCCATTTATTATATAGTGATTAAAATAGCTGGTAGGATTTTTAAGATAATTTAACAGCATTTCTTCATGGTTGCCTCTTAAGCAAATTGCCTGGTAATCTTTTTCAAGCTCCCATATACATTTAAGAACCTTAGCAGAAGCATACCCACGATCGATATAGTCTCCTACAAAAATTAATTGCTGGTCAGTAGATCTCCAAAAAGTTAATAAAAGATCAAGCTCTTCAAACATACCGTGGATATCGCCTACTACAAAGGCTTCTTTCATTGTTTTCCTATTAACTTCGATCGGGTACACCTCCCATACTCTCCTTAATCATCTTAGTTGAGTATACCATATTCTGAAAAGACACGGATAGAGAACTTTTTCAATATCCTGCGACCACTTATAGTTTATATAAGACATTTTTTAGTATCAAATAATGCTGTAATAAAGGTAAGTCCTTCTATTTAATCCTTGAATCGTTTTAATTTATTCTACTATACCCTTTGTGTTAAGCTGTATTTATCAAATACAAGGAGGAATAAGGTATGACTGACAAAATGCAAGATCCTCGTAAAATGTACTATTATAATACGGAGTATTCTACAGATAATTTCGAACAATCTCCGGCGCTTCAAAAAGATATGAAGCCTAAACCGGACTGTGGTGAAGAATCTTATAAAGGCAACGGCCGCTTAGCCGGTATGAATGCTTTAATTACGGGTGCTGATTCAGGTATCGGAAGGGCAGCTGCGATTGCCTACGCGCGTGAAGGAGCAAATGTCGCGATTCATTATATTCCTGGGGAAGAGCCGGACGCTCAGGAAGTTTTAGATATCATTAAAGACTGCGGTGTAAAAGCCTCTATGTTTGAAGGTGACTTCCGTCAGGACGGGGTGATCAGCGGGATTATTCAAAAAGTAGTGGATGATTTTGGCAGTTTGGATATTTTGGTCTTGAATGCTGCGCAGCAGTTTGCTCAAAAGGAATTAGCTGACTTAAGTATGGAACAAGTTAATGATACTTTTAAAGTTAATATTATCAGCATGTTTGAAGCGGCTAAAGAAGCTGAAAAGCATTTAAAGCCAGGTGCCAGTATTATCACGACCACTTCTGTTCAATCCTTTAATCCAAGTACTACTTTAATGGATTATGCTGCTACTAAAGGAGCGATTTCTAACTTTACGATGAACCTCTCTTCTTACTTTGCCCCTAAAGGAATCCGAGTCAATGGTGTTGCCCCGGGACCTTTCTGGACGCCTCTTCAATTAGATGGAGGACAACCCAAAGAAGATATTCCAGAGTTTGGCCAGAACGCTGATTTAGGCCGTGCCGGCCAACCGGTAGAATTAGCTCCTATTTATGTCTTTTTAGCTTCCGCAGAAGCAAGTTACGTCACCGGCCAAATTTATGGCGCAACAGGCGGACAGGCAATTAATTAACTATTAGACTATAGAACATTTGAATAATTCTTAAGGATATGCCCCGCTTAAACAGAGAATGAATGGGGCATATCTTTTTTTAGGCTTGAATATCTTTAATGATTTACATAGTATTTAATAACTTAAAAAGAGTTACAAATTTTGTTCTTCTGAATCATTAACTTCAAAGGTATAAACAAGCTGATTTATTATATTAGTAAGTTAATTTATGCGTAAATTATAAAACAAAAAGACTCAGTAACATTCCCTCCTGAGTCCCTTATAAATGTTTGTATTACTTTTTCCATATCTGCCTTCATTAAAAAATAGACCTTCTAATAAGTCTGATTCATTTTTAAAGCCGATGAATATTTAATAGTTAACCATATTGCTTTTGATGGTTTTTTTTCAGCTTTAAATACTCTTCATCTTCTCGGACTATTATCCATTTCTCTTCAAAAATAGCCGCTGATTTCGCTTTCTCTTCATCGATTGTTCTTTCTTTTATTTCACCATTCTCGTCATATTTTCTGCCGCCTTTATAATTAGCATAACGTCTGGAACGTGTGTAGCCCATTTGAAGAAACTTTCGAGCCATATCCATTCCGACAAAATCCTGGTCTGCTTTGTAGTCTAAATACATTTGAAAAATCTTCTCAGACGAATTAGTCGCAATTTCAGGTGTTTTAAAGCGCCAGTGGGGAAGAATTTCACTTTTATAGGGTTCGACCAATAAAACACCCTGCTCCCCTCGCCCCACTTTGTACAATTCAGGTTGTTCACGAAAATTGATCTTTTCAAAATCTAAATCATAGTCGAATGCCATCTTATCACCTCTCGAATTGATTCCTTATATGGCTGTAAAACTTTTAGAAGGGTGCCGAAATACTCTTTACTGCTATTTAAATTATACCACACAGCTTTTGTTTCACGAATAGTTTATTAAAAAAACCACCCCAGATAACTGAGGTGATAAAAGGGTAGTATTTCATTTTAAATTATACTTTTTAAAAAGACTTATTCTAAGCCTAAATGTCCTTTAACCATTTCTTCTATAC
>CAYYGA010000002.1:0-5939 GCA_964471435.1 uncultured Facklamia sp.
AAGCTACGGGAGCGTCTGGGGCTGCGTCATAAGTCAGTGTTTAAAACCAATCTTATACAACCATATTACACAACATCTAATTTATAGAATTAAAGTTATATTTAACTTATGACATAGCCCTAGACTAGATATTATCTTATGACTTTCGGCTTTAGAAACTATGTCATGTATCATGAAGAGAGCGTAACCAAACTAATTGATATATCCTAGTAGCCTAGAGGATGACTTTGCGCATATCTCTTCGTTAGAAGTTTTACTTCTTACGAAGAGAATAGCAAAGCAAGTCTAAAGACCTTGGCTTTAGACGGTCCCGCTACTAGGATATATCAGTTAGTTTGGTGAAGCGGTTTATTTTTGTTACCTTCTTAACCTAATCACTCCTTGATTCATAAGTAAGGAATAAAATTTAAACAAAAAAACTCCAGCTTCATCACTGAGGATGAGCCGGAGAAAAGATAGTTTCTTTTTATTCTAAAAAATCTTTCAGTTGTTTTGAACGGCTTGGGTGGCGTAATTTACGAAGAGCTTTGGCTTCTATTTGACGAATCCGCTCACGGGTTACTCCAAACACCTTACCAACCTGCTCTAAAGTGCGGATGTTTCCATCATCCAAACCAAAACGCAGACGCAGGACGTTTTCTTCACGATCAGTTAAAGTATCTAACACATCTTCCAACTGCTCACGCAGTAGAGCTGAAGAAGTGTAATCTTCAGGACTGAGCGCGCCGTCATCTTCGATAAAGTCACCTAAGTGGGAGTCATCTTCTTCTCCGATGGGAGTTTCTAAAGAAACTGGTTCTTGGGCAATCTTTAAGATATCTCTTACCTTTTCAGTCGGCAGGTCCATTTCAGCACCGATTTCTTCTGGTGTAGGTTCCCGGCCTAAATCTTGTAAAAGTTGACGTTGAACTCTGACTAACTTGTTAATAGTTTCGACCATATGAACGGGTATACGAATCGTTCTCGCCTGGTCAGCAATCGCCCGTGTGATGGCCTGGCGAATCCACCAAGTAGCATACGTTGAGAATTTAAACCCTTTAGTATGGTCAAATTTTTCAACGGCTTTCATTAAGCCCATATTTCCTTCTTGAATTAAATCCAGGAAGCTCATGCCGCGGCCCACATAACGTTTAGCAATCGAAACTACCAAGCGTAAGTTGGCTTCTGCCAATTCCTGCTTAGCTAAGTCATCTTCATCAAGAATACGGATGGCTAATTCTACTTCTTCTTCAGCCGTTAATAAATCAACCCGGCCGATTTCTTTTAAATACATCCGGACTGGATCCGCCACTTTAACTTTGGAGGCAGCTGCTTTTTGAGCGGCTGTCATTGTTTCTTTTCCTTCTGAACGGACCATCTGCTGCTTAGTCGGTCCGCCGTCGTCTCCAACTACCGAAATTCCCTGGTCTTCCACCGTTTGAATTAATTTATCAATATCATCTGCTTCTAGATTATAAGGAGAAGCGATTTGTTTCGTTAATTCATCATAGTGAATCTGTCCCAATGTTTTTTTATTTGCGATTAACTCTTTAGTAGCTTCTTCTAAAGTTAAAGTTAAATCAGTGGTTTCTTCTTTTTTAGCTTTCTTTGGCGCAGCTTTCTTTTTTTTAGCTGCTTCTTTTTTTACTTCTTCTTCCTGTGCTACCACATCGATACTTGATTTGGGTTCATCAGAAAGAACTTCTTTAATTCCTTCTTCCGCTACTTTATCCGCTGTTTCTGCTTCATTATCCGTCAGATTCGTATCACTTGAAGGATCTTCTAATTTTTCTTTTCTTTCTTTGTCAACATTTAATAATTCTTTTTCTTCTTTAGCCATTTGCATGCCCCCTAAGATTGTATTTTCAATTGGCGTTGTAATGATAATATTTTATGAATAAGGCGCTCTGCTTCCTCCTGCTCCTGG
The DNA here is from genome assembly GCA_964471435.1 of uncultured Facklamia sp. Classification (GTDB taxonomy): domain Bacteria; phylum Bacillota; class Bacilli; order Lactobacillales; family Aerococcaceae; genus Facklamia. The sequence goes on from CAYYGA010000002.1 coordinate 1,907, forward strand.
TGAGCCATTAAAGTTTGGCATTTTTGCGACAATTCTTTGATTTCGAGTTCTATAAAAGCCTCATTGACCACCTTTAAACAATCGATCATAATTTGTTCCGAATAGCCTAAATCAACATACTCCCACATAATTTGTTCAATGAAATATTTTAAATTCGTATTTTCAATTTTATCAATAATCCCGCTTAAAGGCAATCGATTGCCGGCATAGTAGTAAGTCACCAGCTCAATTAAAGCCTGTTGGGCAAAATCATGATATAAAATAGGTAATTCTGTCAACTGGTCAATAAATGACCAGGCAGAGGAATGATAAATCAACTGAGCTAAAAAGAGTTTCTCACTATTAAAAGCTTTGGATGATTTAACCTCTAGTAACTCCAGCCGGTTTCCGGCTGGATGAGAGGTTAAGCTACCACTTTCAAAAGCGTCTGACTCTGCTGCTTGACGAGATGTCCTGGTCCTGCTGCGGTCTTTTGTGCGATGAAAGCCTGACTGAATCCTGGCTAACTGCTCCTGAATGACTTCTTCTTGCAAATTAAATTCCTGCGCCAGCTCACTAATGTAAAGCTGTCGTTCAATCGGTGAATTGATAGCAGCAATCATTTTGACAACACCCTCAATATAAGCAGCCAATTCTTGTTTATTATCAAAATTAAACTTTTTCCGCAAATAATTTCTTTGGAAAACAAAGGCTGACTGGGCTGTATTGATTAACTGTTGGAAACCATCCGATCCTTTTGTTTGCAACCAATCATCAGGATCTTTTCCTTGCGGAATGGTAATTGATTTCGCCTGCACATTTTTAAAATCTTTGACCATGTCCATGGCACGGGCGGTTGCTTTTTGACCCGCCTCATCCCCATCAAAAACAAATATAATTTCTTGAGCCATTTTACTTAAAAAGCTTAACTGCTCTTGAGTCATACTCGTTCCCATGGTCGCCACCGAATAATTAAAACCTGCTTGGGAAAGGGCAATTACATCCATGAAGCCTTCACAAACCAATACTTGACGCGTTTTTTGAATATGCGGCCTTGCTAAATCGATATTATAAATCAAGTTACTTTTACGAAATATTTCAGTTTCGGGTGAATTGACATATTTCCCCTGACGGCGGTCTGTTTGAATATACTGTCTGGCTGAAAAAGCAATGGTTCGGCCATTTCGGTCGCGTAAAGGAAAAATAATTCTGCCGTTAAAACGGTCGACTAACTGCTGACTGTGTTCATTTAAATAGAATATACCAGAAGCAATCAATTCTTCCTGCTCAAATTCATCTCCTAAAAAAGCTAACAATAACTCTGATTTTTCCGGGGCTAAGCCTAAGCTGAAGAGACTCAATGTTTCCTTGCTTAATTGACGGTTGATTAAATACTCATAGGCAGGCTGCCCATTTTGCGTACTCATTAAATAGTAATGATAAAACTCGCGCGCTTTTTCATGAATTTGATAGAGCTTTTCCTGCAGCGGCGTATATTGAGCTTGACTGGCCGGCTGGGTAAAACTTTCATCGATTTGGATATTGGCTATTTCGGCTACCTTTTTTACTGCTTCAACAAAATTAACATTTTCTATTTCCTGGATAAAACCAAAAACATTGCCGCCTCGATCACATGAAAAACACTTAAAAATTTGTTTGCCTGGATGAATCGAAAATGAGGGATTGCGATCCTCATGAAAAGGACAAGATGCTTGATAGCTTTGCCCTCTTTTGGTCAATTCCACATATTGACCGATTACATCGACAATATTTACTTTAGAGCGAATTTCATCAATGACTTCATTAGGTATGCGACTCATTTTTCACATCCTTTTTCGATAACCTTCCAACAACTTTCATAGGGAAAAGCTTTATGCTTCCTCTATAAATTCTTCAATAATCTCCCAGATTTCTTCTGACCCTTCTCCGGTTTCAGCTGAAAAATAGAAAAGAGCATCCGTCGATGGTAAATTCAAGGCTTTTTTATAAAGTGATAAGTGCTTGTTTAACTGACTTTTTTTTATTTTATCATATTTAGTTAATACAATGGCAAAGGGAATGTCTAATTCTTCTGCGAAGGCGTACATTTCTTTGTCTAAAGCAGTTGGTTCATGGCGAATATCCATCAATAATAGTAATAATTGGATATTTTCTCTTTGTTGTAAGAAGACTTGATTCATCTCTTCCCACTTCGCCCGGTCTGTTTTAGACACTCGGGCATAACCATAACCGGGGACATCTACAAATCGAAATTGATTATTGATGATATAGAAATTCAAAGTCTGGGTTTTGCCAGGCTGGCCTGAAGTTCTGGCTAATCCTTTACGTTTGATCATTTTATTAACAAAAGAAGACTTTCCGACATTGGAGCGTCCTGCTAAAGCGACTTCTGGTAAATGATCTGCCGGATATTGTTCCGGTCTGACTGCTGATATAACTAAACTTGCGTCTTTAACTATCACAGCCTCACCCCTTTCGTGGTTTTTATAAAAATGATGGCAGCTTTAAATTTGCATGACTCTTCTTAAAAGATAGAGACCTTTTTATTTATACATGAAAACAGCAATCTCTTTCGAAGTTATGCTGATCGACTGAGATTGCTCATTGCTTTCATAGATATAAGACGGCTTCTTAAGTACTTATAAGAAGTATCGGTTTAAATTTTAAAGTGACTGCTATTATTATGAAATCTTTCGGTTTTCGTCATTGAAATAGAGAGGTTCTTCCTGTCCTTCAACGGTTTCAGGTGTGATGACAATGCGTTTGACATCGTCGCGTCCAGGTACTTCGTACATGACATTCAGCATGACATTTTCGATGATGGAACGTAATCCACGGGCACCGATTTCTCTGTCAATGGCTTTATCTGCAATCGCACGTAAAGCTTCTTCATCAAATTCCAAGTCGACTTCTTCCATTTCAAGTAACCGTTGGTATTGTTTTACGAGGGCATTTTTTGGTTCGGTTAAAATACGGACCAAATCATCTTCAGTTAATTCGTTTAAAACGGTTAAAATTGGCAGACGGCCGATAAATTCCGGAATCAGACCAAATTTTAATAAGTCTTCCGGTGTGGCATGCTGCATGATGTTTTCCGAGTGAAGGGTATTTTCCTGATTGGTATTCGTGCCAAATCCAATTACCTTGGCTCCTAAGCGTTCTTTAATAATGGTTTCAATACCATCAAAGGCTCCACCGACAACGAAGAGTATTTGACTGGTATCCATTTTAAGAAATTCTTGTCCCGGATGCTTACGTCCGCCTTTAGGTGGAATGTTGGCTTCAGTTCCTTCTAATATTTTTAGTAAGGCCTGCTGAACACCTTCACCGGATACATCACGTGTAATGGATGTATTTTCAGATTTACGAGAGATTTTATCGATCTCATCAATATAGATAATTCCTTTTTCGGCCCGTTCAATATCATAATCTGCTGCTTGGACCAGTTTGAGTAAGACGTTTTCGACGTCTTCACCGACATAGCCTGCTTCTGTTAAGGTTGTCGCATCTGCAATTGCAAAAGGAACGTTAATAATACGGGCTAAGCTTTGGGCTAAATAAGTTTTACCGGAACCGGTAGGTCCAATAATACAAATATTAGATTTTTGCAGCTCGATATCGTCCTTCTCTTCTACTTGGTAGTTAATCCGTTTATAGTGATTGTAAACAGCAACGGATAAGGCCCTTTTAGCTTCCTCCTGCCCAATTACATATTCATCCAGTTTAGCCGAAATTTCTTGCGGTTTTAAGATTTGGATAGGATCTGCGCGGCGTTCAAATCTTTTTTCTTCTTCAATAATCGACATACATAATTCAACACATTCATCACAGATATAGACATCCGGTCCTGCAATGATTTTATTTACTTCATCTTGTGACTTCCCACAAAAAGAACAAAAATAGTCTTGAATGTTGGTTGTTTTCGCCATATATCCTCCTTGTTATTTGGTTGCTGTTTTTAGTAATAGTCTTTATGGTTGGAACGATTTTGAATATTGTTCATAAACATGGGGTGTCTTCCTTCAGGAATAGTGGCTGCTTGCGGCCATGGGAC
>CAYYGA010000002.1:6039-40663 GCA_964471435.1 uncultured Facklamia sp.
GAGCCTGTAGTCTCAAGGCTCTCAAGCCTTAAACTCAGTGTATGCGCTGACGCGCGACACTGAGTAATTCGCATTTCGTCCTTAGACATGGCTGCAAGCAGCCACTATTCCTTACGGAAGACTCTGTAACTATATGAGATGTTTCATTCTAAATTAAAAATGTGAATGATTATCATAGTAGAACTTGGAAGGTTAAAAGTTCAAAAAAGGGATGCTGAAAGTCTCCAATCGACATCCATCTGCAATCCCTCTTTTAAAAGTTATTATTTAAATTAATTAGTCAACTGTTAAATCCAGACTTCTTTTTACTCTACTATTGTCTTACTTTTCTTCGACAGTGTCAACAATTAAGCTCATAGCTTTTTTCAGACGGATATCTGATTCAAGCATGTCTTCTGTTACGTATTGACGTACTTGGTCTGCTTCCATTCCGTATTGTTCGGAAAGTAAGGCAACCTCTTCTGTCTTTTCTTCGTCAGACACTTCGATATTTTCAGCTTCAACAATTGCTTCTAAAACTAAGTTAGTTTTAGTTCTCAATTCAGCTTCTTCACTAAATTGGTCATGTAAGTCTTCTTTTGTTGTGCCAGAAATTTGATAGTATAAGTCTTCATTGATTCCCTGGCGTTTTAAGTTGTTTAAGAAGTGATCCATTTGACGGTGAACTTCTTCGTGAACCATGGCTTCTGGAAGTTCAACGACTTCTGCATTTTCAACTGCTTGACGTAATGCAGCGTCTTCTACTAACTCTTTAGCCTGTTCTTCTTTGTCTTCTTGAAGTTGAACACGGATTTTGTTTTTTAACTCATCTAATGTTTCAACTTCGTCGTCGGCATCTTTAGCGAATTCATCGTCTAATTCAGGGATTTCTTTTACTTTTACCTCATGAACTTTAACTTTGAAAACTGCTTCTTTACCTGCTAATTCTTCAGCATGGTACTCTTCCGGGAAAGTTACATTAACATCTAACTCTTCGCCTGGTTTAGCACCGATTAATTGTTCTTCGAAACCTGGAATAAATGATCCAGAACCTAATTCTAATGAATGGTTTTCAGCTTGTCCGCCTTCAAACACTTCACCATCTACAGATCCTTCGTAATCAATTACAACAGTATTGCCTTCAGCAGCTGCTTCTTCAGTTACAGCTAATTCAGCTAATTCTTGACGTTTTAATTCAAGACGTGCTTCTACTTCTTCTTCTTTTACTTCACGGTCTTGTTTTTCAACCGTTAAGTCTTTATATTGACCTAATTTAACTTCTGGTTTTAAAGTTACTTTAGCTTCAATTACCCACGGTTGCCCTTTTTCCATTGATTTAACATCAATTTCAGGCTGGGCAACAACTTCCAACTCTTTTTCATCAACGGCCTTTTGATAGTAAACAGGTAATAATTGGTTTAAAGCATCTTCATATAAAGCTGCTTCACCGTAAACATTATTGAAGATTTGGCGTGGGACTTTCCCTTTACGGAATCCTGGTACAGAGATGTTTTTACGCACGCGCTTATAAACTTGGTCTAAGCTTTTATTAACTTCTTCTAATGGTATTTCAAAAGTTAATGTTCCTTCATTTGCTGAAGTTTTTTCAAAGTTTGTTGTCATTTTAAATCTATCCTCCACAACTGTTAATATACATACCTTTATATTTTATAGGAAGTTCTCCCTTTTGTAAACCATTTTTCATTATTCTAGAATATTTCTAAAAAAATTCACTAATTTCTGCTAGAGTTAGTTTACAATAATAGGAGGCTTCCTTCTATATTATAGTAATATTTTACAAATTTAAAACCTAAACAATAAATCTTCTACCTTCCAAGGAATTCTTTAGGTATAATAGGAAAAGTTGGGGGCGATTAATATGGTCAAATATCCTGCCGGGCAGGGACCTCAAAACCATCGAATCAAAAAAAATAAATTTAAACTTAAAAAGAAAAAAGCAAACTATGGCAGCCGGGGAATGTCTTTTGAAGAAAGAATCAATCAATCCAATCTTTATTATATGGAACGCCAACTGGCAGTGATTCATAAAAAGCCGACACCGATTCAGGTAGTAAAAGTGGATTACCCTAAACGGTCGGCAGCCCGGATTACTGAAGCTTATTACCGCCAGGCATCGACTACAGACTATAACGGTGTCTACCAGGGACGGTATATTGATTTTGAAACTAAAGAAACAACTAATAAAACAAGTTTCCCGCTGGCTAACTTACACAGCCATCAACTAAAACATATGGAGCTTTGTCATCAACAAGGCGGTATTGTTTTTATGCTCTTTTCATTTCGGGAACATCAAAAAATCTTTTTACTCGCTTATCCGGAGTTGGAAGCTTTTTTAAAATCGACTGATAAAGCCAGTATTCCTTATGATTATATTGAGGAAAAAGGGGTGGAATGTCCCCAGGGAATTTTGCCCATGATTGATTATCTTCAAGCTTTAGACAGTTATTTAGAAAGTATTAATTAAAATGCTTATTTCACTACTCAACTGTTATAAACAGTTTACATACTTAGAAAGGAAGTGAAGTATGGTTACAGGCAGCCGTGTTGAACGAAAACGTTATGAAAGAAAGAAAACCAGAAATAATTCCAATGGAAGACCTCCTGGACCAAATAAAAAACCTTCCGGTAAAGGCAAATGGGCTAAACGGATTTTCTTCTTTATTATTGGCTTAGGAGTGCTTGCCCTCTTGGCAGGCGGCGGTCTTTTTACTTATTACGCCATGTCCGCACCAGATTTAACGATGGAAGATTTAAGAGGACAAGTTTCAAGTAAGGTCTACGACCGTGACGGCCAGCTGATTAAGTCGCTTGGTGGTCAAAACCGTGACTTGATGGAGTCGCAAGAGATTCCACCGGTGTTAAAAGATGCGGTTCTTGCTATTGAGGATTCACGTTTTTATGATCACCGAGGTGTCGATCCGGTCCGAATTATTGGTGCAGCCTTAGCTAACCTCCAATCGGGTGAAATCGAGCAAGGTGGTTCGACTATTACCCAGCAGTTGGTAAAGCTTTCGGTCTTCTCGACTGATTTTCAAGATCAAACCTTAGAAAGAAAAGCCCAGGAAGCCTGGCTGGCAGTCGATATTGAACAGAAACTTTCTAAAGATGAGATTTTAACTCTCTATCTTAATAAAATGTTCTACTCCAATAATGTCTACGGTGCTAAAACAGCGGCGCAAACATTTTTCGGTAAAAATATTGAAGAAATTAATTTACCGGAAGCCGCCCTTTTAGCAGGTATTCCGCAGGCTCCTTCGCAGTATGATCCTTATGCTTATCCGCAGGATGCAAAAGTTCGGCGTGACTTAGTGCTGGATGTGATGTTGGAGCGCGGTATGATTTCCAGTCAGGAACATCAAGAAGCAGTCAATGTCTCGATTGAATCAATGCTGCAGCCTTTATCGGATGCGACTGTTACTGAAATGGATTTAATTATTGATGCTTATCTTGATATGGTCTCACAGGAAGTTCAAGATAAAATGAATATCAATATCTTTACCGATGGTGTGGAAGTTTATACCAATCTTGATTTAAATGCCCAGCGTCATTTATATGAAACGGTGCATAATGAACACGGTGAGCTCTTCCCTGATCAACAGATGCAGACAGCTGTATCGGTTGTAGATGTCGATACGGGAGAATTGTATGCGGTGATCGGCGGGCGTAATCAAGAAGTGGCTATGGGGTTAAACCGGGCAGATACTTTAAATCGTTCGGTAGGTTCGACCATGAAACCATTATCGGCTTACGGACCGGCTATTGAATATTTAAATTATTCAACCGGTACATTAGTAGTGGATGAAGCTTACAGCTACAGTAATGGTGACGAAATTTATAACTACGACTTCGCCTATAAAGGCAAGCAGACCCTGCGCGAAGCTTTATCGGGTTCAAGAAATATTCCGGCATTGAAGATGCTGCAGGATGTTGGTTTAGATCAAGCCTATTCCTTTTTACAAAAAATGGATATTAACATTACTAATAACAATCAACGTGAATTAGTGGAATCCAACTCTATCGGAGGCGAGATGTCCCCTATTCAGTTATCTGCCGCTTATGCAACCATTGCCAATTATGGTGTCTACCATCAGCCTTATACAGTTAAACGGGTGGTTACTCAGGCAGGAACGGTCCAGGAATTTGTATCTGATCCAAGGCAGGCTATGAAAGATTCAACTGCTTATATGCTGGTCGATGTTCTAAAAGGTGTGCCGGGGCCATTCGCCAGTGCGGCTCAAATAGATAATCTCTATCACGCCGGAAAAACAGGAACCACCAACTATACAGAGGATCAGCTGGCACAGCTAGGCTTGGACTCTTCTACTTACGCTGCACCAGACGGCTGGTATGCCGGTATTTCCCCTCAGTTTGCGATCGCATCCTGGGTAGGCTATGATAACCCGCTTCAAGCTGGTAATTATTTAACTTTGGAAGATACCCGTATTCCGCAGATGATTTATCACGAAATGATGACCTTTATGATGCGGGATGTTCCGGTTACTGATTGGCAGAAACCAAATTCAGTCACTGAAATGGAGATTGAAAAATATACCAACCCGATCAAAAAGCCGAGCGCCTATACCCCGAGTAATTTACGTTCAAACGAACTCTTTATCCGCGGTTCAGAACCAACCCAGGTATCTGAAGATTTCCGGGTAGTCAGCCCGCCTTCTGGATTTGATGCTTATTACAATGAGGAAGCTAAAACCATCGAAGCTTTCTGGAACCCAATCCAAAGTGAAGCGGGAGTCTTCGAATTAAGTGTGAATGGGACCGTAGTTTATACAGGACGTGATACTGGTTATGTCATCCCAGCTGCTGAACTTGGATACTATGAAATCCGCTTAAGAATTATCGAAGGTAATTCATGGTCTGATACTTTAGTCATTACTTTTGACTTAGTTTCTGAAGAAACCACTGAAGAAACATCGGAAGAGGAAACGACGGAAGAAGAAACAACTGAAGAGACTGATGAGGATGGCATTAACGATCCGAATGATCCGAACAATCCGCCGGGAACGCCGCCTCAACCGGATGACCCAACGGGGCAGGAATTGTTGAATGAGATATTGAACAGTCCAAATAGTCAAAACAATCCTTACCCTCCAGGTTAAGGATAAAAAGGAGCCTGACATAGAGTATTTCTCTATTGTTCAGGCTCCTTTTTCATTTAACAAAATGAGTGCAGGTCCTTGGTGGTTTTGACGAGGGACCTGAAAGGCTGAAGGCCCACCTTCTAATTTTTTTGTCTCCATTCTCAATAAAAAAAGCAGGAACAAAAGACTTTCATCTTTTATTCCTGCTTTATTTAGTTTATCGGTTGTCCCAGTCAATGTCAGGGAATTGAATGGTATCGTAAGCATTATTGGCAGCCTGGCGGCCGGCAAAGGTGTTCTGTCCTTGAAATTGATTGGTTGAAGATTGTTGCTTGTCCCCTTTTGAAGGAAACTGGCTGATTGCAAGTTCAGCTTCTGCTGCCGTTTTAATGTTGCTGTTTTCCCAATTGATTAAGATCCGGTCGATGTATTTGAGATTAAAAGCCTGACGGATGACAGCTTCTCTGATTGCCAGTCGAACCAGCTCGTAATCATATTCATCTTCCAGAAACCACTTGGCGATACATTCAGTTTCTAAACTGGATAAGGCACGTCCAAATTCTTCTTGAACAAGTCCTACAATCGTCGAGATATATTCTTTAGGATCGACTTGCTGTGGACTGTAAGAGTAGCCGTTATTGGGTAAAGAGCTGTTTTGGGTTTGATGAGTGCTGCCAGTTTTCTTTTGATTAAGTAACTGGTCTACTGCATCAAATAATGGACGCAATGTATAATGGTCCGTTTGTTTACCTTCTTCATCAGGCTGCAGCTCGATATCAAGATAATTCTTTTCCATTAAAGAATTTAATACTTCATAAACTTTTTCATTGTCCCATCCAAGTTGGTGGGAAAGCTTAATCATATCCCCATTGGGCTGCTCATGGTTAATTTGCATCAATAAGTAAACAACTAACACAAATTCATCAGCAGATAATTTCAACTGTGAAAAACGTTTGATGAACACGTTAGGCACTATAGTATAGCCAGCCTTCATCCAATCATAGATTGATTCTTTCATGAGTTCATCCTTTCTCTTAACGCCGATTAGTCAAGCGTTTTATGGGTATAAACGGTTTAATAAACGTGGGAATGGAGAAGTTTCACGTATATGTTCGACACCCGAAATCCACGCAACCGCACGTTCCAAGCCAATACCAAATCCAGAATGCGGCACACTACCGTATTTACGTAAGTCGAGATACCAGCTATAAACTTCCGGATCCAAGCCCCACTCTTTGATGTTTTCGGCTAAGGTGTCGTAATCATCAATCCGCTGTGAGCCTCCAATAATTTCTCCATATCCTTCAGGAGCAATCATATCAGCGTTCAAGACTGTTTCCGGGTTTTCCGGATTAATTTTCATATAGAATGGTTTAGTCGATTTCGGCCAGTTGATAATAAAGACCGGCTGCTCGTATTGACTTGCGATATAAGTTTCATGAGGCGAACCGAAGTCATCTCCCCACTCAATATCATCGAAGCCGTTTTCTTGTAATAACTTAACAGCATCTCCATACTCGATGCGAGGATAAGGCGTTTTGGTATACTGCTCTAAAACTTCCAAATCACGTTCTAAAGTTTTTAAGGCCAAAGCGCAATTATCAATGACGCTTCGAACTAAATAAGCTACATACTGTTCTTGAATTTCTAAACTTTCATTATGATCGACAAAAGCCATTTCAGGCTCCATCATCCAAAACTCGATTAAATGACGGCGTGTTTTAGACTTTTCAGCACGGAAAGTTGGCCCAAAAGAAAATACTTTTCCAAAAGCCATCGCTGCTGCTTCTAAATACAGCTGGCCTGATTGAGAAAGAAAAGCATCTTCGTCAAAATACTTAGTATGGAAGAGTTCCGTGGTTCCTTCTGGAGAAGAACCAGTTAAAATAGGAGGATCGATCTTAACAAACCCACGGTCATTATAAAACTCATAAGTCGCTCGTATAATTTCATTACGTACTTGCATAATTGCATGTTGACGTGTGGAACGCAGCCATAAGTGACGGTGATCCATTAAAAAATCCGTTCCATGTTCTTTAGGAGTAATCGGATAATCTTCAGACTCTCCAATAACTTCAAAAGATTTCACTAATAATTCATAGCCTAAAGCAGACCGGTCATCTGATTGGACAACTCCTGTTAAACGCAGGCTGGTTTCTTGATGCAGTCCTTTTGCCTGCTCAAAAAGTTCCTCTCCAACTTCAGCTTTTAAAACGATTCCTTGAAAATAAGCCTTACCGTCTCTTAACTGTAAAAAAGCAATTTTACCCGATGAGCGTTTATTCGTTAACCAAGCATTCACTATAACTTCTTGATCCACGAAATTTCCGGCTTGATTCATCGTTATTGTATTCATAAAATCCTCCTAAAATTTTCACTATTTTAAATTATAAAAGCATAAACAGCCTTTATAAAAGTTACTGCCATTTTGTTAAATGTTTGAAATGGTTTGAATCCATTCCCCGCTTTGAGCATCTAAAATATAATAAGAAATAGTGCCATTGTCGTTTTTAAGGGTTAACTCCCAGACGGGATCCCCTTGATACTTTCCAAGACGCGCTTGCATTATATCAGGATTTTCTACTTCACTGGCCGTAATAGCCAAAGCATCCGATTCTGAAATAATATCTGCTTCAGGATAATAAACGGTATCCCCGCCCTCCTGTTCAATAATAGCATAGTAGCGCTCGCCGGTATCGGTCGAAAAGTCCATGCTGAAATAACTTGCATCTGTTGTGGTCCAATAAAATTGATTAACATTATCAACTGTATAATCCACTTCGACTAACTGCAAGGCCTCCTGCTGCGCTTGTGTGATGCTGGATTGACTGCCCATAAAAATGGCCAGTAGAAATATCATAATCAGCAGCACAATAAACGTTAAAATAGAGATGGTTCTGCGATTCAATATAATTGTCTCCTTTAAAAGCTTCTAAAGTATTTAATCTGGCTCAGTTTTTAATATTCCTTCACTGACTTTTATTATTCGTATTTCAAATTAAACTGGATTGTTTCTTCCAGTCCCTTCCGGATTTCACTTGAATAATACTTAGTGAAAATCCGCTCATCGAGTAAGGACCATTCATGAATATCAAAAGCCTGGTCGAAAAAGTCCAGAGCAATTACCCAGTCATCCATCATCTGAGGTAAGAGAATTTTACTGAAAACTTCTTCTTCTTCAAGCTTGAGATAATCTGCCTTTGCCCTTATTTGACTGTTTTTCAAGGAGTTGAAGGGCAAGCGGACCCAATATAAATCCGACTCGAGGTCATCGATTCCCCACTGATGATTTAAAATACTTTGCCATTGAATTATAACAACCACCGGCTTCAATTCATAGACATATCGTTTAATTTTATTTAAACTGCCGCTTACATGCTGGCTTAAAACCATTAATTGCTCGATATGAGATAATTTTTTGCGCAGCATGCGGTAGGCATCCAAAGCCTGTTGACGGTTATTAATAACCACTAAAGTAAGAGGCAGCAGTTTTTTTTCTTCAAACCATTGTTGATCGATAAGCAGGGCCAGCCGTTTAATTTGCGAATCAAAGGAATGATCAAAATCTTTTTTACTTTCTAAAAATTCACCCGGCAATACCATCTCAATCGCCGGCATTTTTGGTGGCTCCAGCCTTAAATATTTGAATCCATCCAGCCCTAAGGCTTGATAGGTACCTGTTTTTTGACGGTATTTAGCGTCTCCCGGGCTGATGAAAAGACCAGCTTTAAAAGCATGGAAGAAGTCGCTGACCTGCGGAGCTACTGTCAATACTTTTTGAATCCAGCTTATTTGATAGAAGCTGTGATCGTATTGGTCGGCGCGTAAAATTAAATAAGAGCTGTGATCTTCTCTAGAGCTGTTGTTAAAGTAAGCCAGCTGTTTAATATTCTTAATTAATTCTTTCATCTTGTAATAAAGACGCAGATCCTCTGGCTGCTTGAGATCAAAGTCTTCCAGCTTTTCCAACCCCTTTAAAGCCGGAATTAAGTCTTGCTTCATTTGGTCAAACAGCTGGGCCGGTAAAGAAGCAGGTTCAATATAAAGCTCACGGCTGACTGGTCCTTCAATCGTTTCAAATAAGTCCCGCAGATAATTTTCCAACTTCATCATATAGTCCACAATCCGGTCCCGGACAGTTTCCAGTGCACTGACTTCCTGCTGCCAGCCGGCCAAGTGGTGGCTGTTATAAAAGCTGTCAATGACTTGCTGCAGCTTGGTTAAGGTCTGGCTTAAAGCAAACTTACGGCTGGCCTGCAGGCGAAGTTGACGTAATAATAAGCTTAAGTTATCTACCACTAAACTTCTGTTTTTAAATATCTCAACTGCTAAGCCATACCTGCCCGGTTGCTTCCCTACTTGCAAATTATCTGAATTAAGACTGGCTAAGGCTATAAAGGCATGGTTGGTTAAAACTAAATCAGCCTTTTTCGCTTGTAGTAAAGCCTGTTCATAATAATAATGCTGTGAACTTTTCTTCAGTATTGCTTCTCTTTTATAGCGGTTTAAAACGGATTGGATGGTCAATTCATGATTTAATTCATTTAAATTTCCGGTCGTGGAATCCATCAGCCAGACAATAGCAGCACCGGTAATAATCATTTCCTGTTGATTGAATTTATTAATGGGTACTTTTTCAATTAAATCATAAAACTCAGCCTGGTTAATGTAATGACTGGGATTTAAAAGCAGACTGATCTTTGGCTGTTTTGGATAATCCCCGCCGGCTGTCTCCTGGTCGAACCGTTTTTTCCACTCCATCAAGGTCTCAACCTGCGCCAGAGCAAGAATCATTGCAGGCTTTTCCAGTTTTAAATTCTCTAAAACAAGTTGGAAGAGTACTTCCCTTTTTAAAGGCCTTACTGCTGATTCTACAATTAAATGATGCTGTTTTTGCCAGTTTTCTAAAATAAACTGTGCTTGATGGTTAAAAAAAGCAAGACCATTAGTGGAGACTGCTTCTCTTTCAGCCGCTTGCTGTATTGGATCTTCTGGATTATCTGAAGAATTATTATCTTCTGCCCGGAGCTTAAAGGCCTCGGGATGATTAAAGATTAAAATTTCCTCATGGTCAAAAGCTTTAATAAAAGGTAATAATGAGTGCTGTGTTTTTTGGTCCAGACGACTTACTTTAGCAGCCAGTTGATGTAAAACTTTTACGGTTAACTGTGCATCGGCCAAGGCATCATGGGCATTTTCAAAATCCAGCTGGAACTCCTGACTTAAAGCGGCTAAATTAAAGCCTTTTGCCTGCGGAAAGAGCACCTTGGCTAATTTGACTGTATCCAGGGCAGATGGCTTGAAATCAAAACCGGACCATTCAAAATGCTGTTTCATAAAGTTCAAATCATGCGCTAAATTATGAGCGACAAAGACGCAGTCTTTCAAGCGTGTGTACCACAAAGAAGCCACCGATTCAAAAGTGGGGGCCTTATCGACTGCCTCCTGCTCGATACCAGTTAATAAACTGATATGCTGGGGAATTTCCCGCTCCGGATTGATCAACATGTTATATTCCGCCAGTTGAACTCCGTCTTCGATTAAGACCGCCCCAATTTGAATAATACGGTCCCCTTTATCTAAACTTGGACCCGTCGACTCTAAATCAACTACTGCTATTTTCAAGTCCTCACCACCTAACCCTCAAAATCCTCATAGATACGCAAACTGGCGGCTATTAAAACCTCCGGCTCATTTTCCAGACGTCTTTCCACCACTGCCTGCTCAATTCTTAATAAAATCGCTCCGATAATCGGACCACCGCGGTCAATGGGTAAATGCTGCAGTAAATCTTTACCATTTAAAGCTAATTCCTTACGCTCTTTTATCGGCAGCTGTTCATACATCTCTTTTAATTGATCACTTTCTGTTGCTAAATCCTGCATCTCTAAATAAGCAGTCATTTCTGCCACTATTTCTTTTGAAAAAGGATAGAGACTCCAAGGGGTCAAAGCCTTATTTTTTATCAGGCCGTCTAAATGAATAAAGTCAATTATAGCTTGAGTCAAATTGTTGGAGTGCGTCCATTTTTTCATAAATGATTTTTGTTCTTTAACTTTTACTATACTTAAAGCCTTTATTAAGAGGGCCCAGGCTTGGATTTCACTGATTTGTCCGCTCACTTTTACAAGTTTGCTCTGCCGGCTGCCATCCGGTTCATTGGATGGTTTCTTTTCAAATAGACCCTGCGCTAATTTTTTTAAGCCTGATGCATAGTCATAGTGTTGGGCGAGTGGGAAATGATTCAAGAGGGTTGATTCGATGATTCGTTCGATGGAATAAGCTAGGAAACTTCCTCTTAACATTTTATCAAATTCAATGCGGATTCGCTCTATAGATATTTTAGATAAGAGCGGGGCTAAACTTTGAATCGCCTGAAAGGTTTCACTTTCCAATTTAAAGCCTAATTGGCTGGCAAAGCGAATTGCCCGCATCATCCGCAAAGCATCTTCTTCAAATCTTTCTGAAGCCGTCCCTACCGCGCGGATAGTTTGAGCTTCTAAATCATCCATACCACCGTGATAGTCAAACAACCGTCCCTCAGCGTCTATCGCCATGGCATTGATGGTAAAGTCCCGGCGGAGAGTATCTTCTTTTAAAGACCTCACAAATTTTACTTTATCAGGTCTTCTATAATCCGTATAAGTGGATTCAGTTCGAAAGGTAGTGACTTCGTAGGCTTCATTTTGAAACAGCACGACAATTGTCCCGTGCTCTTTTCCCACATCAAAATGGCGGGGAAATATTTGCTGAATTTCTTCCGGGAAAGCTGAAGTGGCAATATCTATATCGCCTAACTCCTTCCCCAACAGGGTGTCTCTTACACAGCCTCCAACAAAATAAGCCTCATAAGAATGAGACTCAATTTCTTTTAAAAGTGGAATAGCTGTTTGAAACATAGGATTATCTAATTTTATTTTCACTTAATCACTCCAGTAGCTGTCGAACTTATTGAGATAATCATTGAATTTATCATAGTCGCCTTCATCAAGCGCTTGGTCCATTTTTCTTTTCATAATTGTTTTATGGGCAGTTTCAGAAGCGCCTTGAGTTAAGCTATCAATTTGATCAATAGCTTTCATATGGAGGGGGACATAAGGATTATCGACAAACAGATCCCGGTACAAAATCTCGTATAAATATTGAGGAAAATTTAGTTCCAGATAAAAGATTTGCTGTTCGCGCAAAGCGTTTAAACGAAAATCATGAAAAGCCTGCTCCATCATTAAATAAAGACTTTGATCTTTATAATATTTAAAAGGAGAAAAAGCTTTCGCCTGCTCTTGATCCGCTTTTGATTTACTTTTGTAGTAATTAAAGGGATTAGTATCTTCAAAAGGATTAGCCACCTGTTTAGATTGGGGAAACTTTGAAGAATAATCAATCCATAGACCACGGGGAGCAAAGAGAACCTGATCGGTAAACTCTATATACTTTAAGAGTTCCTCATTTTTTATTAAATAAATCAAGAAGTTATTTACTTCACGATTTTCATGCGGATAAAAATCTAAAATCCATTGAATCATTGCTTTTTTACCAGCGATATCCGGCATATTACTCCCCTCCTATCAATCTAGCTAGCTAATTTAGTGAAAATTTTAAATGAAGCTAATTAAAATCACTCCTGCTTTAAGATAACTATTCATTTAAATGTCTTTGCCATAATTCATCCAGCTCTTCAGTATAATAATGACTCGAACGATATTGGTCAATCAAGCTTTCTGCTTCTTTTGAATCAGTTGTAAGATAATAATCTACCAGGCGGTAAACTAAATCAAACTCATCAATTCCTAACTCTAAGGCCTGACGGTAGGCATAAATTCCTGCTTCTTGATCTTTCTGAGCCATTAGAATTCTACCATAAAGATAAATCAAGTAATCAACGTCTTCAAAGTAAAATGCATTCATCTTTTCTAAAGCCTGTTCAGGATTATCCTGCTTGAGCCAGTACAGAACATGAGCTCGTATTATGCGGTAGTGGATTCTGGCGTCCTCTTCCATATCATAATAAAGAGCGAGTAAGTCCAGTAAGTTCTCTGTATAAACTTCAATTTGATCTGCCAGGTCTAAGACATCGATAACTGCCGGTTCGTAAGGCGGCAAGTAAGCAGCCGTTTCTTCCAGCCTTTCTTCAAATATATCTTCCCGGCCTAAGTGGGCATATATTTCCAACAAGAGAAAACGTGCTTCAAAATATTCGCTGTCTAATTCCAGCGCCTTTAAGGCATAATGCTCAGCTTCTTCCAATTCTCTTCCGGCATAATAGGCCAAGGCCAGAAGATAAAATTCTTCAGGCAGCTCCAATTCCAGATTTTCAATTTCAATTAATTGATTTAATTCTTCCAGATCAATCCATTCACTGTCGACAATAATATCCATTAACTGTAAACGCCACTCGCGTCTCTTCAAGGGTGCTTCTGTTACAAAATATTCAAGTAAAGTTTCATAATAGAATTTAGCCCGTTCTTTATAATTAAATTCTAAGTACAACAGAGCTATTTCTTCATATGCTTCAAAACGCTGCGGATAATTTTTAACCAGTGCCTGTAATGTTTCGATTGCCTGCTGAGAATTTCCCATTAGACGATTGAGCTTGGCATCCAATAGTAGATAATCATAATTCTGGTTTACATCTTGAATGTGGGTTAAAGCTTGTTGGGCTTTTTCGAATTCTTGCATGTCAAAATAGGTACGGGCTAGTTGAAAACTTAAATCTTCATCTCTTTTCACTGCCTGCATTTTCAAATAAAAATCTATTTGATAATCCCGGTAGCCTTGCTGACCCCAATGGTTGGCAATCGATTTAAGTGCCTGCCAGTTTGTTTCGTTCACTTCATCTTGTTCTAGTAGAGCGAGGCTTTTTTGAAGTTGATCATCAATGTGGGCAAGACTCGTAATTTCCGCCGCGATTTGATCACTGTTTTTCATTTGTCCACCCCACTTTCTCTGTAGCTATGTTCGTATTATATCATTATCCCATAACAGCCTCAATCAAAAGTATTTCTTAGGAAAGTGTCTCGTCTCCGGAATAAAGGCGGTTGTTGATAGCAATGGAACCGTCCGTAACCTATAGCCCTCCAGACTCTCACGCTTTAAACTCACTGTCGACGCTAAAATCGTCAATATTAAGGAATTTGTGTTTCGTCCTTGATAGCACTCCCAGCCCCTAGGTCTATCCCGAAGGGAAGATTTATCTTATATGATTTTTCTCAAACTATAAGTAATTAGTAAAAATTTATCTTTTATCAAAATATAAGAGGCCAATAAAAAAACACTCCCTAAAGGAGTGTTTCTGTTTCAAATTATTTTACTGCGTCTTTTAATGCTTTACCAGCTTTGAAGCCAGGTACTTTTGTGGCCGCAATTTGGATTTCTTCTCCAGTTTGCGGGTTGCGGCCTTTACGTGCAGCACGATCACGTACTTCGAAAGTTCCAAAACCAATTACTTGAACTTTTTCACCTTCAGATAAGTAATCTTGAATCGATTCGAATAATGCTTCAACAGTTGCTGTAACATCTTTCTTAGTTAAGTTGGTTTTTTGTGCTACTCTTTCTACTAATTCTGCTTTATTTGCCATTAGTAATTTCCTCCTCATATTTGCATACGTCATGCATATTGAAACAAAATCATTAATTGTTTTTAATGATCATTTTCCTAACTAGAATACCATAACAATGCGTTTAAATCAACGTTTTCGGTGATTTTTATAGAGATTAAGCAGATATATTTCCTTTTTTGAAAAAGTTTTAACCTTTTAGTGGAAAAACCTGCTAAAACCTTACTGCTTTGCGGATATTGGCTGTTATTTAACTTCTTTGGCGGACGATCAATTTCAGTGGTGTTCCGTCAAAGTAGAATGATTCACGCATTTTATTTTCGAGAAAGCGTTCATAGGAAAAATGCATTAATTCCGGATCATTCACAAACACCACAAATGTAGGAGGATTGACTCCTACTTGAGTCATATAATATATTTTCAGTCTACGCCCTTTATCTGTCGGTGTAGGGTTTAGAGCGATCGCATCCATTAAAACATCATTTAAAACAGATGATTGAATACGGCGGTGGCGGTTTTCATAAATTTCTTCCAAGATAGCCGGTAAGTTTTGAAGTCTCTGGCCTGTTTTGGCTGAAACAAACAAAATAGGAGCAAAGCTTAAATACTGAAACTCAGCGCGGATATCTTCAGTGAACTTTTCAAATAATTTATCTGACTTGTCTACTGCATCCCACTTATTAACTAAAATAACAATCCCTTTATTGGCTTCATAAGCATAACCGGCTACTCGCTTGTCCTGTTCAATAATGCCTGTTTCAGCATCTAACACCAGACAAACAATATCCGAGCGCTCAATAGCAGAAAGTGCCCGCATCACTGAATATTTCTCAGTTGCTTCATATACTTTACCTCTTTTACGAATACCTGCGGTGTCAATCATAGTATAGGCCCGACCGGAGCGGCTGACAAATTCCGTATCAACTGCTTCTCGTGTGGTTCCTTCAATATTAGAAACAATCACCCGTTCTTCTTCAAGAATGGCGTTGACTAAACTGGACTTGCCGACATTGGGTCTTCCAATAAAAGAAAACTTAATTTTTTCCTGCGTATCTTCCACTTCAGGCTGGGGAGGGATATGTTCAAAAACTGCATCCAATAAATCCCCGATACCTGTCCCATGCGAACCTGAAATAGGGTAAGGTTCTCCTTGTCCTAAAGAGTAAAATTCATAAATTTCAGCTCTTTGTTCTGGATTGTCAGCTTTATTGACTGCTAAGACAACCGGTTTATTGGTCCGGTGTAAGTATTGTGCAATAGCTTCATCCGCATCGGTTACACCTTCACGGGCACCGACCATAAAAATAATTACATCTGCTTCATCCATAGCAATTTCTGCTTGATATTTAATCTGCTGCATTAAAGGTTCATCGGAAATTTCAATTCCACCTGTATCAATTAATCTGAATTCACGGCCGAGCCAATTTCCTGTTGCATAGATCCGATCCCTGGTTACACCTTCATAATCTGCAACTATCGACACTCTGTCTCCAATTAAACGGTTAAAAACAGTTGATTTACCGACGTTCGGCCGACCAACTATCGCAACTACTGGTAATTCCATTTTATCACCTCTTTATATCTTTTTTTTTATATTTCCTTAATTTTCCATCAGTTCTAAGTAAGTACTATTTATTTTCCATGAATATTGATCAATTACAGGACTAAATATAAATATTAAAAGCATAAAATCCAATTGTTTGATCCAGATGTAGATTGGTCAAACAATTGGATATTTAACTGTTAAAGTATGAATGTTAGGAAAACAACTCTAAGAGATATTTTCTACATTAAACTTTTAACTTTAAAGATTTATTCGTCAGACTCATCTTGTAAAGCTTTTAGTGAATCACCTAACATATCTGCTAGAGTGAAGCTTCCTTCAGCTCCTGAATCAGATAATGAAGTTGATGTTGCTGATGAACGGTTTTCATTACCTGTATTTTGAGGTCTGCGTCCTTGGTTACGGTTTTGTTTTGGTCTGCGTTGTTGTCTTGGTCTTTCTTGTCCTTGGTTAGACTCAAAGCTGCTTTCTTCGAAGTCAGCTGGCTTGTCTAATAAAGCTTTCACAGAAAGTGATAGACGTTGACGTTCCGGATCAGAAGATAAAACCTTAACTTGGATTTCTTGTCCTTCTTCTAAGCGCTCATGTGGTGTAGCAATATGCTCGTGAGCGATTTGTGAAATATGGACTAATCCTTCAACACCTGGGAACACTTCAACAAAAGCACCAAAGCTGGTTAAGCGTTTAACTGTACCGTCTAAAACAGCACCCTCTGGAGCTTTATCTTCAATGTCATCCCAAGGTCCAGCTAAAGTATCTTTAATAGATAAAGAAATACGTCCTTCTTCTTCATCTACAGATAATACTTTAACTTCTACTGTTTCACCCACAGTTAATTTATCGGAAGGATGTTTAACATGCTCATGAGCGATTCGGCTGATATGAACTAATCCATCTACTCCGCCTAAATCGATGAAAGCACCAAAGTTAGTTAAACGAGCTACTGTTCCTTCAATAACAGTGTCCTCTTCTAATTCTTCCATACGTTCAGCACGTTTTGCTTCACGTTCCACACGGGCAATTTCTTTGTGTGAAAGAATTAGACGGTTTTCGCTCGGCTCAATTTCAATAATTTTGAATTCTAAAGTTCTGCCTTTATAAGGTGTGAAGTCATCTACGAAGTGATCTTCAACCATTGATGCAGGAACAAATCCACGTACTCCAGCGTCAACCACTAAACCACCTTTAACAACCTCTTTAACAGGTGCTTCGATAGTCTCACCGCGGTCAGCGATTTCCTGGATTTCTTGCCATACTTTCTTAGCATCAACACGTTTTTTAGATAGTAAGAAGTTGCCGTTTTCTTTATCTTTAATTGGTTTTAAAACTACTAATTCAATTTCATCACCAATATTAACAATTTCAGTTGGATCTTCTACTGGTTTAGATGCTAATTCATTACGTGGAATTACACCTTCTAAACCGCCGCTATTTTTAATAGCTACACGCACTTGGTTGTTTTCATCAAATGCTAAAACATCACCAATTACTGTGTCACCAACTTTAATGTCTAATACACTATCTAATGCATCTTCCATCGTTGTAATAGTATCTTCATTATCTTCTTCCATTGCAGCTCCATCTGTTACTTGGATTTCATCTGCTGGAGTAGTGTTCTCTACTACTTCTTCTTCAGTTGATGTGCTGTTTTCTTCCGTTCCAGCTCCATCTGTCACTTGAATATCTTCTACTGTTTCTTCGTTTACATTAGAAGTTTCTTGTGATTCAACTTCATTTTCTTCTACTTCTTCATTTAACTCATTATTCTCTACAAACTCTGCCATCTACCGGTTCCTCCTAAGCGTTACCTAAAAAAATTGTTGTTCGCATAATAAATACGCTCACACTCTAATTACTATCATAACAAATATTCTTAACAACGTCTAGCAAAACCGTTAAATACAGGTTTTAAGCCTTAATTTGCTTCTTTTATATGAAATATCAGCCGTTCGACCATCTCATCAATGCTTAAGTCGCTCGTATCTATCTCAATGGCATCTTCTGCCTTAGCCAACGGACTGATTTTTCGGTTCATATCATAGTGGTCCCGGCTGATAATATCCGCTTCAATTTCTTCCAAACTTAAATCACTTAAGCCTTTTCGTTGGTTTTCTTCATACCGCCTTTGTGCTCTGACTTTACTGGAAGCAACCAGATAAAATTTATAATCTGCATCCGGCAGCACAACCGTTCCTATATCCCGGCCGTCCATAATAACCGAAGATTTTTCTGCTATTGCTCTTTGTTTTTTTACTAAAAAAGTACGCACCGCTTCAACGGCCGATACTTCTGAAACATATTGGGTGACTTCTGTAGAACGAATGGCCTCTGTTACCTCTTCATTATTTAAAAATACTTTCTGTCCATCCGGACCCGGTTGAAAAGTGATCTCACTGGTTTCTAAAATATATTCGACAGCGGAAGAATCTTCTAAATTAATTCCTCTTTTTAATACAGCCAGCGTAATTGCACGGTACATCGCTCCTGTGTCTATATAAATGAATCCCAAGCGTTTGGCAATAATTTTAGCAACCGTGCTTTTCCCTGAGGCTGCCGGTCCATCTACTGCAATACTTATCATTTTTTTCACCTCTATATAATTTTAACTCAACTCTTTTTTCCATAAAAAAAGCCCGGCAGCAGGTAATGCATGCGGGCTCTAGTTTCCAATTAATACGATTAACAGGTCACCCATCTCTTAGAGACAGGAGATACTTCTTAAGGAACTAAAATCTGCGCTCCTGGATAAATAGGTGTGTCGATACTTGAACCATTCATTTGGGCAAGAGTATAAACATCGACACCATGTCTAGTTGCGATCCCATACCAAGAGTCTCCGGGCTGCACTGTATAATAATTTTCAGCCGGCGTTGGTTCTGGTGCAGGCGCTGGTGTTGGTTCTGGAACAGGTGTCGGCTCCGGTGTAGGCGCTGGTTCTGGTTCTGGTGTTGATTCAGGCACTGATTCTAATTCGCGCGAGCTGATACTTTCAGCGCGGCGCGATTCGCTTTCGGCTTGAGCTAATTCGCGGTCACGTTCACGTAAAGATTCCTGGATAGAAGCCGACTCCGCAGCTGCAGATTCATCTGCTCCATTTTCTTCTTCTTCAGAATTCATACTCAAACGGACCTGTTCGGCTGTTCTTTCTTCAATCGGTGCGTTGTCTCTTTGTGAATTAACTACCGCATATAAAAGAAAAGGTGAGACTAATGCAATAATTAAGACAAATAATAAGACCTGCGATAAAGTTGTCGCTTCTTTAGCAGGTTGATTTCTTGCTGACCGGGAAAATTGGCGTGTTTTAAAATTTTCATCTTCACCAAACTTCTTATTCCAAGGTGCACTGAATTTTTTAGATTTTTTTTCTTCTTTATTATCATCACGTTCGATATCTTGATCCTGCTCAAATTCTTCGTTTACATATTTGAATTCATCATTATCGTTTGCCATGATACTACCTCCTACATCCTGAATTATCATTAAAAGTATCCTCTTGGCATGGATGGCTACTTCTATATAACTAAGAATATCTTTTTATTTTTTTCGAGTCTATCTTTGTAACAAAATGGTTACAAATCAATATAGGCCACAGTTATTGCTTCCATTATAGCAAACTCTTTTAGGGTTTCAAATAAAATCGAAAAAAAGCAGATAAATAAAATAAAGCGTCTTACTCAATCCAAGCTTTAAAGGATTAGAAGACGCTGGTTTCTCAAAGTTTTAATTAATCTGTTTTATTTTCCAGAAGCTAAGACGGACTGCCGAGGACTTTCGGTTTGTAAGTAGTCTTCGTGAATGATTCCTTTCTTATGAACCATCGGTGTAACTACTTTAAACACTGCTACTTGCCCGATTGCCACGATTACTCCTTTAATAAAATTGAATGGAATTATAATCGTTAGGACATATTCTAAAAAGTTGTCAATAGGGAAATTCATGACAGTAACAAAAATCGGCAACGCTACATAGTAGTTTAGGAGTGCCATAGCTGCTGTTAATGAAATCACTGTGACCAAACTCATTAAAATAAAAGTAGTGCGGCTTGAAAGCTGCTTAAAACTGCGTAAGATAAAATGTGTCGGCAAAAACATGGCTAAACTGGCTATAAAACTCATAATCACACCAATGGGAATCCCTGCCTGCCCTCCTTGTGACAGATAATTAATCACGTCACGGATGCCTGCTACCGCAATTAATCCTTTAGGTCCGGCCACAATCATTCCGATTAAAGCCATAAAATCACTTAGATCCATTTTTAAAAAGGGTGCAAAGGGTAACAAAGGAAAATCAAAGAATCTTAAAACAACTGCCCAAGCCCCTAATATTGCCAACAAAACCAACTTCACCATACGACGATTTCTATTCATAATTCTTCTCCTTCTAACGTCTTAAGAAGAACTCAATACTTTCATTATCTTGTTGTTTCAGCTCGAATATAGGCAGCTTTTTAAGCTTGCTGCTGGGATAATGGTAAAGAAAAAACCATCACCGCCCCAATTCGAGACAATGATGGTTTTATTTGAAGTTTATGTCAAATAAAAACACAATCTAATGATTGTATTGCGCTTCTACCATCCAGACTTTACTGTCGGTACTGGAATCAAACCAGTTCAACTTAGATAAAACTAAGGTCGCGGACTATACCGCCGGTCGGGAATTTCACCCTGCCCCGAAGACGTATTTAATTTTATATATAGACCATACCATGAAAGAATGTTTCAAGCAAGTGTAAACCCTTTAAAACCGTATTAATTTTATCCTTGCGCCATTTTCTTCAGTTTATCCACTTCAAAAGCCGTTAGCTCGCGCCAATCTCCTGCTTGCAAACCATCTAAATCTAAAAAGCCGAACCGTTCACGCTTCAGTTTCATAACGGGGTATCCGACCGCTTCAAACATTTTTTTCACCTGGTGATTCCAGCCTTCATGGATAGTTAACTCAACAACAGCTGTTTTATTGGAAGGATTGGTAGAAATAACTTTAGCGCGGGCTCTGCTGGTTTTTTTTCCATCCACCTTTACACCGGATCTTAAACGGTTTAAGTCCTGATCCGTAGGAATACCTTCTATTTTAGCAATATATACTTTATCTATTTCATGAGAAGGATGCGTCATGAGGTTAGAAAAGTCTCCGTCATTGGTTAATAGAATCAAACCGGTAGTATCAAAATCTAATCTCCCTACAGGATAAATCCGCTCCTCGATGCCTCCTATTAACTGGGTAATCACCGGCCGGTCTTTATCATCTGCTACAGCTGAGATATAATTACGCGGTTTATACAGTAAGATATATCGCGGCTCTTCTTTATAGATAGGAACGCCGTCTACTTCTACTTTATCACTTGGGCTCACTTTTACACCCAGTTCATTGACCTTTTTACCGTTAACCTTAACCCGGCCTTCTAATATGATTTCTTCACATTTACGGCGGCTGGCAATCCCTGCATGAGCCATTACTTTTTGTAATCTTTCCATTCATTCTCCCCTTATTTCTAAGCATTATCCCACTTGCAATTTTATAATATAAGTTTTGGTATATACCTTTATACCTTCAATAACTTCCTACAAAATAGTCTTGTCTAGGAATTTTTTTCATTTTTTGATGTTGATTCATAAAACCACTGCTAAAAAACAATAGAACCATCTTTAAGGCTGTTGGTTGACTAGTTAAGTTTCTTGATTAGCATCTACTACATTTTATTGCTCTTCCGGCTCATCATACAATTCTACTTTCCATTGTTTGAGAGCGTATAATTCTTCGGTGACTGTCTGTGTATTTAAAGCCAGCTCTTCAATAGGAGGCAACTCCTCTAAGGATTGAATACCAAAGTAGTCTAAAAAGTAATTCGTTACTCCGTATAATACAGGACGACCCGGTGCTTCCACCCTCCCTACTTCTTTAATTAAATCTCTAGCGATTAACTTTTGCAGCATTCCGGCTGAAGATACACCCCGGATTTCATCCACTACCATCCGCGTAATCGGCTGACGGTAAGCGACTATCGCCAACGTTTCGATGGCCGGACGCGTCAGTTTTTGCTGCAAAGGGTTTTGAGCAAACTTTTCTAAGTCACTTTCTAAATCTTCAACCGTTAACAAACGATAGCGGTCACCGTAGACCATTAATTCTAAAGGATTGTCAGAATCATTTTGAAGTTTTAGTTTTAAATTTTGCAGTTCAGCTTCAATTTCTACTTCATCGGCATCTAAGCTTTCAGCTAAGCTGCTTTTACTGACTCCTTCACTACCGGCAACAAACAAAATTCCATAGACACGGCGTAATAAATTCATCTTTCAACTCCTTTTACTGTTTTATAGTTTAAGCCCATTCTTAAGTTTCACCGACTGTCTTGCTAGTCCGCTTCAAATGAATCGGAGCAAGAGGAAGATCTTGTTTAAAGGACACTTCTTGTTTTCGAACTAACTCCAGCACCGCCATAAAAGTCGCAATCAATTCGTGTCTTGAAGTATTACCCAGTAAATCCTCAAACATTAAGGTATCTTCTTCAGCAAGTTCTGCAAAAGTATGCCGGACAGCTTCCATTTTTTCCGCTACTGAAATGCGGTCGTATTGAATTTCTTTTTCTTTAGGCTGGCGATTGAGGGCTCTTTGTAAAACTTCCTGCATCGACTGCGCTAAATTATCCAAAGTTAGTTCATCTTCTTCTAAAGGAATGAAAGTTTGGTAGCGGCTCAAATCACTGGCTTCGCGGTTAAATTGCTTGGCGCGATCATTTTCCTTTTCTTCCAAGGCATCGGCTACAATTTGGAACTGCTGATAAATAAGCAGCTGCTGTACCAAACTGGCACGGGGGTCGTCCGGCAACTCTTCTACTTCTAAATCATCGGGTTCGATCGGTAATAGTAAACGAGCTTTTATCTCCAAAAGAGTGGCGGCCATTACTAAATATTCTCCGACAATATCCAGAGACAAATCGGGCATTGAATGAATATAATTTAAATACTGGCTGGTTATTTCAGTCATAGGGATATCATTGATATCCACTTCTAATTCTTTTATCAAGTGTAAAAGCAAATCAAACGGCCCTTGAAAGGCCGTTAAATTCAGTATAGGCTGCTCTTGATTTTGTGAAGACATCTTCAGTCACACTTTCTCAACAAATATCCCGCTCGATTGATTAAAGGGATGCTTTAATTTAATAGAGCGGGTTCTTTACTTTATTCATTTAGTCACTTCTTAAAAGCTGAAATCTAATTCTCTTGGCTTTCATCATAAGCGGTTGCTAGCCCGCTGACCAGATCATGGGTATGATATCGCAAGGAGCCCATTATATTAGCATTTGGATACAGCAGATGCAATTCTTTATACATCTTCAACTCAACACCTTCATCTTCAAAAGAAGGTATCACAGATAAATGATTGATTATAATTGTTTCTTTAACTTCCTGGCTGGTTGATTTTTCATTGGCCCCGCCATTCATTTCTAGATCCTCTTGACTTGCATCCACTTGGTCAAAACGGTGTTCAGCGGCAAGCAGGCCTACAAAGTTCTGAGAGTCTTGATCTCTAAAAAGATAGATTTCATAATTCTCATTTTCTTGGTACATCTTTAATAATTCCATCGGACGAGTCATTTCATCGTCAGCTAAATGGATTAAAGAGAGTAGTCCAAGAACTATTTTTTCATTTCTATTGGTTGATTTTAAAAGCATATTCGCCCTCCCATTTACGACCAATATTTCCATATGCGATAGTACCATGCTAAAGATAAAATTTCAAATATTATTCATCTTTCCATCACATTTGAAATATTGTACCTACCGACATAATTAGGAGTTTGCTGCCAAATAAGCTTCCAGGAATCCTAAAATAAGCTGCTTAAATTTTGGTTTAACAATTTGGGATACTTCTACTACTTCTTCGTGGTTTAAACTTGCCTGCATTCCTGCTGCCAAGTTAGTAATACAAGTAATACCCGCCACTTTCATTCCGGCATGCCGGGCAACAATTGCTTCGGGCACTGTAGACATGCCTACCGCGTCTCCTCCCAGAACACGCACCGCACGGATTTCTGCCGGCGTTTCATAAGTCGGCCCTGTAAACCAAGTGTAGACACCGCTTTGTAAGTTGAAGTTTTGTTTTTCAGCTACTTGGTGTAGAACAGCTTGTAATTCAGGATCATAAGTCCGACTCATATCAAGAAAGCGCGGCCCGTGATTATCAATGTTTGCTCCAATTAATGGATTTTGTCCACTTAAGTTTATATGGTCGGTAATCACCATTAAGTCACCCGGTTTAAAGCTGGTATTTACACCGCCCGCGGCATTGGTTACGATGACGGTTTCCACACCCAGTTCTTTAAAGATTCTAACTGGATAAGTGACTGTATCTAAGTCATAGCCTTCATAATAGTGGAAACGGCCCTGCAAAGCGATTACTTTTACACCCGCCAGCTCACCGTAAACTAACTGGCCTGCATGTCCTTCAACCGTTGATACGGGGAAGTTAGGGATGGATTCATACTTAATTTTAACAGCATTCGTGATCTCGTCGGCCAAGTCTCCTAAGCCCGAGCCTAAAATTAAAGCTACCTGTGGCTTAGAAATACCCTGCTGGTTTAAATAATCAATTGTCTGCGTATAAGTTTGTGTCATAACTGCCTCCTATGTTAATTGATTTAAAAATGACTGTCCGTTACCGGTTTGATCTACTCCAAAGTTCTCTGAGATGGTTGCCGCAATATCGGCAAAATAATCAGCTTTCAATTCACCGGCTGTCTCAAATTGAGGTGAATAAACTAAGATGGGTACATACTCACGGGTATGGTCTGTTCCTTTAAAGGTAGGGTCATTACCGTGATCCGCGGTAATGATTAATAAGTCTTTTTCTTTTAAGGCGGCTTTTAATTCAGGCAGTCTGCCATCAAAGTCTTCTAAAGCTTTTCCATAGCCGATAGGATTCCGGCGGTGGCCGTATTCAGAATCAAACTCAACCAGATTAGTAAATGAAAGTCCTTTAAAGTCATCTGCCATAACTTCCAGTAATTTATCAACGCCGTCCATATTGTTTTTTGTTCTGACTGCCTGCGTAATACCGGCACCGTTGAAAATATCATTAATTTTCCCTACGGAAACCACTTCCAAGCCGCCTTCTTTTAAGAAATCTAAAGTCGTTTTTCCAAAAGGATCTAAAGCATAGTCATGGCGGTTGCTTGTCCGGGTGAAGCTGCCTTCTTCACCGATATAAGGTCTGGCAATGATACGGCCAATCATATATGGATCTTCTAAAGTAATTTCCCGGGCATATTCGCAAATACGGTACAACTCTTCCAACGGAATAACTTCTTCATGGGCTGCAATTTGTAAAACGGAGTCCGCTGAAGTGTAGACAATTAAATCGCCGGTCTCTAGTTGATGCGGGCCTAATTCTTTAATGATTTCCGTTCCGGAAGCCACCTTATTTCCAACTATTTTACGCTTGGAAAAGTCTTCAATTTTTGTTAATAGTTCTTGAGGAAACCCGTCAGGGAACGTTCTAAAGGGGGTCTTGATGTGTAAGCCCATGATTTCCCAATGCCCGGTCATGGTATCTTTACCGGCTGAAACTTCTTCTAGTTTGGTCCAGTAAGCTTTAGTTTTAGTTTGGGGATCGATTCCTTTGAGGGTTTCGATATTTCCCAAGCCCATGGCTTCCAGATGCGGTAATTGTAAATCCATGCTTTGGGCAATATGTCCCAGTGTATGAGATCCGGTATCGCCAAATTCAGCAGCGTCTGGTGCTTCGCCGATGCCGACAGAGTCTAAAATCAGTAAATGTATGCGTTCAAATTTCATCAGTAACCTCCTATAGAGTTGATTGGTCTTGTCGTTAGTTGTTTTACTTTACCACCCAAAATGATAAAACAGTTTCAAATCAGTTTAAGCGCGTGGGAAGCTTTTGCGGTAAACTTCCTGCAGGCGGTGTTTAGAAATATGGGTGTAAATCTGTGTAGTTGAGATATCGGAGTGACCTAAAAGTTCCTGGACCATCCGCAGGTCCGCCCCATTTTCCAGCAAGTGAGTGGCAAATGAGTGCCGCAGCATATGCGGGGACACATCAGCTTTAACACCTGCCAGCTTGACATACTTCTTCAAATTCTTCCATATTCCCTGCCTAGTAAATCCTTTGCCGCGTTCAGTTAAATAAACGTGCTGACTGAGAATGGCTGTCTTTTTATTGGCAAAGACCGGCCTGACATCCTGCAAATACTGGTCCAGCCAATAAATTGCCTCGTCTCCTAAAGGAACAATCCGCTCTTTATTCCCCTTACCCAGAGTTTGGATAAAACCTAAATCTAAATGCAGGTCGGCCAGTTGCAGATTGGTTAACTCACTTACCCGCAAACCCGTAGCATACATAACTTCAAATATACTGCGGTCACGTAAACCGATTAAGGTCTTCACATCAGGAGCTTGTATTAAAGCTTCAACTTGTTCGATGGATAAAACATGGGGTAAGTTTTTTTCCTTTTTAGGACCTCTCACCAGCTGCATCGGATTTGTTTCTAACTGCTGCTCTTTCAATAAATAATGAAAAAATTGACGCAGGGCCGAAATCAAGCGGGAAGTTGACGACGCTGCATAGTTTTCTGCTTTAAGTTCAGCTAAAAACTGCTGAATAAAAGCATAGTCAATCTCATTCAAGTCTTTAATCGATGACTTGTTTACAAAGGCCGCAAACTTATTGAGATCTCTCATGTAAGACCGAATGGTATTAGTTGATTTTCCTTGGTCAATCAACAAATACCGTTCAAATTCTTTTAATAAATCAGCAATCATTATTTTTCAATCGGGTGATCTGTTAAAAAGATTCCTTTTCCTTTTTCCTGACGGACTAATCTTTCTTTCATTAAAGAGCCGACTGCTCTTTTAAATTGTCCTTTCGAAATAGCCAAAAGACTGGTGATGTCTTCCGGGTCACTTTTATCATGCAGAGCCAGGAAACCATCCGGTGTTTTTTCCAACACTTTTAAAATCATCTGCGCATCATCGCTGATCGCTTCGTGAGCACGCGGTTTTAAGGAGAGATTCAAAGAGCCGTCCGGCTGAACATGTGTGACACGGGCTTTGACCTGCTCGCCTAAACGCGGTGGTAAAATCCATTCACTTTCATGGATAAAAGCACGGAAGCCTTCATCAGTAATTAACTGCGCACCCGCTAATTTCAATTGATAGATACTAGCCTGTACATCTTGATTCATTAAACGGTCTGGCGCTTTAATAAATAAGTTCTGTATTTCTTCTTCTGTAGCTAGCACACCCCAGAAGCGGTCTTTATCATCGATTCGAACCGATAAATAAAGCTTGTCGCCTGCTTTGGGCCAATTATTGTGATCATCCGGTAAATCATCTAATGAAACCACAATATCTTTATTATATAAACCGATATCTACAAACACACCGAGGTCTCTTCTCACTAAATTAACTTCTCCCCAGCCAAAATAACCCGGTCTTATATCCGGCAGGTCAAGTTGTATCAGAGCTTTCCTATTTTTATCTTCATAAATCAGCCCTTCTACTTCTTCTCCTTGTTCATAGCTTTCATCTTCATCTAATTGATCTTTATATAAAGTAAACGTCCGTCCTTCTGCCTGCACAAAGTAAGCTTCTTCATTTTCATCCGTTACAGTCGCTTGAACGATTTCGCCATATTTAATCATTTTACACCCTCTTTACTCTCTTTTTATCACAGTACATTAGTCATATTTTAACATACTTCCCTTTTTTTCCGAAATGCTTTTGCCTTAAATTGGCTTTTGTTAACTTTCGAGTTTGCTCCCTAATTTAATGCTTTTAAAGCTAATAAAAATTTAAAACGGTGACTAAAGCATATCGGGGGCCACTTCAAAAATCCAAAAAGCTCCTATCTTTTTCCTAAGAATGGTTAGAATCATCTTTAGGAAAAAGATAAGAGCAGACTTTTTCATGTCAAACATTCAATTACAGACTTTAAATAGAAACAGTAGCTCCGCGGTAGATAACACCACGACGGGCATCAACGGTAATTAATTCATCCTGCTTAATGGCATCCATTGCACCTTCAGCTGCAACAATCACCGGAATTCCTCTTTCCAAGCCAATTAAAGCTGCGTGAGAAGTAATTCCGCCTTCCTCACAAACAATGGCACCGACTTTTTCAAGTGCCGGATTAAATTCGCGGTCTGTTTGATGTGTTATTAAAACAGAGCCAATAGAAGCTTTGTCGACAGCTTCCTGGGCATTTTGGGCAATTAAAGCTTTACCGATAAAGTTGCCGCTGCCGACTCCCTGGCCGGTGACTAGTTTGGTTCCAATCATTTGAATCTTCATAATGTTGGTTGTACCAGCTTCTCCAACCGGAACGCCAGCTGTAATCAGGATTAAATCTCCTTCATTGGCAAAACCTTCTGTAATTGCTAATGCTGTTGCTGCATCCAACATTTCATCGGTTGATCTGACTTTACCGATTACAAAAGGCTGCACACCCCAGACTAAACATTGAGAACGTTGGGATTCTTCATCAAAAGTGGCGGCTAAAATATTGGCTGACGGCCGGTATTTAGCAATCATCTGAGCTGTATGGCCGGATGATGTGGCTGCTACGATTGTCTTGATACCCAGGTTTTTAGCAGTGTGCCCGACTGCCTGACCGATCGCTTCGGTTAAATCTGTTTTATCAAAAGACTTTAATGTAAAGGCATCTTGCCCTACCAAGGAGTCTTCTGTACGCTTACAAATTGACGCCATCATATGAACTGCTTCTACAGGATAGTCTCCTGAAGCTGTTTCTCCTGACAACATCACCGCATCGGTTCCATCGATAATGGCGTTGGCTACATCCCCTGCTTCTGCGCGGGTAGGACGTGGATTTCTTTGCATCGAATCCAACATCTGGGTCGCAGTAATAACTGGTTTACCAGCGCGGTTACATTTTTTAATTAAATCTTTTTGAATTAAAGGGACATCTTCCGTCGGCACTTCTACCCCTAAATCACCCCGGGCAACCATGATACCATCGGAAACATCTAAAATATCGTCAATATTTTTGACGCCTTCTTCATTTTCTATTTTAGAAATGATTTTAATATTCGGACGTCCTTCTTCTTCTAAAACCGCCCGGATTTCCAGAACATCGCTGGGACGGCGAACAAAAGAGGCGGCGATAAAGTCAATTCCCTGGTGGCAGCCAAAGCGGATATCTGCTTCATCTTTTTGGGTAATTCCCGGTAAATTAAGGGAAACGTTGGGAACGTTAACCCCTTTTTTACTTTTAACTTCGCCTGAATTTAATACTTCCACAATAATTTCTTCGGCTTCCATATCAAAGTCGGTTACCAATAATTCCACTAGACCGTCATCAATTAAAATTCTTGAGCCTTTTTTAACATCGTGAATCAAATGAGCATAGGAGACTGAAAACTTTTCAGCAGTCCCTAATACTTCTTCCATGGCTATGTGAACGGTACTGCCTTTTTTCAAATAAATGGCATTGTTTTCCATATCGTGTGTTCTTATTTCAGGTCCTTTAGTGTCCAGCATGATGGCTGCGACAATGCCGGATTCTTGGCGGGCGGCTTTAAAGTCGTCCATGCGTTTCAACTGTTCCTCGTGGGT
This sequence comes from uncultured Facklamia sp., assembly GCA_964471435.1. Lineage (GTDB taxonomy): Bacteria > Bacillota > Bacilli > Lactobacillales > Aerococcaceae > Facklamia. The sequence continues at coordinate 35,849 of CAYYGA010000002.1, forward strand.
ACCGTGGGAGAAATTAAAACGCCCCACATTCATCCCGGCCTCTAATAATTTAATCATGACTTCTTTATCATTAGTGGCCGGTCCCAGCGTACAAACTATCTTTGTTTTTTTCATCTTTTTAGTGACTCCTTTAAACCTGCTATTCCTATTTTAATAGCGATCGGTTAATTTTAAATTTAACTCATAAAGGTCATCGCGGACTTGATGCTCTTCTTTTTTCAAAGTTTCGACAATATCGAAAACGGCTAATTCCTCGCCGATGATGCCTACATAGATACCTTTTTGACCGTGTAAAATTAAATCAACTGCTTTAGCTCCCATTAAAGTCGCAAAGACACGGTCACGGCCTGTGGGAGTTCCTCCTCTTTGAATATGGGATAAGTTGACTCCGCGCACACTTTCTTCAGGGTTTTCTTTTTCATAGGCTTTCACAAAATCCTCGACGCCCATCACCCCTTCAGCCAGTACAATAATCGAATGGTCTTTCCCATGATTTCGTGAGGCTTTCACCCGACGGACGATATCTCCCATATACCAATCTTCTTCAGGAATAATAATGGCATCCGCACCAACAGCCACTCCGGCCCATATGGCAATATCGCCGGCATTACGGCCCATCACTTCAATAATAAAGGTCCGGTTATGTGAAGCTGCCGTATCCGAAATATTATCGATGGCTGAAATTGCAGCTGACATCGCTGAGTCAAAGCCGATTGTATATTCCGTACCAGGAATATCATTATCTATCGTCCCTGGTATTCCTACCGCTGGAAAGCCTAAGCGTGTCAACGACAAGGCTCCGGCAAAAGACCCGTCTCCGCCGATTACTATCAAACCTTGAATATTATTTTCTTCCATTTTCTGAATCGCTATTTTTTGATTTTCTACTTCTTTAAATTCAGGATAACGGGCTGAATAAAGAATCGTCCCACCACGGCGGATATGGTGAGTGACATCTGAGATATCCAACACCTTAAACTCACCTTCCACCAGTCCTTTGAAACCGTGGTGAACCCCTACAACTTCTATTTCATGATGGAGCCCCTGCTCCACAACAGCGCGCACCGCTGCATTCATACCGGGGGCATCTCCCCCACTTGTCAGTACAGCTAAACGTCTCATATTACACCTCATCATTTCTAGCTATCCTTTTACATACACTGCCATTCTACCACTATAAAACCTTGATGTCTTACAGAGTGCTTATTTCTTGACAAGATTTAAAAATGGATGCTTATACTAGCCGGCTTAAGTTTTTTTTCTTATCTTAAGACCACATTATCGTAACCGAAAAAGCCCTGCAGCTCTTCAATTAAGCGGTTGGAAGTCGCAATATTGTACTGCGGCGCCAACTGAAAAGTAGATTTGTTTTGATCCACTAAGATCACACTCGCCGGTCCCGGATTAGCGAGAGCTGTTTCTTTTAGATAATCGAACTTTTCTTGGGTGAATTGATCCTTGTGATAGCGGATAAAAAGTGTTTTTTTGGGCGACTGATTGTTTGTCTGGCCCGCTTCATTTAAAGCAGGGGGTTCTTTAATGGTGTCGATAATTATCTGCGGCTCGCCCTGCTTGTTAAATTCAAAACGGCCCCGGATTTCAACGATGGTACCGTCTTGAATTAAGTTTTGGTAATGCTGGTAGGTCTGTGGAAAGGCTACGGCAGAAATTTTATGCTGGCTGTCGGTTAAATCAAGAAAGGCCATTAATTGTTTTTGCTTGCGTGTTTCAATCACCCTGATAGAAGATACATAAGCGATCAGCACTACTGTTTGTTTCCTGCTTAAATTCAAAATACTTTCAATTAATTCATAACGTCTATCCTGCTCAATCAACTGCATATAATCATCCATGGGGTGACCGGCTAATTGGTAACCTAAAGCTTCCTGTTCACGTTTAATTCTTTCTCTTCGGGGCCATTCTCTGACGATTTCAATTTTCGGTTCAATTTCTTGGAGCAGGCTGATGTGATTGCCGGATATTTTTTGATGCTGCAACATGGTCGATAAATTTTCCATTAAAGTAGCGCGGTTATATCCAAAGGTATCCAAAGCCCCCGTTTCAATTAAGGCTTGAAAATGACTTTCTTTCAAGAATTTATCCGGCAGGCGGCTGAGAAGATTTTTCAAATCGGTAAAAGGACCTGCCAGACTTCTTTCATTAATCACTGTTTCAATAAAATCTCCCGAAAGACCTTTGATTGATTTAAATCCAATCCGGATTTTAGCCTGGTCAATCGAAAAGTTAGCTTGGGAATAATTGATATCAACCGGTAAAAATTTACCAATCTCTATTTTGGCCGCCCGGCTGTAATCTTCTTCGGATTGATGCAGAGAGCGTCCCTGATTCAAGAGCACTAAGTAAAATTCCAGCGGGTAGTGAACTTTTAAATAAGCCAACTGAAAAGCCAAGGTAGAATAAACGGCCGCATGAGCCCGGTTGAAACCGTAATTGGCAAACTTTTCAATATAAGCGAAAATTTCAGCGGCTGTTTGCTGGTCAATCCCATTTTCAAACGCTCCCTGGATAAAGCGGGATCTTTCTTCTTTCATGATGTCTCTTTGTTTTTTTCCTATAGCCCGGCGCAAAAGGTCGGCCTGGCCTAAAGTATAACCAGCCAACTGCTGACAGATTAACATGACTTGTTCCTGGTAAACGATGACTCCGTAAGTATTTTTCAAAATACCTTCCAGTGAAGGATGAAGATATTCAATGGCTTCTTGGCCATGCTTTCTTTTTATAAAAGTCGGAATCTGATCCATCGGTCCCGGCCGGTAGAGAGCATTAACCGCGATGATGTCTTCAAAAGAGTCCGGTTTAAGCTGTTTTAAAACCCGGCGGATGCCTTTAGATTCAAATTGGAAGACTCCTTCGGTTTCGGCTCTGGCAAAAAGGGCTAAAGTCTGGGGGTCATTCATGTTGATGGTTTCAATATCAATCTCTTTTTGATGCCGCCTTTTTATGGCTAAGAGGACATCATCTAATACCTGCAGATTGCGTAAACCTAGAAAGTCCATTTTCAAGAGCCCGATGGTTTCAATTTCATCCATGGCATACTGGGTGATTAAAAGCTGATCCGGTCTTTCTAAAACAGGAATCAAATCGGTTAAGTCCTGGTCACTAATGACGACCCCCGAAGCATGAGTGGATGAGTGCCGCGGCAGGCCCTCAATTTGTAGGGCTGTTTGAAAGACCTGCTGGTTTAGATTTGATTCTTTGACAATACTTTCAAGGGCAGCTGATTTTTTATAAGCTTTTTCTAAAGTAATTCCCAGCTCATTAGGGATAGCCCGTGCCCACCGGTCCTGCTCTGGCCGGGTCTGACCCAGTACCCTTAATGTGTCGCGGATGGCTTGTTTAGCACCGAAACTTCCAAAAGTTATCATTTGCGCCACTTGTTCGTGGCCGTATTTTTTCTCGATATATAAAAGTACTTGATCTCGTTTATCATCCGGTATATCGATATCAATATCCGGCATGTTCTGCCTTTCGGGATTGAGGAATCTTTCAAAAAGCAGCTGGTATTCAATCGGATCGACCCGAGTAATATCCAATAGATAAGCCACTAAGGAACCGGCCGCCGATCCCCTTCCCGGTCCTGTCCGAATCTTATTGGTGTGGCAGTAAGCAATAATTTCCCACACGATTAAGAAATAATCGATGAAGCCCATGGTTTCGATGACATCCAGCTCATGTTGGAGGCGCTGGATATAGTCGGGGTGATTCTCCAGTTCAAGCTGCTTTAATTTTTCAAAAGTTAAGTGTCTTAAATAATCGCCTGCTTGGAAATTTTCAGGCGGATTAAATTTTGGCAAGAGGGTTTGGTGGAGCGGGATTTCCAGGTTAATTCTTTGGATTAAGTCCTGCGAATGTTTAAGGACTTGGTCAAGGCCTTGGTTTTGATACATTTCAATGAGTTCATTGGACCAGTAAAGATAGTGGGCGCCGCGGTAGGATGAAACCGAGGGGTCCAACGTTTCACCGGCTTCAATGGCTTGTAATATTTTTAAGGCAAAGGCTTCTTCACTGTCGATGGTTTCGATCAGTTGGTTGACGGCTGTGGGCAGTCGGTAATGCTGGGCGACTGCGATTAAATCATGGATTTCAACTTCGTTGTAAGGGTAAATGGGGATGCCGATATAAAAGTTATTTTGGTCAATCAGGAACTGCCAGTCCGCGAGTAAGTGTTCCAGCTGGTCTTTTTTGTTATGTATAATGGCCTGTTCCACTTCCCCTTGTCTTCCCGGGGTGATGGCAACTAAGTTTGTTTTGTTGTTTTCGATTTGACCTAGTATTTCTTGTCTGGAAACTGTGGCGGCATTTACCAAACGTGATATTTTAATTAAGGCTAAGTAGCCTTGGTAATTTAAGGCGTGCAGGATGAGGGGGTAGGCTTGTCTTTCATCAATTAAGCCCGGCATTTGGATGGTCATGCCAATCATTGGTTTAAGGTCCTGCTTGAGACAGGCCTGGTAAAATTCGACAGCTCCGTGCAGGACATTTTCATCAGCTAAGCCCAGGGCCTGGTAGCCTCTGTCTTTGGCTTTTTCGACATAGCGTTGGATTTGGTTGGTGGAGTTTAATAGTGAATAAGCACTCCGGACATTAAATAGCATGCGTTACCCTCCTTTACTTATAGGCTAATTTTACCATATTTTGTGTAAGGGGTGATTTTTAAAATATCTTGCAGAAAAACACACGGAATTGGGGGGGAGTTTGTCTCCTTTATAAGTATTGCTCCATATCGAATAGTGCAAGTTAAAAAACTTTAAACTGAATATAATTCAGGTATTCATCTATTTACTTTATTTTAGG
>CAYYGA010000002.1:40763-46124 GCA_964471435.1 uncultured Facklamia sp.
CAAAGAAATAATTAAAATAAAATCTGGAAGAAAAAAAGACTTTCAGCCTTAAAACTGAAAATCCTTACTTATTAAATATTTTCTCTTAGAGAATTAACATGGCATCGCCGAATGAGAAAAAACGGTATTTTTCTTTTACGGCATGTTCATAGGCAGCTAAGGTGCCCTCCCGATTATAAAAAGCCGATACAAGCATGACTAAAGTTGACTGCGGTAAGTGGAAATTAGTAATCAGATGGTCGATGACTTTAAATTCAAAGCCCGGGGTGATAAAAATATCAGTCCAGCCGGATGCTTCTTTAATTTCCCCTTGATTATCTCTGGCCACTGTTTCTAATGTTCTGACCGTGGTTGTACCGACAGCGATAATTTTTCCGCCATTTTTTCGCACCGCTTGTATTTTTTCAGCAGCTTCAGCAGTTACCTGGTAGAATTCGGAATGCATTTGGTGTTCTTCAATCGAATCAACTGAGACAGGTCTGAATGTTCCTAAGCCGACATGCAGTAAAATAGGAATAACTTCAATTCCTTTTGCCTTTACCGCTTCGAGCAGCTGGGGGGTAAAGTGAAGTCCGGCCGTCGGAGCAGCCGCAGATCCACTTTGTTTGGCATAAACGGTTTGATAGCGGTTGGGATCTTCCAAGCGTTCTTTAATATAAGGCGGCAGAGGCATTTCCCCTAAGGATTCCAGCACTTCCAGAAAGACTCCTTCATAGAAAAACTCAATAATACGCCCGCCGTGGTCCAGTTCTTCTATAACTTCAGCTTTTAAGCGGGCATCTTCCCCAAATTCAATTTTGGTGCCGACTTTAGCTCTTTTAGCTTTTTTAACTAAGCATTCCCATTGGTTTCCTTGAGTATTAGTTAAAAGCAATACTTCTAAATGCCCACCTGTGTCGGGCTTTACGCCAAATATACGTGCCGGTATCACCCGGGTTTCATTGACAACCAGGGCATCACCGGGCTTTAAATAATCAAGAATTTGGGTAAATTCGGCGTCTTTTAATTGATCAGTTTCCCGATTAACTACCAGCATCTTTGAAGTTGCCCGGTCTTCTAAAGGGGTCTGCGCAATTAATTCTTCCGGTAAATGGTAATCAAAATCTTTTGTAGTTATGGTCATCTTTGTTACTCTTCTTTCATTTCTTTTTCTGGAAAGCCTAAATGGCGGTAAGCTAAATTAGTCGCTACACGTCCGCGGGGGGTTCGTTGAATAAAGCCGGTTTGAACTAAATAAGGTTCATACATATCTTCGATTGTAATCACATCTTCTCCGATATTAACCGCAATTGTGCCAATTCCTACCGGGCCACCGTTGTAAAACTCAATCATAGTAGTTAATAGGCGCCGGTCCAGCTGGTCCAAGCCGTAGTTGTCGATCTCCAACACTTTCAAGGCTTCTAAAGTCAGCTCACAGCCTATATGGCCGTCTCCTTTTACCTGGGCAAAGTCTCTGACTCTTCTTAAAATCCGGTTGGCTACCCGGGGGGTGCCGCGGCTTCTTTTGGCTATTTCTAAGCGGGCCTGAGGATCGATTGCTACTTCAAAGACTTGTCCCGAACGTTCAACTATTTTTTCCAAATCTTCAGTTTCATAATACTGCATGTGCGCCATAATTCCGAAGCGGTCGCGCAGGGGTTGGGTCAGCATACCCGCTCTGGTCGTGGCACCGATTAAAGTAAAGGGCGGCAACTCAAAGTGAACCGGCTGGGAAGTCGGTCCCTGGCCAATCATGATATCGACATAGTAGTCTTCCATAGCGGAATAAAGGACTTCTTCAACAATACGTGGCAGGCGGTGAATTTCATCGATAAATAAAATATCGCCGGCCTGCAGTTCGTTTAAAATTGCTAATAGATCTCCCGGTCGTTCGATAGCAGGTCCGGAAGTAGTTTGAATTTTCACTTCCAATTCATTGGCAATTACTAAAGCTAAAGTTGTCTTCCCTAATCCCGGCGGGCCGTAAAGCAAGACATGATCCAGGGCTTCCTGGCGTTTTAAAGCGGCTTGAATATAAATAGTCAGTTCATTTTTTATCTTATTTTGACCAATGTATTCATTTAAATGCTGCGGTCTGAGTGATAGGATATTTTCCATATCTTCTTCTTGTGAGTCAGAAGATAGGATTCGATCATCGACCATGTGGTTCCTCCTTAACAAAGAAGAGGCCATTATCCGAAGAATAATGCCCTCTCTTCAAAACTTTTATTTAATTAACAGTTTGAAAGCAATGCTTAAGCCATCCTGGGTGGAGTCAAAGCTTTCTTTTTCAAGCAGCGGTTTGATTCTCTTGATTTCACGCTGCGAGTAACCCAATCCTTCTAAGGCTGCAAACACATCTTCCAATATATGGTTGACGGGTTCCAGTTCAAGTGACGCCTGACTTTCAGCTTCTTCAAAGGATAATTCGCCTTGCAGGTCTAAAATCATCTGCGAAGCTGTCTTTTTCCCGACACCCGGGAATTTCATTAAGTATTTCGCATCGCCGGTTTCTATGGCGGTGATTAATCCTTGATGATCATCAACAGCTAATATAGACAGGGCTGATTTGGGTCCGATTCCGGATACTTTATTCAGAGTCAGGAAGAGATTTTTTTCTGATTGAGTATGAAAGCCGTAGAGTAAATGGGCATCGTCACGCACTACCTGCTCCACATAAATTTTACTTTCAGCATTCAGCTCATCCTGCCAGCGGTAAGGGTTGGCACACCATAATTGATAGCCAATGCCCCCAGCTTCCAGTACCAGAAAAGTGGGATGGATTTCAGTTAATTTTCCAATTAAATAGTGGTACATAGATTATTCCACTTGAGACTTGTATTCGCCGTAACCTGCTTCATCCATTTCTTCATAAGGGATGAATTTTAAGGCAGCTGAGTTAATACAATAGCGTAAACCGCCTTGATCTTGAGGTCCGTCATTGAAGACGTGGCCTAAATGGGAGTCGGCTTCTTTGGAACGAACTTCTGTCCGGCGCATCATCAATTTATTATCGGCGTGTTCAGTGATGGATGCTTTTTGAATCGGTTTTGAAAAGGATGGCCATCCGCAGCCGGCATCATATTTAGTGGCACTTGAAAAAAGTGGTTCACCGCTTACGATGTCGACATAAATCCCTTTTTCATAAAAATCATCGTACTCTCCTGTGAAGGGTCTTTCTGTTCCTTCTTCCTGGGTGACTTTGTATTGGATTTCGTCTAATTCTTTAATTTTCTCTTGAAATTTTTCTTTACTCATCGAGTATTGCCTCCTTCATGGCTGTCTTGGATTCGTTTAAATAGTTTTTCGATCGTCTTTTGGTCAAATTCGACAAATACGGGACGCCCGTGCGGACAGTGATAAGGATCTTCTAAATCCTGCATACTGTCAATCAATTCAATAGCTTCCTGTTGGTCGAGATACTGATTGGCTTTAATGGCCCCGCGACAGGACTGCATGACAATGGCTGCTTCCTGGAGCTCCCTAATAGTTAAGTCGGGCTGTCTTTCCAGCCTTTCCAACATGTCAGGAATGTTTTTTTCCAGTTCATCAACATTTATCCAGGACGGATAAGATTCGATTTGATAAGACTGTGGGCCGAATGCATGTAAATAAATACCCATCTTTTCCAGCTTCGCTTGATGTTCTTCCACTAAGGACTGCTGGACCGCATCAAAGTTTAAAACCAGCGGCATTAATAATTGTTGCTGCACAGTGACGTCCGCTTCTTCCTGCATCAACTGTTCATAGCGGAGCCGCTCCTGGGCGGCATGCTGGTCAATTAAATAAAAACCCTGCTCACTTTCAGCAATTAAATAAGTACCATGAATCTGTCCCACATAACGCAGGCCGGCAAAATTAATGTGAGACCGGCCGGTAGAAAGTTGAGCCCTTTTCGCTGACTCTTCCTCTATTATATCATTAGATTGCCGGTCTGTTAAAGCAGACGAACTGGAACTTTTTGGAAAAGGGTCTGTACTTAAATCGTTTACTGTTGAAGTTGTCCGGCTTGATTCTTTAAACTGGATAGTTTGAGGTAAGTCCGGAATTTCAGACGGGGTTAAAGATTCTTGGCTTACTCCTTCTGGGCCAGAATCTTTTGGCGGGTTTTCTTCCTGGACTAAGCCTTTTTCTTGTAAACGCGGGAAATGGTAGTCAAATTCAGTTTGGCTCAAGTTGTCGTTTTGGGTTGCAACGTTTGATTTATCTTTGGAATCAAGTAACTGCCCCACACTAGGTACAGGACTAATTGATTCTAAAACATTTTTTACAGCTTGAGTTAAAAGAGCAGCCAGTTCATCTTCTTTAGAAAGACGAATCGTTTGCTTGGTCGGATGCACATTCACATCGACCAGGCGCGGGTCCAAATGAATATGAATGACAGCTAGAGGATAGCGCCCGATCATCAATTTCCGTCCGTAGGCTCTGACTAATACATTTGTCAGCATCGGACTTCTAATCGCACGGCCGTTAACCAGCCAGTGGATATTCTGCCGGGAGGTGCGGGTGAGCTGCGGCGGTGAGATATAACCTTTTAATTGAAACTCCAGGTTTTCTTCTTGTAAAGAGACCAGCTGCCGGGCAATGGCCGGGCGGTATATATTAGCAATCGTCTGCTGTAAATCCCCATTTCCAGCTGACTGCATCACCATCTGTCCGTCAGAAATCAAACGCAGTTTCACCTCAGGATAAGCAAGTGATAAATCCTGCACAGTATTTAAAATATGACGCATCTCGGTACGGATGCTGGCTAAGTGCTTCAGTCTGGCCGGAGTATTGTAAAAGAGTGAGTTCACTTCAACAATTGTTCCCGGTCTGGGAGCGGTCTTACCCTTTTCAATCAGTTCAGTTCCTTCCACTCTTACAAAATGCCCGACAAGAGGCTCTTCTGAATGAGATACCTCTTCATTCAAAGTATTTTCATTTTGAGAAGGGTTGAGGGTTGATTCCAGCCGTATTTTACTAACCGATGCAATCGAAGCCAATGCTTCACCGCGAAAGCCTAAGGAGCTGATATTAAAAAGATCATGAACGGTATAAATTTTACTGGTCGCATGTTCTTTAAAGGCCATATTCAAATCTTCTTGGGACATACCGCTGCCATCATCGATGACTTTAATTTGTTGGATACCTGCTTCAATCACTTCAATTTGTACCTGGCGGCTGTTGGCATCAATCGCATTTTCAACTAGTTCTTTTACTACCGAAGCGGGTCGTTCCACCACTTCCCCGGCAGCAATCTGATTGGCCAGGGCCGATGACATTTGTTTAATTTTTCCCATAAAATAACCTCCCTTCTTTAACAGTATTTTTTTATAATTAGTTAAGACAGTTTTTTAAATGACTATGCTTTAATTTAAAGATATAGTTTTTAGGAAGTGC
>CAYYGA010000002.1:46224-95838 GCA_964471435.1 uncultured Facklamia sp.
GTCGCGGTAATAAAGCTTGATGTATTTTTCTGTAAGATTTTATAAGAACTAACCTAAGTTCCCATCCCTTTTACTTTCTCCTGCAGCTGCGCCAACTGACTCAAAGCTTGGATCGGGGTCATTTGATTAATATCCAAAGCCTGCACTTCTTCAATCAGCGCTTTTTCTGCTTCAGTTAAACCTCTTTCCTTGGCATCTGTTTCTTTTTCTTCAGCCACCAATTCAGCAGATGAGTCATAAAAGAGATTCAGCTGCTGGCTGTGACCGTGACGCAGCTTTTTTGCATTTGATTCCAGCTCATCTAATACAAGCTGTGAGCGGTGAATTAAAGATTGCGGCAATCCGGCCAGCTGAGCGACATGAATACCGTAAGATTTATCCGCCGCCCCTTCCAATATTTTATAAAGAAAGACAAGCTTACCAAATTCTTCAATCGCACCTACATGAATGTTTTTCAAAACTGGCAGTTCTTTATCTAAATCTGTTAATTCATGATAGTGGGTGGAAAAAATGGTAGCAGCGCGAACTTTTTCACAAATATGATAAAGGATGGCTTCTGCCAGGGCTATTCCATCGAAAGTGGCAGTCCCCCGTCCAATCTCATCAAAAAGTAAGAGGCTGCGTTCCGTCGCATTTTGTAAGGCATAATTTGTCTCTATCATTTCCACCATAAAAGTGGACTGACCGCTGGTTAAATCATCGCTGGAACCAATCCGCGTAAATATCTGGTCCACTAAAGGCAAACGCGCCGCTTTGGCTGGAACAAAACAGCCAATTTGATTGAGAATGACCGCAAATGCGATCTGGCGCATATAGGTGGACTTTCCTGACATATTGGGACCTGTTAAAAGCTGGACAAAAGACTCGGGGTCCACTTCAAAATCATTAGCCACAAACTTATCCCGTCCGATTAACTTTTCCAATACTGGGTGACGACTTTCCACTAAATGAAAAGTCTTGGCTTCATCCACAATATCCGCCTGCACATAACCTTCGTTTTCACTCAAAGTCGCAAAATTACACAAGACATCCAATTCGGCTATTTGTCTGGCTAACTCCTGTAAGGCAGAATTGTAGTGGTTAATTTCGTCTCTTAATTCGACAAAAAGCTGATATTCCAGCAGTTCGGCTTTTTCCTGTGCTTGTAAAATAGTCGTCTCAATTTCTTTTAATTCTTCCGTGATATAGCGCTCATTATTGGTCAGCGTCTGCTTACGAATATAGCGCTCATCCTCCAGACTTTCTGCCTGCAGGCGGCTGATTTCGATAAAATAACCAAAAACTTTGTTAAAACCTATTTTCAAAGTTTTTAATCCGGTAATTTTACGCTCACGCTGCTGCAGCTCTACTAACCACTGCTCACCGTTTTCTAAAGCATCGCGGTATTTATCCAGTTCGGCATCATAGCCGCTTTTAATAATATTACCTTCTGTTACTGAAATGGGAGGCTCTTCCACCAGCATTTGATCAATTTTTTCCAGCAGTGGCCTGAATTCAGGGAATAACTGAAACTCTTCGGTCTTGATTCCATTGAGAACCTGGTTGATTGAATCTAAATTGGCATTAATAATCGGCACTTGAAGCAGCGAATCCCTTAATTGATCAACTTCACGTGCATTAACCGTCTGCATGGAAATTTTTGTGACCAGACGTTCCAGGTCGTAAATTCTTTTGAGCGTCGACATAATTTCAACACGTTCAAAGTAGTGATCCATTAATTGGGCGACTCTTTGATGACGGCTGATTAAAGGCTGCTTGCGCAGCAAGGGTTTATCCAGCCATTGGTGGAGCATCCGCCCGCCCATGGCTGTTTGAGTCTTATCGATCAGCCATAAGAGGGATCCTTTACGTTTTTTAGTCCGCAAGGATTCGGTCAGTTCCAGCTGGGTTTTAGTATAAATATTCATTTGTAAAAATTGATTGAGTTCGTAGCGCTCAACCGGCTGCAGATGCTCCAGACTCTGTTTTTGAATACTGCCTAAGTAAGCTGCCAGATAATTCAGCAAGTCTTTTTCAGCCTGTGTACCTTCTTCTAAGGCAAAGCGTTGTAAAGGCTCTTGGCCCTTTTCAATAAAAGAAGATTGATGGGCTTGAATGCGCTCTTGCAGTTCTTGGATTTCTTCAGGATTGAAGCCGTTCAAGTTTTCCGGGTTATAGACCCATTCGCTGGGCTTAATGGTTTGGATTTCTGAAACAAACTGGGTCCAGTCGTCGGTGTGGGTGATTTTAGAGTGGCCGGTTGAAATATCCACAAAGGCTAAGAAATAAGCACTGCTTGATTTCAAGAGTGCAGCCAAATAATTATTTTCCTTTTGGTTGAGGGCATCGTCGACTAAAATGGTACCAGGTGTAATCACCTGCGTGACGTCCCGCTTTACCATACCCTTGACTTGGCGCGGGTCTTCCAACTGCTCACAAACCGCCACTTTATAGCCGGCTTGAATCAGGCGGCGGATATAGTCGGTAGCCGAATGATGCGGTACCCCGCACATAGGTATGGGATCATCTGCTTTTTTATTGCGGGAGGTTAAAGTTATTTCCAGCACTTGAGCCGCTTCCACCGCATCATCATAAAACATTTCATAAAAATCGCCTAAGCGGAAGAAAAGAATCGCATCTTGATAATTTTCTTTTATGGAAAAATATTGTTGCATCATAGGGGTTTCTTTTGCCTTTGACATTGGCTTACATCATCCTTTTATTAATAACTCCGTTTTCATCTTTTCAACTTAGCTGTTTACTTTTAAAATCGTTTCTATATGAGTCGCCTGGCCGGTCCCATCATTAATATCGACCATGCAGGCTGACAAAAGATACGGTCCTCTTTCTTCTACTTCCATCCGCCCCGGCAGGTGGCTGGTAAAGCGGTTGATGACACTTCTAGCTTTAAAGCCAATAATACTGTCTCGGGAACCTGTCATGCCACAGTCGGTTAAATAAGCCGTACCCTGTGGAAGTATGCGCGCGTCATTGGTCTGTACATGGGTATGTGTCCCCACAACCGCCGAAACTTTTCCATCCAGCCACCAGCCAAAAGCTTGCTTTTCACTGGTTGATTCGGCATGAAAGTCAATAAAAATAAAAGGAGTCCGTTGACGAATCTCCTGCAGCCTTTCTTCCAATGTATTAAAAGGGTCAATGCCTTGGTTCATAAAAGCTGTTCCTAATACATTTACTACCGCCAGTTCATATTGATTAACTTTAATAAACCGGACCCCTTGACCCGGGGTCTGGCTGGGAAGGTTATAAGGACGCACAAGGGACTTCGCCCCGTCAATATAATCCAGCGTCCCCCATTGATCAAAGGCATGGTTGCCTAAAGTAACGACATCTACTCCTTGGTTTAAAATCTGCTTGTAGTGTTTTTCTGTGATCCCTCGTCCGTCTGAGACATTTTCTCCATTAGCTATGGTAACTTGGGGACGGAATTCTCTTTTGATTGCTGGCAAAAAGTTTTCTAAAGCTTTCATACCGTTTTTTCCTACAATGTCCCCGACAAATACAATTCTCATCTGATCCTGCTTTCTAAATGCAACGGTTTATTCCGGATTAATAATTTTGGCTAAAATTTCGTAAGCTTTGATTAACTGCTCGGTGGTTGGAATATAAGATACCGCAATTAATTCGTCTGCTTGATATTTCTCTTGTATTTCCTGGTAAATTTCACGGGCCTGGTCGGGGTTGCCTTTGATGGCTATGCCCAATTGGCTTTCCAGATACAATTTTTCTGCTGAAGTTAAGTCTTTTTTAAAGTTTTTATTTGGCTGTGCGTAAGTGGTATCGCGGTCACCTTTGGCGGTTGCTAGAAAAGCCTGTTCAGCCGCCGTAAATAAATAATCACTTTCTTCTTCAGTTTCTGCTGTGTTTAAAAGTACGCCTAATATTAAGTAGGGTTCTTTTAAGCTGGCTGAAGGTTTAAAGTTTTCACGGTAAACTTCTAGCGATTCTTCAATTGATCCTGTGGCAAAGTGAGCCGCATAAGAATAAGGCAGGCCCAGTTCTGCGGCTACAGCTGCTGAGGTGGGAGAGGATCCTAAGACAAAAAGCGGTAGCTGGGTATCAATTGCCGGGTAGGCAATGACTTTCCCCTGCTCTTCTTGGGGGCCAAAATACCGGCGTAATTCTGCGATGGCTTTTTTAAAGCCTTCTTCAGTGTAGTCACCGCGGTAAATAATCCGGGCGGTTTCATGATCGGTTCCGGGAGCTCTTCCGAGTCCTAAGTCAACTCTTCCCGGATACAAATGTTCCAGTGTTCCGAAAGTTTCGGCTACTTGCAAAGTAGTATGGTTGGGAATCATAATTCCACCGGCCCCTACTTTGATAGTCTTGGACTGTTGTAGAAAGTGTTGGATCATGGTTGTTGGGGATCCGGAGGTGACACCGGCAAAATTATGATGCTCCGCTACCCAGAATCGTTTATAACCAAACTCTTCTACCGCTTGTAGTAAGTCGGTTGCTCTTTGGATAGCTTCCTTAGGTGTCTCGCCTTCAAACCGGTTGACCAGATTCAAAACCGATAAGTTGGGTGTTTTTTTCGGCATAAAATTCTCCTTTATTTTTTTCATGAGTTTTGCACGCTTTCTAAGCTGCAACAATACTGTTATTTTAGCATTTATCAGCAGAAATAGCACTAAAGGCTGAAAAGCTGTATCCAGTTGAGATGTAATTAAGCAAATAAGAGAGACAGGCAGGTTTAAATAACTCCTCTAGAAAGTAAAAACACAACATCCAAGGATGTTGTGCTTTGAATTATTTTGCATACTCTATTGCTCTTGTTTCGCGAATTACCGTTACTTTAATATTGCCTGGATACTTCATTTCGGATTCGATGCGTTTTTTAATGTTACGAGCTAAAGCGACAGAATGAGCATCATTAATTTTATCCGGTGCTACAATTACCCGAACTTCCCGTCCAGCCTGGATAGCGTAAGATGTTTTTACCCCGTCAAAGCTGTTCGCAATTTCTTCCAACTGTTCTAAGCGACGAATATAATTTTCTAACGATTCACTACGTGCGCCCGGTCGAGCTGCTGATAAAGCATCGGCTGCAGCTACTAACTCAGCGATCATCGTGGTCGGCTTTGTATCTCCATGGTGAGAGGCAATAGCATTGACAACTAGATCAGATTCGCCGTAGCGGTTGGCGATTTCTGCCCCGATTTCTACGTGCGATCCTTCAATTTCTTGATCCAATGCTTTTCCAATATCATGTAACAAGCCGGCTCTTTTTGCGGTAGCAATGTCTTCTTTTAATTCCCCTGCCATAATTCCGGCAAGTTTTGCCACTTCAACTGAGTGCTTCAATACATTTTGTCCGTAAGAAGTACGGTAAGCTAATCTACCAAGAATTTTTATTAAATCAGGATGAATAGAATGTACTCCTACATCGAATACAGCTTCTTCTCCAATTTCACGGATTTTTTCATCCATTTCTTTACGGGCCCGGTCCACCATTTCTTCTATTCTAGCTGGATGGATACGACCATCTTGAATCAGTTTTTCAAGCGCGTTTTTAGCAATTTCACGGCGGACTGGATCAAAGCCGCTTAGTACGACCGTTTCCGGTGTGTCATCAACAATTAAATCGACACCCGTTAAACTTTCTAAGGTACGGATATTGCGTCCTTCCCGCCCGATAATACGACCTTTCATATCATCGTTTGGCAAGTGCACCACTGAAACCGAATTTTCGGTTACTAAATCAGTGGCTGAACGTTGAATGGCTTGTAAAATAATATTTTTAGCATTCCGTTCTGCAGTATCACGTGCTCGTTGATCTGAATCCCGCACCATAATAGCGATTTCGTTAGTTAATTCTCCTTCAGTTTCTTGAAGAATTTGTTTTTTCGCTTCATCACGGGACATCATTGCAACTTTTTCCAGTTCTTGACGCTGAGCATCGACTAATTCTTCAACTTCAGCTTCTTTTGTAACCAATTGCTCTTGACGACTTAAATAATCTGACTCTTTGGATTCAAGCAATTCTTCACGTTTATCTAGATTGATACTCTTTTTATCGAGATTTTCTTCTTTTTGAATTAAACGATTTTCAAACCGTGTCGCTTCTTGACGACGGTCTTTTAACTCTTGCTCAATCTCATTTCGGTATTTTATATTTTCTTCCTTCGCTTCAAATAAAGCTTCACGTTTTAATGATTGTGCTTCTTTAATTGCATCATCGACGATAGCTTCAGCATTTGCGTTTGCTCCGCCCAATGTTTTTTCATCAGAAGTTTTCTTAATATAATATCCGATTAAAATACCAATAATTAAAGCAACGATAGCGAAGGCGATTGACATAAAGTCCATTAGAGTCACCTCCGTATCTATTTAAATTTTTTTATCATGTAGTAATATAAAACATAAAAATGTGGTATTCCACAAGTATAATCATACTTTTAATAATGACAAGTGTCAAATAGATAATCTTTTAACAGCAATATTTTCCGCTTATTTTCGGTCAAACAACTATAATAGTAAAGCCTTTTCATATAAAATTATTTTTTAAAAATGTTTTCAGCTAAATTGGGAAGTTACGATCAATTTATAAGAGAGGAGAAGTAGACGGGCTGACTGCGACCGGTCAATCGGTTTCTAACTGTTTTATGGGCTGATTCAAAAAGATCTGTCAGCTCATAACAGACCTACGGGCTGATTCAAAAAGATCTGTCAGCTCATAACACTCTTATGGGCTGATTCAAAAGAGGTTATCGGCGCAAAACACCCTTGTGGGCTGATTCAAAAATTTTGTCTTTTATCAAACTGAAGCGTAGACCCTGTATAAGTCTTGAAAACATAAAAAAACACTCCTATAGATAGTCTCTATAGAAGTGTTTAAAACTTAATTTTTTAGTGTGAAAGCTTATGGAGTGTCTGCCTTGTGATGAGGTTTTATTCCTCTTCTAAAGTTAAGACTTCTGCTTCTTCTTTTACTGGTTTATCTTCAACCGGTTCTCCAATTTCAAAGTGAGCGCGAACTCTCTTCTCAACGTCTTCACGAATTTGTGGATTATCCAATAAAAATTGTTTAGCGGATTCTCGTCCCTGTCCGATTCTTTCTTCTTTATAAGAATACCAGGAACCTGCTTTATTAATCACATCAATATCAGAAGCCATATCTACAAGTTCTCCTACTTGAGAGATACCTTCTCCATAAATAATATCAACGATAGCTTCTTTGAAAGGTGGAGCTACCTTGTTTTTAACGACTTTAATTCTAGTACGGTTACCAAATGCTTCCCCGCCTTGTTTTAATGTTTCAATCCGGCGTACTTCTAAACGAACTGAGGAATAGAATTTTAAAGCTCTTCCCCCTGGAGTCGTTTCCGGGTTACCAAACATTACTCCGATTTTTTCACGAATTTGGTTGATAAAGAAAGCAATTGTTTTTGTTTTGTTTACTGATCCTGAAAGTTTACGCATTGCCTGGGACATTAAACGAGCCTGTAAGCCCATATGGCTGTCTCCCATTTCGCCTTCAATTTCAGCGCGGGGTACTAAAGCTGCAACCGAGTCGACTACTACAATATCAATCGCTCCGGATGAAACTAAAGCATCAGCAATTTCAAGTCCCTGCTCACCTGTATCAGGTTGGGATAGTAATAAATTATCTACATCAACGCCTAATTTAGCTGCATAGGCCGGATCTAAAGCATGCTCAGCATCAATAAATGCTGCCAGGCCCCCTTGTTTTTGAACTTCTGCAATGGCATGAAGGGCTACCGTTGTTTTACCTGATGATTCAGGACCATATACTTCGATAATTCTTCCACGCGGATAACCGCCTACACCTAAAGCGACATCAAGGGCTAAGGAACCAGATGATACGGTAGCAACTGCTGTATTTGTTTGGTCGCCCATACGCATGATAGCACCTTTACCATGATTTTTTTCTATACTTTTTAAAGCTTGATCTAAAGCTTTTTGTCTATTTTCATCTACCATTTTCTTCCTCCGTTCTTACTCTTAATTAGTTTAACAGTTTGCAGTATGAAATACAAGCTTTTTACGAACATTTGTTCTATTATTTTTTATAAAAAATTACTTGCCTGCAGTTTATTTTTCAACATATTTAAGGCATGGTTTTTTGCTAATTGGGTTACTATATAGCGGGGTTTGTTTTCAAAGTTGAACTTCCGTACCTGATATTCCACATGAAAATCATCCGCTATTTTTTCAATAGTTTTAGTGGTGTTTTCCATTTCATTGTTCTGGTTTTTTTCTAAACGGCAGGCAAGTGCAATATAAACTTCTCCTGCCGGGTGGCCTTCATCAGGTCCGGGCCCCGCCACACCGGTTAGAGCCAGGGCATAATCAGTTTCTGCATTTAAAATAGCCCCCTTGGCCATAGCCAGAGCACATTCCTTGCTGTACTGTGAGTATTTTTCAAGGAGCAAAGAATCGATTCCCAATAAAGACAATTTAGCGTCTAATTGGTAAGTAACAAAGCCGCCGTATACCACTTTGGAAGCTCCAGGAATCTTAGTCAGGGAATTAACTACTAAGCCCCCGGTAATACTTTCAGCAGTGGTAACTTTTTTATTTCGCCGGGTCAATAATTCCACCACATATTTTTCAACACTGGCTTCCTGGCCATAGCCGATAAAATACTCACTTAATTCTTCGACTATCTTTTCCGCTACGGTTTGATTCAACTGGTCGACTTCTGCCTGGTTGTCGCCACTGGCTGTTAAGCGGATGCCTACCTTCATCGGCTGGGCGTATACTGCAATCGAAGGATTATCCTGTTTATCTAGGAAGTCCGAAATTTTAGAGCTTAACTGCGATTCGCCGATTCCTGTAAAACTTAAATATAAAGAATCAATCACCGGCAGATCAGAATATTGGTGAATTAAATAATCGATAACACTTTCCCGCATCATGTGTTCCATTTCAAAAGGCGGCCCCGGCAGCAGAATAAAAGTTTGATCCAGTTGGTCCGGTCTTCTTTGAGTGTAAGCCAGCCCTGAGGCTAAGCCTACTTGATTAATAAAACTAGTGGCATTTTTGAAGGTGACGGCCTGACGGTAATCGCCTTCTGATACAGGGCGGTCTTCCTTTTTAAAATAATTAACAATCTGCTGCCATTGATCTTGGTCGAGTGTTAATTCCTGGTCTAGATAATCCGCTAAAACTTCTTTAGTTATATCATCAGGGGTCGGACCCAGACCTCCGCTGATTAAAATGATATCCGAGCGGGAAGCTGCTAAATTAAAGGCATCTTTCATTCTGTCCGGGTTATCCCCGACCACTTGTTGATAGTAAATCCCAATTCCGATTGATAATAATTCCTTGGCAATAAAAGATGTGTTGGTATTAATGGTGTCGCCCATTAATAATTCAGTGCCGACAGCAATTATTTCCGCTTTCAAAGAATTCCTCCCTCATAAATAAATACACTTAATTTAATAAATAGTTCTTTTATATTTTAAATAGATAATACATTTTTGTCCAAAAAAAGGTTCTATACAGTAAACTCCACACAATAAACCATAAAAAATGGGGCTGCGTTTTAAATCTGATATAAGTTTGATACTATAATTTAAACCTTCTACAATTTGATTGCATAATTTTTAAACTGAAATCTGCAATAAAAAAAATCTTTTATCACCGCACTTAGCCACTTTCTAACAGATGAAGTCTGGAAACTCCGAACAAGGGAGGAGTTGGAAGACGTTAGAAGTCACGGTAATAAAAGATTTTATTTTTCTGTAAGTTTGATTTTCTAAAACTACTTATAATATATCCTCAAAAATTTTATACTGCATCTTTAAAGATATAACGTGCCTGGTAAAAATAATCCCATCCTGAATAAACAGTAAAAATTAAACAAATAATCAAGAGTATATCTGCTATCGGAATGCCAAGGGCTTTAAATCCGATATCATTCCATAAGTAAAAGACGATCGCAAACATCTGGGTAAAAGTTTTAATTTTACCGGGCAGAGCGGCTGCTAAAACTTGTCCGTCCTGACGTGCTAAAAGCACTCGTAAACCTGTGACTAAAAGTTCACGGGATATAATTATAATTGCCATCCAGCCTGCAATCATATTCAGTTCCACTAACATAATCAAGGCTGCGGCTACTAACAGTTTGTCAGCCATGGGATCGGCAAAAACACCAAACTGGGTGACTAAATTATATTTACGGGCTAGGTAGCCGTCTAAATAATCTGTAAAAGATGCCACAGCAAAAATTAAACCGGCCCAGAAGTGCTGCCATAATATTTCCGTCCCTAAAATCTGAAAGCTGCCCCAGGTTAAATTGAGGGTTAACAAAAGCACAAATACAGGGATCATAATAATACGAAAAACAGTTAACTTGTTAGCTATATTCATTTATTCTTCTCCACTATCCTATTCCGGTGCATAAACAGCCGGCCCTTGGAATTCAGTTTCCTCAGTTTCTTCGACCGTTTCAGCCGTCTCATTGTCAGTTGGTAAAGTTAATTCCTGTCTTCCCTCAGATGCTTCCGGATTGACCAGTATTAAAATGGTATAGGGTACAGCTGGATCGACTTCAACCTCTTCACCATTGATAGTAAACACGCCGCCTTCCGGATAACCCATTTCTAAACGGATTTCCTGAGTGTCGGGAGCTACATCAGAATACTCATAGCTTTCATCTTGCAGAACGGTTTGATCAACTGTTAAATTGCCGTCCTCATAGATTCCCAACCAGACAAAATTACTAGCTTCAAGTCCAAATTCATAGTTAGATAGCGGTCCTTCCAATTGATAAACAGCTTCAGTTCCTGGTTCAGATACAAGAGTTACTAGCTGGTTGCCTACCTGAATTTGATTTTCAGCCAAGGCTGGTGTCTCTTCTTCTGTTGTTTCTGCTACATCCGTTTCATCCGCTTCATCTGATTCAGGCATAACTGAACTTGGTTCTACAGATTCAACGACACTTTGAGTCTGCTGAACAGTTTCTTGCGGTGCCGGTTCATCGGACTGGGAAAGTTCATTAATAGCCATAAAAAGAATTAAAATAATTAATAAAATAATACCAGTTAAAATAATTAATGGTATATAAGAAATGAAAGTTTCAACGCTGCTTTCTTCTCCTGAGTGCCGTGTGGCCAGCCTGCTTGGGAGGGGTTCTTCATCTTTTGAATTCTCATAATCCATAGAAGACTCATTTTGAACTTCCAACTCATCCGCGTATTCAACTAATAATTGATCGCCGTCCAAGCCAACCATGTCTCCATATTGTTTTACAAAAGCACGGATATAAAAAGTCCCCGGAATTTCATCATAGTTTCCTTCTTCCAAGGCCTGCAAATATTTTTTTTGGATTTTGGTCATTTGTTGTAAAGTATTTAAAGTGTAACCTTTATTTACACGCGCTTCTCTTAAACGTGTACCTAATTCGCTCATAGTTATAACTCCCTTATTAATCAACAGTCATCTGTAATTATAGCATATAAAAATAATAATTTACTATAGAATAACAGAAGGCTGAAAAAAATTGTGCTTTTAAAAAACAGCAATCAAGTTAAGACAGGACTCGGTAAGCTGAGGTCTGGTTAACTTGATTGTATTTTGTTATACAGTCTGCTCCATTAAATCCCGGATCAGTGTATACATATATTTTTCGGCATCAAACTGCTGCAGATCGCCTGCCTGCTCTCCTAAGCCGATAAATTTAACCGGCAAATCCAATTCATGACGGATCGAAAGTACAACCCCGCCTTTAGCTGTTCCATCCAGCTTAGTTAAAACCAGCCCGGTAATTTCTGTGGCTTCATTGAATTGCTTAGCCTGCACAAGTGCATTCTGTCCGGTTGTAGCGTCTAAAACTAAGAGCACTTCCTGGATGCCGTTTGGATTTTCACGCTCAATAATGCGTTTCATTTTAGCCAATTCAGCCATTAAATTAGCTTTAGAATGTAATCGCCCGGCTGTATCCACTAATAAATAGTCGTAATTTTCTTCATTCGCTTTTTTAACAGCATCAAAAACAACTGAAGCAGGATCACCTTGATCAATCCCGCTGACCACTGGTATATCCAAACGGTCTCCCCAGACTGTCAACTGCTCTACCGCTCCGGCTCTAAAGGTGTCTCCGGCAGCCATTAATACTTTTTTACCCTCTTGTTTTAAGTTGTAGCCGATTTTACCGACGGAAGTTGTTTTGCCGACACCGTTTACTCCGACAAATAGGATAACAGTTGGTCCGTCGGGGTTCTCATTAATTAAATCTTGCTCGATTCCGTCTTTTTCATAAATAGCAACCATTTCTTCCAGCATGACATTTTTTACATCTTCCGGCTTATGGACATTACGCTCTTCTACAGCATCGCGAATCGCATCCGATAAAGCCATGGTCATACTGAATCCTACATCGGCCCCAATTAAGGTTTCTTCTAAATCATCATAAAAGTCTTCATCAATTTCGCGCCAGCCGCTGAATAAATCAGCAATTCTTTCAGAAAAAGATTTGCGCGTTTTTTCCATTCCACGGTCATATTTTTCAAAAACTATCTGTTCTTCTTTTTTTTGCTCAACATCTTTGACAGCTTTATCTTCACCCGTAAAGGCACGCTTTATTCGATTAAATAATCCCATTAAGAATCAATCCTTTCTTATTTTATAAAATGATAAATTGCCTTTGCGACCCCGTCGTCATTATTACTGGCGGTGATATAATCAGCCAGCGCTTTAATTTCCGGGACCGCATTTTCCATTGCGATTCCCAGTCCTGCCATTTTAATCATCGATTCATCATTTAACTGATCTCCCAGGGTCATCATTTCTTTTAATTCAATCCCTAGTTTATCACCTAACTGGCGTAAAGTATTTCCTTTATCAACACCTTTTTTCATCACTTCCAACTGAAATGGATGAGACAGTGAGATACTGTAGTCTTCCAATAAGGCCGGATCTATTTTATCCATTTGCTTTTTCAAATAGCTTTCTTCCACGTTAATAACAAATTTAAAAAATTGATGATTTCTTGGAAAAAGGGAAAAGTCATGGACACGGCTGGGTGCTTGAGTAAGTGTTGTATAAGTACTTATGATGCCTGCAGGATAACTTTCCGGCTCATAAACCCATTCCTGGTCTACCACATTCAAGGGTAAATTCAAGGCTTGCGTTTCTTGATACCATTTTTCCATATCGGACATTGATAAGGTGTTTTCTACCATAACTTTCGCATCCGAAGTCCGCCTTACCTGAGCGCCGTTAAAGATAATCATATAATCATCCTCACTTTTTAATCCGATATCCGAAATAAGATAATCTGTTGCTAAGTAAGGCCGGCCGGTGCAAATAACAATTTTTATCCCTTTTTCATGCGCATAATGCAGGGCCTTTAAATTTTCTTCACTGAGTTCTTTATTATCATTAATTAAAGTGCCGTCTAAATCAATAGCGATTAACTTAATCATACTTTTCTCCTCTACATCTACTGGGTTAATTCCTGTGCTTCACTTAACCTGACAGAGGCTAGTTTGGAAACCCCTGTTTGTTCCATTGTAACACCATAGAGCACATCTGCGTACTCCATCGTTCCTCTTCGGTGGGTAATAACAATAAATTGAGTCTTTTGTGTGAAATGCTGAATGTATTCACCATATCGGTAGACATTAGCTTCATCAAGTGCTGCTTCTACTTCATCTAACACTACAAAAGGTGCCGGTTTAGTTTCTAAAATGGCAAACAATAAAGCGATAGCCGTTAAAGCACGCTCTCCTCCCGATAATAAAGCTAAATTTTGTCTTCTTTTACCAGGCGGCTGAGCTATAATATCAATTCCTGTTTCCAATAAATTATCCGGTTGGGTCAGCTGCAATTCTGCTCTCCCGCCGCCAAACAGCCGGGTGAAAGTTTCCTGGAACTTAGTGTTTATTTGAAGATAAGCTTCTTCAAAGCGGCTGCTGACTTCTTTATCCATCTCGGAAATAGTAGCCATTAAATGATCCATGGCTGTTAAAAGGTCGGTTTCCTGTTCTTTTAAATTAGTGAAACGCTCTTCTAAAGACAGATAATCCTCAATGGCTGATAAGTTAACTACTCCTAAGCCTTCAATATCCCGTCGCAATTGTTTTACTAACTGCTGACTTCCCTCAGTTACTTCTACCTTTTTTGCTTCTATACTGGCTGCTTCATAACTTAAATGATAGGTCTCATTTAAATAATTAAGCTGTTGATCAATCAAGGACTCATATTTTTCAATTTGTGCTTCAAATTTCCCCTGCTGTTGGTAGATTTTTTGAATCACTTTTTCCAATTGGCGCGAAGCTTCCTGCCCCTCTTTCACCTGAGAATTCAGTGT
This sequence comes from uncultured Facklamia sp., assembly GCA_964471435.1. GTDB lineage: Bacteria > Bacillota > Bacilli > Lactobacillales > Aerococcaceae > Facklamia. Next base: position 60,506 of record CAYYGA010000002.1, read on the forward strand.
CTCTCTCTGATGACGCAGTTTTTCAATCGCTTGATTTAATTCCACCAATTTAACTTCTTCTTCTTTTAAAAGGGCGTCAGTGGCTTCCGATTTTTCTTTTAATGATAGGAGCTCTGCTTCACTTAAAGTTTGTTTTTCCTCATGTAATTTCACAGCATGCTGACTGGCCTTGAGCCGGTCAAGCAGTTGCTGCCTGCTGTCTTCCACCTGCTTTAACTCCATAGCGGCCAAGGCCAGATCGGTCTTACTCTGGTTATAATCCGCTTGTAGTTCCTGCAGGCGCCGGGAGCGATCACTTTCACTTAACTGCTGGTCAGAAATTTGATTTTTTAAGTTGACAATTTCTTTTTCCAGCGTGCGTAAATGATTTTCAGCTTCATCAATGACATTCTTACTTTCAGTATAACTATCGGTAAACTGCTGGAAATCATCAATTAAAAGATAAGATTGATTTTTTAACTGTTGCAGTTTACGTTCTTTATTTTCTAGCTCTGCTTGATTTTGTGTGAGTTGATCTCTTTGCCTGTTGAGTTCGCCTGCATACTCATGCTGGATTTCTTCCTGGCGCTTAATTGTTTCTTCGTACTGCTGCAGCTTTGATTGCAGGTTGATTTTTTCTTCATTAAGCTGAGCCAGCAACTTTTCCTGCTCAGTTAACTCTTCTTGTCTTGCCAGCATGGACTGGGCCTGTCTTTTATTTTGTCCGCCGGTAATAGATCCGCCCGGTAGAATTAAATCGCCCTGTAAAGAAACAATCTTTACCTGCTGTCCCAATGCCTTCGATAAATTTTGGGCACTGGCGGTGTCCTGGGTGACCAAGGTTGTTCCCAATAGTTGATCAATAATCAATTGATTGGCCGGATCAAATTCAATTAAGTCACTGGCCAGGCCGATAAAGCCGCTCGTTTGCTGCGCAGTTCTTAAAAAATCAGTCCGTAGCTTTTTCCCTCTTATGTTAGAACGCGGTAAAAAGGTGGCGCGGCCTGCTTTTGTTTGTCTTAAATAGCTGATAGCTTCTTTGGCTGCTTGATCATCCGTTACGACAACATTTTGTAAACTGCCGCCTAAAGCCGTATCGATCGCTTGTTGATAGTGACTTTCGACTCTAATTAAATCGGCTACTGTACCTTCAATGCCTGCTATTTTATCTTTTTGCCGCATTACAGCCCGGACACCGGGATAATACCCGCTGTATTCCTGCTGCATTTCTTGTAAAGAATTAAGTTTTGCCCAAACCTGCCGCAACTGATGATCATTTTGATAAAAGTGGTGGTCTTCTGCCTGCCGCTTTTGTTTGAGCTGATTGATTTCTGATTGATTATTTAAATAGGTCTTTTCAATATCATTAAATTTTTCCTGGTCAGTATCAATCTTGCGGCTCATGTCTTTTACTTGATTGGAAAGCGATTCTATCGATTGATTCAGGGCGGATAGTTGTTCTTCGTGATGCTTTTTTCTTGTGTCATATTGACTGACATTTTCACTTAACTGATTCAATTGATTTTTAGCTGAAGATTCCCGGCGGTAAAGCTCTACTAATTGATCCCGTAATTCTTCTACAGTCAGGTCTGTCTGCTTATTTAAAAGTGCCAGATTATTTTCAAGTACTTCTGTTGCTTTCTTTAATTGAATTTTCTTTTCCAATAATTCTTGGCTTTCAGCTTCTTTAGTTTGTAATTGCGCTTTAAATTCCACGATTGCCTGCTCATTGTCCGCTTGAGAGCTTTGTCTTTCAGACTGAGATTGATGAGTAAATTCGATTTGCTGGGCTAACATTTTTGCCTGGGAACGTGTTTGTTCAATCAATTTAGCCTGTTCTTGGCTGCTGTCTAAAAAATCATCAATTTCCTGCGTGACAGTTTCTAATTCGCTTTGTGCCTGATTTAAAGCTGTGGTTTTATCTGCTTGCTGCAAAAGCATATCATCCAGCTGTCGATTCTGGTCTTTTAAATCAGCCATGGCTTTTTGCCAGGCATCCCGGTTCTCTTCAATTTGCCGGGTATAAAGTGCAATCTCATGTGTTTTTAAAAGTGCAGCTTTCTCCTGATAAACAAGAGCAGTGTCATGTTGTTCTTTTAAAGGCCCTAACTGGCCTACCAATTCATGTAAAATATCCCGCACACGGCTCAAATGATCCTGGGAGCGGGTCAATTTACGTTCCGCTTCCCTTTTTCTTAATTGATATTTTTGAACACCTGCTGCTTCTTCAAAAATTTCACGCCGTTCTTCCGGTTTACTTAAAAAAATAGCTTCCACTTTCCCTTGAGAAATCATGGAAAATGAATTTTTCCCCAAACCGGTATCTAATAAAAGGTCGGTTATATCTTTTAATCTTACCGCTTCATTGTTAATGAAAAATTGACTGTCTCCCTTACGATTGTAAGTCCGTGAAATAGAAACTTCCTTTTGTTCAATAGGTAAGAAAAAGTCTTCATTATTAAGGACCAGGGATACTTTGGCGATATTCACCGGCTTACGGTTTTGAGACCCATTAAAAATTACGTCTTCCATCCGGTTACCGCGCAAACTTTTAGCGGACTGCTCACCGAGAACCCAGCGGATAGCTTCAGATAAATTACTTTTGCCTGATCCATTCGGGCCTACTATAGCCGTTAAGCCGCGGTCAAATTCAATCACCGTTTTATCCGCAAAAGATTTAAATCCTGTCATTTCTATACGCTCTAAAAACATTTAAATTGAACCTTTCTCTTGAAAATCAGCTAATGCTTTTTTGGCTGCCTGCATTTCGGCTTCTTTTTTATTTTTACCGATGCCCTGGGCTAAAAGTTTTTGATTCAAAAACAAGCCGGCTGTGAATGTTTGATTGTGAGCCGGTCCGGTCTGATCTAATATTTGGTATTCAATCTGAGCATTACCTGATTGTTGAGCCAATTCCTGGAAAGTGGTTTTATGATCTTTATTAGTAATCCCTAAGATTTCTATATGAGAGTTCAGGAGGACTTGTTGTAAGACATGATAGGCAGTTTCCATACCTGAATCAAGGTAAACTGCTCCCAGAAAGGCTTCAAAGCAATCCGACAGAATTGAATCTCTTTGGTTGCCCCCTGCACTGGCCTCCCCTTTACCTAATAATATATAGCGTTCTAAATGAAGTGACCTTGCTAAATAAGCCAAGGTCGGTTCACGAACTAATTGCGCACGTAACTTGGTCAATTTCCCTTCTGATTCCTGAGGGTAAGTGACATAGAGATATTGACTGACAATCAGTTCTAAAACAGCATCACCTAAAAATTCCAAACGTTCATTGGATTCTAATTTCCGGCTGCTCTGTTCATTGATATAGGACGTGTGATAAAATGCTCTTTTTATAATAGCTGGATTATTTATGGATATATTCAGCTCTTCTTGTAGGTGTTGAATAAGTGATTTCATATAATATCTTCCTCTAAAATAACATATATCGATTTTATCACTTAACGTACTAACTAACAAAGTTTATTTCATCCTTCTTTATCTTAGAGGATTTATAAGCAAATAAAAAACCCGCCAGTTAAGCGGGTTAAAGTTTTAAAAAAGGATTAAATTACTCAGCGATTGGTTCTTCAGCTGTTAAGTAAATTTCAGTCCAGTCTAAGTCGGTACCAATTTGTGTATCCCAATTGTTTACACGTTGGTTGACACCAGTAATTTCAAATCTCCAAAGAGTTGGAATGTTTGGAATATTGTCCATCATGTATACTTGCCAGTCTCTGAATGCTTCAGCACGGAATTCATCGTCAAAAGCATCATCTGAAGCAATGCGGTCTAAGATTTCAGTATGCTCATCACTTACATAACGAGTGTAGTTGAATTGTGCATCTGGTCCATACAATCCGTTAGGGTTTGGATCTCCACCTGTACCCCAAGCTCCTTGGTATACATGGATTTCTGGATCATCAGCTTCAACACGCTCATAGAATGAGTTGAATTCGATTAATTGACCATCTAATAATTGGATATCAATTCCAATGGATTGCCATTGTTGTAGGTAGTATTGGGCTAATGGTTCAGCAATTTCTCCACCTGACATTGAAGCAAAGTTTAATGTAAATGGTTCGCCATTTGGATCTTCAACAAAACCATCCCCATCATTATCAACAAATCCTGCTTCTTCTAAGATTTGAACTGCTAATTCAGGATCATATTCATAAGCTTCTACTTCGTCTGTCTGGTAATCAACAAAGTTAGGTGTAATATGTGATTGTGCTGCACGACGTAATCCTTGATAGAATTCTTGTCCAACAGCATCGTTATCAATCGCATGAGCCATTGCTTTACGTAATGCAAGGTTGGAAACTGTTAGTGAGTCATCATAAACGTTGACCCCTTCTTCAGCATCCCAATGTCCCATTTTGAATCCAATATAAGTATAAGTATTGGTTTCAATTCCAGCTAAGGAGAAGTTAGTTGCATCTTTATAAGTTTCATATTGGTCAGCTGGTAATTCTGCTAAGTCATAGTTACCTGCTTTTAACTCAGCTACAATTGAAGTTGGGTTTACTACTTGTAAAGTTAATCCATCTACATTTGGACGACCACGGTAGTAGTTTTCGTTAGCTACGAAAGTAATCGACTCTCCTGCAACCATTGAGTCAACTTTAAATGGTCCAAATCCTACTGGATTCGTACGAACTGCATCACTATCTTCTAATTCAGCAACCGGGATCTCACCTAAAATATGTTCAGGTTGAATATAACTACCAATTCCCCCGCCTGCTTGAAGCATTGAATTCGGGAATTGTTTATAAGTGATGGTTAATGTGTGATCATCCACACGCTCCAAGCCTGAAATTTCATCCGCATCACCTGCGTTATATTCTTCCATTCCTTCAACGTTTTGATAGTCAGACCCATAACGTACACCTGTATAATCTGGGTGTCCAACCACATAGTAAGGGAAGATAACGTCATCAATTGTAATCGGCTCTCCATCGTCCCATAAAGCATCTTCAGGAATTGAGATGGTTACTTGACGATTTTCCTGATCCATTTCGATATCAGCAAAACCAGAGTTATCGATTGCAAAGTTTTCATCATAACCGTATAAACCTGGGTTAAAGAATTCAATAACTACAGCGTCCGGGTTACCAGTATATAACATGTTATTTAAAACTCCGGCAAAAGGAGTATCGGATACTAAGGCATAACGTACCACACCACCTTCAATTGCTTCGCCTTCGTGCTCAACCATAGCTGGAATGTCAATACTTGGTCCTTCGTCTTGCGCATGAATTACAGGAGCTACTTGAGCTAAAACTGTACCTGCTGTTAAAACTGAAGTTAGTGCAGCAAAAGTTTTAATAATAGATTTTTTCATTATTTACCTCCAAAATTAGAATTAGATTACTATCTATAAATAATCATAATAGATTCCCTATGAGTTTGCAAGCGATATCCTATAAAATTCTCATAATTTTTAATAATACTTCAAAAGGCTTACTCTATAGCTTATGAAAGCGCATGTGTACCCCTCAAAAGAGGAAGGTTAGATTAGAATATATTTAATATTCGACTCTTAGTTGAAGAAAAAAATTGTGAATACATTTTAATAAATCAATATAATCACTTGGTCTATTGAGTATAAAGTGATAGTTCAATATTATAATAAAGTTTGTTAAATCCTTTTAGTTTTTTTATGGATTATTAACAATTAGTATTAATAGCTAATGAGCAACATAGAATAACCCGCTAATAAAACACATTTATAAGATGGCTAGTGATACTAGTTAAACTTTCCTAGTTCTTTTCAAATTTATTTTTGATAACAAAAAAAAGACGGCTGCCCGTCTTTTTTTATCTTAATATACTGTTTCTATTCAGCAATCGGTTCTTCAGCAGTTAAGTAAATATCTGTCCAATATAAGTCATTTCCTGTTTTAATATTGTACTGTTGGACACGCTCATTAACAGCGATAATAGCATAGCGCCACATAGTAGGAATTAAAGGTACATTTTCCATGTAATATTCCTGCCAGTCATAGAATCCTTGAATCCGTGCTTCTTCTTCAAATGCTTCTTCAGAATTTAAGAAGTTTATAATTTCAGTATGCTCGTCTGTTTTGTAACGATTATAATTGAAGCGCGCATCCGGGCCGTAAAGATTCGTTGGGTTTGGATTCCCCCCGATAATCCAAGCACCTTGATAGACATCAATTGCAGGGTCATCTGATTCTAATCTTTCATAGAAAGAGTTGATTTCCATTAATTGCCCATCTACTAAATTAATATTGATTCCAATAGACTGCCATTGTTGGATGTAATATTGTGATAGTGGTTCGGCTACTTCTCCTCCCGACATTGAGGCAAAGCCTAAGTCGAAGCTTTCCCCATTCGGATCTTCTCTAAATCCATCACCATCAAGGTCAATAAATCCTGCTTCATCTAAAATTTGATTTGCTAATTCAAGATTGTACTCATAAGCCTTCACTTCAGGATTTAAATAAGTAGAAAAGTTTGGCGTGATATGAGATTGAGCTGTCCGTCTTAGTCCTTGATAAAATTCTGTTCCAACTGCGTCATTATCCATAGCATGAGCCATCGCTTTACGTAAAGCTACATTAGATGTCACTCTATTCTCATCCATTACATTCGTCGCTTGTTCTTCATCCCATTGTCCAACTTTAAAGCCAATATAAGTATAGTTGTTGGTTTCTTGGCCTAATACCGTGAAATTGCTGGCATCTGCATAAGTCTCATATTGATCTGCCGGTAAGGCTGCAATATCAAAGTTACCAGCTCTTAATTCTGCCACAATGGAAGTCGGGTTGACTACTTGTAATGTTAAACCATCCACATTCACATCACCGCGCCAGTAGTTTTCATTTTTTGAAAAAGTAATTGATTCTCCTGGTACAATACTATCAACTTTAAAAGGTCCAAATCCTACTGGATTTACCCGCACATATTCGTGGTCTTCCATTTCGCCTACTGGGATGTCACCTAAAACATGTTCGGGTTCAATATAGTTAGGGATTCCTGAGGCTTGATATAAGGATGAACTGAAAGTGTGGTAATGCACCACTAATGTATGGTCATCTACTCTTTCTAAACCTTCAATTTCATCTGTTTCACCACTATGATACTCTTCCATCCCTACTACCGTAGAAAAGTCGGTTCCATAACGTACACCTGTATAATCTGGATGTCCAATAACATAGTAAGGGAAAATAACATCATCAATTGTAATCGGCTCACCATCATCCCATACATGGCCTTCTGGAATGGAGATTGTCACCGTTTTTGCTTCAGTATCATATTCGATATCCGCAAAGCCTGAATTATTGATCGTATAGTTTTCATCAAAACCATATAAACTCTCATTAAAAAATGCAACGATATCCGCATCATCAACAACGGTCCAAAACATATTATTTAAAATACCTGCAAATGGCGAATCAGTTACTAAAGCGAAGCGAACAATCCCGCCTTCAATTGCTTCCCCCTCGTGTTCAACTTCGTAGTCCAGCTGTACCAGTCCATCAGCAGAATCTTCTTCCTGGGCTAAAACAGTTGGTAGCGCTTGCGCCATAGCGGAACCTAAAGTCATAGTAGCTGCAAATGATGTAACTAATTTTCTAAGTGAATTTTTCATACTGTACCTCCAGAGAATTTTTCAGATTGAGTTCTGTTAATTAGTAATATATGGTAAAAATTTAAATTTTGCAAGCGCTTTCTTTAAATTCTAATTTAACTTATCAAAGTCTAATATCAGAATATTACGATTACATTAAAACGCAATAAATCGGAGATAGTTATTAAAGTTTATACTTTAGATATTTAAAGCAAGAAAAAAAGACGGTTGCCCGTCTTTTGTCTATTAACCACGTCTTTGTTTTGAATCTGCCACACGCTGGAAGGCCTGGCCGATATAGTTAATACTCACCATCATTACCAGCACTAGTAAAGCAGCCGGTAACCACACCCATGTTTTATTTTGAATAATATCAGGTGATTTGGCATAACCAATTAAAGTTCCCAGAGAAGGAGTTCCTACAGGCAGCCCAAATCCTAAGAAGGACAGCCCTGTCTCCAATCCAATGTTTCCTGCAAAACTTAGAGTTAAATTGGTAATCAGAATTGAAGATAAGTTAGGTAATAAATGCCCGAACATAATCTTCCAATCTCTCGTCCCCATTGTTTTAGAAGCAGCAATATAATCTTTAGATGCTTCAGATAAGGCGGCCGTCCTGACGAGACGCGTTATACCCATCCACCCTAAAATAGAGATAATCCATATTAAAGTAAAAGCATCAAAGCGTCTAACGATTGTTACCACTACAATAATAATCATAGTCTGCGGCAGGACAAGTAAAAAGTCAACAATACGCATAAGAATATCATCTACTATACCGCCATAATATCCTGCGACTAAACCAAGCGTAATACCTATCACAGCTGTAATTAAAGTGACACTCCAGGCAATAATTAATGAATTACGTGTACCTAATATTAATTGGCCTAAAACATCCCGTCCACCTTCATCTGTACCTAGAATATGTCCATCAATACCCGGTGCTTTAAAACGACTAAATATATCTACCGTCAATACTTCATCAATATTAATAAAATAAGGTCCGAAAATAGCTCCGAGAACAATTATTAAAAGAATAACCAGCGAAAAAATCGCAATTTTGTCTCGCGCAAATTCACGTACAATCACTTCCCAGCCCATAGGCGGCTTAGAAGGCTGTAAATCTACTACTTCCTGTTCCATTAATTCTGGATTTTGATTTCTTTGTTCCATTATTAGCCTCCCTTACTTAATTCTGATTCTTGGGTCAACAAAAATCATAATAATGTCTGATAAAAGTGAACCAAGTAAAGTCATTAAACCGAACAATAAGGTTAAGGCTACCATTACACTAAAATCACGCGTAGTAATTGATTCAATAAATAATCGACCCATTCCCGGATAAGCAAAGATAGTTTCTGTAAACACTGAACCTCCGATTAAACCAGTGATCGTAAAACCAATAAAGGCAGCAATCGGTAAAAGAGAGTTACGGAAAATATGTTTTTGATAAATGACATTTTCCGGTACACCTTTTGCCCGGGCCGTTCTTACATAGTCTTCTGTCTTCGCATCAACGACTCCCGTTCTTAAATACTGAATAGTGGACGTAGTTCCCAATACGGCCATTGTCATTGCCGGTAAAATCATATGATGCATGCGGGACACAAACCAATCCCACGTCCCTTCCTGGATACCGGGTGCAACTGAACCAGTGGTAGGAAACCAGCCTAATCCATAACCGAATAACCAAATCATAAACAATCCTAATACAAAAGTTGGAATCGCATAAGAAATGAAGTTATAGAGGTTGATTAGTTTATCCATCCAAGAGTTTTGATAACGTCCTGCCAGTAAACCTAAAGGCAGAGCAATCATATAAGTTAAAATTACTGTTAAAAGAGATAAGGATAAAGTTTTACCAATCCGGTCTCCGATGATTGACAAGACAGGCTGGCGGTGGTTCCATGAACGACCGAAGTCACCCCTTAAAGCATTTCCTGCCCATTCAATATACCGCTGCGGCCAAGATTTATTTAATCCTAATTGTTCACGCATGGCTTCAACTTGTTCGGCGGATATAGTCGGATCAATTAACCCGGTTAAAGCATCCCCCGGCATCAAAGCACCTAAAGTAAATACGATGATACTTAAAATAAGAACTTGAGGAATCATTAAGATGACGCGTCGTAAAATTGTTTTCCACATATTATTGTCCTCCTCTTGTAAGTATTTCCGAAGGATCAGATAAAGCCACTTTATGATCCTCATTAATAGGAATCAAATCATGTACTTTACCTTCTGCTGTATAGTATTTAGCAGCCTGTGCCTGATACTCATTTTCCACTATTAACCGTTTCTTTTTATTTTCTTCACGGTTATCTGGGTCAATTTCAGGGATAGCCGATAACAGTCTTTTCGTATAAATATGTTGTGGATCACGGTAAATTTCTGCGTTGGTTCCATATTCTGTGAAACGTCCCCGGTACATAATCGCAATCTCATCACTCATGTGTTTAACCACACCCAAGTCATGCGAAATAAATAAATAAGAGACATTATACTCATCTTGGATTCGCTGCATAAAGTTTAATACTTGGGCCTGCACTGATAAGTCTAAAGCAGAGACCGGCTCATCCGCAATTACTAATTTTGGATTTAAAGCCACTGCACGGGCAACCCCGATTCTTTGCCGCTGACCGCCTGAGAATTCATGCGGATACTTAAGTAAAGCATCTTCAGTAAGCCCTACTATTTCCAGCAGCTCAATTGTTTTACGTCTTTCTTCATCTGGAGTCCAGTCCGTAAAATTACGCATCGGTTCAGTTAAAATATCATAAATCCGGCGTTTAGGGTTGAAACTTGAAAGTGCATCCTGGAAAATCATTTGAACATTACGTCTGTATTCCGAGCGCCGTTTTCGGGCTGCCTGCGTAATGTTTTGACCTTCATAATAGATTTCACCGTCAGTCAATTTTTCCAACCCAATGATTGCTTTACCGATTGTAGATTTACCAGAGCCGGACTCTCCTACCAAACCGTAGGTTTTACCTTGTTCAAAAGCTAAATCTACCCCGTCTACGGCATAAACATAATCAGTAATACGGTTAAAAAAACCAGAACGAATGGGATAATGTACCTTCAAATTTTTTATAGTTAAAAATTCTGACATTATTCTACCTCCTCTGGAAAGTAGAAATGTTCATGACAAGTACAGCGTACAAAATGTCCTGGTTCTACTTCATGTAATGTTGGATTTGCTTCATGAGCTTCTTCGTCAATCCAAGGAATTCGAGGTGCAAAACGACAGCCTTCACGAGGCAGACGTGATAGAGGAGGAACAACTCCTTGGATCACATGCAGCTCACCTGTTTTCTCATCCACCATGTCATTTGACTGAGGAATAGATTTTAATAAAGAACGGGTATAAGGATGTTGAGGGTTATTAAACAGCTCTGTAACAGATGCAATTTCAACAAATTGACCCGCGTACATAACAGCTACTCTATCAGCCGTTTCTGCAACAACACCCAGGTCATGAGTAATTAAAATAATTCCTGACCCTGTTTCATCCTGGATTTCATTTAATAAGTCCAAAATTTGTGCCTGGATAGTAACGTCCAAAGCGGTGGTAGGCTCATCTGCAATTATAATAGGCGGCTTACAAGATAAAGCTATCGCTATTACTACACGCTGACGCATTCCGCCGGATAATTCGTGAGGATACTGAGTATACATTAAATCAGGTTTAGGAATACCTACTTGATCTAAAAGCTCTAGTGTTCGTTCTTTACGTTGTTTTTTATTTAACTTTGTATGATAATACAAAGCCTCTTCAATTTGATCTCCTACAGTCATTAAAGGATTCAATGATGCCAGGGGATCTTGGAAAATCATGCCAATATCATTACCGCGAATTTTATTGTAGTCAGATTCAGTGTAATCTACTAAATTATCACCTTTATATATGATTTCGCCTGTAATCCGGGTGTTCAACCGGTTGTGCAATCCAACAATAGCCGTAGCAAGTGTTGATTTACCGCAACCCGATTCTCCTACGATCGCTAATTTTTCATTTTTAGATAAAGTCAAAGAAACTCCATCGACCGCATCATAGTAGTCATCTTTGATTCTAAATCCGGTGTGTAAATCTTTGATTTCTAATAAAACATTATGAGACTCCATTACTAACCTCCTATTTAGTCATCTGCTGATTTGGTTAAATAATGTTATGCTTTTAATTCATCAATATAATCAACAGCATCTTTAACATTATTTAACTTCTCGATCCGGTCATCATCAAATTCGACACCGAAAGTATCTTCTATTTCCATTACTAATTCAACCACATCGAGGGAATCAGCACCCAACTCACCAAAGGTCATGGATTCAGTGACAGTTTCTTCAGGTACTCCAAAGCGGCCTACAATCATTTCTTTCACTTTTTGAAAAGTTGTTTGTTCTGACATTCTTATCCTCCTTTATATATATAAGTAAACGTTGTCATCATTTTACCTATAAACCAATACCTTGTCTATTGCAAAATTATGAGATTTACTTAACTTATACTTAGATTTATTTCAGTTATTTTAATATGATTTTAATTTATTATTGTCCGTAATATTTTTTAATTTTACCAATCGCCTGTGAATCGACTACTTTACGAGCCTGCCGAATAGCATTATAAATGGCGGCATCGTTGGATGAGCCATGTGCTTTTATCACAGCTTGTTGAACTCCTAATAAAACTGCTCCGCCTTGTTTAGTGTCATCAAAATTAAGCGCTAAATCTCCCAGAGCATCTTTTACCAGTAAGGCTCCTATTTTAGTTTTTAAACCAGACTCCGTCAAGGTCTCTTTTAAGAGTTTAAAAATATTTTTAGCTGCTCCTTCAAGTGTTTTCAAAACAGCATTTCCCGTAAAACCATCTGTAATAGCAATATCGACGATACCATTTAATAAATCCTTGGTTTCAATGTTGCCGATAAAGTGAAGGGTCTCTTCACCTTTTAACAAGTCAAAAGCTTCTTTTCTGAGCTCATCGCCCTTACCAGCTTCAGTCCCGTTATTAATTAACCCAATCCGCGGTTTAGGTATATCTAATACATTTTGAGCATAATAATTTGCCAGGACAGCATATTGTAAGAGATAGTTTGGTTTGGTATCTGCATTCGCGCCGGCATCCATTAAGATAAAATGAGGAGAATCCGGGTTAATTGTAGGAATAACGGGCATCAATCCAGGTCGTTCCACCCCTTTAATTCGACCGACTACTAATAAACCAGCCGTAAGTAAAGCGCCGGTATTACCCGCTGACAATAAGACATCCGCTTCTCCATCTTTAACTGCCTGGGCTGCTCGTATCATGGAAGAATCTTTTTTACGTCGGACTGCTCTGACCGGGTCATCATCGCCGGTTACAACTTCAGTCGTATGAAACACTTTTACCCGGTCATTGACTTTCAGGTACTGCTCAACTTGGTCCTGGTCTCCAAATAAAAGAACTTCAATATCTTCATAAGTTTTCAGCGCCATATTAACGCCCGATACAATGGCTTCAGGTGCATTATCTCCGCCCATTGCATCAATTGCAATTTTTATCATTACTTTCCTCCAATTCTATATATCTATTAATTTTACTAAAAAACATACTTTCTACAAGAAGCAAAACTAAACTTCCAATCCTTGATCATTTATAAAGTCTTTAAGGAGGTCTAATTCTTTGTCAGAAATTAAATGTCCATTGACCATTAATTCCTGCACCGCTAAATAAGCAGCTTCCATCACAGCTTGATCTTCTATTGGATTGGCGAACTTAAATTGAGGCAGGCCACTCTGGTTTTTACCTAACATATCGCCCATACCTCTGATTTTCAAGTCGGCCGCTGATAATTCAAAGCCATCCTGGCTTTCAACCATCTTGGCAATCCGTTCTTCCCCTTGTTCAGTAGTAGGATTTGCAATCAAATAGCAATAACTGGCAAATTCGCTTCTTCCTACCCGTCCTCTTAATTGGTGGAGTTGGGCTAAGCCAAAACGTTCTGCCGATTGAATCACCATGATGGTAGCATTGGGTACATCCACTCCTACTTCTACCATGGTGGTGGCGACTAATATTTGGACTTTATTTTCTTTAAAGGCTGCCATAACCCCATTTTGTTCTTCTTTATTCAACTGTCCATGCAGTACACCGATAGAAACGGAAGGAAAGATACTTTCCAAGCGCTGGGCGATGTTATTAACATTTTCCACCTGCTCCATATGTTCTGAAGCTTCAATTAAAGGTAAGACATAGTAGGCTTGATGGCCTTTTCTCAATTCTGCCTCGATGGCTTGATAAACAATATTCAGCTCCGAGTCTTGAATAGCATACGTTGTAATTTCTTTTCTTCCTTTAGGCAGCTCATCAATAGTAGACACATGCATATCGGCATAAAGGGTCTGCGCCAATGAACGAGGTATGGGCGTAGCGGTCATTTGCAGAAGGTTTGGAATATAGTCCGCCGGCCCTTTTTCCAGTAAAGTCTGTCTTTGGTTAACTCCAAAACGGTGCTGCTCATCAATCACAGCATAGGCTAAACGATTAAATTCAATCGCTTCTTGGATTAATGCATGGGTTCCGATAACCAGGCGAATCCGCCCCGTTTTTATGCCTTGGATAATATCTTGTTTTTCTTTTGCCGGCATTTCGCTGGTTAAAAGTTCAGCGCGAATCCCAATTGCTTCAAAAGTCTGATTAAAGGAAATATGATGCTGCTTAGCCAGTATTTCCGTTGGGACCATTAAGGCTGTTTGAAAACCCGCTTGAACAGTTGCAATCATTGTAATAAAAGCCACTAAAGTTTTCCCGGATCCAACATCACCTTGGAGTAATCGCTTCATAGGATAAGGAGCCATTAAATCCCGGCAGATTTCATTGACAGCCATTTTTTGAGCCTGGGTCAGTTCAAAGGGAATATGCTCAATTGCTTTTCTTAAATCATCCACTTCGTACAGCACCCGCATTCCTTGCTGTTGCTGTCTATTTTTCAAGGCATTTTGGAGACGCCATTGATAAATGAAAAATTCCAAAAAGATAACTTTTCGCTGAGCTTGTGTTAATTCCTTTTTACTTTTTGGAAAATGCATATTAAATAAGGCCTCATGAAGAGGAACCAAGTGGAATTTATCATTAAAATAAGCCGGTATAAGTTCTGATATGGAGCTTTTGTAATCAGTAAAAGCCTGCCGGATAGCATTAACAATTCTATTTTGCTTTAACCCTTGGGTGGTCCGGTAAATGGGCGCATAGTCATCTGTATCCTTCATATCCTGCTGGATGATTTTAATTCCTAATAATGATTGTTGATTTTCCTGCCATTTTCCGTAAACTGCCATTTTATTTCCCAGTTCAACCGTATTTTTTAAATAAGGCTGATTAAAAAAATTGACTCCAATGACGTTATGCCGGTCAATCGATAACCGAAAGCTTAACCGGCTTTTTTTATAGCCGTAATAATTAACAATCGGAGGGGTTGACACCGTCCCTACCAGCGCTACTTTTTCTCCATCCAATACACTTGCCAGATCACGGGCCTGCATATCTTCAAAGCGGAAGGGGAAGTGAAAAAACAGATCTCGAACCGTAAATATTCCCAGCCGTTGAAACAGAGGCACCGTTTTAGGTCCCACACCTTTCAATTCTCCAATCGGAGCTAACCAAGTATTCTGATTTTCCACCCTAACACCCCTTTTTCTAATGTTTAATGTATTTTGATAAAGGTAATAATTTTTATTTTCAGCTATAACCTCTTAATATACAGAAGCTTTAGTACTGTCTATATAAAGAAACAACATAAGCGCCAAATTAAAATAATCTGGATGCTTATGTTGTTTGCACTTTTAGTCTACAGAAACAAAGTAGTGGTAAACCGGCTGATCTCCTTGAATAATTTCAAACTCCAATTCAGGATAGTCTGCTAAGATTTCAGATTCAACCGTTCCAGCCATATCCAGACTGCCATCTTCTCCAACGATAATCGTCACAAGTTCTGCTTCCTCATGCAACATTTGACGGACCAGGCCGGTTAAAGTGTCTTCTAATTCCGGATTAGACAACACAATTTCACCATCCAGGATCCCCATAAAATCATCTTTTTTAATTGATAAATCATTTATTTCAGTATCGCGAATCGCATTCGTGATCTGGCCTGAAACAACAGTAGCAGCATATTCCGCCATTGCTTCCCGGTTATGTTCCAGGATTTCATCAGGATTATACATCAGCATAGCAGCAATCCCCTGCGTGATAGAACGTGTAGGTATCACTGCTGTCGGAACTTCCGCAACTTCTGCTGCCTGCTCCGCCGCCATTAAAATATTTTTATTGTTAGGTAAAATAATAATGTTTTCGGCGTTGACACGGCCAATCGCTTTTATAAAATCTTCTGTCGATGGATTCATGGTCTGCCCGCCCGAAATCACTTCTGAAACGCCGATGGATTCTAACATCTCTATTAACCCGGCTCCTGAAGCAACGCCGATAATAGCGTATTTTTTCGGGCTAGTATCCAAAGCAGTTAAACTTTCACTCTTTGAAGCACTCGTCATTTTTTCTTGTAAACGATGCTCTTTATTTTCGAGTTCACGTACCTGCTCACGCATATTATCTACTTTAATTTTGATTAATTCACCAAATTCTTGACCCAGCTGCATAATCTCACCCGGATCTTCAGTATGCACATGAACTTTAACAATTTCTTCATCAGAAATAACGAGGAGGGAATCTCCTTTTTCATTTAAGATTTGACGGAATTCTTCATAGTTAAACTCTTTTTTAACCGTAGGACCCTGGCCGATTTTAACCATAATTTCAGTACAATAACCGTAATTGATTTCTTCCATGCTCATCGGGGTGTCATTAATTTCATCAAACATCGCATGGGCATGTACGGAGGCGACGGCAGCTGATTCTGTGCTTGCAGCACCTTTATCAACCACTTCACCTTTAAGTCCGGCTAAAAAGCCTTCATAAATGCATAAAAGTCCTTTTCCACCTGAGTCAACTACTCCAACCTGCTTTAAGACAGGAAGTAATTCGGGTGTTTTTTCTAACGACTCATCTGCACCTTTTACAATCGATTCCATTACTCGAATAATGTCGGTTTCTTTTTCAGCTTTGTTTTCACCTCGAATGGCCGACTCTCTAGCCACAGTTAAAATCGTTCCTTCTACCGGCTTCATAACAGCTTTATAAGCCGCTTCCACCCCGCCTAAAAAGGCCTGCACAAAATCTTCTGCAGTTAAGGTTTCTTTATCAACGATTGCCTGCGAAAAGCCCCGGAAAATCTGGGATAAAATAACCCCAGAATTTCCACGCGCCCCCATCAATAAGCCTTTAGCGATTGCAGCTGATATTTCACCCACATGCTCTGACTCTGTTTGATGCATTCTTTCAATACCTGATTGAAAAGATAAATTCATATTCGTACCGGTATCTCCATCCGGAACGGGGAAAACATTTAAAGCATTTACTAAATCCACATTGATTTCTAGTTTTTCAGCGCCTAATTCGAACATCTTTCGAAATTCAGCAGCTGTTAACTTATTAAGTTCCACACTCTTCCTCCTAACCAACCGACTAATCGATTGATACTCCTTGTACATGTATATTAACGTAACTCAACTCAAAGCCTAGTAATTGTTCAACATTGTATTTAACGGCTTGTTGAATATTTTGGCAGATAACCGAGATTTTTGTCCCGTAAGAGACAATTATATGAATATCTACTGCGATATTATCACCAATTTGTGAAATCACTACACCACGAGAAAAGTTCTCTAAGTTTAAAATATCAGTCAAGTTGTCACGGAAAAAGTTTTTACTTACCATTCCCACAACCCCATAATTGTCTGTAACTGCAGCACCGACTACAGTCGCAATCACATCATTTGATAAGGTAATTTCTCCAGTTGGTGTTTGGATACTGATTGCCATGCAGACTCCTCCTTTTTATATATCTAACATATTTTATCACAAAAAATAATAGATGACACCTTTTCTAAAAAAATCAATTAAAAAAATCCTTTTAAGAAACAGTCACAATCTAATCATAACTTAAAGACCTCTTATTTCATAGTTATGTAATTATTAGAAACATTCAAATCTCTTTTTTATTTTAAAAAGCTAGTGCCTTTTACTCAAATTAAATTAAATACTAAAATAATTGCTTCTATATAATAACCATAACTAAATGGATTATCTGCCGCGTCCGAAAATCCTGCTGAAAAATACAGCTTGCTTTCATGCTTGGATTATGGTAAATTAATACGGTATGAAATATAACAACTATACTGTTACAAGTAAAAAAGGGGGCAAAACCATGGCTAAAGAATGTTATTTCACAGGGCGCAAAGCCAGAACAGGTAACCAACGCTCACACGCAATGAATAAATCAAAACGTCGTTTCGGCGCTAACTTACAAAAAGTACGTGTTATGATCGATGGCAAACCTCAAAGAGTTTGGGCATCAGCACGTGCCTTAAAATCTGGTAAAGTTGAACGCGTATAATTCACACAAAAAAACGTCAGGTAAAACTGACGTTATTTTTTTACTCTTATTTATCATAGACTCTAAAATACAACAAAATGACGGGGGTCTCGATAAAATCGATGGCCCCGTCATTTTTCAATAACTATTTTTGATCTGCTTCACCCTTTTACTTCCACTCCCAAATTACCATCATTATTCCTTCACTAAATCTTAAAGTCACCGGACTTCCGTCTTCACGGAACTCATTCGATATATTGGCTTTAGGAAAGTCATAGTCCACCTGATCCAATTCGTACTTACTGCCCTTGATAGTCAGATTCTTGACCGGCGTTAAGGAAATCAGCGATAAATACTCTGCATTTTTTTCATGCTTGATTTCATACTGACCCGGTAAATAAAAGCGAAGATGATGATTATTTTCGATAAAAGTCAAAGCCCCGATAATAGAGCGAAATCGTGGCTGAGAAGCCAGCCATAAATTAGAAATCAAATGATCCAAACGATTAAGCTTTACTCCAAGAGCACCGAATAAATAAAAGTCGGCTTTTGAATCCAGCTCACACGCTTTTTCTAAAGCTAACTCCATATCGGTGTCATCTTTTTCACTCGGTGAAGTAATGACTTGGTCTGCTGTGTTTTGAATCATTTCGAATTCCTCAGCGTTAACTGAATCAAAATCGCCCACCGCATAATTTAACGGCAGATCGTGGGCTAATAAAGCCAGGCAGCCATTGTCCACTCCAATGTAAGTGACTTTTTCATAAGTTTTAATCAGTTCTGCTACTTGATCTAAGGCAGGTTGATCTGCGCCGGCACAAATAATGATGCTGTGGGATTTTTTCAAGCTTAGCTTTTCTGTCATGGGATTATCTTTAGTTAGTGGGGGAAGGCCTTAAGGAATCAATTGCTTGGGCACGGTCTTGCTGTTTGAAAATGTAAGATCCAGCCACTAAAACATCTGCACCCGCTTCTAAGCAGGCTGCACCTGTTTCAGGATTAACGCCTCCATCCACTTCAATTTCAAAATTATAATTATTTGCTTGTCTGAGTTCTGCTAATTTCTTGATTTTATTTAAAACTCCAGGAATAAAAGCCTGTCCTCCAAATCCTGGATTGACTGACATCACTAAAACCAAATCCACCATATCCAAAACAGAAAGGATGGCTTCAACCGGGGTGCCGGGATTAATGGCGATGCCGGCCTTTTTCCCTAAATTGCGAATTTGCTGGAGGGTTGAATGAACATGGGTTGTGGCTTCGATGTGGATGGTAATAATATCCGCTCCGGCATCAGCTGCTGATGTTAAGTAGCGTTCCGGCTCAGCGACCATCATATGACAGTCAAAAACCATTTTACTTTCTTGACGCAGGCCTTCAAAAATCATCGGTCCATAAGAAATATTAGGGACAAACTTACCATCCATGACATCTAAATGTAAATACTCTGCGCCGGCTGCTTCAATTTCTTGAATATCCTTTAATAAATGATTAAAATCAGCACTCAACATTGATGGTGCAACTTTCATTCTATCCGCTCCTTTAATTGTTTATATCCGTATAAAAATGTAGGCAATATAATTATTTTTACCTGTTTTTTCCAGTTTAAAGCTTTCTAAAATAAACGACCTTCGTCTTTAAAACAAAGGTCGTCCTTTCTACTCATCTTTTTAAAACCTATCAAAACTCATTCAAACCGTAAAAAACTACTGACCGATTAATATTTAGGTTTACGGTTTTCAATCCGTTTTAAAATTTGAAGATAATTTTGATAGCGTGTACCTGCGATCTCTCCTGTCTCTACTGCTTCTTTTACCGCACATGACGGTTCTTCTAAGTGAAGACAGGATCTGAATTTACAGTCAATACTTTTTTGGAATATTTCAGGAAAACAGGCACTGACATCTGCCACTTCCAAACTGTCAAATTCAATGGCTGAAAAACCGGGTGTGTCCGCTAGTAAGCCGTCATGGTAACGATAAAGGGTTACTTCCCGCGTAGTATGTTTGCCACGGTTAAGCGAGTCACTGATTGCAGCCGTATTAATAGCTGCTGAAGGAATCAGCTGGTTTAAAAGGGTGGATTTCCCGACACCCGACTGCCCCATGACTACATAAATACCTTCACCGATTACATTTTTTAAATGCTCCAACCGTTCAGGACTTTGATCGAGAAGAATGACTTGATATCCTATTTTCCGGTAAAGCTCCTCGATTTCCAAGATCTGATGCTTGGCTGCTTCTTCCCCTTTTTGCTCAATCAATAAGTCATATTTGGTCAATACGATGATTGGTTTGATTCTGTAGGATTCAACCGAAACTAAGAAATAATCGAGTAAATTATAGGAAAAGTTAGGTTCAACTAAAGCAGTAACGACCAAAGCGAAGTCAACATTGGCGACTGTTGGGCGCCGGAGTTCGTTTTGTCGTGGTAAGATTTCCATTAAGCGTCCCACTGACCGGTCTTCCTGGAGATCAATTTCAAATTTGACATAATCTCCTACTAAGGGTTTGGTATTGTGGTGACGGAATAAACCTTTGGGCTTAGTCGCATAGGACTGGCTGTCCGACCAGACATAATAAAAGCCTGAAATCGCCTGATAGATAATTCCCGTCAACTCTTGAACTTTGCTGGGGTTTCCTGATTCTTTTACTTCTTTTTCTTTCGACATAGATTCCTCCTTTGAAGGCGGCTGATTATGAGGGACTTACTTCTGAACTTTCGTCAATAATTTCATTGTCACGCATGACGCGGTATTGTCCAATTCCATTCGAAGGTATATAAAGTAATATTTGTATTTCCTGCGACTGAGTAATTTCAATCTCACGCGCCACTGTATTTATATTATTTTGGGCGTCCCCTATAAAAACCTGGACAACATTCGGCAGTGGATTATCCTGGTTAAAATCATTTTCAGCATAGCGTGGCACATATTCCACATAGACTGATTGGGTGACAGTTACGAGTTCTGTTTGAGGCTGTCCATTGGAGACCGTCACTTGAATGACGTCACCGGGAACTAAAGGCGCTCCACTTAATGGTGACTGTTCGATGACTTGATCTTCAGGAATAAAGTCATGGTATTCCCGGATTTCTTCTACAAACAAACCGTAAGTGTCGGCAAATTTATATACCATATCGACTGATAAATTATAAAAATCCTGCATGTTGGCTGATTCTGAGTAAGAACCGATGACTAAAGTAATAGTCGTATTGCCCGGCACCACTTCTTCACCAGGGTCTAAACTTTGTTCTAAAATGACCCCTGCTTCGTCAGGTGTAGAAGCTATGTAACGTAAATCAACGATAAAGCCTGCATCGATTAATTCCCGGCGTACCGGTTCATATCCCCGACCCACATAGTCGCCGATTTTAACGCGCGGTTTTCCGTCAGAAATCAAGAGATTCACCGAAGTATTCCGGTTCACCCTTTCACCGGCTTCCGGATCGGTTTCAATAACTTGCCCTTGCGGGATGATGTCATGCCAAGTAATGCTGGTTTCGTCAATGGATAAATCATTTTCAGCCAATACTTCACTTGCCTGGGCTTGAGTCATCTCGCTGACATCCGGTATATTGACACTGCCTGCCACTAAGCGGTAGGTAAAATAAGATGCCAGACCAATCAGCACTACAATTAAAGTAATAAACATGGACCGCATAATCCGGCCGCGGTTTTTGCGCTTTTCATTTTCCAAAGGGTCTTCAAAAGAAGGATAAATGGTTTCATCTAAAGGTTCAGGAGCTTCCACCTGCCCGGCTAAAACCCGGTCGGCAGCTGGAATCGGCTGAATCGATTTATAGGCCACATGGTCATCGACCTGCTCTTCAGGATTAAAAGGTTTTTCATCCATGCGGCTGGCACTTAAGACCGTGCTTAAATCATTCAACATTTCCTGGGCTGATTGGTAACGGTCTTGTGATTTTTTCGCTGTGGACTTGATTACGATATTTTCCAGGCTCTGAGGAACATAATCGAGTTTTTCCTTAATACGTGGAAAAGGTTCCTGGAAATGCTTTAAAGCTACTGAAACGGCTGACTCTCCGTCATGCGGCACCTGGCCGGTGATTAACTCATAAAGCACCACGCCCATGGCATAAATGTCTGATTTTGTTGTAGCACTGGATCCACGTGCCTGTTCAGGAGATAGGTAGTGAACGGATCCCAATAAAGTATTGGTTTGAGTAATAGATGTATCGGACAGCGCAACTGCAATTCCGAAATCCGTAATTTTAACCACATTGTCATCAGTAATTAAGATGTTTTGAGGTTTAATATCGCGGTGGATAATGCGGTTTCGGTGGGCTACATCAATACCGGCGACAATTTGGCTCATAATTGATACAACCAATTCTAAAGGAATAGGAGCGTTTTGCTGAATATAACTTTTTAAGTCGCGGCCTTTGACATATTCCATGACAATATACTGTTGATTATCGTGTTCATCAACATCATACACTTCAACAATATTGGGATGTAACAGCTGACTGGCTGAAATAGCTTCGCGCTGGAACCGTTTAATGGCGTCCTGGTTTTCCTGGAAGTCATACCGTAGAACCTTGACTGCCACATCGCGGTCCAAGATTAAATCATGGGCCAGAAAAACGTTCGCCATCCCGCCCTGCCCGACAATAGAAGTCAAGACATAGCGGTCGGATAATTTATCTCCTATTTCAATCATTCGGATGAACCTCCTTTCGCATCATTCATCAGATTGCTCACCAGAATAATTGTAATATTATCAAGTCCACCTGCATCATTGGCTGCCTCAATAAAATTGGAGGCTAATTGATTTAAATCTTTTTCTGCTTCTATCAGTTCAATCATTAATTCGGAACTTAACATATTACTTACACCATCTGAACACAACATTAAAAGTTCAACTTGATTTTTATGCATTTGAGTGAACTCTGCTTCTACTTGCAAATCGCCTCCAATGGATTGAGTCACGATATTGCGGCGCGGATGATTGAGACTTTCTTCCGGAGTAATTTCTCCGGATTTTACTAATTCATTTACTAAAGAATGGTCTTCAGTTAACTGGACTAAAACCCCTTGATGGTAAGT
Organism: uncultured Facklamia sp.; assembly: GCA_964471435.1. Classification (GTDB taxonomy): domain Bacteria; phylum Bacillota; class Bacilli; order Lactobacillales; family Aerococcaceae; genus Facklamia. The sequence goes on from CAYYGA010000002.1 coordinate 83,613, forward strand.
GTAAGCCCGTGAGTCCCCCACGTGTGCTACTACCACAAAATCTTCTACAACCGTGGCTAAAACCAAGGTTGTCCCCATTCCTACATAGTCAGTCGATTGATCGGACACTTCAACAATAAAAGCATTGACTTCATAGATGATTTTGTCCATCCACTCTTCCATTACTTCTTTTGACATGTAGTGGTCCAGCTGCTTGAAGCGACTCCCAATAAATTCGGTTGTTTTCCTGCTAGCAACATCTCCTGCTAAATTACCACCGACTCCGTCACACAAAACAAAGAGCACCTGTCCTGCACGAGATTCAAAATAATCGGCGTAATCCTGGTTTGAGGAACGTTTTTTTCCTATATTAGACCGGACTGTAATTTGCATATTTCACCTCAGCTACCTAAAATTTACTTTTCTTTAATTAAACGGCTGATAAAAAAGCCGTCAGTGTGATAAAGATGAGGCCAGATTCTAACATAGCCCTCATCCGTTAAAATATTATTTTTATGGCTGACCTCTTCTGCTTGAATCGGATCAACTTTAAATTCTTTATGATTGTTTAAGAAATTAGTTAATAAGTTTTCATTTTCAATGCCGCTTAAGGTGCAGGTGGAATAAATTAATTTACCGCCTGCTTTCAAAAGGCCCGCTACATGAACCAAGATTTCCATCTGCAGTTCAGCCAGGGCCTGAAGGTCGGCTTTTGCCTTTACATACTTGATTTCCGGCTTGCGGCGCATCAGTCCCAATCCGGAACAAGGTGCATCTAAGTATATCACATCGAAGCCTTTTTGAGAATTTACTTCCACCTTTCTGGCATCTTCAGCAAAGGCAGTAATCCGTGAAGAAAGGCCCATCCGCTCCGCATGTTCGACTAGTTTTTCTAACTTTTCTGCAGATAAATCAACTGCCGTCACATGTCCTCCTTCTGTCAGCAAGGCTGCAATATGCGTGGCCTTACCTCCGGGGGCTGCGCAGGGATCTAAAACTTCTTCATCACCTTTAAGCTGTCCTAAAGGAGCCACTAACATAGAAGATTCATCTTGAATCGTAAGTTTACCTCCTTGGAAGAGGGAGGAATTAACCGGATTTCCTTTTAAAGAGCGAATGCCATAAGGAGATAGAAGTCCTGCTTCCACTTGAAAGCCTTCGGCTTCCAACTGCTCCATCATTGCGGCCCGCTCTTCAAGGGGAGCATTGATTCGGGCAGACACAACTGGATCTTCATTCAAGCTTTCTAAGAGCTCTTCCACTTCAGTCGCTTCTAAAAACTCTTCTAATTCTTCAATCATCCATTGTTGAATGGAATACTGAATACTGAGTCTTTCATTTTTATCTTGAATGTTAGAAATATCCGCCAGCGGAGTCCGGATAAAGCTGCGTAAAATGCCGTTGACAAAATTACCCAGGCCCTGATGGCCGTTAATTTTCGCAATTTGAACGGCCTCATTGACCACAGCATGATCGGGAATCCGGTCTAAATAAACCAGCTGATAGGCAGCAATTCGCAGCAGACTGGCAATCCACTTGTCGACCTTTTTACCTTTTAAAAAAGGTGCTAAGTAAAAGTCCAGCGTATAGCGGTGCTGGACGACACCATAGACTACCTTGACCACTAAAGACTGGTCCTGTTCAGGACGCTTGGTTTCTCGTATATAGTCATTAATTAAGAGGTTGGAAAAAGCTCCTTCATATTCAATAGCATAGACTAATTTCAACATATCCCAGCGTAAATTTTGTTTTAAGCGTTTTTCACTTTGCTTTTTAATGCGCATCGTTTTCTCCTATTTTTCTGCCTGATTTGTGTCAGGGGATTCAAAACATAAACCGATTAAACTGTCGGCGGGTGTTCCTTTTAAGAACTGTGACACCGGCATGCGTTTTTTGCCGCTAGCCTGGTATTCAGATACAGCAAAGACAGTATTTTCGCCGGCCGCTACGTAAAATTGTTCCTCATCTGTACCGATGATGGTTCCGGCTGCTTGGTCTTTTTTCAGCGGAAGTTTCAGCTCATTTGCTTCTTTATAAGGGGTTCCCGCCCAAATTTTTACTCTTTCTCCTTTTAACAGGGTGTAAGTTGTAGGAAAGGGTCTAAAAGCACGGATATGGCGGTCGATTTCCACAGCAGTTTGATTCCAGTTCAATTGTTCTTCTTCTTTTTTTATGGTCGGTGAATAAGTGACCTGGCTGGGTGCTTGGGCTTTAGAGATAATGTCCCGGTCAAAAATCCGTGGTAAAGTATCCAGCAGTAATTCTTTTCCGACCAGGGCTAATTTTTCAAACATTAGTCCTACATCATCGTGGTTATTGATAGGAATTGCCATCTGGGCTAAAATATCGCCGGCATCCATTTCTTTAACCATTTTCATGATAGTAACGCCGGTTTCGGCTTCACCTTTCCAAATCGCATAATGAATCGGTGCACCACCCCGGTATTTAGGTAATAAGGATGCGTGAACATTAATGGCACCAAAGCGGGGCTTTTCTAAAAGTTCAACGGGTACGAATTGGCCGTAAGCCGCTGTGACAATTAAATCTGCTTGAATCGAGACTAAATCATCATATTCAGCAGAGCCTGTCAGCTTTTCCGGCTGATAGACCGTGATCGAATGTTTTAGGGCAACTTCTTTTACAGCTGGAGGGGTAAGCACTCGCTTACGTCCCACCGGTCGGTCAGGCTGGGTCACTACCGCAACGACTTCATACTCTACACAAGAAACCAAGCCTTCTAAAATTGTAGCGGCAAAATCAGGGGTTCCCATAAAAATTATTTGTTTCATTAAATTTTCCTCCTAGATAAAGTACTGCGGTTCATGATCAATTGAAATAAAAATCCCTCTTTTTTGCTCTTCCTGTGCCTGCATCAGCACTTCACTGAGTACCGTCTGCACTTGATGACGATCTTTATATTTTAATAAAAGGTGATAATTATAATAATCATTAATCCTTTCGATCCCGCCGGTACTCGGTCCTAAAACTAATAAATCTTGTCCTGCTTCATCAACTGCCTGCTGCAGCTGGTTTTTTAATTGATAAATCATCGTTTGGGCATTGCCTTTATGTTTGGAAGAGACTTTCACTAAAGTCGTGAAAAAATAAGGAGGATACTGTCCAATGTGACGTCTTCTCATTTCATAATAAAAAAACTGCTCATAATCATGTTCTTGGGCAAGGTGCATCACATAATGTTCCGGATTATAGGTTTGAATAATAACTTCTCCTCTATATTTCCCCCGCCCGGTCCGCCCGGCTACCTGGGTCAGCAGCTGGAAAGTTTTTTCGGCAGAACGAAAATCAGGCAGGTTCAAACCGGTATCCGCATTAATAACACCCACCAAAGTCACTTTTTCAAAGTCGAGTCCTTTAGCAATCATCTGTGTTCCTAATAAAATGGATCCCGGCTGTTGGGAAAATTCTGCCAGTAATTTTTCATGTGACCCTTTGCGGCTGGTTGTATCATTGTCCATTCGAATCACTGGAGCTGAAGGAAATAAGCGGGCTAAAGTTTCAGCTACTTTCTGGGTTCCCAGGCCCTGAGTTCGAATGTGACTGGACCCGCATTGAGGGCAGGTTTGAGGAACGGCAGTTCGGTAATCACAGTAATGACACTTCATCTGTTGGTCATATTTATGATAAGTTAAAGAAATGTCACATCTTGGACATTGTACAACGTAGCCACAAGCCCGGCATAAAAGATAGCTGGCATAGCCTCTTCGATTTAAGAGCAGGACGACCTGTTCGCCGGCTTCAATTTTTTCTCTGATTTTACTTTCCAAAAGAGGAGAAAATTCCATCATACCTTGCTGGCTGATTGATTTCGTCATATCGACTAAGGTTACGGGCGGCATGGGCGCTTGATTAATACGCGTCTCCATTTTTATTAAGTGATAGTTGCCTTTTTCTGCCCGGGCGCGGGATTCTAAAGACGGCGTGGCACTGCCTAAAACTAAAGGACAGTTATGGTAGCGACTGCGCCAAATGGCAACGTCCCGTGCATGATAGCGGGGATTTTCTGTTTGTTTATAAGTCGTTTCATGTTCTTCATCAATAATAATAATGCCAATATTTTTCAAAGGAGCAAAAATAGAAGAGCGAGCTCCTACGACTATAGAGGCTTCACCCTTGATAATCCGGCGCCATTCATCGTATTTTTCAGTGATCGACAAGCCCGAATGGAGGACGGCCACTCCTTGTCCAAAGCGTCCCACTACTCTTTCTACCATTTGCGGCGTCAGTGATATTTCAGGAACTAAAAGGATGGCTGTCTGCCCCTGCTGTTTTACTTCTTCCATCAACTGAAGATAAACTTCTGTTTTTCCGCTACCGGTTACTCCCTGGAGTAAAAATGTCTCTGCCCGCCGGTTGATGATGGCCGGTTTAACCGCTTCATAAGCGGCTGCCTGCTCGGGTAAAAGTGTTTGCGGCTTGGTCTGGTCTATTTTTTTATCCGCCAGCGGATCACGGTAGACTGCTTCTTCTTTGACAGTCAGCCATTTTTTATCAATGGCAGTGTTGACAATCTGCCGGCTGACTCCGGCCTGGTCACTTAACTGGTTGGGGGTTAATGCTTTTTCTAAAGGATGTTCAATCAGGTAATCTAATAATTGTAACTGCTTATGGCTGCGCGCACTCAACTCATTTCGGATGGCGGTTAATTCTTCTTGCGGCACAGCGGGTTCGAGCAGTTTTATTTTTTTCTGGGTGGTTTGATTGATCACCCGGTAATCGAGCTGAAGCGCATTGCTGTCGATCAAGTTTTTAAGAGCGGCAGCCGGTAAAGCAGTCTCTAAGTCCTCACGTTCAATTTCCAAGGCTAGTTGATCTGTTTCAATTCTTTGACCCTGCTCACTTAAAGCCCGGGCGAGCGCCTGGGGGTTTTTCACTTGGAAAACAGCTGTATACTTGACCTTCAGCATGCTGGGTAACATGGCTTGTAAAATATTGATGCGGAAGGCTTGTAAGTAATCGGCTAAATACGAGGACAATTGAATCAATTCGGTATTTAAGTAAGACTGGTAATCGATGACTTTAGTAATATTTCTTAATTCGCCTTCAAAATCAGTGTCCTCTTTAATCGCTACTACAAATGCCAGCAGCTGGCGGCGACCGAAAGGCACCTGAATTCTGATTCCGGGCTGGATTAATTCTTCCATCGACGGCGGAACTTTATAATCAAAACTATGATTCACCTGGGCACTGGGAATATCAATTACTGTTTCTACAATCATGTCTTCACCTCCTCAAGTAAAAAAACTACTATAAAATCATTGTACCAAACAATGAAATATAGTAGTGAATTTTTGATGAAACTAACTATTAATCTTTTTTAAGGGATAAAACATTAGAAACAACTTCTTCTAAAGCTTTTCCAACATTTTTTTCAGCTTTATATTCTTCAAGCTGCATAATTTTATATTGGTGCATTTCTTTGGCTCGTTTACTCGCTAAAATAATTAAAGAGTATTTTGAAGGTTCTTTTTCTAATAATTCATCAATTGATGGGTATAACATCATAATGCTTACATCTCCTTTTGAAAATAATCATGAATATCCAGTTGAATCCGGTCAATCACACGCTCTACTTTGAGGTGTTCACTTATTATTATAGCATTAATTTTGTCAACTGCCTTTTCAACTTCATCATTGACGACAACATAATCGTAATGGCGCATCATATCTATTTCTTCTTTGGCTCGCTGCATTCGTTCGTAAATAATGGCATCGCTGTCTGTTCCGCGTACAATCAAACGGGTTTCCAGTTCTTTTAAATTTGGCGGGGCTAAGAAAATAAAGACGCCTTCCGGCATTTTTTTCCTTACTTCTTTGGCTCCCTGCACTTCAATTTCCAGAAAAACATCCCGACCATTCGATAAGTTTTCCTCGATATAAGAAAGCGGCGTTCCATAGTAATTACCCACATACTCTGCATGTTCAAGCAAAGCGTCCTGCTCGATTAAGTCTTCAAATTCCTCACGTGATAGGAAAAAGTAGTCTTCCCCATGTTTTTCTCCCGGCCGGCTCGATCGTGTTGTTGCAGAAACTGAGTAAACATAGTTATAATCATTATTTTCAAAAACAGCTGCTCGAACGGTGCCCTTTCCGACACCCGATGGCCCGGACAATACTATTAAAAGTCCACGTTGTTGTGCTGGCATTATTGACCTCCATCTAATTAATTGATAACTTTCATACTACCATAATTTAGAGGGGGTTTAAACCGCCGGCCTCAATCTTATTTATTTTTAATCCTTTTGAAAGCTTTCACCAGGCGAAAAGCGAAAGTTCGTTCGGTTTCCCCTTGACAAACAGAACGCTTGTTCGTATAATATAAACACAAACAAACGTTCGTACTGTTTATGAACGATTTGAATTCTCGATTAAGCAAGGAGCTGTTTTGTTAATGGAATTACCTATTCAACCATCCCAATGGATTAACCGACTCACTCAATCTTTCTTTGCACCTTTTCTACAGCCGGCTAACTTAGTTGAAGAAACTTCTGTTATGATGCCGCTGGTTGAAGTCAAAGCTATTTTAAATCAACATTATATCAACCAAAAAGATGTGCAGCTTGTTTTCGAATTTTATGACCGTCAACAGCAACTGCAAGTGGCCGACCTAACCTTAAGGGTAGCTTCACCCATATTAAGCGATCATACGGTAGAATTTGAATACGACAATCACCGCATTAATCTTCAACTCGAACAAATCTTAAGCGTTAATGCAGACTCATATAAACAAAGCGCTTAAATGGATGGCTCACACTTTACTTAAAAAATAATACAGCACTAATCCCCGCTGTATAACAAACACCTTCCCAGCTAAACTGCCATTTAGCCAAGAAGGTGTATTTTTTCATTTTATTTTAGTCATTCAATAAGGATGAAGTTTCGTGTCTTGATAAATATTTTGTTCGAGCCGGGATTAATAATTTAGAATTGCTTCTGGCCATTAAAGCAAGGATAGCCGCCGTTACTAGCCATGTAAGAGCCATCGATAACCAAAATCCACTCGTTCTAAATTCTAACGGGCTGCTTTCATTTAATCCAATCGGAACTAGGACGTAACGTAAAAAGTAATAGCCGATTGTTGTTAAAAAGGAAGCAGTGAAAATATTTAAGTAAGTGGAAGAATAGCGTCGATTATTAAGGGTTTTTTGCGTGTATTTGGCAAAGAATCCCGCCAGCCCGACTGTCAGGACCGGTATAATGCTGTATAAGATAACGTTCAGCCATTCTACATAACCAAATTCTAGTAAACCGATTAATAAGCCGGTGATGGCACCACTGATTACTCCTGCTGCAGCTCCATGACGCAAAGCACACCACACTAAAGGCAAGAGAAAAATGGCCAATTCTTCAATAAAAAGATTTGGTAAGATCAAATCCGTTAAAAAAGACAGTCCGACTGCGAGTAAGATCGCAATCACCATATCAGTAACCATCCGTATTGTTCTTTTATTCATCGATGCGCTACTCCTTGTCTAGCTGATAATTTGAAGCTTCCATAATGATAGGTAAAACAACCGGCCGGCGTTTAGTTTCCTTAAATAAAAACTTACCAATTTTCTCACGTAAGTCTCCTTTTAATTCGCCCCAATCAAAGTTATCCCGTTTAACATGATCTTCCAGCACATCCAAAGTAATATCTGAACAGGCTGCGATTAAATCGGTAGAAGTCTTCATATAAACAAAACCACGGGAAGTAATTTGTGGTCCGACTAAAATCCGCTTCATCCGACGTGAAATAGTAGCCACTACTACAAAGATACCATCTTCACTTAAAATACGGCGGTCGCGTAAGACAACATTTCCAATATCTCCCACTCCGGAGCCGTCCACTAATACATCGCCTGCGGTGATTTGAGTGGTCATAGTAACTTTGCCCTGATCGTATTCAATCACATCTCCCAAGGATGGCAAGATGATCCGGTCGTCGGATAAACCGACCTGTTTGGCTAATTCACCATGTGCTGTCAGCATGCGGTATTCCCCATTCACCGGAATGAAGTATTCAGGTTGAATAAAGTTCATCATTAATTTTAAATCGTTGGGAGTGGCATGGCCGGACGTTTTATAATGATCGGTCACACTCTCCACACGGGCGCCTGCTTTATAAATGAAATCTTTCGTTCTGGCTAAACTAGTTTCCATTCCTACCGAAGGAGTGGTTGCCAAATAAACGAGATCTCCTTTTTTCAAATTAATTAAATTATGCTGCCCCTGAGCCATGTCCTGGATAATTTTTATAGGTTCGCCCACATCACCGGTCGATAAGACGACCATTTCATGATCTTCAAATTTAGAAATCTTGGCAATTTGACCGATAACCTTTTTATCTGGTATTACAATTTTTTCTAAGTCAATGGCAACACCGACAATTTCATAGAGTTCATCACTTGGAATAAAAATGGTGCGGTTGGCTGCATATGCGGCATCGATTACTTGCTGGATACGCGCTATATTTGAACCAATCGTGCCGACGATGACTCTGCCTTCAGCGTTTCGGAAGGTTTCTGTAATTTGTTCGACAATTACCAGATCACTGACGTTTTCAACATAGCTTTCTGCTGAAGCGGAGTCTGAAAGTAAAGCAATGACTTTTCCTTCTCCAATGTCTGTTAAACGTCCGAAGTCGGTTTTATATAGGTCTGATGCGCTGGGATCGAATCTAAAGTCACCTGTATAAACAACCGATCCTTGTTCTGTTTTAATCACAATTCCGACGGAATCGGGTATGGTATGTGTCGTTTTGAAAAAGCTGACACTTGCATCTTCAAATTCAATTTCAGTGTCGGCATCGACCACAAAAAAGTTTTCCAGGCGGTCTGCTAAGCCCATTGTTTTGGCTGAGATACTGGCTAATTCAATTGTAAGTTGCGTTCCGAATACCGGCGCTTCTACCACATTGAGTAAATAAGGGAGCGCCCCTACCGCATCCGCATGTCCATGTGATAAAAAGATTCCAATAACTCGTTCAGCATTTTCTTCTAAGTAAGTGAAATCAGGAATGACCATATCAATCCCCAACAGGTCATCTTCAGGATAGAGTAAGCCGCAATCCAATACGATAATGGATTCTCCTACTTCTACCACATACATGTTCTTTCCTTCTTCACGAACACCCCCTAATGGGATAATTCGAACTTTTTCCATAATACACCTCTTTATTTAATTATTGTAACTGTCTGCTTTAAAGCCTTTTTCATCAATCAATTCAAAATAGCTCCTGATTGAGATAGTCTTCAATATTATATCATAGTTCTTTTCAAATGAGAATTGAGCGCCGTTTTGCTGATGAAAGAATCTCGCTAACTAAATTATTTGCTTCCAATGTTTAAAGTAGAAGGAATCAAGGGCTTCTTGACTGCCTTCTTTGCTGCCACCATCAGTGTAAAACCAATTAGACGAAGGTTGTTTGGGCGACGAGGTTCATGGAACACGTTTGATGGACTTCGTTTGCACCACGTGGTTTATAAAAGTCGTTAGACTTCTCTTTCGCAGGTGATCTTAACTTACTTTACTTTTTATTTTAGCATAGATTATTCAAGGGTGATAATAAAGACGGTCGCGCTCACTTTTTTGCTTAGTCCCTTCAATTTTTTAAAAAGCAACAAAAAAATCTTACCAGCAAAGAGTTTGAATTTCTTTACTGATAAGATAAAGTGTTTAATTATTTAAGTTTATTCCCTTTTATAAAAAGTTTTTTATTCAGGTTTTTGCATTAAGACTTTACGGGATAAGTCAATGCGTCCACGCTCGTCAACGCCGGTTACTTTGACGGTCACTTTATCACCTAAATCAAAGACATCCTCGACATTTTCAATACGGCGGTGGTCAATTTGAGAAATATGCATCAGACCGTCTTTACCTGGTAAGACTTCAACAAAGGCACCATATTTTTCAATACGCTTAATAGTTCCTTCATAAGTTTTCCCGACTTCAACTTCGGCTACTAGCTGTTCAATGATTTCAATGGCTTTTTGGATCATTGTTGAATCAGAGGATGCGATGCTGACAGCACCTTCTTGATCGATATCGATTTTAACGCCGGTTTCATCAATGATTTTATTGATGGTGTCGCCGCCTTTACCGATAACAACTTTGATTTTGTCAGGGTGGATTTGAATCATTTCAATCTTCGGTGCGTACTGACTTAGTTCTGCACGTGGCTCTGAAATGGCGGTTGTAATATTTTCTAAAATGTCAAAGCGCGCCTGCTTAGCTTGGGTGAGCGCTTCTTCCAAGATAGCCGGGGTAATTCCTTGGATTTTAATGTCCATTTGTAAAGCGGTAATACCGTCTTTGGTTCCGGCTACTTTAAAGTCCATGTCGCCTAAGTGGTCTTCCAGTCCTTGGATATCAGTCAGAACAGTGTAGTTGTCTCCGTCCATCACCAATCCCATGGCAATACCTGCAACAGGTGCTTTGATTGGTACACCAGCATCCATTAAAGCTAAAGTGGCTGCACAAATAGAAGCCTGTGAAGAAGAACCATTTGATTCCAAGACTTCAGAAACTAAACGGATCATGTACGGGAATTCTTCTTCTGAAGGAATAACCTGTGCTAAAGCACGCTCACCTAAGGCACCGTGACCAATTTCACGTCTGCCGGGAGAACCGACACGGCCTGTTTCTCCAACGGAAAAGTTAGGGAAATTGTAGTGGTGGATAAAGCGTTTATCTTCTTCAGTTCCTAAACCATCAATGATTTGGTGTTCGGATAAAGGTGCTAGGGTTGCTACCGATAAAGCCTGAGTCTGTCCACGTGTGAAGAGTCCAGATCCGTGGGTACGCGGCAGTAAAGCTACTTCCGATTCCAGCGGGCGAATCTCATCAGGTTTACGTCCGTCCGGACGAATACGTTCTTCAGTGATTAAACGGCGTACTTCTGCTTTTTCTAAATCACTCATTGCACCGCTGACGTCTGCCAGTTTAGTAGCGCCTTCTTCATCCTCTGCTAAATTCTCAGCAAAATAAACTTGAGCTTCTTCCATTAAAGCTTCAACTGCAGCTGAGCGCGCCTGTTTTTCTTGGGTTTGAACGGCTTCACTCATACGCTCTTTGTAAAGAGCTTCTACTTGTTGAACAATATCTTGATTTAGTTCAAGGAGCTCAAATTCAAATTTTTCTTTTCCAACTGCTGCAACCACTTCATTTTGGAAAGCAACTAACTTTTTCACTTCTTCGTGACCAAATAATAAAGCTTCCAGCATATCGGCTTCATCAACTTCTTCTGCAGAGGATTCAACCATATTAATAGCCTGGTCTGTTCCGGCAACTGTTAATTCAATGTCGGATTGCTCTCTTTGCTCTTCATTTGGATTGATAACAAATTCACCATTAATACGGCCTACATCAACCCCTGCGATCGGTCCGTTAAATGGAATGTCGGAAATGGCCAAAGCTAAGGATGATCCCAGCATCGCTGCCATTTCAGGTGTACAGTCTTGATCTACCGATAAAACAGTGTTGGTGATTTGGATTTCGTTACGTACGCCTTCCGGGAACATTGGGCGCAGCGGGCGGTCAATTAAACGAGAAGTTAAAGTAGCGACTTCAGAGGGTCGTCCTTCACGTTTGATAAAGCCTCCCGGTACTTTACCGACAGCATACATTTTTTCAATATAATGAACAGTTAATGGGAAAAAGTTCATCCCTGAAGCTCGTTTGCTGGCGACTGCAGCTGATAAAACAACCGTATCACCGTAACGAACTAAAACTGCTCCATTGGCCTGGCGGGCAATTTGATTGACTTCAACGCTTAAAGGACGGCCTCCCCAACTTGTTTCAAATACTTTCTTTTCTGACATGTAAAAACTCCTTTTCATTTAGATCATTCGGAGTACTACTAAACAAATATCAAAACAGCAATGATAAAACTGTAAAATTTTGATGCTTTCATATTTGCATAGCAGTCATTCTCCGAATCAACAACAGGTAAACACGCTATTGGTAGACTATGAGATTCTATTTCATAACAAATGCCACACTAACTTAGTGTTAGTTATTTGTCGAACAATACTAACTTCCACTGATGAACAAACTCAAAACTTCTTGTCCTAGTCAATGAAATTATCTTATTGAGCAATGTCTTCCCAGAGGCATAGTGGCTCCAAGCAGCCACTATGCCTCTGGGAAGACTCTCCTGCTATAAATTCAATCTAAAAAATAATAAAATACCAATAACCTCTTATAATATAACAAAAAGGATGGTTAAAAACCATCCTTTCACACTTTT
>CAYYGA010000003.1:0-55169 GCA_964471435.1 uncultured Facklamia sp.
TTAGCTGGGGGAGCAATAGGACTTAATGTGAATACTGTAGGGGTCTTTTTAAAGCCGGTAGCAGAAAATTTAGGCTTTTTGCAAGGGGACTTTGCTTTTCATGCTACGCTGATTAGTTTAGGGATCGCCTTTTCCTCATTTGCCATACCAGTCATCATCAATCGCTATCCTTTTCGTTTAGTAATTTTGATAGCAACCATAGCCGTTGTTTTAACCACAATTGGGATGTCGATGTCCAATGAATTGTGGCAGTTCCATGTACTGGGTTTTCTAAGGGGAGTATTCTCCTCTTTTTATGGAATCGTAGCCATCTCACTATTATTAAATAATTGGTATCATAAAAATCATGGGTTGGTAACCAGTATTGTTTTTAGTTTTACGGGCGTGATAGGGGCCGTATTTTCTCCTGTTTTGGCACAAATTATATCCAATAGCGGCTGGAGGTCAGGCTTTGTTTACCAAGCGCTTTTTTTCGCCTTATTAAGTTTGCCGGCCATTTTGATTCCCTTTAAATTACGTCCAGAAATGGAAGGAAGATTGCCTTATGGGGTTAGTTTAGAGGAAGATTCCCCAAAAGCTGGCATAAGTGGGAAAAGTGCAGTATCTGCTCCCTCCTCAAAATTAGCGGTAGCTGTTATTACCATTACAGTGGTGGCGGTGCTAGTGACTTCACTCACTGGTTTGGGTCAGCATTTTAACTCGATTGGACTTGATTATGGTTTCACGCCAACAATCAGTGCCTTGATGCTCTCATTATGTATGTTAGGTAATATTATCTCGAAATTATTTATTGGAGTTCTTTCAGATAGAAAAAATGCCGTTGTCGCATCCATTACTATGACGTCCATTACAACTTTAGGTCTAATTTTAATTTTAGCCGGCAGTAATGAAACTATTGTTTTACTAGGAAGTTTCTTGTTTGGGGCAATTTATTCTTTTGTGACCGTTGGAGTACCACTTTTAATTCTCTATATTTGTGGGGCGAAAAACTTTAGTAAAATTTTCCCCATGGTGCATTTGATGGCAAATGTGGGAGCAGCGCTAGCAATATCTATTTACGGGTATAGTTATGATCTTACAAGAAGCTATAATCTAGCCTTAATTGTATCTATTATTGTAGCTTTGATAGCGATTGTTTTAGTTTTATTTATCAATCGTTACAAACAACATACCATCATTCTTTCTACACTCAAGTCTGACCGAGGGCAAGAGCCTGCGTAGAGAAAAATAAAAAATTGATAACTAGCTTTAAATGAGTAAATAAATTCATTGCTGATGACGCGAACGAAACTAAAAATGACCAGTAACCCACAACAACTAACTATAACATTTTCTTCATTAAGAGATGTTATAGTTTTATTATGTAAAAATTTAAAAATAAAGATTTTCTTATAGCTGAAAATGAAGTAGAATAGACAAACAAAGCTTTTTAATGCTAATATTAAATGAGGCGTCAAATTTTTGAAAGTAAATTTATTCCTTCGACCTGCAACAATTTTGCACCAGTAGCTCAACGGGACAGAGCACTCGCCTCCTAAGCGAAAGATGAAGGTTCGAGTCCTTCCTGGTGTATAAATTTTTAAATAAACATATAAAGAGGGGTTCAATGTATAAAAAAGATGTGGCGCTTCGAATCAAGCAGACAGTTAATTATACTAATATGCAGGATGCGGATACGTGGGAACTGACCTCGGTAGGGGAATTGATTCAGTTAAAAAGCTACACCCGGCTGAAATATTTAGATAAAGATGGAGTAGAGATTACTATTAAATGGAAAAAAAATCATTTATATGAAGGCTATTCAGTTTCAATTGAGCAGCCGCATTATGTTTTACATTTTAATCCTTATGAAACCACCTACACTCACTATGCTACTCCGCAGGGGAACTGGCAACTTACTGTGTTAACACATGATATTATTTTGGAAGAAGGCAAGCAGGAAACCAAACTCTTAATTAACTATCAAATGTTGACACAAAATAATTTATTGGGAGAATATCAATTCCAATTGAAATACTAAACTTAAATCGTTACTATATTAAAGTAAGCCAAGGAGGAAGAAGTATGGAACTGAAACAATTTGAAAATCAAGATCGAGAAGAACTTTCCTTGATTGAAGTAGCGCATGCGATTATTGAAGAGCATGGAGATATCATCGATTTCACGGAGCTTTTAGTCAGAGTTCAACAATATTTGGGGTTATCAGAAAAGTATATTGAAGAGAGAATGATTATTTTTTATACTGATTTAAATACGGATGGACGTTTTATTTCATTAGGTGATAATCGTTGGGGTTTAAGAGCCTGGTATGCAATAAATGAAATTGATGAGGAAATTATTACATCGTCGGAAGAAGACCATCCAAAACGTCGCCGGAAAAAATCACGTAAAGTCAATGCCTTTGCAGGTGAAGAAGATGATATGATTGATTACAGTGATGATGACCCCGAAGACAGCGATGATGCATATGAAGAATATGATGAAGATTTTGAAGAAGATGAAGAAGATGACGAAGAAGATGAGCCGGTAGAAATTCTAGTAGCGAATGTGGAAGAAGATGAAGAAGAAGATAAAGAGCTCGATGAATATGCGAGTGATTTATCTGAACTGGGCGACGATGAAATTGAAATCGATGAGGAAAGTGAATTTGATGAGGAAGATGATGATCTCGACGACGATGACCTCGATGAAGATGAAGAGGATTAATTTTTTTTAAAATTCAACTTGACGATTGTTCTCATTTAAAGTATTATTTTTCTTGGGCACCCTTTAAAAGGGTACACTGTCAGTAAACTCCCCGTTCCATTGGAATGGGGGGTCTTTTTTTGTTTGAAAGCTGATTGTGAATAAATTTAACCTGTATGTTGAAAAAGGAGAGAATAGCATGACTAAATATATATTTGTAACTGGTGGAGTGGTATCTTCCATCGGTAAAGGAATTGTAGCAGCCTCTTTAGGCCGGCTTTTGAAAAATCGCGGGCTGTCAATCGCGATTCAAAAATTTGATCCTTATATTAATGTGGATCCAGGAACAATGAGTCCTTACCAACATGGAGAGGTTTTTGTTACCGATGACGGATCAGAAACAGATTTGGATTTGGGACACTATGAACGTTTTATTGATGTGAATGCTAATAAATACTCAAGCGTAACGACTGGTAAAGTTTATTCTGAAGTTTTACGTAAAGAACGCCGCGGGGATTACTTAGGAGCAACCGTGCAGGTTATTCCTCATATTACAAATCAAATTAAAGAAAAAATATTCCGCTTAGGTGAAGTAACCGAAGCAGATATTGTTATTACAGAAGTAGGAGGGACAGTCGGGGATATTGAATCTCTTCCTTTCCTTGAAGCTTTAAGACAAATGAGAAGCGATGTTGGTCATGAAAATGTACTCTATATTCACACCACTTTAGTGCCTTATTTAGCAGCGGCCGGGGAAGTTAAAACAAAACCTACCCAGCATAGTGTTAAAGAACTGCGCAGTTTAGGAATCCAGCCCAATATACTGGTAGTAAGATCAGAGCTGCCATTGACGGATGCGATAAAAGAAAAATTAGCACTCTTTTGTGATGTGAAAAAAGAAGCTGTCATCGAGTCGCGTGATGTGGAGACACTCTATACGATTCCTTTAAGCTTAAAAGAGCAGCATATGGATGAATTAGTAGTGCAGCACTTCGGTATAAATGTACCTGAAGCGAATATGACCGAATGGGAAAACTTAGAAAATGTGGTTCGTCATTTAACGCATTGCACTACAATTGCTTTAGTTGGAAAATATGTAGAATTACCTGATGCATATTTATCAGTAGTTGAAGCTTTAAAACATGCCGGTTTCTCTTATGAAACTGATATAGAAATCCGTTGGATTAATTCTGAAGAAGTGACAGATGAAAATGTCGCTCAGCATTTGGAAGGAGTCGGCGGTTTAGTCGTCCCCGGCGGTTTTGGGCAAAGAGGTATCGAAGGGAAGATCTCTGCGATTCGGTATGCGCGTGAAAGCGGACTGCCTTTCTTCGGTATTTGTTTAGGTATGCAGATGGCCTGTGTGGAATTTGCAAGAAATGTTCTTGGTTTAGAAGGAGCCAACTCTACTGAGATTGATTTTGATACTCCGCATCCAATTATTGATTTAATGCCTGACCAGGATCTCAGCGGTGATATTGGCGGAACATTACGCTTAGGATTGTATCCTTGTGAATTAAAACCTGGAACAAGAGTTTATGCTGATTATATGATGCAGGATTTAATTGAAGAGCGTCACCGTCATCGTTATGAATTCAACAATGCTTACCGTGAACAAATGGAAGAGGCTGGAATGGTAGTTTCAGGTCAAAGCCCGGACGGTCGTTTAGTGGAAATTATTGAATATCCTGAACATCCTTATTTTGTAGCCTGTCAATTTCATCCTGAATTCATTTCCAGACCTAATCGTCCACACCGCTTATTCGCATCATTTGTAGAAGCCAGCTATATTAACCAGCACCGTAAAAACGATAAAGTGAAAAAATAAAAAGAAATTGAAGAATCAGCTTCTTGACAAAAGAAGCTGATTAACTTCTTTTATTAAGACATTATAGTTACCTTTTGGTTACAAAGGTGTCAGCAAATTCGTAACTTTTATAAGCTTATGGTAAAATACGGCTATATTAATGAATAGAGGTGGCACATTTGCCGGAGTCCTTAATTGAACGTGACCGAGCGCAATTAATATTGTTGCAACATATGCTCAGCCATTATCAGTTCAGCGCTTTTAAAAAATATATTAAAGGCAGCAGCCAGTGGTATACACCACGTTTAGATAAATTATTAAGCTTAGCGTACGCTTATTTACACACCGATTTAGAAACAATTGAAGAGTTAGCGACTCAATTGAATATACTACATTTAAACAATCCTTCATTTCTTAAACGACGTGTTTATTCTTATACACAAAGTTTAGCTGTCAAGCTTCATCATGAAGAATATGATGACTATTTGAGAGCCTTAACTCCCTTATTGGTAGATATAATGCGCCTGATTATAGAAGCAAATGCTCTTCCCAATCTGGACCATTACCTCATCAAAATTTATAAAGAAACCCCTGAAGGAAAATCCCTCTATAGAGGCCTGCAATGGAAACAATCTAATATAGAAGCACATCATAATATTATCAAACAGACCTGGCAAAAATATTATGGGAATTATTTTTCTTATTCCCATTATGTAAGTTCCAGTCATTTATTGAAAATTATTGTGGACCATGTGCCGAACCCGAAGATTGTTAAAGCATGTCAAAAAATTCGTATGATTGAAAAATATGCTCGCAATCTGACTGCCCATGAACTGGTCTATGTAGATGAAGAGTGGCTTGAGTATCGTACAGGCTCTTCAGGGTTGGAAATTCATAATTTATTAATGCAGCTTACTCAATATGCCGGTCTTACAGATAAAAGACAATGGCAGACCTTAACCATTATAGAAGCAGAAATCGAAGAAGAGTTACGTCAATTATATAAAAACAAATCATCCCGTCAGAAAAATTAAAGAAAACGGAAGTTACAAGGAGTCTTATATATGAAAAAATTACTAGTTCGTGGAGGAAAACCTCTTAACGGAGAAATTACGATTAATGGTGCTAAAAATTCGACGGTTGCTTTAATACCCGCCGCCATTTTAGCTGATTCAGAAGTAGTCTTGGAAGGAGTACCGGATATTCAGGATGTTTACTCTTTAATTGAAATTCTACATGAGTTTAATGTGAAAACTTCTTTCAAAGATAATGTTTTAAAGATAGATCCTTCTGACATCAAATCCATCCCCATGCCTACAGGCAAAATCCAAAGTCTAAGAGCATCTTATTATTTCATGGGTGCGACTTTAACTAAATTTGGTGAAGGAGTTATTGGACTTCCGGGAGGATGCTTTTTAGGGCCGCGTCCTATTGATCAACATATTAAAGCTTTTCGTTCTCTGGGAGCAGATATCCAAGATGAGTATGGTGTGATCACACTCACCAGTCCTCAAGGACTCCATGGAACCCGTATTTACATGGACGTGGTCTCCGTAGGTGCTACTATTAATACTATTTTAGCTTCAGTACGTGCAGAAGGTAAAACCATCATTGAAAACGCAGCCCGCGAACCGGAAATTATTGATGTGGTCACTTTATTAAATAAAATGGGTGCCAAAATCAGAGGAGCTGGAACAAGTGTGATACGAATTGAAGGAGTTGATGAACTTCACGGAACCACACATACTATTATTCCTGACCGAATTGAAGCCGGTACTTATATCTCTGCAGCGGTAGCTATGGGAGAAAAAGTGCGGATTAATAATGTTATTTTTGAACATATTGAAAGTTTTATTGCTAAACTGGATGAAATGGGCGCAAAAATGGAGATTGGCGAGGATTATGTCCTTGTCCAAAAATCGGATGACTTACAGATGGTCTCACTCAAAACACAGCCCTATCCAGGATTTGCGACCGACTTACAACAACCCTTTACACCGCTTCTAATAAAATCCCATGGAAAAGGAACTATCACCGATACTATTTATCCGCAGCGTGTCAAACATATTCCCGAATTAAACCGCATGGGAGCCAATATTAAAGTAGACGGTGATATTATCCGCATGGAAGGGCCGTCGGAATTAACCGGTGCACCTGTTAGAGCCAGTGATTTGCGCGCCGGGGCTTGCTTAGTGATTGCAGGTCTAATTGCATCAGGAGAAACTGAAATAACAGGAGTGGAAAACATTTTAAGAGGCTACTCCAATATTGTTGAGAAGCTCCAGGCTATCGGTGCTGATATTGAAATGATTGAAGATAATACAAATGAAGAATAAACTTCAATCTAGAAAGAAGGAAGATAGATGGTAGATGCATTTTCACTCGACACCCTTTTAACTAAAGACGCAAAGGAATTGTACGCCTACGCAAGAGAATTAAAAATTCCTGACTTTAGTAACTTAAGTAAAAAGGAACTTGCCCTAGCAATTATGCGGACACAAGAAGAAAAACAAGGCTTTTTCCATGTAGAAGGAATCTTAGACATACCTTCAAACGATTTAAATAACGCCTTTATTCGACCGATTAACTTCTCGCCCAGTCAAGAAGATATTTATATTTCCAATTCTCAAATCAGGCGTTTTTCTTTACGCAACGGAGATAAAATAGCCGGCCCGGCCCGTCCTCCAAAGGCGAATGAACGTTATTACGGTTTAATGCAAATTGCCTCTGTTAATGGGCAAGACCCGGAAATAGCGTTGGGACGGGATCATTTTCCAAGTTTAACACCCTTGTACCCGGACACACAGATTAAATTAGAATATAAGCAAGAAGTTGTTTCTAATCGCTTAATCGATACGGTGGCTCCCATCGGTTTTGGTCAAAGAGGGTTAATTGTAGCGCCTCCTAAAGCAGGAAAGACAACCATTTTAAAAGAAATTGCTAATGGTATTGTAAATAACTTTCCGGAAACAGAATTATTAGTTCTTTTAATCGATGAACGTCCAGAGGAAGTGACTGATTTTGAACGCTCGGTTGATGCGGAAGTAGCGTCTTCAACTTTTGATCAAAATCCCCAAAATCATGTCCGAATTGCTGAATTGGTGTTAGCTCATGCAAGACGTCTAGTAGAAGAAGGCAAAGATGTAGTAATTTTACTTGATTCGATTACCCGTTTGGCCAGAGCTTATAATTTAGTGGTGAAACCGAGCGGACGGACTTTAAGCGGTGGTTTTGATCCATCAGCATTCTATTTTCCTAAACGCTTTTTTGGTTCAGCCCGCAATATTGAAAATGGAGGCTCATTGACTATATTGGCCACTGCCTTAGTGGATACAGGGTCACGTATGGACGAAATCATCTATGAGGAATTTAAAGGGACAGGTAATATGGAGCTTCATTTATCGCGCGAGTTAGCTCAACGCCGAGTATTCCCAGCTATTGATATTAAGCGTTCCAGCACCCGTAAAGAAGAACTACTTCTATCTCAAGAGCACTTGCAGCAGGTGTGGCAGTTAAGAAGAATGATGAATGCGGACGGCTTGGAGTATACTGAGCAATTGGTGCAGATGATGAGAGGCACCCCAACGAATGAGGATTTCTTTGAGCAGTTTAATAAGTTACAAGTAAAATAATAATCAGTTATCCTTGGTAATTTGTAGAAGATACTTTGTTCTACGAGTTAAATTGTTGCGTCAATTCCATTTGATGAAACAGCCGGGGATTTTTTTATTGGATAAAGAAGGTGAAAAGTAAAGTGGGTAAAGATTCAAAAACAAATGTGATGCGACTGTTAGATCAAGCTGGTATACAGTATCAAACGGTGCACTCTTCTAAAAAAGAAGGCTTTAAATACAGTCCGGAAGCTCCAAGGAATAGAATTTTTAAAACCTTGGTGACCCAGGGTAAATCAGGAGAACATTATGTTTTTATGGTTCCGGTCAATCAATCCCTGGATTTAAAGAAAGCGGCTGCCGCAGCAGGAGAAAAAAGTGTGGCAATGATCCTAGAAAAAGAATTACTCCCCTTGACGGGATATGTCCATGGCGGCTGTTCACCGATAGGAATGAAAAAAGAGCTGCCTGTTTTTATTGATGAAGTAGCTGTTTTGTATAACACCATTATTTTTAGTGCAGGAAAAGTAGGTTTTTCAGTAGAGCTGCCAGTTGAAGACTTACAAAAAATGTTCCCCTTACAATTGGTTGATCTACTTTTACTTGACTAGAAAGTCTGTAAGGAGGCACCACTAAATAGGTTAAATCGGTAAAGAAGGCAGTATATTTTATAAGGAAAGAGCAGTTCATTAGAAGAGACAGGGAGTTTTTGTTATAATGAAAACATTCGAAAGGGGAGATAAGATGAAAAAAACATTAACAAATTTACTATTTATTGGTTTAGCATCATTTAGTCTCACAACTACCTTAGCACAAGTGCAGGCTCAAGATGATACAACCGAAGAAGAAATTACAACTGAAGTAACTCAAGATGAAAATGATGAAGCCAAATCCGATGCTCAAACAGCCATGGAAGAAGCAATTGAAATTTTTAAGGAAGAATTTCCAGATGCTGAGATTGATCAAGTAGATGTTGAATTAAAGAACGATGGTTTTTATGAGATTGACATTGATGGTTTCAATGAGAACCAAGACTTTGAGTTAACGGTTCACTCTGAGAATAATGAAATCAGTGAGCGTGAAGAAGACGAAGATAATGACCAAGAGACAGCTTTAGACTTTGAAGCGCTTCTCAGCTTAGATGAAGCAAGTGAAATTGCTTTGGCGGAAGTAGATTTAGAAATCATTACTCAGTGGACATTGGATTCTGATGATGGACGCTTTGAATGGGAAGTAGAATTCGATGAAGATGAAAATGATGGCCGCGAAGCAACGGTTAAAATTGATGCTGAAAGCGGAGAAGTTATAGATGTTGATTTAGACGACTAAGATGGTCATAAAATATCTGAATAACTTTTAAAAAGAAAACGATTGTCTGGCTTATACTTCTAAGCAAAAAGCTTAGAAAAGCAGACAATCGTTTTTTTGCATGGGAAACTTCCCGCTGTTTAAATATTATAAAAAAACAACCGCTCGAAGCGGTTGTAAAATTGACGATTATTCTTCTGCGTTTGCATCTTTGAAGCCGAATTTTTTGTTGAAACGGTCGACACGACCATCGGCTTGAGTGAATTTTTGACGGCCAGTATAGAATGGATGTGAATCAGATGAGGTTTCTACACGGATCACTGGATAAGTATTTCCATCTTCCCATTCAACTGTTTCATTAGATGAACGAGTAGATCCTGATAAAAATTTATAACCTGTTGAAGTATCCATAAACACTACTGGATGATATTCTGGATGAATTCCTTGTTTCATGTATATTTACTTCCTTTCTGCCGTAAATTATTTGCTAAGTTACAGTTGATCATGCACTTTGGGTGCAACAAAAAGATAATACCACGAATGAAGAATGAATGCAATATTTTTTCAAAAAGAAATTAACCTCGAATTCGAGATTACTATAAAAATATGATATAATAGGATAAAATTATCCAAGCAGATGACTGATTTTAAAAAGTGATTATTCTAAACGAAGGCTTTATAGGGGAGCGGTTTCGTTTTGATTCCAATAAAAAGGAGCGGTTGGTGTGGTAAAAAAAACCAAGGAAAAAATAAAACAAGCGATTCTTAATTATCGAGCAGAGCCCCTCGGAAAACAAAAGCATTTTTCAGTCCTGATCCCCCTTTTTGAAAAAGAGGGAGAGTGGCATCTCCTCTACGAAGTCCGTAGTGACTTGATATCTCAACCCGGTGACACTTCTTTTCCAGGCGGTAAAGTTGAAGAAGGGGAAAGCTATTCTGAAGCAGCCGTAAGAGAAACAGTTGAAGAATTACAAATTGATACCGCACAAATTGAATTGATTGGCGAATTAGACTATATTGTAAATGATGGTATTATTATTCATGCTTTTGTAGGTGTTTTAAATTGTTTTGACTTGGAAAAAGCTGAGCCGAATGCAGAAGTATCTTATTTGTTTCCATTATCATTAGATTTTTTGATGACTAATGAACCTACTTACCATCCGGTTGAATTAGAAATCAAATTAACAGAGGATTTTCCTTTTCATTTAATGGCAAATGGAGAAAATTATCAATTTCGACAAACTTACCATGCAATTCCTTTTTATAATTTACCCAATGGAGAATTTTTATGGGGATACACGGCTAATTTAACCCATCGTTTTATTGAAATTATTAAAGCAGAAATGTAATTATCAGGAGGTTTTTTATGGAGTCTAATCTATTGGATCAACATGGTCTGACTACCTTTTTGGCAGGTGAAGGATATAATTTTAGGTCCGCTGCTATTGGGGAAAAAGCTGTAGGTAAATATATTGAGAAAGCTTTACAAGTAGCAAATTTAACAGATGGCACTTTGTATAGTGGAGTGCAGGTTCACGGATGTCAGGTAGCCTATGCTGATGGAAGTAATGGAGATGACTTTGTAGTAGGTAAGGTGTTTGATGAGACCGATGGTTTGCTTACGGATACCAAAGAAGTCATATTAATGGTCAAATTTGCGGACTGTACTCCACTTATTTTATTTGATCCAGTCAACGGCGTGCAGGCCAGTGTTCATTCTGGCTGGCGTGGGACAGCTCAACGAATTTCAGTGGAAGCGGTCCGGTTGATGCAGGAAAAATTTGAAAGTAATTTAGAAGATATTTTGGTCTATGTCGGTCCTTCTATAGATCAAGATAATTATGAAGTTGGCAGCGAAGTTTATGAAGCTTTTAAAGACTTCCCCCAGCGTGATCAATTTTTTAAAGCCGGAAAACAGCCTGATAAATATTATTTAAGCATGACGGACGCTAATCTTGCTATTCTGGAAGAAGCAGGCATACAGAAGAAGAATATAGAAGTGAGCAGAGAATCAACTTTTTCAAGTTCCCATCTTCACTCATGCCGTAAAGAAGGAAAAGATTTTCAGTTGAATGCTATTTTTAGTAGAATCCGGGCATAAAAGAGCAGATATTCTTTAACAAATAAACAGGGCGGGACTTTTTCCCATGCCCTGTTTATTTTTTATTGTTTCACAAAGTTATCGATTCGATTTAAAGCTTCATTTATATTCTCCAGGCTGGCAGCATAAGAAACGCGTACATACCCTTGACCGGCTTCTCCAAAGAAACTCCCTGGTATCAAAGAAACTTTGGCCTGTTGAGCCAGTTCTAAGCAAAATTGGACATCATCTTGATTTAAATGTGCAGGAATTTCTGCAAAAATATAAAAGGCACCATTGGGCTTAGAAATCTTAAAGCCTGATTTTGTTAAGCGGTCAAAAACCAAGTCGCGCCGTTGTAAATATTCTTTTTTCATTGACAAAGCATCATCGAAGCCTTCGGTTAAAGCCTCTACGACCCCTTCTTGTACGAAGGTGGGCGTCGTGGTAACCATGTGCTGATGAACCTTTACAAGATGTTCCATCAAGTTAGTCGGTGCACATAAATACCCCATTCGCCAACCTGTCATGGCGTGTGATTTAGACACCCCATTTACTAAAAGAGTTTGCTCTGGAAGGTAGCCGGCGATTGAAACATGTTCTCCTTCATAGACCAATTCACTGTAAACTTCATCACTTACTACAAAAATATCATGCTTTTTAATAACATCGGCGATCGCTTGGGCCTGCGTATGGGTTAAAGTAGCTCCGGTTGGGTTATTAGGATAATTAAGAATGATTCCTTTTACTTGGCTGCCATACTGGTCTAATACAGCAGCAAGTTTATCAGGATTTAAAATAAATTGATCTTCAGTACTGTCAATAGTAACTATCTGCCCGCCGGCTAATTCAATCATTGTATCGTATAAGGAGAAATCCGGACCTTGAATTAAAATAATATCCCCCGGGTTAATAATAGCTTGTAAAGCGGTAGCTAAGGCTTGTGAAGCACCAATGGTTACAAGGATTTCAGTTTCCGGCTGGTAGGTTAATTGATATTTTCTCTCTAAATACCCACTAATAGCTTTCAATACATGGGGTAGTCCGGGTGTGGGTGCATAGGAGGTTTTGCCATCATGTAAAGCTTGGATAGCAGCTTCTTTAATATGATTGGGTGTATCAAAATCAGGTGCTCCTAAAGTTAATTTAATAATTCCCGGTATATCACTTGTTTTTGCATCAAATTCACGAATGGGAGAGGCAGAGACATTGTAAACAGTATTTCTGAATCGTTTCACTAGACCAGTCACTTTGACACCTTCTTCTAATTAATTTAATACTATTCTAATATTTAAAAGTGAGTTTTGCAACTCAGTCTTTTCAAGACAGTATCCAACTTACTTTTGCACATCTTTTTTTAAACTATTTAAAAAATTTATGAAGCTTTAATTCTCTCAATAGTAAGAAGTATAATCTTAAAAAGATAGTAAAATCTTAAGTGATTGAGTAAAATGAAAACATATACAGTGGAAATTAGGGGGTATGACTATGTCGAAGGATAAAAAAGAAGAAGAAATCCGCCGTAATGATAAGAAAGAGTTGGAAGAAGCTGAGTTTATGTCTCATTTTTCGAGTGCAGAAGATACTTATCAATCGGTACAGACAGAATTAGATGAAACCAATCATTCCCGGGTTGTCATTAGGAATGTTCATTCATCTTATCGAAAACATGTACCGGAGTATAAATCCCAATTAAGGTACCGCTTAGTAGAGGTACCGAATGAGATTTATGAAGCTTCAGGCATTCGCATATTTGGACATCGTATTAAATCTTTACTGTTTTCTACGGATGTGGCTGTAATAAGAAATTCTAATGCCCAATCTGTAATGGCTGTTTATCCTTTTACACCACAAATGACGATTACTCAGTCAATTATAACCTCATCTTCTGTGCCGGTTTTTGCCGGAGTAGGTGGAGGAACAACCAGTGGAGAGAGAAGTGTACGGCTGGCATTTGAATCAGAACAAATGGGAGCCTTTGGAGTGGTAGTGAATGCGCCTATGGAAAATGAAGTGATTGCAGAAATCGCGCGGGCAGTCGACGTGCCTATTATAGCAACGATATCCAGTTTTCATGATGACTATATAGGAAAATTAAATGCTGGAGCGAATATGTTAAACGTTTCCGGAGGAGCTCTCACGACTCAACTAGTCCAAGAAATCCGAAAAAATGTAGGTGAAATTGTACCTATTATAGCGACAGGCGGCCCAACAAGTGAAAGTGTATTGGCGACTATCCAAGCAGGAGCCAATGCCATTACTTATACACCACCGTCTTCAGCGGAAATTTTTGCTGAACTGATGAAGAAATACCGGCAGCCGAATACCTAAGAATAAATCAAAGAATTAATTCAGTCTTAAAAATGGTATAATTAAAGGAAGAAAATAAAGGAGCGAGTTTATGTTTAATGAAAAAGACCAATTAGCAGTCAATACTTTACGAGCACTTTCTGTCGATCAAATAGAAAAAGCCAATTCAGGACACCCGGGCCTGCCCATGGGAGCTGCGCCGATGGCTTATGCTTTATTTGCTGAACATTTAAACACTGACCCTAAAAAATCGAAGTGGATTAATCGGGATCGATTCTTACTATCAGCTGGTCATGGATCAGCTTTACTTTATAGTCTGTTACATTTATCGGGATATGAGGTAAGCATTGAGGATTTAAAAGATTTTCGTCAAATTGATAGTGCCACACCGGGACACCCGGAATATAATCATACCGATGGAGTTGAAGCGACTACCGGTCCATTAGGGCAGGGGCTTGCTCAGGCAGTGGGAATGGCACTGGCAGAAAAACATACAGCCAGTCTATTCAATACAGAGAAACATAAAGTCATTGACCATTACACTTATGCTATTGTAAGTGATGGGGACTTAATGGAAGGTATTTCTTATGAAGCTTGTTCTTTTGCAGGCCGCCAAAAATTAGGCAAGTTAATCTTTTTATATGATAGTAATGATATTTCACTGGATGGTGAGTTGGATCAAGCTTTTGCAGAGGACATCCGTCAGCGTTTCGAAAGTCAAGGCTGGCATTATGAGCGAGTAGAAGATGGAAGAGATTTAACAGATATTTCCCGTGCGATAAAAGCAGCTAAAGAAGAAGATTCTAAACCTTCTATTATCGAAGTGAAGACAGTTATCGGTTATGGATCACCTAATGAAGGAACAAGTAAAGTCCATGGTGCACCGTTGGGCGAAGATGCGTGGAAAATCACTAAAGAATATTACGGCTATGATTACGGTGCCTTCGAAGTACCTGAAGAAACAAGAGCTGTTTTTCAAGAAAAAGTTCAAGAGCGCGGTGCTAAAGCCCGTCAAGAGTGGGAAGAAAAATTTGCCGCTTATGAAGCAGACGAACCTGAATTAGCAGCGAGTTTAAAACGAGCATTTGCACATGAATTGCCTGAGAATTATGACAGCGGTCTGGAATTGCTTTCAGTTGATGAAAAGCCAGACGCGACACGTAATTCTTCTGGTAAAGCTATCAATGCCTTGGCAGAAACAATTCCTTATTTCTGGGGCGGGTCAGCTGATCTTTCCGGGTCTAATAAAACAGTCATTACCAGTTCCGGAGATTTTATGCCTGATAATCCGGCAGCTAAGAATATTTGGTTTGGTGTTCGTGAATTCGCAATGGCAGCTATGTTAAATGGAGCAACATTACACGGCGGTAATATTATATTTGGTGGAACTTTCTTTGTCTTTACCGACTACTTAAAAGCAGCAGTACGATTATCCGCCTTATCAAGTATTCCATCCATTTTTGTAATGACTCATGATTCAGTAGCGGTAGGAGAAGATGGACCGACTCATGAACCGATTGAACAGTTGGCAGGTTTCCGTGCGATGCCGAACCTTAATTTAATTCGACCGGCTGATGTTAATGAAACTTATGTCGCATGGAAAATTGCCGTAGAGTCTACAGGAACCCCTACTATGTTAGTTTTAACGAGACAAAATGTACCCGTATTACCTCAATCTCAAGCTCTGGCTGAAGAAGGAGTACGTAAAGGTGCATACATCATTTCACCAGCTGAAAAAGCAGAAGCAGACGGGATATTAATTGCCACTGGTTCGGAAGTATCGGTAGCAATCGAAGCTCAAAAAGTTTTAGCAGAAAAAGGTGTGGATGTTTCAGTCGTTTCAATGCCGTCTCAAAATATGTTTGATGCCCAATCAGCTGAATATAAAGAGAGCGTCTTACCAAATGCAGTAAGAAATCGCGTATCCATTGAAATGGGATCAAGCTTCGGCTGGGATAAATATGTAGGATTAGATGGTCTTAAAGTTGCAATTGACCGTTATGGTGTATCCGGACCGGGTGAAAAAGTTATTGAGTATTTTGGATTTACAGGTGATAAAGTAGCACAGGCCTATCTTGAAAAATTCAAGAATTAAGATTCAAAAAAGAATGAAGTGATTTAATTTTAGAAATTAAAGTAAGTATGAGAGGAGGCAGTTTATGAAGTCACCCGAAACAAAAACGTTGATTGTCCGTTTAGTCGTAATCAGCAGTTTAATTATTCTCCAACTAACCTGGATGATGTCTTTGTTATCCGGATTAATGAATTATAGCTTTTGGTTGAATACGATTTTGACGATTGCCTCCTTATTTGTTATTTTATATCTGTTTAATAAAGATGACAGTCCTGCTTATCGTCTATCTTGGATTATTTTGATAGCTCTCTTTCCCATTTTCGGTACTTTATTTTATTTGTTTGCTGGAAATAAAAGACCCTTAAAAGGAATGGCAGATAAGATGCAAGAGCAGATGGATCGGCATGAGCATGACTTAATGGAATTGCCCAATGCTCTGAGACATCTTCAGATACGTAATCCCCGGCTGGGGTCTATTGCCCAATATGTAAACGATATGGGCCATATGCCTGTCCATGCCGGTGTAGATATTGATTATTATCCTAATGGAGAATCGATGATGGAAGATTTATTGGAAGATCTGAGAAAGGCTGAATCTCATATTTTCTTAGAGTTTTTCATTGTTGAAGGCGGGGTAATGTTTGACGCAATCTTTGATGTATTAAAAGAAAGAGCAGCTGCGGGTGTAGATGTAAGGATTATGTATGATGATTTTGGCTGTTTGCTGCGTCTGCCTGAAGATTTTGTTGAGCAGATGGCTGCCTTCAATATCAAAGCTTTAAAATTTAATCCTGTTAAACCTATCGTTTCCTTGGTTTATAATACAAGGAATCATCGAAAATATTTTATTATTGATGGAAAAATATCCTATACAGGTGGTCTTAATATAGCCGATGAGTATATTAATGAGATTGAACGCTTCGGCTATTGGAAAGATACCATGATTCGCATGGAAGGTGCTGCCAGCTGGAATCTTATGCAGTTATTTCTCACTCTTTGGAATGCTTTTATTCCGACGGAAGAAGACTTTTCAATTTTACAAGATCAACAAACAAAGGGAAATTGCTGCAAGGAATTAGATCAACTCGATTCGAGTATTGGTTATGTACAGCCCTTTGGGGATTCTCCCTTAGACTTTGAGCCGCTGGGCGAGAATGTTTACCGTGAAATTTTAAATGCAGCGGAAAATTATGTTTATATTTATACTCCTTATTTGGTTATTTCATACGAACTTCAAACTGCTATGACCTTGGCTGCTAAAAGAGGTGTGGACGTGCGCTTAATGACCCCAGGGATTCCTGATAAAAAATTAGTGTACCGTATTACCAGGTCTTTTTACCGTCCGCTACTTGAAGGAGGGGTAAAAATTTATGAGTTTACTCCTGGATTTTTACATGCAAAATCTTTTGTCTCGGATGACCGAATAGCGGTTGTAGGAACAATTAATTTAGACTATCGTTCGTTGTACCTGCATTTTGAAACAGCTACTCTTTTATATTATGATAATTCTATCATTGATATTAGAGATGATTTCTTAGCTACTCAAGAAAAGAGTACGATGATGGAAATTCATCACACACGCCGTAGTTTATTGAATAAGACAGTCGATGCTGTTTTAAGACTATTAGCTCCTTTCGTATAATCAGTTTTCTTTTTACAACTGGGTAACCATTTAAAAAAAGATAAGGCTTTAGACAATTGCTTAAGTAAAAGAATAACTTTTGAATCACCAGCTTTCGTGTATAATGTATGATACGAACTGGTGATTTTATATGTTTGAGGTGAAAAGATAATGGTTAGTCGTAAACAAATACATCAAAAAAATGCTAATAAAACCTATTTAAATACTGTAACGGCTTATCTTAAGCTGGCTGTTTTGGGCTTCCTTGTTATTATAGTATTCCTTGTCATACCTATTAAATATTCACAAGCTCATTTTGAAGCACAAGAAGAAGTTGGACAAGTTTATCAAAGCCAAGAATGGGATTATTTAAAGAGTCAAACAGAAGAAGCTGACATAGAAGCTGTTCAACAAAGAGTTGATCAAATCTTTTCTTTTTATCCCTCTGTTAAAAAAGTAACTTATAATAGGGCGTTGGAGCAGGCCCATCAAAAGTTAGTTCTGGAAGATCAACTGAATAATCTGTTCGTTAAAACTGAAAATAACCAAGATCAGAACTCACATTTAATTTTAAAAGAGGATCTAAGCCAAGAAGAACTGTCTATTATAAAAAATGGAGTAGAGGATTTGCCGCATGATTCAATGCGCCTGGAGGCAGAGAGAGTTCTAGTTGAAGTAGAAAATCTGCTGATTCGTATTGAAAGGACTCAAGCCGGCATTGAGCAGTTACCGGCTGAAATTCAAGCAGTAGAAGAAATCAATGCCTTATCCCAACAGGTAGTAAAGTTCGAAGAAGAGCTGTCAAATTTAGATAATCAAGCACAGATAGAATCCCTCTCACGCCAACTGCTGGAAAAAACAACTCTTCTCAGCCAAGAGCTGCAAGAAATTGTAACTGAAGAAACTGCAGCAGCTGTCGACACAGAACTGGTTTTCCAAAGTTATCTTTTTAGTGAACAGTTAGATGGTACGGTGGCAGATACCCGTAAATTATTTTCTCTTACTTTTGATGACGGACCTAATCTTGAATATACACCTGAAGTGCTCGATATTTTAGATAAATATCAAATTAAAGCAACCTTTTTTTTATTGGGACAACAAGTAGAAAATTATCCTGAACTTGCACAGGAAATAGTAGCAAGGGGCCATTTGATTGGTAATCATTCCTATGACCATCCCGATTATGAAACCCTGACAGATGAAGAAATATTGGAAGATTTTACTAAAACACAGGATATTATTGAAGAAGTTACACAAATTAGACCGGTTATTTACCGGACACCTTATGGGGGCGGCGGAGGCCGAGTAGTTCGTTTACTTGAAGGAGCAACATCCGTTATTTGGAATGTAGATTCTGAGGATTGGTTGAGTCGAAACAGCCAGACAATTTATGAAAAAGTAATGGATGAGCTTCAACCCAAGACCCTGCTCTTAATGCATGATTCCCATGAGGCGGTTGTCCCTGCTTTAGAAATCTTAATTCCAGTATTAAAAGAAGAAGGTTATGTGTTTGTGGACCCTTTAGAAATAGGGTATGATTTTTTGTTCTTTGAATAGAATTCAGGCTTACAAGTTAGACCAATAATAAAAGGTTCGCTATAATAAGAGTAAGGTAGTTTGACAGTAAAAGGGAAAGAGGTGAAGAGATGGATAAATTAAAATTTAATGATTCAATTAAAATATTCGATAGTTTAATTCAAGAGAAAATTACTTCCGATCCCCAATTATTGGATATTTTAGATTTAAATGGTGAGCAACTCACTTATTATTTTGAAGAAGAGTTAATTGAAAATCCTTTTGTGGAATTTGAGTATCCGATTGAAGCCAAGGTGGGGAATCTTAAGAAGAATCATATTCACGGCGGCGGTAAACTATTAGATCCTCAAAGTCCGAGTGTGGCTCATAATTTATTAACTTTTATTTATGAACAAATTATGCTGTACCGTGAAACACCAATCCGAGATACAATGCTGTTGTTAGTGGATTATATGGATGAAAAAGGATATATACCCTATACCTATCAGGAGTTATCTCAAAAGCTGGACATCGATCCAATGGTTGTTTTAGATGCAGTTACTTTATTACAGCAAATGGAGCCGGCGGGCATAGCTGCCTATGATTTAAAAGAGTGTTTAATGCTTCAAACAGAGCAGGATCCTCATGCACCCGCAGTTGCCTATTACTTATTGGAGACTTTTTTTGAAGAGCTAACGCAGGAAGATTACACTGAGATAAAAGAAAAAACAAATCTTTCAATGGAAGAAATTCAAACCTGTGTTAACTATTACCATACATTAAGACCTTCACCTGCCAGCCTTTTTGAACGTCCATCAAGGATTAATTCGATACCGGACGTAAAAGTCGTGATTGAAGGAAATGAAGTGCAGATTAGATTTAACCGACAGTATTATCCTCGTTTAAGCTTTAATCAAACATACTTTAATGAAATGCTGGAAAAAAAGGATGAGAGTCTAAATGAATATATTTTACCTCATCATCAAAATTTTCTATCATTAGTAGATGCTTTACGTATTCGCGAGGAGTTAATCACTGAAGTTGCCAAAGCAATAGTGGTTGCCCAAAAAGATTTTTTTGCAGGTGAGGGTAAAGACATAGCACCTTTACTGCTTAAAGATATAGCAGCACGCATGCGTTTATCGGAAGCGATAGTGCGGTTTATTGTGATGAATAAGAATTTATCTTTCAATAATGTTGTTTATGCTTTTACAGACTTTATTAATGTCACGGCTAAAATTGGACGCAGCGGCTTGTCTGCTTTAAA
The DNA here is from genome assembly GCA_964471435.1 of uncultured Facklamia sp. Lineage (GTDB taxonomy): Bacteria > Bacillota > Bacilli > Lactobacillales > Aerococcaceae > Facklamia. Next base: position 20,279 of record CAYYGA010000003.1, read on the forward strand.
TGTAAAAAATTCAATCCGTGAATTAATTCAAGCGCAGCCTGATATTACGAACACAGAGATTAAAGAAAGTTTAGCTGAAGATAAAATTATGATTAGTGAACACTTGGTAGTGCGATACCGGCATTCTATTGAAAAAGAGAATCAAACGGAGATGCCTTAATTTACTTCGAATAAAAAAACCGGGAAACACCCCCCTTTACTTATTATCTGTCTAGGCAGACAATTAGCAAAGAGGGAGTTTCTCGGTTTTATATTATTTAATTAGCAGGCAATTCATAGTAAAAGAAGGAGTGGGCTGAATTAATCAAATGCATGGGAAGCAGCTCATCCGTATCTTCATTATAATAGGCTAAAAGAACCAGGCGGTTACCTAACTCAGTTAAAGCCAGGTTTAACAGCCGGGTATCGTTATCTTCCGCTAGTTCTTCTGCTTGACTGTAAGTTATCGGTACGATAAGACGAGGAACATAAACAGTTGTTTCTCCCATCTCAAGTTTTACCTGATCGATAGATGTATTCAGTTGATCAAGATCTTCATCTAATTGGATAAAATCTTGGATTTTGTCTAAGGAAGTCTGAGGAATTTCTTTAAAATTGGCTTCTCTTTCTTCTTTGGTGAGTTGTTCTTGAAAATATTTTGCGACTTCCGTGTTAATATCTTCTGGAACTCCCTCAGGTAATGTTAAAAGAGGAAAAGAGGAATCTCCAATGATTTTCTCATTTAAAAATTCACCGTAGGAATCAGATACAGCCGGCTTAGAGTCCTCCGAAATATTTGAAGCCTGCGCGACAAGAGAGCTTGTTATCTTGGGTTTACTTAATTCTACAGGGGTTAAATTATTTGCCTGGCTGGAATTGGTGGTTGAATAATGAGTTGAAAGGCCGCTTGATAGTAAGAGGCTGGTTGTAATTAATAAAATATTTTTTTTCATAATATCTCCTTACTAAAAATCCTTGCACTAGTATAACAAAATCTTATACCAAAATGATAACAAATAGATAACAAATCTTAATCATTGCAAGAAATTCAATAAATTTCTATAATTAATGAGATAAATAAAAAGACAAGGGGAAAACCATGAACCATCTATTAAAACAGTTGCGCTCACACTGGGTGTGGGTGCTTATCATTGTGCTGGCACATATAGTACAAGCATATACAATCCTTTTACTACCTTCTTATACGTCCGATTTGGTGGATGTGGGTATTCAAAATCGGGGCTACGAGTACTCTGTTCCTTATCAATTATCTTCTCCCGGCTATCAAGTGCTGGCTTCGGTCATAGAAAATGAAGAGGTAAATTTAGCTGACATCTATCGTCAAAATGATGAAGGATATTATGTATTAAGCAGTGAAATAGCAAATGCTGAAAATCAGCTGAGAGAATTAGATCAGTATTTTGTAGAACCCATGGCTGTTTTAGGCCAGCTGCAAAATGAACAGTCCGTCTCTACTCTTCCCCAAGCGCGTGAACTGGTAACAGCAACCACAGATGCTTACGGTGAAGCGACGGTTCATAATCAAGCAGTACAGGCTGCCTTAGTTGAATATGATCAAACCGGCTATCCAACAGTCGACCATCAAATGAGCTACCTTTGGTCGAAGGGAGGCGCCATGTTAATTATAGCGGTTTTAAGTTTTCTGGCTGCCATTGTTGCATTTTACTTAGCGTCTCGTGTCGGTGCACGCATAGGTTTTGATCTGAGAAGAGATGTGTTTGACAGAGTACTGCAGTTTTCTCAAAAGGAAATGAATGAGTTTTCTACCGCTACACTCATTACCCGTACTACCAATGATATACAACAAATTCAGTTAATTTTAACTATAACCCTCCGAGCTATTATTTTTGCACCTCTTTTAGCAGTTGGAGGAATTATTTATGTGATGCAGACTCAATCAAGTATGTCATGGATCATTTTATTGGCTGTTATTCTGATTATTATATTGGTAGGTATTTTATTATATATTACCATGCCGCGCTTTAGAATATTACAAAACCTCGTGGACCGTTTAAATTTAATTGCAAGAGAAATACTTACGGGACTCCAGGTCGTCCGAGCTTTCGGTAAACAGGAACATGAAACCGAGAGGTTCAGGATTGCCAACATCGATCTTTATGATACTTATTTGATGATAAGTAGAACAATGTCAGTTATGCTTCCATTGATGTTATTGTTGGCTAATGGAATTTCTGTTTTGATTGTTTGGATTGGGTCGCGCCATATTGCCAATGGAACCATGCAGGTTGGGGAAATGATGGCTTTTATTACTTATACTTTACAAGTAATTTTTGGCTTCTTAAACTTTTCTTTGATGTCTATGCAAATTCCGCGAGCTGTTATTTCTGCTCGCCGGGTCGAGGAAGTAATCATTACACCCTTGAGTGTAGACGAACCATTGAACCCGCAAATCATCGAACAGCCTAAAGGCCAAGTGCGTTTTGAAAATGTATCCTTCAGTTTTGAAGAAGCAAATGAAAATGCATTAGAAAATATTAGCTTTGTGGCTGAGCCAGGTGAAACAACTGCAATTATTGGAAGTACTGGTTCGGGTAAAAGTACTATTTTTAATCTGCTTCTACGCTTTTTTGATGTAAATGAAGGAAAAATTACCATTGATGGGATAGATATCCGTCAGCTCTCTTCAAGACAGCTGCGTGATATGATAGGCTATGTACCGCAAAAAGGGATTTTATTTTCTGGAACGATTGAATCGAACATTGCTTACGGTAATCAGTCAATCACTGAAGCAGAAATGAAAAGAGCTGCTCGTATCGCTCATGCTGAAGAGTTTATTGTAGAAAAACCTGCCCGATTCCAAGCTCCAATATCGCAAGGAGGGTCCAATGTTTCCGGCGGTCAAAAACAACGTCTTTCGATAGCCCGGGCGATTGCAAAAAATCCTAACATTTTCCTGTTTGACGATAGTTTTTCAGCACTCGATTATCGTACAGATGCTTCTTTACGTCAGGTTTTAAATGAAGAGATTCAAGAAGCAACTAAAATTATTATTGCCCAACGGGTCAGTACTATTTTAGAAGCGGAAAAAATTATTGTCTTGGATGAAGGACGAATTGATGGGATTGGAACTCATCAGGAGCTGATGAGCACGTCTTCGGTATATCAAGAGATCGCTCGTTCACAGTTATCTTCAGCTGAACTCCAGGCAAAGGCAAAAAGAGATGCTGTACAGTTCAATCAATTAGGATGGGAGGGATAATATGGCCCAACGAACACCTTATGTAAATAAAAAGCCGGTAAATATGGCAGCCACTTTTAAACGTATTATTAAAGAATTGATGGTACATAAATGGATGATGACTATCGTTCTTGGATCTACTTTCCTTTCCACTGTACTTAGTATTTTTGGTCCGGCAATGTTAGGTCGGGCTACAACGGAACTATTTAATGGCATTATGCGTCAAATTCAAGGAACCGGAGAAGTCGATTTTGAAGTAATAGGTCGAATCCTCTTGATTGCACTCAGTTTATATGTAGCTTCTGCTTTATTTGGAATGCTGCAAGGCTTTGTAATGAGCACTGTAGTTGAAGAAGTTGTGTTTAAATTACGTCAGCAGTTGATGCGTAAGATTCATCATATGCCTATGGCCTACTTTGAATCCCAGCCTTATGGAGAAGTCCTGTCGCGGTTAACTAACGATATTGATACTGTAGCCAATTCTTTAGGTCAAAGTGTCACTCAATTGATGACTGCACTCTTAACCCTAATAGGGGTAGCAGCTATTATGCTGTCTATGAATGTCATCTTAGCTTTGGTCGTTATTTTACTGGTCCCTATTTCTTATTTTGTCATGCGTATTATTTTGAATAACTCGCAAAAATATTTTAATTTACAACAAGAGTCTTTAGGTGTTATCAATGGCCAGGTCGAAGAAGTATATGCCGGACAGCCGATTGTTAAAGCTTTTAATCAAGAACCGAGAACAATGTCAGAGTTTGAGAAGGTAAACAAAGAATTAGAAGCTTCCGCTTGGAAATCTCAATTCTTTTCAGGTATTATGTTTCCTTTTGTGCGGTTTTTAGGCTATTTAGGTTATGTTGCGGTAGTGATTATAGGTGCCTTCATGGTTATAAGAGGCAGTTTGACTGTTGGAGGAATTCAAGCCTTTTCTCAATACGTTACACGCTTTACCGTCCCTATCACTCAATTGTCACAAATTGTCACTATGCTTCAAACAATGGCAGCCGCAGGTGAACGGGTGTTTGAGTTGTTAGATGAGGAAGAAGAAGATCAAACCAGTGGGGTAGCCTTAGAAGTGGAACAGGTCAAAGGAAAAGTAGAATTTGATCAAGTGAGTTTTGGTTATCATAAAAACCAATTGATTATTCAAAACTTTAGTGCTCAAGTAAAACCAGGTGAAAAGGTAGCCTTGGTAGGACCCACAGGAGCAGGTAAATCCACGATTGTTAAACTTTTGATGCGCTTTTATGATGTTGACCATGGAGAAATCCGAATTGATGGGCGCCCAGTGAATCAATACAGCCGCCAGTCTTATCAACAAATGATGGCGATGGTATTGCAGGATACGTGGTTATATAATGAGACAATAATGGAGAATATCCGCTACGGTCGAAAAGATGCCAGTGATGAAGAGGTAATTCAAGCTGCAAAGTCTGCGCGCGTCTATCATTACATACAACAACTTCCAAAAGGCTTTGATTTTATTTTAAATGAGGAAGCGACAAATATTTCCCAAGGACAAAAGCAACTTTTAACAATTGCCCGTGCCATTTTAGCCGATCGACCGGTTTTAATTTTAGATGAAGCGACTTCTTCAGTTGATACAAGAACAGAGATATTGATTCAAGAAGCCATGGATAATTTAATGAAGGGTAGAACAAGTTTTGTGATTGCTCACCGGTTGTCTACTATCCGTGATTCTGATTTAATCCTTTATATGGAAGACGGTGATATTGTAGAACAAGGGAATCATGAAGAATTAATGGCTGTTAACGGGCGTTATGCCAACCTTTATAACAGCCAGTTTGCTACTGATTTAGCTTCTTAAGGATAATTATTAAAAGGTAGTGAGAATCATTTTGACATTTTTCTCAGCTTGACTTACTATAAACCTACTCATATGACATAAGTTAAGATCAGACGATATAACCAAGCCGCTTTGGGCTTGGTTTAATTCATATAGAAGAAGAGGGATGGCATGGCAAAAATAAAAGCAGATTCTATTCAATGGGAGCAACTAGGTTTTGAATACCACGATACCGGCAGCAGCTTTCGAGCTTATTATAAAGAAGGTCAGTGGAGTGAAGGTGAGATTGTTGAAAGTAAAGATATTACAATCAGCGAAGCTGCGACGGCTATTCATTATGGGCAGCAATGTTTTGAAGGTTTAAAAGCCTATCGTACTAAAGAAGGAAGAATACAATTATTCAGGCCTGACCAAAATGCTCAAAGGTTGGTAAATTCTGCTGAAAGACTCTTGATGGAGCCTTATCCAGCTGATAAGTTTTTAGCAGCAGTTAAACAGATAGTAAAAGCCAATGAGGCTTTTGTCCCGCCATATAATTCGGGCGCTACTTTATATATACGTCCATTCTTAATCGGAATGGGGGATATAGTAGGAGTGCAGCCTGCCAAAGAATATATGTTTGGTATTTTTGTCACCCCTGTTGGTTCTTATTTTAAAGGGGGCATGACTCCTTCTAAGTTTTTAATTAGTCAGTATGACCGGGCAGCACCAAATGGTACAGGCGGTGCAAAAGTCGGCGGCAATTATGCATCCTCACTTATGGCAGGTCAAGAAGCAAAAGCTAAAGGTTACTCAGACGCAATCTTTTTGGACCCGGCTACAAAAACTAAACTTGAAGAAGTAGGCTCTGCCAACTTTTTTGGGATTACAAAAGACAGACGTTTTATAACACCTAAATCTCCTTCTATTTTACCAAGCATCACTAAATACTCTTTAATCCAGCTGGCCCAAGAACGGTTTGAGATGGCAGTTGAAGAAAGAGATGTTTATTTAAGTGAATTAGATGAATTTGTAGAAGCCGGAGCCATGGGGACAGCAGCAGTGATTGCTCCAATTGGGGTTATTGATTATGGTGAGAAACGGTGGGTATTTCATTCTGAAACAGAAGTAGGTCCGATTATTCAAAACATGTATAAGGAATTAGTGGGGATCCAATTTGGAGATATACCAGCTCCACAAGGATGGATACAAAAAATAGATTAAACTGCAGAAACAATTTTCTGAACAGTTAAAAATGAATGCCGGAAGAGTCCAATTTGATAAACACTCCCCTATTTTAATTAAGCAAAAGCCTCTTTCTTTCGACTTGTAGAAAGTTAAAGCAGCCGGCTTAAATTAAAATGAGGAGTGTTTTTATTAAGAGAAAAATTAATTGCAATCATTTTTATGACTTGCTATGATTAAACAGTTAGTGGATTTCAGAAAAATGGGAAGGGGTAACTGATGAAATTTTTATCATTCATGTCGACATTAGGAAAGTGGACCATAAGCGGGATAGTAATCATTGTATTAATAGTAGGTATGATCAATTTATTTACTATACAAACTACAAAATCGCGTACGTTAAGTATCAATGAATTATCCCAAAGTGAATATGCTGAAGCTGATATTCCTGTTTTAGTTTTAGGAGCGGGAGTAATTGAGAATATTTATCCCAGTCAAATTCTCGCTCAGCGGCTTAATCAAGCAGAAGAAATTTATCGAAACCTTCCCGAAAAATCATTTATAATGAGTGGCGACCACCGTGAATCTAATTATAATGAAGTGGGCGTTATGAAGAATTATCTTCTGGAAGCCGGCTTACCTTCAGAACAAATCTATTTGGATCATGCAGGGACTTCTACATTTGATTCACTCTACCGGTTGAAACATATTATTAAAAGCGACCAAGTGGTTATTGTTACACAAGCCTATCATTTACCCCGGGCTTTGATGATTGCTAAAGGAATTGGGTTGGAAGCAGTCGGAGTGGCCGCTCCAGAGTCTTCTACGACCCGCTTATACCGAGAAAGCAGGGAAGTTCTCGCGAGACTGAAAGACTTTGCTGTTTTATACCTGGGCTATCAACCAGAAAATAAACCGAATCTCAATTATGCCTTCGATTTAGAAAAAAGCGGTGACTTAACGAATAAGAAAGAAGAGCTGGCAAGTATTAAGAGCCAGCCTTTCAATAAACATTAAAAAATAATTAGATTTTAAAAGGATTATTAAAATAAACCCTTGACTTTTTCATATTACTGGCTTATTATATTGTTAATAACAAAAAGGCGAGGGATTAAGATGAATAATTTATTAAACATCAACCAAAATTTTTACTATGGCTATTTTAGATAAAGTTTGTATCTACCTTATAGATGCAAACATAAACGTAAAGTTTGTATCTATGATGAGCTATAGTTTTTTGGTGGCCCGCATAGATAAGGAAAATTATCTAATGTGGGTTAAAACTTAAACCGCGCCATATATTCGGCTTTAAGAGACCTGCATTAGATGATCATTCTAATGGAGGTCTTTTGTTATGAAAATAAATCTAGGAGGAAGCAAAATGGTAATCAAACACAAATGGATATCGGTAATCGTCACACTCGCTGCAGTTTTATTAGGAGTTGTTACACCGTTTAGCGCTTTTGCTCAAGAAAATATTTCAGTGGGGATATTACAATATGTAGAACATGATTCGCTGAATCAAACACGCGAGGGCTTTATTGATGGCTTAGCTGAAGCAGGGTATGTAGAAGGAGAGAATTTAACTCTTAATTATTTAAATGCAGCCGCGGACAATGCTAATTTACAAACAATGTCCGAAACATTGTCTAATGATAATGATTACCTTTTTGCCATTGCCACTCCTGCTGCTCAATCCCTGGCCAATGTGGAAAGTGAGACACCAATTTATTTTTCTGCCGTTTCCGATCCGGTCGGTTCAGGCTTAGTGGAAAGTTTAGAAACTCCGGGGAAAAATGTAACGGGAACTACCGATGCAGGTCCTATTGAAGAGCAAGTCGAGTTATTGATTTCTATTGTGCCGGAAGCAGAAACAGTCGGTATTATTTATAATTCTGGAGAGGCAAACTCTAAATCAGAAGCCGAAAAAGCAATCGCTGTGATGGAAGAAAAAGGACTGTCAGTTTTAGAAAGCACAGTTATTTCAACGAATGATATCTCGCAGGCGATGAATGCTTTAGTAGGGAATGTTGATGCGGTCTTTACAGTGACTGATAATACAATAGCTTCCGCCATGCCTTTAGTTGGAGACATGGCAATTGAAGCAGATTTACCTTTAGTAGGCGGCTCCAAAGATATGGCTTTAGAAAACGGTCTGGCAACTTATGGGCTAGATTACTATGAATTAGGGAAGCAGACAGCACAAATGCTGGTCAGACAAATTGAAGAAGAAATGGACACAGCTGAAATTCCAGTGGAATCAGCGGCGGTCCTAGAATTAGTAGTGAATGAAACCTACGCCCAAGCAATTGGTATTGATCCGTCATCGATTCAAATTTCCTCAGAAGATACCAATCCAAGCGAAAACAACCAAGATTCAGTAACAACGGAAGATACCCAAGAAGAAACAGAATCTGCTGAGACAGATTCTACTGAATAAGAAAGAAGGCCAAAAAGATGAAAAAAAATATCAGACAATTTTTTATTACTTTTTTTACTCTTAGTTTAAGTGTTTTATCTCTATCTTTCAGTTCAACTCCAATTCAAGCACAAGAAGAAACTATAAAAATAGGTGTCTTACAATATGTGGAACATGATGCCTTAGATGCTGTATTAGAAGGATTTACACAGACATTGGATAACTCGGACTATGCTGATCAAATTGAGTGGGATATTCAAAATGCCAATGGAGATCAAGCAAGTCTTCAGTCTATTTCAGAAAAAATTACCCGTGAGAATGATATTTTATTTGCGATTGCCACCCCCGCAGCCCAGGCTCTGGCAACTGTTGAAAAGGAAAAACCAATTTTTATAGCTGCTGTAACTGATCCAGTCGAAGCTGGCTTGGCAGACTCACTCGAAGAACCTGGTAAAAATATTACAGGTACAAGTGATATGCAGCCATTGGATCAACAAGTTGAGTTATTAATTAATAATTTCCCCGAAGCAGAAACGGTTGGAATAATTTATAACTCCAGTGAAGTAAACTCTAAAGTCCAAGCTGACCAGGCAGTTGAATTATTAGAAGCCGAAGGTTTAACAGTAGATGTTCAAACAATTACTTCTACCAACGATATTGCTCAAATATTAGGCACGCAAATTGAAAATGTGGACGCGATGTTTATGGTGACTGATAACACGATTGATTCAGCTATTACTCTAGTAGGAGATATTGCAAAAAATGCAGGTGTACCAACAATCGGTTCATCCGATTCAGTCGTCTTGCAAAATGGTTTAATGACTATTTCAAATTCTTACAAAGACTATGGTGTCCAGACTGCTGAAATGGTCATCCGGATGCTGGATGAAGATCTATCTGTGAGTGAAATGCCTATCGAATTAGGGCAGAATTTTGAAGTTGTCGTCAATGAAGAGTTTGCTGAAGCATTAGGACTAGATCCTGCTTCTTTACAGTAACAGCTTTAGTTAGGAAAAGAGGATAAAAAATGTTAGATGTTATTGGTTCAAGTTTTAGTCAAGGTACTCTATGGGCTGTAATGGCGATTGGAATATTTATTACTTTCCGCCTGTTGAGTATTGCTGATTTATCTGCTGAAGGAGTTTTCCCTCTCGGAGCTGCTATATGTGCGATGGTGATTACCCAAGAAGGTGTAAGTGAACAGATAGCTCCTTACCTGCCCTATATCGGTACACTGGCTGCTTTTATCGGCGGAGCGGTGGCCGGCTTGGCAGCAGGTTTGATTAATACCAAGTTAAATATTCCTCCTATTTTAACAGGTATTTTACTGCAGACCGGTTTGTACTCTCTCAATCTAAGGGTCATGGATGGACGGCCTAATATTGCTCTTTTAGGACAAACCACCATCTTCACCCCCTTGGAAGAAGGGCTGGGATTGAGTAAAAATTTGAGTGCAGCAATAGTTGCACTGGTAGTATTAGCATTTATTATCCTATTGTTAGTTGCTTTCTTAAAGACTGAAGTAGGACTGGCTTTTAGAGCTACAGGAGATAATAAAGAAATGAGTTTAGCTAATGGAATTAATACACGTCGGATGACCACATTAGGTTATATGCTCTCCAATGGATTGATAGGCTTAGCAGGAGCTATGCTGGCTCAAAATAATGGTTTTGCGGACATCGGAATGGGAATTGGGACCATTGTAATTGGACTCGCTTCAATAGTTATTGCAGAAGTGATTGTTCCTAACTTATCAATTGGCAAACGTTTGTTAACCATTATAGTAGGAAGTTTTATTTACCGCTTAATTATTGACTTAATTTTGAACCAAAACTTTATCGATGTTGCCCCTTCCGACCTGCGTTTATTCCAATCATTACTCTTAATGCTTGTATTGTTTTTACCAGAATTCCAGGCTCAACGTGCGCGGTCTAAACGTCGTAAAGAACTATCAAGGGAGTATTAAAATGAATGAAAGACTTAAATTAATTGATATCCATAAAACTTTTGAAATTGGTACAGTGAATGAAAATCATGTTTTAAAAGGAATCAACTTAACTTTATACGAAGGTGATTTTGTTACGGTTATTGGCGGTAATGGTGCAGGTAAATCAACCCTCCTCAATACTGTCGCCGGAAACTTTATCCCCGAAGCTGGTAATATTGTTTTAGAAGGTCAAGACATTACTACTTGGCCGACTGAGGAAAGAGCTGGACTCATATCGCGTGTATTCCAAGATACTAAAATGGGAACTGCTTCACGTTTGACAATTGAAGAAAATATAGCACTAGCAAGTAAACGTGGCGAGAAACGACAATTAGTTCGCGGGGTTAAAAATGAAAGTCGTCAAAAGATGAAAGAGAGACTGGCTGCCTTAGAATTAGGATTAGAAGACAGATTAACCACCGATGTAGCTTTTTTATCCGGGGGACAAAGGCAGGCGTTAACGCTGTTAATGGCAACCATGGTTAAGCCCAAACTTCTATTATTAGATGAACATACCGCAGCTTTAGATCCGAAGGTGTCAGATATGGTTTTAGACATTACAGATCGAATTGTCAATGAACAAAAGATTACCACCTTAATGATTACTCATAATATGGAAGATGCTTTAAGGCTGGGGAATCGGTTGGTTATGTTGCATCATGGACAAATTATCTTAGATGTTGCCGGAGAAGAAAAGGCCAATTTAACAGTCGCGGGTCTTTTAGAAATGTTCCGCCGTGAAAGTGGAGAAGCAATTACTTCAGATTCTATGTTATTAGTTTAAAAATGCTTTATTTCAAATTCGGATGGTTTCCGCTTAGATACGGGTGTATGCATCGATTTTTTCATTGGAAAAATTGATAGATACTCCCTTTAACTAAGGGTTTCCATTCGTTTTTTTGTTTCAAGGGAAAATCCCACCTAAGACTGACTACTTTTTAAAAGCATTAAAGTATAATAGAAAGAGGTAAAAGAGTGGCATAATAGCATAAGAATGTTAATTTTGGTAAAATATAGTCAAGTATTTTTGAAAAGGAGGATATTGAATGTATCCATTTTATATAGATTCGACCTATTTATTAGTGTTGATTGGAATAGCGATTGTGGCATTTGCTCAATGGAGAGTAAAATCTACATTTAGTAAATATAGTGAGTTTCAAACGCGTCACAATATCACAGGACGGCAGGCAGCTGAAGTTATCTTACAAGAAAATAATATTTATGACGTCAAAATAGAACAAGTGAGAGGACAATTAACTGACCACTATGATCCGGGTGAAAAAGTACTGCGTCTGTCTGAAGCAACTTTTAATGACACTTCTGTTGCAGCAGTAGCTGTAGCCGCTCACGAATGCGGGCATGCAGTTCAAGATGCAACCGACTACGGCTTTTTGAAATTGCGTTCCGCATTGGTTCCGGTGACTCAGTTCGGCTCAAGTATTGGAATGCCTCTAATTTTGGCTGGCTTTTTATTCGGACTTACAGGATTAATCAACATTGGGATTATAGCTCTTGGTTTGGCACTTGTTTTTCAAGTAGTCACTTTACCTGTAGAATTTAATGCAAGTAAAAGAGCGATTCAAAGTTTACAAAATCATAATGTCTTTATGGAAGATGAAATACCTGCAGCTAAAGAAGTTTTAAATGCGGCAGCCTTTACTTATTTAGCAGCTACTTTATCAACTGCTTTACAAATCCTGCGACTCATCTTGCTGTCGAGACGACGTAGATAAAAAAATTTTAAAGCTTAGGAGGGCAGTAAATGGTGAAATTTTGGAAAAAGTCTAAGCAGCCTAAAATAAATCCTCAGCTGGCTTCTGATTTATTGGAGAAAGCAAATGACGAAGTTGAAAAGTTAAATCCTATCAATATTTTATTAGTAGGAAAGACCGGGAGCGGTAAAAGTACTTTAATTAACGCCCTTTTTAGAGAAAACATAGCCAGCACAGGCATCGGTCTGCCTGTTACAGAAGACATTCAAAAGTTAACTAAGCAAGGGGTACCTCTCAATTTATATGACAGCCGTGGGCTAGAATTAAATGAGCAGGCACAAAAGGAAAGTCTAAGCAGTTTAATTAAATTAATTGATCAGCAAAGTAAAAAAGGACCCCGGGAAGCCATTCATATTGTTTATTATTGTATCAATGCCAATATGGGACGTATTGAACCACAAGAAATAGCAATCATAGAAGCTTTAGCAAAGGAGCTCCCTGTTATTATTTTATTAACGCAGGCGATTGGTAATAACGCGGAAGAATTCCAAACATTTCTGGCTCAAAGTGACTTGTCTATTAAAGCCGTTCATCCGGTACTAGCAAAAGATTTTGAATTATCCGCCAATAATTCCATTAAAGCTTTTGGTCTCCGTCAAGTTATTGAGACTACTTTGAAACTGATACCTAAGGAAGCAGAAACGGCTTTTATTAATGCCCAACAAGTAGACGTGGCTACTAAAGTAGAAAGTGCTAGGCGTTGGGCGAGAAGATATATCAAGTCTGCTTTTGGTGTAGGTTTTACGCCCATACCAATCGCCGATGCCACACTTTTAGTGCCGATGCAGATAACTATGCTGGCGCATCTTACCTCTATATTTGGTTTGTCACTCGATAAAGCTCAAATCATTAGTATTATAGCCGGGATCGGGGGAACCAGTGGGGTTACTATAGTTGGTAAATATCTTGCCGGCTCTTTATTAAAAGTCATTCCAGGTATAGGTACAGTAGGAGGCGGCTTAATCAGCGGGTCAATAGCCAGTTCTTTAACGGTAACTTTAGCTTATTCTTATATTGAAGTATTAAAGCTGATTTTAAAAGCAGAACAAACAGGGAAAGACTTACCCTTAAAAGACTTACAAAAAGCGATGAATAATAACTTTAAAGAACAACTTGCTCTGGTGCAAAATAATTTACCAGACTCCATGAGAAAGAAAATCGTTCCGGAGTGGTTTAGTTATTTTTTAGAAAAAAATTAATAGTCAATATAAATGGTCGATAAAATCAGTTATCGACCATTTTTTATTTTTTAAACTTTAAAGAAACAATTTTTATTGACAAACTTTTTTAAAATTAGTAAGATAGCTGATGTCTAAAAAGTAACTATTACGATTTACCTCAAACAATAGGAGTGAATAAATGAAAAGTTTAATTAAAATTACTCTCATAAGTATAATCAGTCTATTTATTGCGAGTCCTGTTGGATACACTCAGGATAAAGTTCAAGTGATTGCTACTTTTTATCCTGTCTATTATTTAACCCAGGCAATTGCAGGTGACCAGGCAGATGTAATCATGTTATTGGACAGTAATCAAGACGCACATAGTTATGAAACCAGTGCCCGTGATGCCATGAAAGTTCAAGAAAGTGACTTATTTATTTATCAAGATGCCGAAATGGAATTTTTTGTCAATGATTTAATCTCTATTATTGATAGTTCCCAAACTCAAATACTGGAATCCACCCAAGGCATTGAATTGCTGACGGGTGAATCGGCTCTTCATCATGATCATGATGAAGAACACACAGACTCTCACCACCATGAATATGATCCCCATACTTGGTTGAGCCCGGTTATCTATTCTCAACAAGCAGAAAATATAAAAAATGCTTTAATAGAAATAGATCCTGCTAACCAAGCTGAGTATGAAGAGAATGCCCGAGCTTTAATGGAAGAATTAAGTCAGTTAGATCAAGAATTTTCAGAAAAGCTGGCCTTGCGTGAAGATAGAGAATTTGTAGTTCAACACGCTGCTTTTGCCTATTTAGCTCAATCCTATGGCTTAGAACAAATTCCTATTACAGGAATCTCCACTGATACAGAGCCATCCGCCCAAACTCTTGCCCGGATGCAGGAATTTATCCAAAGCCGAGGTATCGAAGTAATTTATGTAGACCCTTCATTAGATTCTTCCATTGCTCAAACGGTGGCGCAGGCTGCGGGAGCAGAATTGAGAAACTTACGAACAATCGAAGTGGTGACCCAGGAAGAATTAGCGAAAGGTGAAGATTATTTTTCTTTAATGCGGGCCAACCTCGAAGCGCTGATTCAATAATTTTTGTTACCTATTAAAACTTGATAAAAAGGAAAGCAGGTGAAAATATGGAGCTGTTGACAGTAGAAGACCTATCTTTTTATTATGATGAAGAGAAAGTATTAAATGAAATAAACTTCAGCATAGAAGAAGGAGAATTTGTTATTTTAACCGGTGAGAACGGAGCTGCCAAATCTACTCTCTTAAAAAATATGATGGGACTGTTAAAGCCGGCTACTGGGAAAGTCACTCTGTCAAAAAAGAACAGTGAGGGAAAAAAACTTTCGGTTGGTTATGTGGCCCAAAACATGAATGCCTTCAATGCAGGCTTTCCAAGTACAGTCCAACATTTTGTAGAATCGGGTCGCTTTAGTAAGGGAAGATGGTTTAAATCCTTGGACGATAATGATTATCTCCATGTAGAGAAAGCTTTAGCAGCTGTGGGGATGGAGAATATGCGTCACAAATTAATCGGTGATTTATCAGGAGGACAAAAACAGCGGGTAGTCCTGGCCCGTGTTTTTGCTTTAGATCCGGATTTTTTTGTTTTAGATGAACCTACGAATGGGATGGATACGCAATCGCGCCAACGTTTTTATAAATTATTGCGCCACCTTACAAAAAGGCATGGCAAGACCATTTTAATGGTAACTCATGCGGATACTGAACTAAAAGGATATTATGATCGGGAAATACGTCTAATCAGAGAGGAGGGTTCGCCATGGAGATGTTTCAGTTTGACTTCATCCAACGCGCCTTTGTAGCGGGCCTTTCGATGTCTTTTATAACCCCGATCCTCGGCTTGTTGTTAATTTTAAGGCGTCAGTCTTTGCTGGCGGACACACTGTCCCATATATCTTTAGCTGGAGTAGCTTTAGGGATGCTGCTTCAATTTAACCCTACTATTACTACTCTATTAGTGGTGATCACCGCTTCAATAATGCTGGAGTACTTGAGGACGGTCTATCGTAATTTTTCTGAAGTTTCAGTAGCCATTATGATGGCAGCCGGGATGGCAGTGGCACTTGTACTTTTATCTTTTAATACAAATGCTGGGGTTTTTAAAATAGATCAGTACCTCTTTGGTTCCATCATCTTAATTACCCCTCAGGAAGTAAATTTACTCCTATTTTTAGCTGTTGCGACTGTAGTTTTATATTGGCTGTTCCGCAAACCGCTTTATATTATGAGTTTTGATGAAGCCACCGCTCAAACTTCAGGTTTACCCGTAATGTGGATGTCAATGATCTTTTCTGTCTTAACGGGAGTTGCTATCTCGGTAATGATGCCGATTGTGGGGGCCTTATTAGTCTCAGCTTTGATTGTTATACCTTCTGCTACGGCTATAAAATTAGCCCGCTCCTTTACTCAAGCCATTGTCATTGGAATTGCAATCAATTTGATAGGGGTTTTTGGTGGGCTATACAGTTCGTTTTACTATGATACACCTCCGGGAGCTTCCATAACATTAAGCTTTGTCCTCATCTTTTTAATTGTCTCACTTGCCCAAAGAGTGAGAATAATTCTGAGGAATCAACAACGTACTAAAGAAGACCAAATTTTATAGAGTTAGTAAAAGAAGACAGCCGATAAAATCATACCCTCTAAAAAGTAAGGGTATGATTTTTTTATTTGTAATTATGTTATAATATTCTTTGTGAATTAATTTCGTAAGTTTCATCAAGAAAATTTCATAAAAAGTAGTGTACTACTATAAAAAATTAACAGCTGGATAATAAAAATAGAGCTGAAGAACTTTTATAACCATAGATTAGTAAATAGATTATAGTTATAATAGAAATAGTAAAATTTTAAGAAGGAGAAGGAGTGTTCCAATGACAAACAGAATGGCCATCATTTTGGCAGCTGGAAAAGGGACTCGGATGAAATCTTCCCTACCAAAAGTCTTACATCCACTTAGTGGATTATCGATGGTGGAACATGTGATACGTGCTGTTAAAAACAGTCAGGTAGATCAGATTGTCACCATTATAGGTAATGAAGCAGAGCAGGTACGCGAAGCTTTAATGGGACAAACAGAATTTGCGCTTCAAGAAGAACAGTTAGGTACAGCACACGCGGTCCAGCAGGCTGCTTATTATCTTTCTGAACGAGAAGGCAATACGTTGGTGGTATGTGGAGATACTCCGCTTTTAACCGGAGAAACTCTACAAAAATTGTTTGCGCATCATGAAAAAACCAACTCGAAAGCAACAATTTTAACGGCAATGGCACCCGATTCCACAAGCTACGGACGAATTATTCGCAATGACGATAATGAAGTAGAACGGATTGTCGAAGAAAAAGATGCCAGTGAAAGTGAAAAAGCAATTAAGGAAATAAATACAGGAACTTATGTATTTGATAACCAGATGCTTTTCGAAACTTTGAAAAAAGTTGATAACAATAACAATCAAGGTGAATATTATTTACCTGATGTTATCGAGCTTTTACGTGAGGCAAAAGAAAATGTATCGGCTTATATAATGAATGATTTTGATGAAGCCATTGGAATCAACGATAGAGTAGCCCTTTCTAAAGCTCAATCTTTAATGAGCCAGCGAATCAATCACTCTCATATGCGTAATGGAGTCACTTTTATCAACCCTGACACTACTTATATTGAGGTGGAGGTAACCATTGGCGCTGATAGTGTAATAGAAGGTGGAGTGCAGCTAAAAGGCCATACTCAATTAGGTCAGCGTGTCCAGGTAGGATCCCAATCAGAAATAATCGACAGTCAAATAGCTGATGATGTCCTCATACGGCAGTCCGTGATTGAAAATTCACAAATCGCTAGTAAAGCGACTTTAGGTCCCTTCGCTCACCTGAGACCTAATAGTTTTATAAGCGAAGGCGTTCATATTGGAAACTTTGTGGAAGTCAAAAACAGTCGGGTAGGAAAAAATACCCGGGCAGGACATTTAGCTTATATAGGAGATGCAACGCTTGGTGAGAATGTGAATGTTGGCTGCGGCGTTATTTTCTGTAATTATGACGGCAAAAAGAAACATCATTCTACAGTCGGAAATGATAGTTTTATAGGCAGCAATACAAATATAGTTTCTCCGGTAAATATTGGAGAGCGGACTATCATAGCCGCAGGCTCTACAATTATAAAAGATGTGGCGGATGAAGAGCTGGCCATTTCTAGATCAGAACAATTCAACAAAGCAAATTATTGGGAAAAATTTAAGCGCAAGTAGAAGTGACTCATTGGTTTGAAAGGAAAGGACAAAAATAATGGTCAGTAAACACTATAAGGATCCGAAGTTAAAAGTATTTGCATTAAGCTCTAACGAACCTTTAGCAACAAAAATTGCAGAGGCGGTGGGAGTGGATTTAGGTGAGATTACTCTCTCCCGATTTGCAGATGGTGAAATCAATGTTAATATTGAAGAAAGCGCCCGGGGAGCTCACGTTTACATTGTTCAGTCAACGTCTTACCCAGTAAATGATAATTTAATGGAATTAATGATTTCAATCGATGCTTTCCGCCGAGCTTCAGCAAAAACAATTAATGTTGTCATCCCTTACTATGGTTATGCGCGTCAAGACCGTAAAGCTCAATCACGTGAACCTATTACTGCTAAACTGGTGGCGAATATGCTTGAAAATGCGGGAGCCAATAGAGTAGTTGCACTTGATTTACATGCGGCACAAATTCAAGGATTTTTTGATATTCCAGTTGACCATTTATTAGGGGCACCATTACTTGCCAATTACTTCTTAGATCATGACCTGCATGGGGATGATGTAGTTGTTGTCTCACCAGATCATGGCGGAGTGACCCGCGCGCGTAAACTGGCCGAGTTTCTAAAAGCTCCGATTGCTATTATCGACAAACGACGTCCAAAACCTAATGTGGCAGAAGTAATGAATATTGTCGGTCAAGTTGAAGGAAAAACTTGTGTCCTTATCGATGATATGATTGACACGGCAGGAACGATTACCATCGCAGCCGATGCCTTAAAAGAGCAGGGCGCCAAAGAAGTTTTTGCCTGCTGTACGCATCCTGTTTTATCAGGAATTGCAGTGGAACGACTTCAAAAATCTGTGATTAAAAAGGTAATCGTAACCGACTCAATTTTATTAAATGAAGAAAAATTAATTGATAAAATTGAAATAGTATCTGTGGCTCAATTAATTGGAGAAGCCATAAAACGTATCCATGAGAACCGTTCTGTCAGCCCGCTCTTTCAGGAAAAGTTCAGAAATATCGACTAATTTTTAAATTTTTAGTAAAAAAATATAAGTGTTTTCACTCAATTAATTTAGTGGCTTAATTTAAGAAAACTGAAGCACTGATTTGAGACTGTCTAAGCAACAAGCTTAGGCAGTCTCCTTTTTTGGCCGAGACTGACTGGATAAAGCTGTTTTATTCATAAGATAGTAATTTATAGTTAATTAAATTATAATGTGAGTTGAATACTAAAGGAAAGAAGGCGGATAAATGAAAAAGCGCAAGGAATGGAATAATTTATTGCGCATTATCGCAGTAATTATAGGATCGATCGTATCTTTACTTACGATTTTAGTTTCTTTTTATCTTAAATTTTTAGGCGACGTGCCTCAGAGAAATTTTAGTGCCTTTGAAGCTAGTTTTATTTGGATAATGATCGGCTTTATTGTAATAAATTTTCTGTTTGGTACCTATGTCTTCTATAATAAAACATATTTGGATTTGTTTTATTTTACGATGTTAAGTCAGATAGTTTTAAGTTTTTTTATGATGGCTCTAACTTATGCAGGAGCCTGGCTGACTTTCCCCCGGTCAGTTATTTTGGTCAATTTTTTTGTAGGAACTTTTCTGCTCTATCTATATAACTGCTTTGTCTATTGGCTTTACCACAAACTGTCGGGGAAAAAGTCAGTCTTGATTGTTGGAGAAAATGAGCAAGCATTAGATGCTGCTATTAATTTTGATCGAATGTCCAACCGCCGTCATGAAGTGACTCATGTTGTTTTAACCGACTATTATTACCATGTAAGGAAATTAGCAGATGAAGTAGATATTGTTTATTTAACGGGGATGATAGAAGAAAGCGAGCGCTTAAAAATATATAGCTTCTTAATGCGCAACAATAAAAAACTGTTTTTAAGTACAACCTTTTCCAACTTGATGATGGTTAACCCGAATATTATGAGTTTTGAAGATGAGAGTATTCTGGAAGTTTCTTCTTTTGCCATTCCTTTAGAACAGGCTTTCTTGAAAAGGACCATCGATATTGTAGTTTCCTTATCGATGCTTATTATTACTGCACCTATTCTCCTGATCACGGCTTTATTAATAAAATGGGATAGTCAAGGTCCAATTCTTTATAAGCAGGAAAGAGTGACGAAGAATCAAAAGGTGTTTAATATGCTGAAATTTCGTTCGATGACCCAATCAGCAGAAGCTCGTTCAGGCCCTGTATTAGCCTCTTCTAATGATAACCGTATCACTCGTGTAGGAAAATTTATTCGTCCCAGCCGTATTGATGAGTTGCCTCAATTAATTAATGTGTTAAAAGGAGATATGTCCTTAGTAGGGCCCCGCCCTGAACGCCCGTTTTTTGTTAATCAATTTACCAGCCAGAATTCCTATTACAGTTT
This sequence comes from uncultured Facklamia sp., assembly GCA_964471435.1. Taxonomy (GTDB): domain Bacteria; phylum Bacillota; class Bacilli; order Lactobacillales; family Aerococcaceae; genus Facklamia. Next base: position 40,481 of record CAYYGA010000003.1, read on the forward strand.
ACGACATCATGTAAGAGCCGGCATAACAGGTTATGCGCAGGTTTATGGAAAATACTCTACTGATTTTAACAGTAAACTAAACTTTGATTTACTTTATATCAAAAATTATTCTTTGGCATTCGATTTTAAACTTTTATTTCAAACATTAAAAATATTATTTGATAAGGTTTCTGCTCGGGGTATTGATAAAGATGATTTAAAGGAACCTACATGGGATGATTTTTATGAAAAAGTTGTGATTATTGACCAGCCTGAACATGCTGAACATCTTGAAGTATAATAATGGCAGCTAAGGAATATCTATGCTAAACTTGAGGCAAATATAGATGAAAGAAGGTTTCCGAGATGAAATCGCAATGGATGATGCGTGTGCTTATCTTATTCATGTTGATTGTCCCTTTTACATCTTCAATTAATGCTCAAGAGGATGCAGCAAGTGCTTGGCAGGAAATAGCTCGGGATATTCCCGAAGAGCTCACTTCAGTTCAGATGGATGGCGAAATGATTATAGGTCTGGAATCGCAGGGTTTAACTTCACAGCTTGGCCGCTTAGGTATGGAATTAATCTTTAACGATCGTCCAATCGGCTTACAATTTTTAATGGATATCACCTCACCTTTCTTGGGTGGAGAACCCTTACGTTTAGAAATATATGCTGCAGATGGCATGACTTATATTTATGAAAGTGACAGCGATGAATGGCAAATAGAAGCTTGGAATGTAACAGAAGAAGAAATACAGCAGGAATTAGAAACATTACTGGCAGATATTTCCAGTAATCAAGACTTTACCAATCTAACTAACAATCAAAGCAGTTTTTTAAATAAGTACTTTGACCTTCAAAATACTGGCAGCCTTTATATATTTTCACTTGTAGAAAATATAGATGGCGAGGAATTTTATTATGATTTTGAAGAAGCTTTTGACATAAAAAGTTTGATTGAGGAAGCGGCAGTTCAAGCCCAAACGAATGCTGACCAATTAGGCGACGTACTGGATCAAGACATTAGTCAATATGAATCCGAACTGGAAGAGTTATTCCAAGCAGAATATTTTGAAATGTTCTTTGATATGCAGCCGGAATTGATGATTAGTTATGAAATTGAAACCGGAAGAGTGTATGAATTAGTCTTTAATCTTCAAATAGATACGAGTTTGTTTGCTGATGAAATCTCAACAGAAGAGGCGGCTAGTCTGCCGGAAATTATTACATTGGAAACATCTTTTGTATTTAGTCAGTATGGGAATGAATTTGAAATAACTCTTCCTTCACAAGTACCATCACCTGATGCATCAGGTGAAAATGACAATGAAATTGATCCATTGAATGAAGAAGAGAGTAGTTCAAATGAAATAAAAGAAGAATCAGAAGAGACCGATTCATGGGATTCAGCCGCCTAGATAATTAAAAAATTTACAAGTAAAGTCTTCCAAAGGGAGGACTTTTTTGGTTTAATAAAAGCCCTATCACTATGATTCATCCATTGGTATGTTACAATAAGTTCAATATATTACTCGGATTGGAGTTACAATTTATGAATTATCAATACCCTGATGATAGTTTTACACTTCATACAGATTTATACCAAATTAACATGCTGAAAACCTATTGGGTTAACGGTATAGATAAGAAAAATGCAGTTTTTGAAGTCTATTTTAGAGAGATTCCTTTTCAAAATGGTTATGCAGTTTTTGCCGGATTAGAGCATGTGGTGGAGTTTTTAAATGATTTCCATTTTTCAGACAGCGATTTAAATTACTTAAGAAGTTTAAATATTTATGCGGAAGAATTTTTAACCTATTTAAAAGATCTTAAATTAGAATTAACCGTCCGCTCAATGGTAGAAGGAGAACTTTGCTATGCTGATGAGCCACTGATTCAGGTAGAAGGCCCTTTAGGGCAGTGTCAATTAGTTGAAACAGCTATTTTAAATATTGTCAATTATCAAACTTTAATTGCTACTAAAGCAGCAAGGATTCGTTCGGTTGCGGGTGAAGGAGATAGTATTGCAGAATTTGGCGCTCGCCGGGCCCATGAAATGGATGCAGCCCTCTGGGGTGCAAGAGCCGCTTATATTGGAGGGTTTGACAGCACTAGTAACGTAAGAGCCGGGAAGTTATTTGGCATACCAATATCGGGTACGCATGCACATTCACTTGTTCAAGCCTACCGGGATGATTATGAAGCCTTTAAGGCTTATGCCAGAAGCCATAAAGATGTTGTTTTTCTGGTTGATACTTATGATACTCTCTTATCTGGAGTACCTACGGCTATCCAAGTGGCCAAAGAAATGGGCGATAAGATAAATTTTGTGGGGGTTCGGATTGATTCTGGTGATATGGCTTATCAATCAAAAAAAATTCGTGAGCAATTGGACAATGCTGGTTTTACACAGACCAGAATTATTGCTTCCAATGATTTAGATGAAAAAACTATTCTTAACTTAAGAATGCAAGGTGCAAAAATAAATGATTGGGGCATTGGAACCAAAATTATTACTTCTTACGATCAAGCGGCACTTGGGGGAGTTTATAAAATGGTTTCGGTAGAAGATGAAGAAGGTAAAATGGTGCCGACGCTCAAATTATCTTCGAATGCTTATAAAATTACCACCCCTGGTAAAAAACAAGTCTGGCGGATTACCAGTAATAAAGATGGAAAAGCGGAAGGGGATTATATAGCTTTAGAACATGAGCGCCCTGATTTATTAGACTCTCTCTTCATGTTCCATCCCATCCATACTTATATAAATAAAACAGTGAGGGATTTCACTGCCAGACCTCTATTACAGGTCATTTATGAAAAAGGAAAGTTAATTTATGAACTGCCGTCATTAGATGAAATTAAAGCCCTAGCTACAAAAAATATGGATTCCTTGTGGGAAGAACACAAACGGATATTAAATCCGCAGAAGTATCCAGTCGATTTATCACAAGAACTCTATGATTTAAAAATGGATTCTATTCAAGAAATTAGAGATGAAGTGAATTGTAAAATAGAAGATCTCGATTCAATCTAATTCAAAGGAGGAGAAGGGAATGCGACCTTTACAAGCCGAAATAATTGATAACTTTAAAGTCAGCCCGCAGATTAACCCTGCAGAAGAAGTCCGACGATCAGTAGATTTTCTAAAGGAATATCTCTTAACTCATCAAGGGTTGGAAAGCTTAGTTTTAGGGATTAGTGGAGGACAAGATTCTACTTTGGCTGGAAAGCTGGCTCAAATAGCGGTGGAAGAACTCCGTGCAGAGACCGGCAGTCAAGCTTACAAATTTATTGGTCTGCAGCTGCCTTACGGTGAACAGACAGACGAAGCAGATGCACTGGCAGCTGTCGATTATATCCAGCCTGATTTAGTTTTGGAAATCAATATTAAAGCAGCGACTGATGGAATAGAAGCTGAAATATCCAAAGCAGGTGTGGAGATAACCGACTATAATAAGGGGAATGTAAAAGCCCGACAGCGAATGGTGGTGCAGTATGCGGTTGCTGCTCATTATAAAGGAGCAGTCATTGGAACAGACCACGCTGCAGAAAGTGTAACAGGCTTTTTCACTAAATTTGGTGATGGAGCTGCCGATATTTTGCCTTTATGGCGTTTAAATAAAAGTCAAGGAAAAGAATTATTGAAATACCTTCAGTCTCCTGCAGCTTTATATGAAAAAATACCGACAGCTGATTTGGAAGATGATCGGCCAATGTTATCGGATGAAGAAGCCCTGGGGGTTTCTTATCAAGCAATCGATGCTTATTTGACAGGTCAGGAAGTAGCTGAAGAGGATGCTGAAAAAATTGAAAGTTGGTATCTAAAAACCAAACATAAACGTCACCTGCCTATTACCATCTATGATGATTTTTGGAGAAAGTAATTCGGACGGGTGATAAAAATGAGCATCACTATTGAAATAATGGGGCGTTTATTCCTCACTTTTTTAATGTCTATCCTTTTAACTTATGGAATTATTCAGGCTTTTTACCAACTGCAGCCCCATATAAAAAAATGGCAGCTGTTGGAAAAGCCTGTTTTTGGTGGATTGGCAATTTATCTCTCCTATTGGTTGAATTTTTTTTGGCTCTATCCAGTCGATAATTATACCGATATGAAATGGGGAATCTTTGCGGCTTCAAGTGTGGTGCTCCTTACTGGTCTGATAGATGATTGGATCGAGCTCTCACCTTGGAAAAAATCTGTAGGTATACTTTTCGCAGGCCATCTGGTTTTTCAGATGACTGAATTAACTTTCGCCACCGATTTGCTGCCAGCCATGTCGCCTGGTCTATTCCAACTTATTTCCTATTTATTAACGATAACTTGGATTTATTTTGTAACCAATGCTATAAATTTATTGGACGGCTTAGATGGCTTAGCATCTAGTGTCACCATCGTCAGCCTTAGCACATTGGTGATTGTTACTTTGTTTTTTAGTTTGACTTTACGTTTAGAGTTTCTAATGATGCTATTGTTTATGATTGCGGCAATATTGGGCTTCTTAGTTTTTAACTGGCCTCCTGCGAAAATATTCCTGGGCGATACGGGAGCTTTGTTTATTGGGTTTATGTATGCGAGTTTAACGGTAACCAATTTAAAAAATGCTACTGTCTTTTCCTTTGTTTTTCCTATTATTATTTACGCCGTTCCTCTTTTTGATACGGTTTATGCCTTTGTCCGCAGGCTCTTACAAGGTAGTTCGGTCACTCAAGGTGACTTGGACCATGTGCATCACCGTTTATTAAGGAGAGGACTGACCCCCAGGCAGGTAAATTATTTAATGATTCTTTTATCATTAGTATTTGCTTTATTGGCGGTTGTACTCCAAGTATATGAGGCATACTTAGTGGATATCCTTCTAGTTATAGTCATGCTGGTGGTCTTATTAGTGATCAGCATGATCAAACTGGGAAAAACAAAATAAGGTTATACAGAGTAAATAATAATTTGTTATAATAGGCTTATTGTAAAAAATCTTATTATGCAGAAAGGAAATATATATGAAGGCAGCCATTTTAGTAGATAGCACCGCGTCCCTGCATCCTGAACTCAAGTCTCTGGATAATATATTTGAAGTAGAATTAAACCTACATTGGGCAGATGGGGGATCGCAAAAAGATACCGTTAATGAAAAGGCGATGAAAAAATTTTATCAACGAATTGAAGAAGAAAAGAAGCTGCCTACTACTTCTCAACCTGAGCCCGGGCAAATTGTTCAAGCATTTAAAGCAATAAGTCAGGCTGGCTTTGATACAGTATTTGTGATTGCGCTCTCCAGTAAGATATCCGGTACATTTAATACCATGCGTTTAGTAGGACAAGAGGTTGCGGGGGAGCTGGAGCTTCACTTTTGTGATTCGAAAGGCACCTCTTATATTATAGAAGCGATTGTAAAGCAAGCATTAAAATTAATTGAATTGGATTTACCACCAAAAGAGATTGCTTCTAAGCTGCAATGGGTTGCAGATCATTCGGTGATTTATTTAATGGTAGATGATTTACGTTATTTACAAAAAAGCGGACGTCTCAATGCTTCATCTGCTTTATTCGGCAGTATGCTGCGGATTAAGCCGCTTTTATACTTTGATGAAGAAGGTAAAGTAGTAGTTTATGAAAAAGTACGGACTGCTAAGAAGGTATACAAAAAAATGGAGGAATTAGCGCATCAAGCAATCCAAACTTATCCTGCCGGGGTTGATTTTGCTTATGCCCATGGGGATGCCTGGGAAGAAATGTCAGATTTTTATGAACATATGCAGGAGACATTTCCTCACAGCCACCATCGCGCCGGTTACTTAACACCTATTCTAGGAGTTCACGGCGGTAAGGGAACACAGGGATTAGGGATTATTGCCCGCCTACCGGAGATGAATGACTAGCTTACTCAGGGAGTATATAAAATTCGAATGAAAAATTACCTTTCTAACTTTTTTGGTAGAAAGGTTTTTTTATTGTATAGGTATATCGACTGCCTGTTCCCCGATGACTTCCCATTCTATTTGCCCGCTGAAGCGTTCAGTTAAATCTGACTCTATCTCCTCGACTCGATTTAGATTGACAGCCAGTTGGTGAGTTACTTTATCAGTGTATTGGGTGTCTAAAATCTGTGGAGGATTTTTTATTTGCTCGATGAAGTAATTAAAGGAATCCACTTGTGGATACTCCAGAGTCAGACGTACAATGGCTTGAGGAACATTTTCAATTAAAACCGCTTCTTTTAAAGCGTCACTGACGGCAGATGAATAGGCTCTAATTAAACCTCCTGCACCCAGTTTCACCCCGCCAAAATAGCGTACTACTACGGCCATAACAAAAGTTAATTCTTCTCTTTTCAGTACTTCCAACATAGGCACTCCTGCTGTTCCAGAAGGCTCTCCATCGTCGCTCATGCGTTGAATCATTGAGTCTTCTCCTAGAATATAAGCTTGGCAGTGATGTGTGGCTTTATAGTGTTCTTTGCGAATAAGTTCAAGATTTTCTTCAAATTCTTCCTCGGTTTTAATTGGGATTAAATAGGTGATAAAGCGGGATTTTTTAATTTCATTTTCAAAAATAATCTTCTTTTGAATACTGCGGTAGTTTGACATAAATTTTTCCTTTCTAATGAAATGTACACTAAAAATAGTATAAGATGATAGTGATTGACAGTTATAGTTACTTTGCATTTTAGCATAATCGGCAGATTTATTCATTTTGAAGAGAAAGCAGTCCACTTGTTAAAGTAATTTTTTTTATTTACAGTGGAGACTGGCATTCCTATATCAGCAGAGGCTGAATTGACTAGCAGGGTCAATAGATATATTTAATAGAGTTGCTTTATGTTTTAGTTTTTTAAACGTTATAAATGAAAGAGGTATTTATGTTAAAAATCGAATTTTTTCATGACGTAATTTGTAGTTTTTGTTTTCCAATGTCTTTGAGAATGCGAAAGATTAAAGAAAAATTTTCAAATATAGAAATTCAACATCGCTCATTTGCTTTAGGTTGGGACGAGACAGTCTTTAGCCAGATGTTTGGCTCGCATGAAGCAGTAAAAGAAGAGGTATTGGGGCATTGGGATGAAGCGAATCGTAATGATGATGATCACCGTTTCAATATTGAAGGAATGCGGGCGGCTGATTTTCTTTTTCCAACTTCTAAACCCGGGCTGCTCGCTTGTAAAGCAGCGGGATTGGTAGAAGGACAGGATGCTTATTGGGAAGTATTCGATAAGTTACAAGAAGGTTTGTTTGTAAAGAATCTGAATATAGCAGATCCAAAAGTCATTGAAGCATTAGTTAAGGAGACAAGTGTGGATTTTAAATTATGGAAAAAACAGCTTGAAGATGAAAATACTCAAACGCAGGTGATAGCTGATTTAGGCAGGGTAAGAGGTTATAACATTCAAGGAGCCCCGGCATTAGTGATTAATCAAAAATATTTAATTACAGGAGCTCGCTCACAAGAATATCTTGAATCAGCTTTACAGGAAATAGCAGAAAAAGAAGGGGTCAGCTTGACGGGTTTACAAACAATAGGCGAACCAGGTGAATCCTGCCGGATAGAAGGCGGACAATGGATTTGTGACTAACAAACTATTTCACTCTTTTTAGTGTATTTATTACTAGTACGTTAAAAAGGGGCTGTTAATTGATGATTGAAAATTTTTTAAGGGGCCGCTTGCTATCTTGTCAGGAAATCAAGAAGAATTACCCTGATTTTGAGCAGGAGTTAAACAATGTTTTATTAGAAAAGTTGGAAATTTCCCCCGGTCTTACCATAGAAAATCAGAAGGTCTACTGTAACCGTTGTGCCAACAGCAGGCAAAAAGACTTTGCCCAAATCCCCCGACATCTTCATGGCGGGCTAAAGATTTCTTCGCAAAAATATTACTGCCTCAAGTGCTTGAATATGGGGAGGATTACACAAGACGAAACACTCTACTTTTTACCCGATGAACTTCCCGCACTGACTAAAGAAAGGCATTCTCAATTGAGTTGGCAAGGAACACTTTCTGACGAACAAGCAAGAGCTGCTGGAGAAGCAATAGAGAGTTTAGAGGATTCAACTAAGCCTCATATGATTCATGCCGTTACCGGAGCAGGAAAAACTGAAATGACCTTTTTAGTTATCGACACGGTTTTACGAAAAGGGGGGCGGGTAGCGTTTGCGTCACCACGGATAGATGTGTGTCTAGAATTAGCCCCCAGATTAAGAGCTGCTTTTGCTGCTGTACCCTTAACTTTGTTATATGGGGGCAGTGAAGAAAAGTATAGTTATACCCCTATAATTGTAGCGACTACACATCAATTATTAAGATTTAAGCAGGCCTTTGATCTTTTAATAGTTGATGAAGTAGATGCTTTTCCTTATGTATCGGATGAAAGCTTGCATTACGCTGTTAAACGGGCGGTTAAAGATAAGGGCAAATTGATTTATTTAACTGCTACTCCCGACAATCAATTAATCAAAGCTGTATCGGATAAAAAAATGACCCAAACTATCTTACCTGCCCGCTATCATCGTTTCGCTTTACCTGAGCCCCAATTCCTATGGATAGCTGATTGGCGCGAAGCTATTTTAAAAAGAAATAAAAAATCTCGTCTTTTTAAACTCTTAAATAAGTTTTTATTAGAAGAAGGAATTAAACTTGTTTTTATGCCCAATATAAAATTAGCGGAGTATCTTTTTGAATGGTATACAGAGGAATATCCAAAGGTCTCATTGGCTTGTGTTCATGCTAAAGATCCTAAACGCAAAGAAAAGGTTCAATCCGTAAGAAATGGGCAGCTGGAAGCACTGATTACAACCACTATATTGGAAAGAGGAGTTACTTTTACTAACTGTCATGTCTTAATTATCGGGGCAGAAGATCGGCAGTTTTCCAAATCTGCTCTGGTACAAATGAGCGGCCGAGTGGGCAGAAAATCAGATTATCCAACAGGCCGCTTAATCTTTGGGCACTATGGTATTTCAAAATCTATGCGCCAAGCCCGGAAAGAGATAATTAGTATGAATCAGCTGGCAAGACAAACCGGAAAGATAGAAGGTTGAGACATGAAAAAAGTTGCCTGCCTTTTCTGCAGTGAAGGGTTGTATCGAGAAATCAGCTGGGAAAATTTATTTAATTTTAAAGCAATCGACTTTGACTGTCTTTGTAAAAAGTGCCGGAATCAGTTGGTAAAATTTCAAATAAATGAAAAGAATTGTAATGCCTGCCAAAAATGTTTAGAAAAAGAGCAGGGTGCTTATATTGTCAGAACGGATAAAAAGATTTCAGAGTGTGTCTTATGCGAGCGATGTTGTAAAAAAATAAAACATTCTGCAGACAGCTACCTGCAGCAGGATGTGATATATGAGTACAATCCTTTTTTAAAAGAATGGTTAAATACTTATAAAAATATGGGGGACCATCGGTTGGCTCAAGTCATGGCTCATGACTTAGATAACAGGTACTCATATTATAGAGATTACGAGTGGCTGGTCCTGGCAGAAGAAGACGCTATTTATAAACAAAGAGGTTTCCATGCGGCCGCCCTACTTTTAGAAATGGCAGGTATCCCCTATCACTTACCTTCTGATTATTTACAAAGCAGTAGATCAACGGATGAAGACATTACTCTAGTTGATTTAATGAATGAGCAAAGTCATGCTAACAATGCTACTTTATGGAAAAATTGCAAAAAATGGGTAATTTTTAGTGATATAAATTATAATCTTACTCATATCATAGAAATAAGAGATAAACTACTGCAAGCCTACAATCACTTCAGTCTACCCCAGCCGCAGCTGGTTAATTTAGTTTTAGTCAGAAAAGATGAAAGCTATAATCAATTTTGCACAAGTGTGTAGCGTTTTCATTTAGGTAAATTTATGTTATAATATTGAAAAGCAGCTGTAATAGCTTTTTTAACTAACGGTAGGAGCTAATCAAGTATCATCATCGTTATGGGACTTGTTAGCGTTATAACCAAGTTCCCATAAAGAGGATGCTTGTTAGTTAATACTCGTTAGAATAGATAGGAAACGAGGGATAAATATGTTTAACTATAATGTTCGTGGAGAAAATATTGAAGTTACCCAGGCGATTCGGGAGTATGCGGAAAAGAAAGTCTCTAAATTAGAACGATTCTTTAAAGATGTTCCGAATACCACTGCATATGTCAATTTGAAAGTGTATCCGGATAAAACTGCTAAGGCTGAAGTGACGATTCCTTTATCTTTCTTAGTATTGCGTGCGGAGGAAACAACACCGGATTTATACGCAAGTATTGATTTTGTCGTTGATAAATTAGAACGTCAAGTTAGAAAGTATAAAACTAAGATTAACCGGAAGTCGCGTGAAAAAGGATTCGAAGGTATTACCACGCAACCAACCTTAGATGATAGCGCATCAAATGGCGCGAATGACTCTGAACCGGTTTTAGAAATTGTACGGTCTAAACAAATCAATTTAAAACCGATGGATTCAGAAGAAGCAGTTTTACAAATGAATATGTTAGGGCATGACTTCTTTATCTATACGGATGCTGAAACGAATGAAATTAACATTGTTTATCGCCGTAAAGATGGCCGTTATGGTTTAATCGAAACAGCAACCATTTAATTAATAGAATAAGATATTATCTTTTAACTCGTAAAGAAGTTTCTTTACGAGTTTTTAGTTATATATTGAATTAATGAATGCGCTTTAATGGAGCGGTATACACTATATAGTGGAAATACTTTGAAAATATGTTTCAAAAGTTTGCTCATTAATGGTACAATTATAAGGTGAATGTATTAATATAAAAGAAATAGATCAAATCTACAATCATATAATTAGTATTAAAAGGAGTATGTGCAATGGCCAATTTCTTGAAGAACCTGATTGAAAATGACAAAGCAGAATTGCGTCGGACAGGAAAGTTAGCGGACCAAGTGCTAGCATTGGAAGATAAATATGCTGCAATGACAGATGAAGAATTACGAGCTCAAACATCATTATTTAAAGAACAACTCGCTAAAGGTAAAACTTTGGACGATATAGCAATTGAAGCTTTTGCAGTCACCCGTGAAGCAGCCCATCGGGTACTGGGATTATTAGCTTACAGAGTACAAATACAAGGTGGCTTTGTTATTCATAATGGAGACATTGCGGAAATGAAAACGGGTGAAGGTAAAACATTAACCGAAACGATGCCCGTTTATTTAAATGCTCTTGAAGGTAAGGGCGTCCATGTGGTAACAGTTAACGACTACTTAGCTACACGTGACTCAAAAGAAATGGGAGAAGTTTTCCGTTTCCTAGGTTTAACCGTCGGTTTAAACCTTAATTCCCTGAGTGCCGCTGAAAAAAGAGAAGCCTATGCTTGTGATATTACCTATTCAACCAACAACGAATTAGGATTTGATTATTTACGAGATAATATGGTTGTTTATAAATCACAAATGGTCCAACGAGACTTACACTTCGCTGTGGTGGATGAGGTGGACTCCATTTTGATTGATGAAGCCAGAACCCCTTTAATCATCTCCGGCCAAGGTGAAAAATCAAATACCTTATATAACCGTGCAGATTATTTTGTGAAAGGTTTGCGTGACGATGAAGATTATACGATTGACGTGTCATCCAAATCTATTTCACTAACCGATACCGGAGTCGATAAAGCTGAGAAAATTTTTAGACTCAATAATTTATATGATGTGGAAAATACTGCCTTAGTTCATCATATCGATCAAGCCCTAAGAGCGAATTATATCATGTTATATGATATTGATTATGTGGTAGATGAAGGGGAAGTAAAAATAGTGGATCCCTTTACAGGGCGTATTATGGAAGGTCGTCGTTATTCTGACGGACTGCACCAGGCCATAGAAGCCAAAGAAAATGTAGAAATTCAAGATGAGTCAAAAACAATGGCAACCATTACTTTCCAAAACTATTTCCGGATGTATAAAAAATTATCAGGAATGACAGGAACAGCTAAAACAGAAGAAGAAGAATTCCGCGAGATTTATAACATCAATGTGGTTTCGATACCGACTAACCGTCCGATTGTTCGTGATGATCAGCCTGATTTACTATTTCCTAATTTAAAATCGAAGTTTGCAGCGGTTGTACGTGAAATTAAAGAACGCCATGCCAAAGGGCAGCCGATTTTAGTAGGTACTGTTGCGGTGGAAACTTCAGAGTACTTATCAAGATTGCTTACTAAAGAAGGAATTCCACATGAAGTATTAAATGCAAAAAACCACTTTAAGGAAGCTGAAATTGTTTTATCTGCAGGCCAACGTGGAGCGGTAACAATCGCTACTAACATGGCTGGACGGGGAACGGATATTAAGTTAGGTCATGGAGTAAAAGAAGTGGGCGGGTTGGCTGTTATCGGAACTGAACGTCATGAGTCGCGACGGATTGATAATCAGTTACGTGGACGGGCAGGTCGTCAAGGAGATCCCGGTGCATCCCAATTCTATTTATCTTTAGAAGATGACTTAATGCGACGCTTTGGATCGGACCGAATCCAGGCTTTATGGGAAAAGTTAAATTTAACAGAAACTGATGAAAATGAGGTTGAAGAAGATTTAGCTATTCAGAGTAAGATGTTAACCCGTCAAGTAGAGTCAGCACAAAAACGAGTAGAAGGTAATAACTACGATACACGTAAAAACGTTCTGGAATATGACGAGGTAATGAAAGAACAGCGTGAAGTTATTTACGGCCAGCGTTTAGAAGTCATTAATGAAGAAGAAAGCTTAACTGCTTATGTAAAAGCCATGATTCGACGTACAATTGAACGTGAAGTATCCTTTAATACAGTAGGTGAGAATGAGAAAGAATGGAATTTGGATGCCCTCTTAGACTTTACTCACACGGCACTGACCAGTCCGGATAAAGTATCCTTATCTGATTTGGAAGGTAAATCACGCGAAGAACTGATTGACTATTTATACAGCCGCTCAGTAGCAGCTTATGATGAAAAAATTGCCCAATTCAATGGTCCGGAACAAGTATTAGAATTTGAAAAAGTAATCGTTTTGCGAGTAGTAGATTCTAAATGGACTGTTCATATTGATAGTATGGACCACCTGCGTCAAGGCGTGGGCTTACGGGCATATGCTCAAACTAACCCGTTAACCGAGTATCAAACGGAAGGGTATGATCGTTTCCAAGAGATGATTGCAGCGATTGAGTATGATGTAACCCGCTTTATTATGAAAGCACAGATTCGTCAAAACTTAGAACGTCAGCAGCTCAATAAAGCACCACGGGAACAAGATCAAATGGATCATGCCACTTATAAACAAGACTACAAGACACTTAAAGGTTAAATAATTTGATTTACGAATGTAAATGTCCTAATTTGGCATTTACATTCGTTTTTGCCATTATGGAAGAATGATTAAAGCGAGGTAATTAAGATGGAAATTCATGAGATTAAAGATATGCTTACTGATTCTCAATCACAAATCGAATCGATTAGGAGGTCACTTTGACATTGAAACTTTAGAATCGGATATTGCCAACTATGAAAACCAAATGCTGGCACCTGATTTTTGGGAAGATAATCAAAAAGCTCAAACAGTGATCCAAGCTTTAAATGAAAAAAAAGCTAAATTATCAGAGTTCCAAGCATTAATAGAAGCTATTGATGAAGTCTCCATTGGTGTGGAACTTTATGAAGAGCTACCTGATGAAGATTTAAAAGAAGAAATCGAAACAAAAGCGGAAAAATTAAATGAAGCTTTCGATGCTTACCAACTATCTTTATTACTTTCAGAAGAACATGATGACCGTCAGGCTATTTTAGAAATTAAGCCGGGCGCCGGTGGAAAAGAATCGCAAGATTGGGCAGAAATGCTGATGCGTATGTACGATAGATGGTCGAATCATAATAATTATTCTGTTAATATCATTGATTACCAAAGTGGCGATGAAGCCGGCATTAAAGGTGTGACCATGGAAATATCGGGAGAAAAAGCCTATGGACACTTAAAATCGGAAAAAGGTATCCATCGTTTAATTCGTATATCTCCCTATGACTCCAATGCCCGGCGCCATACCTCTTTTTGTTCGATAGAAGTTACGCCCATGATTGATGAATCAATTGAAATTGAGATTAATCCTGAGGATTTAAGAATCGATACTTACCGGGCAAGCGGGGCAGGCGGCCAGCATATCAATAAAACTGATTCAGCGGTCAGGATTACGCATTTGCCAAGCGGAATAGTGACGCAAAGCCAGGCTCAACGATCTCAAATTCAAAACCGGGAACAAGCAATGAACTTAATGCGCGCTAAGTTATATCAAGTTCAAATGAAAGAGCAGGATGCTGAAATGGAAAAAATCAAAGGGGAACAAAAGGATATAGCCTGGGGATCACAAATACGTTCCTATGTCTTCCATCCCTATTCAATGGTAAAAGATCACCGCACTAATTATGAAACGAGTAATGTAGATGGCGTGTTGGATGGCGATCTTAATCCTTTTATCGATGCTTATTTAAAATGGCATTTAAATCATGACACAGATTAAAAGTTATCTTGCTGAAATAGAGTTGAGATAAGAGGTCAACATCACTCTGTTAAACTAAAAAAGCAAGAGGAAAATTAGTGCGGGGAAGTGATTCGCAAATGATAAAATTAAGAGAAGTAAGTAAACAATATGAAAATGGTATCTGGGCGGTAAAAAATGTATCCTTAACAGTTAGACAAGGAGAATTTGTTTACTTAGTAGG
>CAYYGA010000003.1:55269-63171 GCA_964471435.1 uncultured Facklamia sp.
TTAGACATTGTTCGTTTGAAATCAAAAATGCACCAGTTACCCGAGGAGCTTTCCGGAGGGGAGCAGCAAAGAGTGGCAATTGCAAGAGCATTGGCTAATAGACCCAAAATATTAGTGGCAGATGAGCCTACTGGAAATCTTGACCCTACGAATGCCGTAGAAATTATGCGGGCTTTAGAGAGAATTAACCGGGAAGGGACTACTGTTTTAATGGGAACACATAATGACTCACTGGTAAATTCCCACCCTCATCGTATTTTACAAATGTATCGTGGTGAGCTGGTGCGGGACATTCCATGGGAGGGTATACGTTCATGAAAATAATTCGCAGCATAGGCCGCCATATTAGAGATGCTTTTCGAAATTTATTCAGAAATGGCTGGATGACCACAGCATCTATATTAGTTATGAGTGTAACTTTGTTTATGATTGGTTTATTAGTGTTGGTGTTTGGAAATATCCAACAACTAACCTCAAATGTTGAAGAGGAAATTCAAGTAAGAGTCTTAATCGACCCTCTGGCCCAAACAAGTGATGAGCAGGCTCTGGGAGAAGAAATTGCAGCAATAGAAGAAGTGACTCGGGTGGTTTACCGTTCTGCTGATGAAGAGTTGGCAAGTTATCAAGAAGTCATTACAGAAGACTTTGATGTTTTATTAGAAAATAATCCTTTAAATAATATGTATTTGGTCAACGTCAACAATCCCCAAAACATAGAAATTGTTTCACAGGACATTTCAGCTATGGATTATGTCTTAAGTGCGAATGTGGGAGCCTTGGAAATTGAGGGGCTCATACGCGCAATTGAATTGTCCCGTTATATCATCGCTTTTCTAGCTGCAGCTTTCGTAATTATCGCTGTATTGTTAGTTTCTAATACCATTCGCACTACTATTAAGGCAAGAGCGACAGAAATCGAAATCATGCGTCTGGTGGGAGCTAGAAAGAATTATATTCGAGCTCCTTTTGCTATTGAAGGAACTTTAATTGGAATAGTCGGCGCTGTAATTGCCAGCCTGAGTTTGTATTTTTCCTACGAAGGTTTACTGGGCCTGGCTAGAAGCGTATTGGCATTCAATCCTCAATTGGCACTGGCTCCCTGGCCTGTCATTTTATGGATTGGAATCTTACTGCTGATATTTGGTATAGCGTTAGGCAGTATTGCGGCAGGGCGTCCTATCAAACAATTATTAAAAGAATAAGGAAGGGCGCTGTATAAACCAACCTTCCATTCATTAAAGCTATTTGTTAATATGAAGACATGTTAACGATCTTTCATTATATATACTTGGAGGCAGAAGATGAAAAAAATTTTGGTGGTGGATGATGAGCATTCAATTTTAACCTTATTGGAGTATAATTTAACCCAAGCGGGCTACCAAGTTGTTACAGCAGAAGATGGGAAAAGTGCTTATAAATTAATCAAAAAAGAAAATTTTGATTTTGTAATCCTTGATATAATGCTACCTGAAATGGATGGAATGGATGTATGTCGGCGGGTTCGTCAAGAAAAAATTAACACACCCATCCTTATGTTGACTGCCAAAGATGATGAATATGACAAGATTATTGGACTGGAACTGGGTGCGGATGATTATATGACAAAGCCCTTCAGCCCGCGGGAAGTTATTGCGCGCATTAAGGCAATCGGACGAAGATTGGAGCCGGAGGAAAGAACAACAGCTGGCAGTGAACAGCGACAATCAAGCACCGACAGAAAGTCCGTGGTGAAATCGACAGAGACAGTGGAAGAAGACAAAGAAAAAGAATCACCTCTACAAGTGGAGGATCACGTCCTGTTATTTAAAGATCTTGAGATTCATACGGATCGATATGAAGTCATTGTCAGAGGAGAAGAAGCAGATTTAACTCCTAAAGAATTCGAGTTATTAGTTTATATGGCCATGCGTAAGGGGCGTATTTTAAGTCGGGACCAATTGCTTAATAACATTTGGAATTTTGATTATGCCGGTGAAACCCGCATCGTAGATGTTCATATCAGTCATTTACGTGAAAAAATTGAACAGGATACCAAAAACCCTGAATACATCAAAACCGTTCGTGGGTTTGGCTATAAATTTGAGGTGCCTGAAGAATGAAAATAAAATCCGTGTTGTCCCGAAGAAAATCTAATTACTTCGGGCTTTTTCTTGCCGTTTTAATCTTTATTTTTTTTGCTGCTTTTTGGTATTTACACATCGAAGATAACATTTATTCAGGCTTGGAAAATCAAATAAGTTTACATGGACAATTACTTGAAAACTCACAAAACCTGACTGAAGAAAATTCCTTTTTTATAATGGAACAACTCACTGAGCATCATTCTACCGGATTAAATATCGCTTTAGTCGAGGAAAAGGAGTTATTCAATCAACCCCTGCCTTCAACTGAATGGCCAATAGAAGAAAACCAAGAAATTCAGCGGGCATTGAATGAACTGCAGGAACAGCTCATTAACTTTGATAACTCATCCTCAGAAATATTAATAAAATGGTTGTCTCATCGCTCTTACCATTTAGCTTTGCCTGTCACGGTTAATGAAGAAAACTTTTGGCTGTTGGAAGTGCAAGATGCAAGCTCTTTTAATCAAGAGTGGTATTTTTATTGGATGACTTTAAGTCTTATTTTCATAATGACACTGGCGATGGTAGCTTCTGTATATCATGAATTTTTAACTTATCTTGAAAAACCGCTTAAAAAAATAGAAACAGGGATGAAACATCTAGCCTTAGATGATTACTCATATGAATATATCGACCGTTCATTTCCGGCAGTTAATCAATTAGGTAAAACAATGACTACAGTCATTCAGGTTTTAGAAAAAAAAGTAATGCGACTATATGCTGGTCAACAGCAGTTGTCTTTATTACTGAATAATATTAATTTAGGTGTTTTAGTGATTGATGCGGACGGGAAAATAGAGATGTTTAACCCGGCTGTTGCACAGATATTATTATTAGAACCAACTGCTGTTGGCAGATCTTATCAAACTGTTTTAAAAAGTTTTCTATTAATAAATTTAATTGATAATGTGCAGGAACACGGACAGGCTATGCAGGAAGAAATTGAAGTCTTCATTCCTAAATCAAGGTTTATAGATGTAAATATTTTAAGTTATCAAGACTATGATAATGAGAGTGAAGAAAAGTCTATTTTGGTTCTTTTATATGATATATCAGAAATTCGACGTTTAGAAAAGGTGCGGACAGAGTTTGTAGCCAATGCTTCACATGAACTAAGAACACCGGTTACTGCTATCAAAGGTTTTGCAGAAACTTTACTGAGTGGAGCAATGAACGATCCTGTGATGTCCGAAAAATTTATTAATATTATTGCAACGGAAAGTAATCGGCTGGAAATGACTATTTCAGATATTCTAGAGTTATCCCGTATTGAAAAGCATCCGACAACCTTAAGAAAAACAACTTTTGATTTAGTGAAAGTAAGTCATAATATGGTTGATTTTTTATCTCAAAAGTTGGAGGAAAAATCAATTACGGTACGTTTTAAAGGCGATGCTCAGGTAAATTACACAGGTGAGCAGCACCGTATTGAACAAATTATGACCAATTTAATTGATAATGCCATCAATTATTCCGATATTAAAAGCCAAATCACAGTGACACTTAAAAATAGAAAAAAAGGTGTATATATTTCAGTGGCAGATACAGGGATTGGGATCCCTCCTCAGGAATTGGATCGAATTTTTGAACGCTTTTATAGAGTGGATAGAGCAAGGAGCCGTAATTCAGGCGGTACAGGATTAGGCTTATCGATTGTTCGCAATCTAATTCAAGCGATGCACGGTAAACTGGAGGTCGAAAGTACAATAGGTGAGGGAACTGAATTTATCATCTATCTTCCGCATTAGATTCAGCTTGTAAAGATTTAAATCTACTCCTTGTAATATAATTGTAATATTATTTACGCTAAATTTACTCTAAATTTACAATCACTCGTTACAATAATAAGGTATATAGAAGTGTTAACTTACATAGTGCTTACACAGTGATGATAAAGGAGTAGTTTAAATGCAAGGTAAACTCACCGAGCGATTGATGAAATATGTATTTATGTTCTGTGCCATCTTATCAATCGTTTCAATTATATTAATCTTTTATTTTATATTTATTGGTGCAACGAGGTCAGGAGGCAGCTGGGAATTCAATGGGGGACTTCCATTTCTAATGGAGCACGGTTTTATTGATACAATCTTTGGGATGCAATGGCAGCCTAGTTGGAATGAACCTTTATATGGTATTTTTCCATTTATAATGGGATCCATTTATGTAACAATTGGTGCAGTAGTGGTTGGAGTGCCGATTGGAGTATTAACCGCTATTTTTATGGCTTACTTTTGCCCCCCTGCCCTTTATAAAATTTTCAAACCGGCAGTTAACTTAATGGCAGCTATCCCATCTATTGTTTACGGTTTTTTCGCTTTACACATCTTCGTGCCTTTTATACGGGAACTGTCATTTATACCACCTAATAATGGAATGAATATTTTGACCTCTTCCATTTTATTGGGGATTATGATTTTACCAACCATTATCAGCTTGTCAGAAGCGGGGATTCGTGCAGTACCAAGTCATTTTTACTCTGCAAGTATGGCTTTAGGAGCTACTCATGAACGTTCTGTAATGAAAGTAATAGTACCAGCAGCTAAATCAGCTATTTTTTCATCGATTATTTTAGGTTTGGGCCGTGCAATCGGTGAAACGATGGCAGTTGTTTTAGTAGCGGGTAACCAGCCGCGTCTGGCGACCAGTTTATTTGAGGGAACGAGAACACTTACTACTAATATTGTACTAGAGATGGGCTATGCGAGTGGGGACCATCAACACGCTCTAATTATGACAGCTTCTGTATTGTTTATCTTTATTTTAATCATTAATAGTATATTTATGTGGATTAAATCAAAGGGGGAAGCCTAAAATGGGAGCTAAATTTACCCGCCTTTTAGTCTGGCTAGCAGGATTATTTACAATTGGTATGTTGTTATTTATCGTCTTATTTATTCTCTGGAACGGCCTTCCTGCTATGAGTGCTGATTTATTTGCCTGGGAATATACAACCAGTAATGTATCTATGACACCGGCCATCATCTCAACTCTCATTGTTATCGGATTGACCTTACTGATATCTGTTCCAATTGGTGTATTTACTGCCTTTTATCTAGTAGAATATGCCGACCGCTCAAATAAATTGATCGTGTGGATTCGCTTAGCAACTGATACATTAGCTGCTGTGCCTTCCATTGTCTACGGCCTATTCGGAATGTTATTTTTTGTTAATCAATTATTTGGTACCTTTTCACATATTGCTGCTATCTTAACATTGGCTATTATGATCCTACCTATTACAATTTCTGCAACAGAAGAAGCCTTGCTTTCAGTTAATAATTCGCTTCGCATGGGATCTTTAGCTCTAGGAGCAGGGAAATTAAGAACGATCATCACGGTTGTGCTCCCTGTTGCAATGCCAGGTATTTTATCAGGTATCATCTTAGCGACTGGACGGATTGTCGGTGAATCAGCTGCCTTAATCTATACAATGGGAACCTCATCCGGAATGATACAAAACCTGTTAAGTTCAGGGCGTACTTTAGCGACTCATATGTATGTTTTATCTTCTGAAGGTTTTAATATTCAAGAAGCATACGCCACAGCAGCTGTTTTAATAATTATCGTATTAATTATTAATGCATTTTCAACTTGGTTAGGTAACCGATTAGGTTCAGGAGGAAAATAGTAGTGGAAAATAAAGCAAAATTTTTAATTAAAGATCTCGATTTTTATTATGGCGATTTTCAAGCACTAAAAAATATTGATATGGTAGTCGAAGAAAATCTAGTAACAGCCTTTATCGGACCATCCGGTTGTGGTAAATCTACCTTTCTTAAAATTTTAAATCGCATGCAAGATTTAACACCCGGTACACGTGTGGACGGTACAGTAGAACTAGATGGCATGAATATTTATGATAAACGTATGGATGTTAATGACCTGCGCAAAAGAGTGGGCATGGTCTTTCAGCAACCCAACCCTTTTCCAAAATCAATTTATGATAATATAGCTTACGGACCTAGAACACATGGCATTAAAGATAAAGCGAAATTAGACCAAATTGTTGAAGAGTCCTTGCGTGGAGCAGCTATTTGGGATGAAGTAAAAGATAAGTTAGATTCAAATGCCACCGCAATTTCAGGGGGTCAGCAACAACGGATTTGTATTGCTCGTGCGATTGCCAATGAGCCTGAAGTAATTTTAATGGATGAGCCCACTTCTGCATTGGATCCTATTTCAACTAATAAAATAGAAGACTTAGTTCATGAATTAAAAGAAAAGTATACTGTCATTATTGTGACTCATAATATGCAGCAAGCAGCACGTATCTCAGATAAAACCGCCTTTTTCTACCAAGGCTATGTAGTGGAATTTGATAACACTGAAACTATTTTCTCAAATCCAGCAAATGAAAGAACACAAGATTACATTTCTGGACGTTTTGGGTAAAACCGTCTTTAATAGGAGGAAATAAAATGAGAGAAAGATACATTAAAGATCTTGAGTCTTTCACAGATAAATTAGCTGCAATGGGTGTTGCAGTTAACGAACAAGTACATAAAGCAATTAAAGCTTTCCAGGATGTTGATGCCAGTGTTTTTGCTCAATTAGACGCAGAAGATAAACATATCAATCATATGGCCAACGAAATTGAGAAAGAAGCTTATCGTTTAATTGCTTTACAGCAGCCGGTAGCAGAAGACTTACGTTTAATTTTCTCGATTTTAAATGCCAGTAATGATTTAGAAAGAATTGCTGACCATGCAGTAGCGATTGCGCGGAATGTTTCGCGCTCTGAAACTGAAAAAGTTGATAATTTAGCTGAAATCATTAATGAAATGTCAAAAAAAGCCACAGAAATGTTAACTGATGTTATGGAAGCTTTTGCCAAGAAAGATAAAAAATTGGCAGAAGAAATTGCCTTAAGAGATCACAAGATTGATCACGGATTAAAACAACTATACCGCGAGAGTGCCAAACGGATGCAGCATGATTCAGAATTAGTTTCCAGCGGTATCAATTATTTAGGAATTGGAAACAGTATTGAGCGTATTGGTGACTATATAACCAATATCTGCGAAAGAATAGTTTACCTCAGCGATGCAGAAATTGTGGAATTAAATCAATAATAGAGTGAAACCTTAGCTTTTACGCAATCTTTACGTTAAATTAACAATAAATTTACATTGGCTTTGTATAATAAGAATGTACTGACACGGATTGAGTTTAGTGTCGGACATGTAAATACAGAATTTTTAAGAGAATTATAATTTAAGGAGATGTAATTTAATGAAAAAATCTTTAAAAGCATTACCATTAGTAGCAGCAGGTTTAACTTTATCGGCAATATCTCCTCTTGTTTTCGCTCAAGAAGGACCAATTACCGTTATCTCACGTGAAGATGGTTCTGGAACACGGGGAGCATTCGTTGAAATCGTGGGAGTGGAAGATGAAAATGGCAATGATTTAACAACTACTGAAGCAGCGATTCAAAACCAGACTTCTGGTATAATGCAAACCGTTGGAAATGACCCTCAAGCAATGGGTTACATTTCATTAGGTTCGTTAGATGATACTGTTAAAGCGGTTAATGTGGATGGTGCCGAAGCTTCTGCAGAAGCAATTGTTACCGGTGATTATCCGATTGCACGTCCATTTTTACTAGCATGGAACGCTGAAGAAGAGTTGTCAGAAGTATCAGCTGACTTCTTAAATTTCATCCACTCACAAGAAGGTCAAACAGTTGTGGAAGAAGAAGGTTATATCGCTGTAACAGAATCTGGTTCTCAAGCTGAAGGTGAAGAAACCGAAGCTGTTGAAGAAACCGAAGCTG
>CAYYGA010000003.1:63271-77610 GCA_964471435.1 uncultured Facklamia sp.
CCAGCTGGTGAAGGTTTAGAAGGAACAATTGAAATTGTAGGATCTACTTCAGTTACACCTATCATGGAAAGATTAGCAGAAGTTTACGGTGAATACCAAAACGGAGTTGAAATTAATGTTTCCTCTGTAGGATCATCTGCAGGTATTGAAGCAGCAATTAACGGAACAGCTGATTTCGGTATGTCATCTCGTGCTTTAGATGAAGACGAAGCAGGACAAGTAAATTCAGAAGAAATTGCTATTGATGGAATCGCAGTGATTGTGAACTTAGACAATCCAGTTGAAGAATTATCATTAGATACAATTCGTTCAATCTTCTTAGGCGAAATTACTGCATGGGAAGAAGCTACGGTTCAATAATTATTTTTCCAGCACATCCATTATGGGATGTGCTTTTTTTATGGTGTTTTATAATTTATGTTATAATAATTTTACAGAAGAAGGAAAGGTGATAAGTGTGGAAATTCAATCTGAATTAAATTCCTTGTTAGATGAAGTAATTGACCTTTACCGTGATAAAGTTGAAGAAGGGGATATATTTGTATTGGGGGCAAGTACATCAGAAGTATCTGGAGCCCGCATAGGAAAAGACCCTCATCCTGGCTTGGGAGAAACGATTGTGGCAGCTTTTCAAGACCGTTTACCTGAATTAGGTGTCCATTTAGCTGTTCAAGGTTGTGAACATATCAATCGTTCATTGGTAATTGAAAAAGAAGTCGCTAAAAAGTATCAGTTAGAAATCGTTAATGTCATGCCCGCTATTAATGCCGGAGGAGGCTGTTCAGTAGCAGCATTCAATCAATTTAAAGATCCGGTGGTAGTGGATAGTTTGGTTGCCACATCAGGTATTGATATTGGAGATACCCATATCGGGATGCATGTTAAAAGGGTTCAAATTCCAATGCGTTTCCAACATAATACGATTGGTCACGCCAGAGTAAATGGACTCACTTCTAGACCAAAACTAATTGGCGGTCCGCGTGCTCAACATCTTTAAAATGAATAAATTGTAAATGACAGGCTCTCCGCTATAATAGAAGTATTCTATTATAGTAAGGAGAGCTGTTTATGTCTCATCACGAATTAAAAAAAGTTTCCACAGAAGACCTTGCTTTATTAAGAGTCATCTCTTTTTACACTTTTATCGATACATTCGGCCCAGACACACCGGCTGGTGACTTAGATGCCTATATGACTCAAGCTTATGATTATCAACAACTGAAGTCTGAACTCAAAAATCCTGACAGCCATTTTTACTTTTTATATTATGAAGAACAATTGGCAGGCTATTTAAAAATTAATCAAGGCACCGCCCAATCAGAACCCATGCCAGATAACTATTTTGAAATTGAAAGAATTTATGTTCTGCCTCCTTTTAAGCGAAAAGGTCTAGGCTCTTATTTAGTTTCTGTCGCTGAAAAGAAAGCTCTGGAAGCAGGTAAAAACTTTATTTGGTTAGGCGTGTGGGAGTATAATGAAAAAGCACAGGCGTTTTATGAAGCGAAGGGTTTCCACCGCTTCAGTGAACACAAATTTATGATGGGAAGTTGGGAACAAACTGATTGGCTTTTAGGAAAACAGGTAAAAGCTTAAAGTATAGGAGTGCGTGATGTTTGAAGAGTGGATAGCAATGGAAGAGTTTTATTACCAAAACTTTTGGATAGGACTCATTCTGATTATTATATTAATGTTGGTATTTGTTGTGAGTGTACTCAACCGTGAGAATCGCTGGGTTAAATTATTGAACACCGCTTCTTTTGTTGGAGCAGTTGGAATTGGATTTTTTCTATATACAACTTATCAAACCTATCAACCTTTAATTAATCTGTCAGAAAGAATGACACCTGCCCAAAGAGCTTATAAAAAGATGCCTTTTTCTACAACTTCCTACTCTTATTATGAAAACAAGGTATATGAAAATGGCTATATGAAAGAGTCTTTCAGTGAGCTGGCGTTTTATGAAGAAAAATCTCACAGCCAAGAAGTTGATTACTTAGGAAAGGATGATAGAGATTATCATTACTTTCAAGTAGCAGGGCAGAATGTGTATACCAGCGAAAAATATGTAGAGTTAAACGATACTTTTCGTCAGCCTGTTCGAGTAGGAAGCAGTTTTCAATTAACGGACTCTCGGTTTATGGATAGAGGGTTCTATGAGGAATCAAAAGTCTATTTTGAAAAATATATCATACCTGATTCAGCTTATGGTAAAAAGGTTGAAGAAGAAGTGAGACGTAATGCAGATTACCAGTCACGTGAAACAATTGCTAGATGGATTTATCCATAAAAAGAACCTGAGCTATTATAATTGCTCAGGTTTTTTTAACAGTTCTTTTTTTACGATAGGTGCAATGGCATCCAGGCGTTCAGACCGGTCAATTAACGGTAAGTCGGCCAATTGTGCTTCTATTACTTCCATATTAACAATCCAATCACTTAAATCCTGGACTGTATTATCTTGTATGTGAGGCGTCCATAATGAAAAATGCAGGCGAGTTTTATTTTGTGCTTCTGGAATTAATTCGATTCGGATCCAACCTTTTTTCCACGTAAAGTAGAGTCGGGCGGGTGAATCGACCGCCAATATTTCTTCATTAAATTTCTTTTCAGGTGTTTTTACATTGATTAAACTCGTTGCTTCTAACTCTTGATAGGTTAGAACCGGCACCCATTCTTCAAGAGCATAATTACTCGTCAGTATCTCCCACAAGCTCTCCTGCGACACCTCAAAAAAATAATGATATTCAAGCGTAGCGCCTGAAGCATCAGACGGCGTTTTGTAGATTTCAGGTAACATCACTGTCACCTCTTAAAAGTCTGTTTGATCTGGATCAGGCTCATCTGTTAATCCTGCTAATCCATCCATCAGCTGGATGTCATCTTTAGCCAGTGAAAAATCAAAAATCTTAAAATTACTCTCAATATTCGCCGGCGTTTGTGAGCGGGGAAGAGGTAAGAAGTCATGCTCTAATGACCATCTCAACGCAATTTGTGCGACCGTCCGATTATACTTTTCAGCTAAGCTGATTAAAACCTCATTATTGAAAATACCTCCGGTTCCTAAAGGACTGTAGGCTTCTAAAAGAATATTTTTATCCCGGGAGTAGGCCACTGTTTCTTCCTGAAGCAAGCCGGGAGCTAATTTAATTTGATTCACCATCGGTATAATTTCAGCGGTTTCAAGCAGCGCTTCAAAGTGATGGGGAAGAAAATTTGATACGCCAATGGCCCGTACTGTTTTATCCTGGTACTTCTCTTCCAGTGCCCGCCAAATATTTTTGTTTCTTTCACGGAAACCGGGTTGTTGGCGGTGTGCGACAGGGTTTGGCCAATGAATTAAGAGTAAATCCAGATAATCTGATTGAAGTTTTTCCAGTGAGTCTTCAATGGACTTTAAAGTCTCTTCGTAGGTAGCATTTGGATTTTCTATTTTAGTCGTAATAAATATATCTTGGCGTTTCAATCCGGAATCGGCAACAGCCCGGCCGACACTTGCTTCATTTTGATAGTTTTGCGCGGTATCAATATGACGATAGCCGGTTTCTAATGCTTTTCTTACAGCTTCATAAGCTACCTCTCCATCAGGTAAGCGCCATGTACCAAAACCAATTTTAGGAATTTTCACTCCATTAGATAAAGTATACATTTCTTTTGTCATTTACATCCTCCTTTAATTCTTTTTTTATCATACCATTTTTCAAAAAAAGTTTTAAGCATTAACCTCCCATAAGAAAATTGTTAATTTCCAGCCTGTAAACCATAAACGGACTTTATAAACTATCCCTACATTTATTCTTAGAAATCAGCTTTCAAAGGAAAGGCTAAGTTCTTTGTTATTTTAAGTCATTAGTGTAGAGTGGAGTTAATTAATTCAAAGGTTTTATGGAGGAAATAGGCATGTTAACTTTAAATAAAAAGAAAGTTATGACTCAGTATTCGTATATCAGCTTGATGATTATTTTTCTTATGTTAAGCATTGAACCTCTAGCTGTTTTGGCTTACGAACTGCCGGAACCCGGGGTAATTACTAGTTTTGGAGAAGAACTAGCAACTGAACCGGAACAAGTGCCAACAGTTTCTTTTGAAATAATAGAAGCAGACATCCCCTCCGAAAGAATCCGAGTATCTGAAGAAAATATATTCCAAACAGAAGCTTTTACCGTACCCCTATCTTTTGAAGCAATGAACGAAGAAATTTCCAATTTCAATTATTATATTCCAGAAGATAACTATCACACGCTTCATACGAGTCCTTTTGGTTTATATTATTCAAATCAAGAAGAGGTTCACTTTGTATACCCCGGTACTTGGAATGAAAATGTGGAAGAGCTTTTTACCAGTTTTGAAATGTTAAAACATCAAGTAAGTGATTTAAATAATAAAGCCGACTTGACCATCAATCGAAAAATATCCGACAGTCATGCTTATGTGTATGATTTAAATTACGGCTTGTCGAATCATGTACTGGCAGATGCTAAAGCGAGTATGATGCGGGCAGATTATTATTTTTCCCAAATTGGTGAAGATGATGAACACTATGAAGAGAGTGAAGAACTTTATCAACAAGCACAGAAGTTTCTTCAACAAATCGAGAGACGTTATAATAATGCCTATAGTACCGAAGTAGAAACAGAAATTATCTATCACGAAAGTTTAATTGAAGAAGACAGAGTCATTCATGAAGAGATGATTGCAGAAGCTTTAGCTTATCTGCCTGAAGAATTAGTAAGGCGGATTAATAAAATAGAACTGGTGACAGAAGAAAAAATGAGTGATGTAGCAGGTAAAGCGGGATTTACGGGTTTGGCAAATTCATTTGGAGATATATATATAGTGGGAACGCGTTACATTACACCCGTAACCCTTTATCATGAAATTGCACATCTTATTGATTTTAATACTTACCAACAGCTCTATGATACAGAAGTGGAATTTTTTTCTATGTCCCATAACGAGGAGTGGCGTGAAATTCATGAGCTTGAATGGCAAAGGGAAGAAGAAGAGTATTATTATAATGATTACTCAGAATCTTTTGCCCAGGCTTTTGCCGGTTATTTAATTGAACGGTATTATGGTTTACAAATTTCAGATTACTATCAATCGGATACAGACATACAAGATCGTCCTTTATCCTATGAATATTTTGAGGCTTTTTTTGAAACAATAGCCTGGGAGTAGCTCCGTTGAAGGTGTAAGATTGGATAAGGGGACTTAAATTTTTTAAAAAGTCTGCTATATTTTGGAAGTGAATTGTTTGCCCTTCCATAGAGGCTGTATTAAGATGAATTTATAGAAAAATTAAAAGGGAAGGAGTGGAAAGATGGAACAGCAATTTGTTTACGGTGTCTATGACTCTGTAATTGAAGCTCAGGCGGCTTACGAAAAAATTTTTAATGCAGGCATACCACAAAGCGGCGTGCAGTTAATAGCTAAGGATGAGATAGTAGAAAACTCCCAGCACACAGCTATAGAGCCGGTGGAAAAGTCATTAATTGATAAGAGCGGGGATCAGATAGTCGATAGACCGGAGCCTACTTGGCTGGAGAGCTTCACCTCTTTATTTGTGGCGGATAGACAAGTTGACGGATCTTTAAATAATAGAGAAAATCAAATCGATTTATCAAGCTACCAGGCAGAAATAGATGAAGGTAAAATATTATTGTTAGTTAACCAAAGTTATGAAGGTGATGTATTACGCATCGACCGCCAAAGTTAAATTTTTAATCAGCTGAAAATAAGTGCCTCAAAAAGCTATTTAACCTCTTAAATAGCTTTTTTGCTGCATTAATTTTGAATCCAATACCTTCTCACCCAGACACCATTTTGGAGGCGTTTATCCTCCAAACTACCTCCGGCCGCTTCAATAATTTTTGCACTGATCAAATTATTATCGGCACAAGTCATCAGTACTGGTGAAATATTTTTTTCCTGGGCTGTTTTCAACACCTGTTTCATAATAGTTGTTGCTATACCCTGACGGCGGTAATGGGGATGGACTGCATATCCAATATGGCCTCCGTAATTCAGCAAATAATCATTTAAATTAAGCCGTAAATTAGCCACTCCTACCATATCTTCTTCTGCATTTATAATTAAATATTGAATTAAAGGGACCCTTTCGGATGGAATATTCCTGCCAGCTGCATAATCCTGCATCAAAAGAATCCATTCCTCTATTTTGCCCGAATACTTATGTAAAGAACTCGACCCGGCGATCCACTCATTAGACTTAGAGTATGAGCTTAGAAAGTTTTCAATCATTTTTTGATCGCTTAATTCGGGGCGCTTCAATTTTATCATTCTTAATGCCTCCCTCAACCATATGTGTTATAGTTTACCTCATTATATCATGTGTTTTTATGCAGGTAATTATTTACTTTTCAACTAATTTTTATTTGCCCAAAAACTTTACTATCGTTACAATAGAATTATGAAAAAGTAGGAGGAATAAAATGGTTTTCAAGGATTTAAATATCGGGCTGATTGTAAGTGGTGGCATTGCCGCATATAAAGTGACTGAACTGGTGCGCCAACTCATTAAAAAACAAGCCAATGTACGTGTGATGATGACAGAAAATGCAACCGAATTTATTCCTCCCTTAACTTTACAAATATTATCACGACAATCAGTTTTAATTGATACTTTCGATGAAATCGACCCCCAACATGTTCAACATATTGAATTTGCCGACTGGTGTGATTTGGCGATTTTAGCTCCTGCAACTGCAAATATTATTGGGAAATTAGCCAACGGGATTGCAGATGATATGGCCTCTACTTCTTTACTTGCTATTACCGCTCCCCTTCTCATAGTACCTGCTATGAATCACAATATGTACCATCACCCAGCAGTAGAAAGAAACTTGAAGCGCTTAGAAAAGGACGGTTATCAAGTGATGGAACCAGACAGTGGTTTCCTGGCTGAAGGATACGAAGGCAAAGGTCGACTGCCTGAAATTAGTCAAATTGTTTTACAAGCAGAGCTTTTAGCTGCCAGAAATATTTATCCACAGCTTTTAAAAAATAAAAAAGTCATCGTGTCAGCAGGAGGAACCATTGAACGTATCGATCCGGTCCGGTATATCTCCAATGATTCTTCAGGAAAAATGGGGTATGCCATGGCTCATGCTGCTGCCTTTTTAGGTGCAGAAGTATGCTTAGTGACTACTAAAACTAATTTACCTAAAGCTGAACAAATTGAATTAGTGAAAGTTGAGAGTGCTGCTGAAATGCAGGCAGAGATTGAAGCAAAGTTTGATTTGAGTGACTATGTTGTCATGGCTGCTG
This sequence comes from uncultured Facklamia sp., assembly GCA_964471435.1. GTDB lineage: Bacteria > Bacillota > Bacilli > Lactobacillales > Aerococcaceae > Facklamia. Next base: position 70,559 of record CAYYGA010000003.1, read on the forward strand.
CTGTTAGTGATTACCGGGTGGCGGATAGAGCAGATAAAAAGATAAAAAAAACAGCCCAAACCAAACAGCAAATGATACAATTAATAGAAAACCCGGACATATTAGCCGGACTCGGCCAGAAAAAAACACATCAAACATTAATAGGCTTTGCAGCCGAATCTGAACGGCTGGTGGAGTATGCTGAAGCAAAGCTGGAACGCAAAAATATTGAATGGATTATAGCCAATGACATATCTCAAGAAGGCATCGGCTTTAATTCCGATGATAATCAAGTAACATTAATTGGAAGAAATGACTTTAAAGAAACATTTCCTGTAATGTCTAAAGCGGATGTGGCTTTGGCCTTATGGCGTAAAATCGCCTTACAAGAGTAGAAGGATAACGAAGTGAGGAAAAGAAAATGACATTATTGGTAGAAAATGTAGACAGCGGTTACCGCCGGGTTCCGGTGTTAAAAGATATTAATATAAAAATTGACTTTGGCGAAATTGCCGGGTTGATCGGGTTAAATGGAGCAGGGAAATCGACCCTTTTAAAAACAATATTAGGCCTTTTATCACCTCAAAAAGGGAAAATAACCATCGACGGAGTGGCATTAAATGAAAACCATGAAGCCTATGCTTCAAATATTGCTTACATTCCGGAAACACCTGTCTTATATGAAGAATTGACATTGAAAGAGCACTTAGAGATGACCGCATTAGGATATAATATTCCAATTGAAACAGTAATGGAAAGGGCTCAACCTTTATTGGATATCTTCCGCTTAGATAATCATCTTTCCTGGTTTCCCAGCCATTTCTCAAAAGGAATGAAGCAGAAGGTGATGATTATTTGTGCTTTAGTCACAGATGCTAAGGTGTTGATTATAGATGAACCCTTCTTAGGATTGGATCCTTTAGCCATCAAGCATTTTACTGACTTGTTGGAAGAAAGAGCAGCGCAGGGCAGTGCTGTTTTATTTACGACTCATGTTTTATCTATTGCGGAAAGTTTGTGTCACAAATTTATTTTACTTCAAACAGGCGAAGTGGTAGGACACGGCGATTTAGCTGAGCTGCAAGTCCAATTTGATATGCCTGATGCCAGCTTGAATGACATTTATCTTGAAATGACCCGCTTAGAAGTGGAAGCTAAAGTTCTTTCATCACTAGAGTCAGGTAGTGGGGAGTAAGCTATGTCTGATTTGAAACAATTATTTTCTAAACGTCTCAATCTTTTTTTAAAAGAGGTTGGAAAGTATGGCCGTTTAATTTTTAATGATCACTTTTCAATTATACTCTTTGTCTTATTAGGTTTTGGAGCTTTGTATTATCAACAGCAGTTAAATTATTTACAGACACTTGAAACAAATCAATACAAGCTGCCTTTAATTACCCTCTTAGCAGCATTGATCTCATTGGTTTTACTCTTAGGGAATCCTCAGTGGCTGGTGAAGGATCCGGATAAAAGTTTTCTTTTTGCCAGAGGCAAAGAATGGTTAAGCTATTGGCGAAAAGGAATTTTAACTGGTTTCATTTTACCGGCTGTACTGTTTTCGCTTTTAATTATTTTGGCCGTGCCCTTGTTAGAGTTTGTCACAGCCTGGACCTTAAATGAAGCTTGGATAATTATCCTTTTGGCCGTGCTCTTCCAGTTGAATGTTTACTTGCGCCAATATCTGCGTGTGCTGCAGCCGGCTACCAATAACGGATCAGTGAAAATATATTTAGGACTGCGTTTTTTTATTTACCTTTGGTTGAGTTTTTATCTGAGTCGGCCTTATCAGTTCTTAATCTTATTAGGAGGGCTTCTGTTTGAAGCAGGCCTGACCTTTTATATTTTTCAACAAACTAAAAAGAATGCAATTAACTTTGAATTTGCACTCACGCAGTCCCTGCAGCAAGAGTCACGCTTTTATAAAACGGTCTCAGCTTTTGCAGATGTACCGCAGGTTACTCCTTCCATTAGAAGGCGAAAAGCTTTAGATCCTTTAATTGAAAAGTTATCCCAACCCTTAATGAATCGTTACGGCTTTTTATTTCTAAGAGTTCTCTTTCGTAATGATGCTTACAGTGGTATCTGGATCAGAATTGGATTATTTATTAGCATTGTGATAGCAGTAACGGCTGATGCACCTATTATCAGTTTTGCAGCCGGAACTTTAGGCTATCTTATGACCGTCATTCAATTGTTACCCGTACTAAATATTTACCATGCCTATCCGCAAGCGCGTATTTATTCTGTTCAAGACACCGGGCAAAAAGTGTATTCCTTCCGGTTTACCCTATTTTTAATCTTTGCCGTTCAAACCCTTTTTTACTTAGCAGCGCTGGTGATCAGCCGCACCCTTATAATGGAAATTGTTTATATTTTAATCGGTTGGATACTCGTTATGCTTTTTTGTAATTTTATCTATTTTAACTTCTGGACTAAAAAACATCTGAAACAGTAGTTGGAGCGTCTTCCATTTTTCAAAAAGGGAATGTATCTTAATAGTAGTTAATCAATAAAAATTTATTTGAAGGAGTTAGATATAATGTCAGTTGATAAAGAATTATTAGTTAAATTAACGGAAACAAATGGAATTGCCGGTAATGAAGGGCAAATCCGCCAACTGTTTAAAGCTGAAACTGAAGCAGTTGCTGAAGAGTTTCACCAAGATGGTTTAGGCGGTATCTTCGCACAGCATACGGGTAACAGTGACGGTCCTCGTATTATGTTAGCGGCTCATATGGATGAAGTAGGTTTTATGGTAAAGGAAATTACCGAGGAAGGGTTTATTAAGTTTGTAACTATCGGAGGCTGGTGGAGTCAGGTGGTTTTGGCTCAAGAAGTAACGGTAACTACTCGGGAAGGGAAAACTTTCCACGGTGTGACAGGATCAAAACCGCCTCATGTACTTACTGCTGAAGCACGAAAAAAACCGATAGATATGAAGGATGTATTTATTGATTTAGGAGCTGGTTCTAAAGAGGAAGTACATGGCTGGGGCATTCGACCAGGAGATATGATCACTCCTTACATCAAAACACGCCGTTTGAATGATTCAAAATTCTTATTAGGAAAAGCTTGGGACAACCGCATCGGTGTGGCTGTCGCAATCGAAGTATTAAAAGAACTCAGCGAAGAAGGACATGATACTGTTTTATTCTCAGGAGCGAATGTCCAAGAGGAAGTAGGCTTGCGCGGAGCTAGAGGGGCAACTTATATGCTTAACCCGGCTATTACAATTGCTTTAGATACTGGAACTGCAGGGGATACACCAGGAATGACATCGGACGAATCTGTCAGTAAATTAGGTGAAGGACCTCAAGTAATTGTTTATGATGCGTCAATGATAGCTCACCGGGGTTTACGTGACTTTGTGATTGACACTGCTGAAGAAGAAGAAATTCCTTATCAATTAGAATTTATCCCTGGAGGCGGGACCGATGCTGGAGCACAGCACACCAGTTTAAAAGGGATTCCTTCCATCGCAATTACTGTTCCGGTACGTTATTTACATACCCATACTTCTGTTATTCATGAAGAAGATTACCTCAATGCGATAAAACTAGTGAAAGCTGTTGTGAAAAAATTAAATCAAGAGAGTGTCCAAAAAATTATAGAGAATGCTTAAAGGATTTTAGATAGGAGTGTAAAAGATGAAGTTAACTGTTATCGGCTGCGCGGGAGGATTTCCTTATAACAAACAAGCCACAAGCTGCTATTTGTTAACCGATTCGCAAAATGATTTTCCGATACTTCTTGATGCAGGATCAGGATCGATACTGGAACTTGAAGATTATTTAATTCCGACAGAACTCAAAGCGGTAGTTGTGTCACATGATCACCCTGATCACACGGCGGATGTAGGTGCTTTGCAGCATGTGCTCGCATTACGTCAGCCAATGCCGGAACATTTACCTATCCCTATCTATTTTCACCCTAATTCGAACTATGCCAAATTATTAGAAGATGATAAAGGCAGTATGATAGAAAGTTATCGTCCAGAAGGAACTTTATATTTAGGCCCTTACCAGGTAACTTTTCAAAGAACTGTCCATCCAGTAGAGTGTTATGCAATAAGATTTGAAGAAAAAGATACAGGTAAAGTTTTTGTTTATACAGCAGACAGTGCTTGGACAGAAGAATTAATTGATTTCAGCCGGGAAGCAGATCTTTTATTAGCCGATACTAATTTTTCAAATGAATTAGGAGAAAATGAAGTACATATGACAGCCAGAGAAGTGGCGACCTTAGCTAATGAAGCGAAAGTTAAACAACTGGTACCTACTCATATACCACCTCAAGCAGACCGGGCTTTAATTCTCAAGCAGGTGTCTCAAGAGTTAAAATCTTCTATCTCTATGTGGGAAAGTTATCCAGGCGCTGTTTTCGATATATAGACTTAAGAACCAAGGTTAGTTTAAAGCAGTTAAACAAAATTTTCTGAGATTTCAAAGAAAGAAAAGCCAAAAAAACGAACATTTTTCGACTAGAGCTCTTTTCGAGCTTTGAGTTGAAAATGTTCGTTTTTTTAATTAACAAAGTAAATAAATTATAAATTTATTCCTGATCGAGTGCTTTCATAATGTTATCGATTGGAAAGAGACGCTTTAAGAGGGCCTGGCTGAGCGGTCTACTTTTTCCAATTGCTGGAGCAATATGTAAAGTCATCATCGGATTGAAATTTGTTTCTAAAACAGAATAGGCAGCAGCCGAAGAAACAGGCTGATGGTAGTCTTCTATAATAATATCCACGCCGCAAAAGACAGCTCCCATCGCTTCTGCACTTTTTTCAGCAATGATTTTATAATCCGAATGAACTTCATCTGTCCGGTCGATGGCAATCCCGCCACTGGAAACATTACTATTTTCCCGTAATAAAACTATTTTCTCTGCTGCCGGGATGGAATCAAAGTGATAGCCTTGTCTTTCTAACTGCATTTTTTCCATGTGTCCTTTTTCAATATAAGAAAGGGGTGCAAAATGTTTAGGCCCGCGCATGGGATTTTCGTTTTCTAAATCAATTAATTCGCTGATTGATTTCTGACCGTCCCCTTTTATCTGGGCAGGCTGACGTTCACATACAGCCAATGTTTTCCCGTCTTGTACATAAAAGCGTAACTCAGTTCCTTTAATAAATTTTTCTACAATTACCGTATCATCATGGTTAAAGGCTTCTTTAATTGCTGCTTGATACTGCTCAGGAGTCGCTCCTGCTTGAAAAATAGTAATACCCAGCCCAAAGTTAGTGTTTTTAGGTTTGACTACGAAAGCCAGGTTGAATTGGTTGAAAGTTAAAGCAGTTTCCAAGGAGGTGTAACTCACTCCTTGAGGAACAGAGATACCGGCTTCGGTTAATAATTGTTTGGTGGCTAATTTGTTTTCCATTATAAAATGAGTGATTTGACTATCCAGGCGGGTCATGTTGGCACTTTTTATGTATTCTTTTTGATTTAAATGACTTAAACGGATAAAGTTATCTGAAGCATCAATGATCTCCAGTTTCAAGCCTGCACGGATGGCATGACGCATAAGATTTTGAGTGGATAATTCAAACTCTTCAAACCCATGTAGTAAATAAGGCTTGTCATCATAGGTAACTTTATGTTTATTGGCCAGTTCCAGACCAAAATTTTTATAGTCAGCTTTTTGAGGGCATTGTAGAAATACTTGGCCACCCAAAGTTGTTTCGGCCTTGAATAACTGTTCCTTTTTGTCTGCAGCTAATGCTTGGAGAGAATGATTAAGTGATAAATGATCATCGAGATGCTGAGCCACTTTTTCCAAAGTGTCCCAAAAATCTCCCACTAAGTCTTTATCCAGCAATGCATCTAAAGGGTGAGCTTCAGCTGTGGCGGTAGTGCGTTTAATTGCAACTTCTAATTCTGTTTCAGAGATATTTTCCTGCTGATGGATAGTTAAGGCAATAATCCAAAGCTTAACAAACATCATATCTTTTTCGCTTATCCCCAACGGTTCATAGGGATTAAGATCAAAACTTCGGAATTCTAAGTATTGAATCCCCTGTTCAATCATTTTGCGTATCGGCTGGCCGCCGCGCATTCTGACATCCCGGTAAAGTTCTTTTTCTAAACTAAGAGCTCCTGAATCTACAGCTTGTTCAATATCGGTTACAAAATCTTCTAGTGATTGATAGGAAACTTTTACACTTGGGTCGTTCCGGTAGCCGTACCGACTTTGGCGGACGGTTCTCATGGGTTTATCCGGTAAGTCTCCATATAAATTTGAAGTATAATTATCAGGAGCATAGGGACTGGCGCCCAGCAGGTAAGTAAGCAGCCATTGATAATATAGAAATTTTCGTGCTAAAGACATATAAACATTATTTTTTATAGTGATCTTTTGAGGAGAATTAAAGTTCTCTTCTATATAAGCATCGAATAAAGAAGGGTTAATTTCAAAGTTATAATGAATTCCTGAAGTTAACTGAACAGCTTTACCATACTTACCGACTAAGTAGTCGCGATAGTCAAATTCTGCCTTTTCAGTCAGCTGCGCCACTTGAATGCTATCAAGATCATCATAGCTTGGTGGTAAACTAAAAGGCCAGATTAATTCCTTATAGTCACCGGAATTTAAAGTGGTTTGGGCAATTTGATGCAGTGCTTTTAACCAGTCATTCATTTTTTGGACAGATTTAACTGGCGGAGTGATTAACTCTATTTGACCTTCAGCAAAATCTGTTTGAATATAAGGCTGATACTCACGAGACCCCCAAGCAGTAGGATGGGGCAATCTGGAAATTTGCCCCTCCTTGTCAACTCTGGCTGCTTCACGCTCGATTCCGACAGTAGATTCCCAAAGTGCCGGGCTATCTTCTATATTGAAGTGAATTAGATTAGTAGACATTATTTTTTCTCCTTGTATATGTATAATTCATTAGATAAAGATTATCTTATTATACCAGACACTTAATAAAAAATATCAAGAAAGCTCATAGGCCGATCCTATAAAAAATGATATTAAAAAGTTTTTTAAAATAGGGTTGACAAAGAATATCGAACCGTGTTATATTATTAACTGTCGTCGCAAGGAGCTCACCCCGAGTGAGCCGGCCCAAG
>CAYYGA010000004.1:0-37110 GCA_964471435.1 uncultured Facklamia sp.
TACTTCAATTTGAGGGATTCCACGTGGTGCAGGTGGAATATCTGTTAATTGGAAACGTCCTAATGTTTTGTTGTCCGCAGCCATTTCACGCTCACCTTGCAGGACATGAACGTCTACAGCAGGCTGATTATCAGCAGCTGTTGAGAATACTTGCGATTTAGAAGTTGGGATTGTAGTGTTACGGTCGATTAACTTAGTAAACACACCACCCATAGTTTCAATACCGAGTGATAATGGAGTTACATCAAGTAAAACAATATCTTTTACATCACCTGAAATAACACCGCCTTGAATTGCAGCTCCCATTGCTACTACCTCATCTGGGTTTACTGATTTGTTAGGTTCTTTACCAGTTTCACGTTTAACTGCTTCTTGAACTGCCGGAATACGAGTAGATCCACCAACCAGAATTACTTCATCAATTTCAGATTTATCTAAACCGGCATCTTTTAATGCTTGACGAACAGGACCTTTAGTTTTTTCTACTAAGTCATGAGTCAATTCATCAAATTTTGCACGCGTTAAAGTAGTTTCCATATGTAATGGACCATCTGCTGATGCTGTGATAAATGGTAATGAAATTTGAGTTGAAGTTACACCTGATAAGTCTTTTTTGGCTTTTTCAGCTGCATCTTTTAGACGTTGTAAGGCCATTTTATCTTTAGATAAGTCAATTGAATGTTCTTTTTTAAATTCATCTACTAAATAATCAATAATTTTATTATCAAAATCGTCTCCACCTAGGCTGTTTTCACCTGCAGTAGAAAGAACATCAAAGACTCCATCACCTAACTCAAGGATGGACACGTCAAATGTTCCCCCACCTAAGTCAAATACTAAGATTTTTTCTTCAAGATCCGGGCTGTCTAAACCGTAAGCCAAAGCCGCAGCCGTTGGTTCGTTAATAATACGTTCAACTTCTAAGCCGGCAATTCTACCTGCATCTTTAGTTGCTTGACGTTGAGCATCGTTAAAGTAAGCAGGTACAGTTATAACTGCTTTATCAACTTTGTCTCCTAAATAATCTTCGGCGTAAGATTTTAAGTGTTGTAAAATCATAGCTGAGATTTCCTGTGGTGAATAATCCTTGTCACCCATGTTAGCTTTGTACCCAGCTTCACCGATGTGACGTTTAATAGAAGCAACTGTATTAGGATTTGTTACTGCCTGACGTTTAGCTACTTCACCTACTTGAATTTCATCATTTTTATAAGCAACAACTGAAGGTGTCGTACGATTTCCTTCAGGGTTTGGAATTATTTTTGCTTCTCCACCTTCTAAAACTGCTACTGCTGAGTTTGTTGTTCCTAAGTCAATACCAATAATTTTAGCCATATTTATTTCTCCTTTAATATATATTTTCTTTTTCAGGAAGTTAATTTGTTGTTTTAAACTGTTTTAAAATCTATTTCTTATGCTGAAACAATTACCATAGCCGGGCGAATTACACGGTCATTCAACAGATAGCCTTTTTGTAATACATTTACTACCACATCCGTGTCTTCTCCTTCGGCTGCGGGCTGAGTTGTAACAGCTTGATGGAAGTTCGGATCAAAAGCTTCATTGATCGGATTTAAGACCTCAATGTTTTCTTCTTTAAAGGCTTGGATAATCTGGTTATAAACCATCTCAACACCTTTTTTCACAGCTTGAGCGTCTTCCGACTCTGCCTCAACTTCTAAAGCACGCTCCAAGTTATCCATAGCATCCAGTAATTTTTGTGCCAGAGACTGTGAACGGTATTTAGCAGCATCTTGACGCTCTCTTGTACTGGATCGTTTCATGTTCGCTATTTCTGCTTGCAGTCGTAAGCTGCGGTCTTCTTTTTCTTCCAGTTTTCTTTCAAGATCAGCGAGTTGATCCGCTAATTCTTTTTTCGTTGTATCTTCATCTAAATGAAAACTGCTTTTTTCAGCTTCACTATTTTCCTGCTCACTGCCAGCCGTCTCATCAGCTGCTTCGCTGGTTATATCTTCCAATACTTCTTCTAAGTCTTTATCTTTTTCATTCGTGTTATTTTCTTTCACCACTTGATGACCCCCTCATTATTTAATGTGTAAACTCATGCAAGCATTGTTCCATTAAAGCAATTACTCTTTTAAAGTCCATCGTTGAAGGACCTAATAAAGCAATACTCATTTTTTGAACTCCTTGTGTAAAGGTTGCCACCGCTAATGAAAGATGATGCATACTTGTCGGTCCAAAATCTAGTCCAAAAAGAACCTGGATGCCATCTTTACTCGTTTCAAAAATATTGAATAGTTCTTTTGAACCGTCCAACAGAGTAAACAGCTCTTTAAAATCATCTGGTGTCACGCTTGTGTCAAGAAAATCAAATAGATTATTCTTACCCGTCACAAAATAGCGGTGCCCCTTTAACTGCTGGATTGCTTTTTCTACTAACGGAGAAAAGTCAATCTGAGCTGAGACTATCTTATAAATTTCTAAGGGTAAGGTAAATCTCAACCTCTGATAAGCATCCTCTAATAAGACTTCAGTCAATTCCTCATTTAACATTTCACTGATTTCTTTAATTTGGGTGCTTTCAAGAGGATAGTTCGGGTGGTGGAACACTTGACTCTCAATATGACCCAAATCCGTCACTAGAATTCCAATTAAACTTGTATCACTTAATTGGACTAACTTAAAATCCATAATTCGATGGTATTCATTGCTTTGACCAAAAACCAAACCGATATATCCGGTTAATGAAACTAAGAGGTCCGAGACCATTTTACTTGTTTTCATTACATCACTTGACTGGTTGCGAAATAGTTCATTAACAGCTTTCTGGTCACTTTCATGGTTGTCTACTGTATTTATATCATTTGTAGCTGTGATTAGGCGATTCACATAGTAACGATAGCCATCATAGGATGGTATGCGGCCGCTGGATGTGTGGGCTTTTAAAATATACCCTTTCTTTTCCAGAACCACCATATCGTTTCTGACGGTTGCAGGACTTACATCTAAAATACTTTCTCTGAGTAAAGTCTTGGAACCGATTGGAACTTCTAACTCCCTATATAATTTAACAATCAGATTTAATATCTCATCTTGTCTTGGAGTTAACAAAACGCTCACCTCACTTTTAGTTAGCACTTAATGTGTATGAGTGCTAACTACATATATAATACTGTTTTTCCTACCCCTTGTCAAGTCTTTTGAGGCATTTTTCCCAAAAAATTAGCACTCTTTTATCAAGAGTGCTAAAAATCAAAATTAAGAGCTGTTTTAATCCATTACTGGCTTAGTATAGTTAATTTATTAAGTTTTGAAAAAGTTTTGAGTTTCAATTAAGTCTGCGTCTAATTGTTTGACTAAGCCTTCTACTGCCTCAAATTTCAGTTCACCACGCAGGTATTTCCACCATTTTATTTTTACTTCTTCACCATAAATCATCTGATTAAAGTTTAAAATATAAACTTCTACTGAAAGGTTTTTCTCCTTTGTAAAAGTTACATTATAACCAACTGAAGCCATTCCTTGATACCAGTGACCCTTCACCCAAAGTTCCACAATATAAACACCGATGCCTGGTACTGTTTCACAAAAACCCGTTGCAATATTGGCAGTGGGGTAACCAATACTTCTTCCTCTTTTTTCTCCGTTGATGACTGTCCCGCTTGTTTGGTAAGTATAACCTAATTCCCGGTTAGCAGATTCTATATCACCTTGAATAATAAACTGCCGGATACTGGTAGTACCTATTTTATGAGAGTGAAGTGTCTGTTGTGGTATTTCAATAACAGAGAAGTTTCCTTTTGCATGAACAGGCAGAGTCTGCATATTGGCGATATCTTTTTTTCCATAAGTATAATCAAAGCCGGCTACTACTGCTTGCGCGTTTAGACCTTTAATATAGTTTTCCACAAATTCTTCCGGCGCTTGAGCACCCATGTCATAGGTGAATTCTGCTATATAAACAATATCAACGCCTTGTGCTTCAAATAATTCCATCTTACGTTTTACAGGGGATAGATAAGTATAAGTGTGCGGATGAATTTTTGCATAAACTAATTGAGGTGTATGATTAAAAGTCATTACCGCTAGTTTTATACCACGTTTTTTTGCTTCTTTGCCAGCGGCTTGGATTACTTCTTGATGGCCTAGATGGACGCCGTCAAAAAATCCAAGAGCTAAAACAACAGGCTGGTCAACTATTAATTTTGGATCATAAGGATGTTTTAATTCAATAACTTGCATATTCTACACCTTTTCGTTTATAAACATTTTAAATGGTTTTACTAAACCTTTTTTACTTGGATGTGCTTGATAGATAGCTTGGAGTTTATTACTATAAAATAAAGCTACTGGTTCAGAAAAGTCTTTATCAAAGAAAGTTTCTTCAACTACACTCCCATGTTGAACTTTTTCCATTTGAGCTTCCGTGAGATTTAATTGAGGTAAATTTTCAATGGCTCTTTCCATTGGATATACCGCTTCATTTAAAGCTTGTTTTTCTTTTAAATCTTCTAACTGATTCAAAGTCAATGCTTCTGCAGCTTTAAAACCACCGGTTTCAATTCGTCTTAGATAAGACATATGGCTGGGATAGCCAAGTTTTTCGCCTAAATCAACTGCTAAAGTTCGGACATAAGTACCTTTACCGCACTCTACTTCAAATGACCACTTCTGCGTTCCGTCTTGTTGATTATAAATAGGACTGCTAGTCCTTTTAAAGTAATTAATTTGTGCCCTTCTTCTAGGTCTTTCCACTTCTATGCCTTCACGTGCATATTCATAGAGTCTTTTTCCTTTTACTTTTACGGCTGAATAATAAGGCGGAATTTGAGTGATAGTTCCTTGTAAACTCTCCATTGCCTTGTCTATTTCTTCAGTTGTTAAAGGCTGATCCACCGCTTTTCGAGACACTACTTCTCCTTCTGCATCTTCAGTAGTTGTTGCAGTCCCTAAAGTTATCTCACCTCGATATACTTTTTTTCCATCCATTAAAAGTTCAACTAATTTGGTGGCCTGCCCTAAACAAACTACCAACACCCCTTCAACTGCAGGATCTAGGGTACCTGTATGGCCGACCCTTTTCATTCCAAATATTCTTCGTAATTTGAATACTACATCATGGCTGGTCATGCCGCTTTCTTTCCAAACTGCTACTATTCCATTCAAAATATCAACCCCCATTGAAGTCTAACATTTCCATTATACTTTAAAAGCTCTTTTAGACCAACCTTTTAATGGATAGATTAAGTGATCAAAAAAAGGCTGCTGCAAACTAGGAAGTTTGCAGCAGCCTTAAGTTGATAGAATGACATCTAAATGTCTACATTAAAAATTTCTATTAGTCTTTTGATTTAATTTCATTAAGTAATTTATCTATACGATTACCGTAGTCTACTGAATGATCGCGTTCAAAACTGATTTCAGGCACTTTATAAAGAGAAAGTCTTTTGCCTAGTTCTGATCTGATTTTTCCGGTAACTGCCTGCAATCCATCGGCTGTTTTCTGCCGCTCGCTGGCTTTATCACTTAAAGTCGAATAGAAAATTTTAGCCTGCTGAAGGTCCCCGGTTAATTCTACATCAGTAATAGTTATTCCTTCAACACGGGGATCTTTAACCTCATGTACCATGATGTCATTGACTTCACGCATAATTTCCTGGCGCACACGGCCGATTCTATAATTTGCCATAGTATCGCTCCTTATCTATGATTAGCGTTTAACTTCTACCATTCGGTAAGGTTCAATGATGTCATCTACTTTAACATCATTATAGCCTGCAATCATGATACCACATTCAAAGCCTTTACTCACTTCTCTTGCATCATCTTTAAAACGTTTCAAGCTTGCTAGTTCACCGTCATAAATAACAATATTATCACGAATTAAGCGTACGTTACTTGAACGTTGAATGAAGCCGTCTAAAACATAAGCTCCGGCAATAGTACCTAATTTAGAAACAGAATAGGTTTCACGAACAATCACTTGACCTGTAATCTCTTCAACATATTCAGGGTCTAATAGTCCTGTCATGGCTGTTTCAATTTCATCAATCGCGTTATAAATAACGTTATGGAGACGAATATCAACTTGATCTTCTTCAGCCTGTGCACGAGCTTGCGGTGTTGGACGAACATTAAAACCAATAACAATTGCTTCAGAAGCAGTCGCCAAAGTAATATCACTTTCGTTAATGGCTCCTACAGCCTGGTGAACGATATTTACTTTTACACCTTCAACGTCGATTTTCATAAAGCTGGCTGCTAAAGCTTCAATTGAACCTTGAACATCACCTTTAATAATGACATTAACTGAGCGTAAATCACCTTCTTGAAGTGTTTCAAACAAGTTATCCAGAGTAACTTTTTTCTTTAAGTCACGTTGCTGTTCTTGAGCTTTTTGAGCTCTTTCTTCTCCAGCCTGGCGTGCTGTTTTTTCATCTTCAAAGACTACAAATTGGTCACCGGCTTGAGGAGCATCACTAAGACCGGTTATTTCGATCGGTGTCGAAGGTCCAGCTGATTTAATACGACGTCCCTGATCATTTACCATTGTTCTGACACGTCCATAAGTATTTCCTACAACAATCGGATCCCCAACATTTAAAGTTCCTTGTTGAACTAAAAGAGTCGCTGTTGCACCGGTTGACTTGTCTAATCTTGCTTCAATAACAGTACCTAAAGCTAAACGATCTGGATTAGCTTTCAATTCTTGAACTTCTGCTACTAAAACAATCATTTCTAACAACTCATCAAGATTTGTTCCAAGCTTGGCGGATATATTAACAAAAATATTTTCCCCGCCCCATGCTTCTGGAATAATACCGTGTTCTGTTAATTCCTGCATAACTCTTTCTGGATTCGCTTCAGGTTTATCAATCTTATTAATGGCAACAATAATCGGAACTCCAGCTGCTTTAGCATGATTTATTGCTTCAACTGTTTGAGGCATGACACCATCATCCGCTGCTACAACTATAATAGTGATATCAGTAATATCAGCTCCACGGGCACGCATAGTAGTAAACGCCGCGTGTCCTGGTGTATCTAAGAAAGTAATCGGCTTACCATCAACTTGGATTTGATAGGCTCCAATATGCTGCGTGATCCCACCGGCTTCGCCTTCTGTAACACGTGTATTACGGAAAGAGTCTAATAAGGAAGTTTTACCATGATCAACGTGTCCCATAATGGTAACGACTGGAGGTCTTGATACACGGTTTTCGTCTTCTTCTGCAGCTTCAAAATAATGATCTAAGTCTGAAACTTCTACCACAACTTTTTCTACAGGCTCAACACCATATTCCAAACAAATCACTTCAATTACATCACTTGATAAAGCTTGATTTTGGTTCACCATGACTCCCTGCATCATTAATTTTTTAATGATTTCAGTAGCATCGCGGTGGAAGCCTTTAGCGATATCTTGTACATTCATTCCTTCTACATAATGAAATTCTTCAGGAAGATCTTTATGCTTGCGCGCAGTCATTCCTTTAGATTCAATTACGGGCCCTCTATTACGGCCTCTTCGACGGTTATGACGTCTACCTTGAGAACGTTTAGAACCACCGCTTCGTGTAGATTTAGCTTGTCCTTGATTTGTTTGTGATCCTTGACCAGCTTTTGTATTTTTATTGTTATCAGAAGTATTAGATTTAGTCTGTGTTTGCTTAGACTGTTTATTATTTGCTTGGGTATTATGTTTAGCTTCTACGGGCTTATGCCCCTTTCCATCTTGTTCTTTTTGTTTGTTAGATACAGTATCCTGTTTATCAGCTTTTTTAGAATCTGATTGAGTATGACTGCTGTTTTTAATCTTTAGTGCCTGAGTTAGCTTATTCTGCTGTGCTTCATCTATTGATGACATGTGACTGCTGAATTCCAACCCTTGCTTTTCAGCTATTTCCAACATATCCTTGGATGACATGTTATGTTTCTTAGCAAATTCATAAATTCGCATAGCTACCATATAATCACCTTCCTAGTTCTATCTATTTATCATTCATGTTCTCTACTCCTGTCACATATGATAAAAATTTTTTCGACATGCCGGCGTTCGTTATTCCTAATATTGCACGAGATTTTCCGATTGCCTGGCTGATTTCAATTTTATTAAAATTATTAGTCAAAGGTACTTTATAATTCTGACTGAAGCTTTCGTATCTCGCCAGAGTTTTTTCACTGACATCGCTAGCTATGACAATCAGTTTTACTTTTCCCTTTTTAATCGCTTTTTCTACCTGCTCATCTCCTGAGACCAGAGCATTGGCTCTTTGAGCCAGGCCTAGAAGATTTAGTTGTTTAGTATGTGGTGTCATGTAATTCTTTACGCGCTTTCTGATAATCTAAGTATTCATAAAGTTCTTCATAAAAACTGTCATCAATTTTTGTTGCCAGAACACGATCAAACACTTTTTTCTCTTTAGCTTTGTGAGCTAAATCCGGTTGTAAAGAAATGTAAGCGCCGCGGCCGTTTTTTCGCCCTGTTGGATCAATTTCTACATCTCCTTCAGGTGTGCGGACAATTCGAATCAATTCCTTTTTAGGAAAACTTTCGCCTGAGACCACACATTTTCTCATAGGAGTTTTACGTACTTTTTGCTGCTTCGACATAATCACAACCTCCTCTAACATAGATGCCTATTTTAATATTAAAAGTATTTAAGCTAAGAAATTAATCATTACAAATCAGTATTTTCTCCAAGCTCTTCTTCTAATTCAACTTCTTCAATAAACTTTTCTTCTTCTACTAACTCATTATAATCTTGTTCAGGATCAATTTCAGCTTCTTCAATCATTTCTTCGACGCCATCCGCATCTAATATTTGTTCTTGATATTCTTGATTACGTCTTAAGTCCTCAATGTCACCTGTTTCATAAAAGCTATTCAAACCATTTGAAGAATCTAAATCTTCTACTAAAGAAACCTCAGCTTCTGCTTCCAATTCTTCTTCTACTGCTAATTCTTCATTACTCGCTTCATAAGCAGCAGAGGCTGCTACCGTTTCATCCACATTAATGCCGCTATCAATCAAATCTTCTTCACTTGCTTCCGCCTCAGCTTCTCGCAGAGCTTCTTGTTCAGCTCTATACTCAGCATAGGTGGTTTCAGATTTTATATCGATTTTATAGGTAGTTAAACGGGCAGCTAAGCGGGCGTTCTGGCCTTTTTTACCAATTGCCAATGATAGTTGATAGTCCGGAACAACAACAATACAGGAGTGGTTTTCCTCATCAAAAATCACTTCAATCACTTCAGCAGGATTCATCGCATTTTTAATAAACATGTCGGGTCTTTCATCCCACTCAATGATATCCATATTTTCGCCATTTAGCTCATTAACGATTGATTGCACTCTTTGGCCTCTAGGTCCTACACAAGTTCCTACAGGATCAACGTTGGGATCTAAAGAACGAACCGCTACTTTCGACCGGTCTCCCGCTTCACGGGCAATACTCATAATTTCTACGATGCCGTCATATATTTCCGGTACTTCTTGTTCAAATAGACGACGCAAGAAATCTGGATGAGCTCTTGAAACAACTACTTGCGGTCCTTTATTTGTTTTATCCACTTTAGAAACATAAACTTTTACGCGGTCATCCATTTCAAAATTCTCATTGGGAATTTGTTCACTGGCCGGCATAATAGCTTCAATACGTCCTAAATTTACATAGATATTACGAGCATCTGCACGCTCTATCGTTCCATTTAAAACCTCATCTTGATATTCGATATACTCATCGTAAATAATGTCTCTTTCTGCTTCCCGGATTCTTTGCATGATTACATGTTTAGCTGTTTGGGTAGCAATCCGGCCAAAATCTTGAGGTGTCACTTCAAACTTTATCTTATCACCAATTTCATAAACTCGGTTGATTTCACGTGCTTCTTCTAAACTGATTTCTAAAGTAGAATCATAATTTGTTTCTACCACTTCTTTAACCGAGTAAACATTAATTTCCCCGGTGTTTTCGTTAAAAGTCACTTCAACGTTTTGTGCCTGATCATAGTTTTTTTTATAGGCTAAAATTAAAGCTGACTCTAAAGCTTCCTTGATGACTTCAGGAGAAATTCCTTTTTCGTCTTCGAGTACTTTCATTGCTGCAACTAATTCACTGCTCACTCACATTCCTCCTAAAACTTTATTGCTAAACGTGCTTTAGCAACAATCGATTTGTCAATTTCCAACTGCTTAGTTCTTGTTTTTATTTTCACTTCTAAAATGTAATGTGTGTCGGTAACTTCTAATAAAGTACCGTCATGTTGTTTTTCCCCATATTGCGGGGCATAGTAATCAAAATGAACATACTCACCCACTGCATCACGAATTTGCTTTTCATTTTTCAAGGGTTTTTCAGCTCCAGGAGAAGAAACTTCAAGAAAATAGGCATCCGGGAACGGATCCGGTTTCATCTTATCCAATTCCTCGCTTACTTTCTCGCTGATTAAAGCGCAATGATCGAGGTCAATTCCACCTTCACGATCCGCATAAATGCGCAGAAACCAATTCTTACCTTCTTTTACATATTCAATATCAACTAATTCACAGTTCATCTCAGCTACAATCGGTTCTACGATCGGCTGGACTTTTTCCACGATAACGCTCATCTATTCACCTCTCCTTTTAAATTCAAATCTTAAGTTCTAAATCAGTATTTATTTAAATTTCCTGCTTAAGAACAACAAAAGAGCGAGCGTTTCCGCTCACTCCCCCACGTCAATTTACTTTTTTTATTATAACACATAAGATAAAGCTTGACAAGTTTACGCATTGACAGCTCACTTAGTAGTAAGTCTTGCATTTTTTATAAAATATTTTTTACTAAAATAGAGACAGCTGGTCTTCATCTGGTAAGCCATCGACAATCCCATTTTCTTCCATATACTCCAATATGGTCTTACCAACTTTGCCCCGTTTTTGTAAATCTTCTTTTGATAAGAATGGTGCTTCCTGGCGGGCTTCAACGATTGTCTGCGCTGCACCTGCTCCTAAGCCAGGTATAGTTCTAAAGGGCGGTATTAACGTATCGCCTTCTATAATAAATTCGCTGGCGAGGGATTTATTCAGGTCAACCATTTGAAAACTAAAGCCTCGTTCTATCATTTCATTTGCTATCTCCAAAACTGTTCTAAGAGCATTTTCCTTAACGGTTGCATCCATACCCTTACCCATAATCTCTCGTAATCGACGTTTCACCATCTCTTTTCCTTGATGCATGGCAATAATATCAAAATCGCTGGCTCGTACAGAAAAGTAAGCGGAGTAATAATAAAGTGGATAATGTACTTTAAAATAAGCAACCCGCAAAGCCATCATAATATATGCGGCCGCATGAGCTTTAGGGAACATATATTTGATTTTCAAACAGGACTCGATATACCATTCCGGTACATTGTTCGCACGCATTTCGGCTTGCCATTCATCAGGAATTCCTCGCCCTTTTCTAACAAATTCCATAATTTTAAAAGCCAGTGAGTCTTCCAGTCCGTATTGCATGAGAGTTACCATAATATCATCACGACAGCCGATTACTTTGGCTAGTGGGACAACATTATTTCGAATTAACTCTTGCGCATTTCCCAGCCACACATCGGTTCCATGAGATAACCCAGAAATTTGTAAAAGTTCAGCAAATGTGGATGGATGTGTATCTGTAAGCATCTCTCTAACAAAACGTGTACCAAATTCCGGTATTCCTAAAGTGCCTGTTTCTGAAAAAATCTGTTCAGGTGTAACCCCTAATGTTTCTGTACCAGAAAATAGAGACATAACATCCGGATCGTTCATTGGAATATCAAGTGGGTCGATACCGCTTAAATCTTGAAGGAAACGGATCATCGTCGGGTCATCATGTCCCAGAATATCAAGTTTCAAAACATTTTCATCAATAGAATGGAAGTCAAAGTGTGTCGTTAGCCATTCCGAGTTAGTATCATCAGCTGGATATTGAATAGGTGTAAAGTCATAAACATCCATGTACTCGGGTATAACAATAATTCCCCCCGGGTGTTGGCCGGTTGTTCTTTTGACTCCTTCGATCCCTTTAGCTAATCGTTCTTTTTCCGCCTGCGGCAGCATCTTTTGCGCATTATCTAAATAACCGCGTACATAGCCAAATGCCGTTTTTTCAGCAACTGTCGAAATTGTACCTGCTCTAAAGACATGATCGTCCCCGAACAATACTTTTGTATAAGCATGAGCACGCGCTTGATAGTCACCCGAAAAGTTTAAATCAATATCCGGCACTTTATCCCCTTTAAAACCTAAGAAAGTTTCAAACGGAATGTCCTGTCCATCTCTTTTTAAATCTTTTTCACAAGTCGGACAAAGTTTCGGTGGTAAATCAAATCCTGAACCAATTGATCCGTCGGTAATAAACTCACTATATGAACAGCCGGGACAGTAGTAATGAGGGGCCAGTGGATTAACTTCAGTAATTCCTGTTAAAGTTGCAACTAAACTGGATCCTACTGACCCTCGGGAACCTACCAGATAACCATCTTCATTACTTTTATCTACCAATTTTTGAGAAATTAAATAGATAACTGCGAAACCATTTGAAATAATCGAATTAAGTTCTTTTTCAATTCGTTTTTCAACGATTTCAGGTAAAGGATTTCCGTACATTTCATAAGCTTTATCATAGACCAACTGGCGAATCTGCTGTTCCGACCCTTCAATAGTAGGTGTAAAAAGGTCGGATTTTATAACTTCGATATCATCAGCGACTAGATCAGCAATTTTATTGGAATTAGTTACTACTAATTCATAAGCAGTCTCTTCACCCAAAAAGGAAAAATCCTGAATCATTTCATCCGTCGTTCTAAAATGCAGCGGGGGTAGAAAGAGCTCACGATTAGCATTTCGTTTCAAAGATTTAAGCAGTATCTCGCGGTAAACCGAATTTTTTTCATCACGGTAATGCACATTACCAGTTGCAACTACTAATTTATCATTTTCACGGCCCAACCGCAGCATTTCCCGCATGATGTGTTCAAGATCCTCTTTAGAACGAATCAGTTCCTGTTCGATTAAAACATCATAAATAGCAGGAGGCTGCAGTTCAATGTAATCATAAAACCCAACTAACTTTTCCGCTTCTTCATACCCTTTTTGCATCATGGCGGTAAAGACTTCTCCTTGATTACAAGCTGTTCCAATTATTAAATTTTCCCGGTACTGAGTCAAAATAGAACGCGGGATGCGAGGTTCACGGTAGTAGTATTTGACGTTCGCCAACGAAATAATTTTAAATAAATCCTTTAATCCTGCTTGATTTTTTGCTAGAACAGTTGCGTGAAATGGCCTTGCCTGCTTGTAAGCTTCCCCTTTACCCATTTCTTGATTTAAATGGGTATGATTAGTCATTTGAAATTTTTCTTCAGCCTGCTCTAAGAGCTTCATCAAAATATGCCCAGTTGTTTCAGAATCATATATAGCGCGGTGATGCTGTTCTAAAGTAATACCATAATGTCGCGCCAGCGTATTTAAACGGTGCGTTCTCAGATGGGTGTTTACCGTTCTAGATAATGCCAGAGTATCAATCACCGGCTCAGTAGTAACGGGCAAACCGTTTCTTTCATAAGCTTGGTCAATAAAGCCAATATCAAAAGATGCATTATGGGCGACTAATATACTTCCTTCACAGAAAGCTTTGAATTTTGCTACTACATCAGCTTCACTTGGAGCATCAGCTAACATCGCATCTGTAATCCCTGTTAATTCTGTAGTAAATGAAGATAAGGGGTGGCCAGGGTTTATAAAAGCTTCAAAAGTGTCAATAACATTTCCTTTATACATTTTAACACCGGCTAACTCAATAATTTTATCATAAACTGAGGAAAGTCCGGTCGTTTCCACATCAAAAACCACATAAGTAGCTTCTGATAAACTTATATCTGCCGGATTATAAGCTACTGCTTCTCCATCATTGACCACATAGGCCTCAATACCAAACAAGACTTTTATATCATTAGCTTTTCCTGAGTGATAGGCTTCCGGGAATGCCTGTGCTCCGGCGTGATCCGTTATGGCGACTGCTTTATGTCCCCACTTGGCTGCTTGAGTAATAAGATCTGACACTGAATTAGTAGCATCCAATGGACTCATATTAGAATGTAGATGTAATTCGACCCTCTTCTCCCCTTCAAATTTATCTTGGCGGCTTGCTTTTTTAATTTTACGAATTGAACGTGGACGGAAATCTAACTCCCCCGAGTAATTATCAGGCACCATGTCCCCTTCCAAACGTAACCATTCACCGACATTAAACTGCTCTAACTGAGCTTTTTTTATTCGGCGGCCTGAAATCAATTTTACCGTCACAGAAGATGTATAGTCTGTCACTTTCATAATCATTAATATTTCACCTGATCTCAGTTCTCGATTATCAAGCGCAAATACATACCCTTCAATAACCTGGCGGTATTGATTATCCGGCAGCTCTATAATGGGTAAAGGAGAAATGGATGGTATATCTTTTCCAATCGGTTCAATGTCTTTATTATCCATTACCACTTCAGCCTGCTGCTGTTGTCTTTTCTCTTCAATTTCTAAAGCTTCTATTAAATTTTGCTGGTCCAGTTCATCCAACCTTTGGCGGGCACTGTCTTTTTCTTGTTGGTTGAAATTTTCATCAACGTAATAGGTAAAGTTAACTTCTCCTAAGCCAACTTGCTGCATCCTTTGTTTAAACAAACTATGATATTTATTTTCTAAAGTCATTACCTGGTTTTGACTGGATAAACCTATTTCTATTTGATGATCCGCTTCATTATATTCACAAATCGCATCCGCTAAAGTTACTCTTAAGAAGGGATTTTCAGCTATTAATGTCTGCCGGACTGCCATCCAATATTCCATCGTCTGCTCGGCAGTCAATTGATGTAAAGTTTCGTAATGCCACCATACTTCAGTTTGAACTATTTCAGCGAAGGCATTACGCATACCTGTCATAAATATTTGATAAACATCCGGATGAACTCTTTGGGGCGCGTCTAAATGAAAAAGCCATTGATCAGAGGCAGCATACACATCCACTCGTTTAATTTCAATTCCTTTTAAACTTTGTAAAACATCAGGATTGTCTATCCCGATTTGTTGTAATAAAACTTGAAATAATGATTGCTCTTGGTTCATAAGGAGCTCCTTTCCAGATTTTTTCTGCGTCAAAAGAAGACCCCGTCGTTTACTCAAAGTAAGTACGGGGTAAATTCCTTTATAATTTTAAAACAATTATGTGTTGTAATAAGATGTTTGAACTTTCGTAATTTCTCTAAAGTTTTTAAAGTTAAAAGAAGGCTCGTCGAATATCATTCCACGTAACAGCGACCATAAGAATTAAAAGTAAAACTACACCAATGATGGTAATAATTCCTTCTTTTTCCTGGCTTAAAGGCTTGCCTCGTACCAGCTCCACTAAATTCAAGACGATTTTACCACCGTCCAAGGCAGGTATCGGCAGCAAATTAACAATCCCCAAGTTGGTGGATAAAGATGCCATAAAAGCCGTAATATCTAAAATACCTTGGTTGGCCACCTGGCTAGTCGCTTGAGCCATAGCAACCGGTCCGCCAAAGATATTAATATTAAAGCCCTGGGTAAAAATAGTTGATAAAACTAATAAAACCTGTGCTATTACATTCCATGTGGCAGTAAATCCAAATAAGAGCCGACTGGAGACTGAAGTGGAAAGCGGCCATGTAACACCAATTTGTCCAATAGCATTTCCTTCTGCATCTTCCCCGCTACCCACCGCCACCGGCATAGTCTCTTGTGTGGCAGTGCCTTGTCTTTCAACAATAAAATCAACTGTTTGATCGGGGTACTTGGATATTTCTGTCACTAAACTGTTCCAATCATCTACTTCGATTCCAGCTACTTCTAAGACTTTGTCTCCTTCTTGCAAGCCGGCTGCTTGTGCAGGTGAATTGTCAGCAATTGTTCCTAATTCATTACTGTAAGTAGGAATTCCCGGTATCATAAAACCGATAACAGCAAAAGCTATAATAGATAGAATGAAATTATTTAATGGGCCGCCAAAATTGGTCAAAATTTTATCAAATACACTGGCAGATTCATAACGTGCTTCAACAGGAGCAACCAATACAACCGTACCATCAGGCTCTACAATTTCTGCATCTTTAAAAACATTATATGTCTGCAGACCGTCCTGACCTGAAACATAACCTTTAATTATCATCTCATAGACAAGGTCCACTTGATCGACCTGGAAAGGCAATTCTTCGATATCATAGGTATTTTCTGACGTGTTGATTCGTTGAACTGTATCTTGTTCATCGAGCAATAAACCTATTTCCATGCCGGGTTGAATGGTTTCTTCTTCATTTAGCCCCGCTAAACGCACATAACCTCCCAAGGGAAGCATTCGAATAGTGTAAGTTGTGCCGTCTTCAGCCTGCTTAGCAAAAAGTTTAGGGCCCATCCCAAGTGAAAACTCCCTCACACGGATACCAGCCCTTTTAGCCCAAAAATAATGTCCAAATTCATGGATAACTACAATAATAGAAAATATAATTAAAAATATTATAAGTGTTCTTAACATAGATTCGTTCACCTGTTTCTAATTAAATAAATTAAACCAGAGCATAAACATAGTGGAGGCAAATAAAGTACTGTCAATACGGTCTAAAACTCCTCCATGGCCGGGTAAAAATTTCCCTGAGTCCTTTACTCCAAAGTAACGCTTGTAGGCTGATTCAACTAAGTCACCAAACTGACCCGCCAGAGAAACAAATACGGTTACTATCCACAAATAATTAGTAAACTCAAGATTTAAATCGATTACCTGGCTGTATATAGTCGTTGCCATGAGTGCAATGACTACGCCTCCTATGGAACCTTCAATTGTTTTATTGGGACTAATTTCAGGGGCTAGCTTTGTTTTTCCATAAGTTTTCCCAGTGAAATAAGCACCAATATCAGTTAACCAGACAACCATTAAAAGATAAATGAATGTCGCCAGACCTTCATCTCGTATTTCAATTAAAAACCTCAGTCCCAACCCTATATAAGCAGAGGCAAAAAGTAAAGTCGCTGCATCGACAAAGTTAAATGTTTCATGACGGTAGACGGTTAAAACCAACAGAAGCATGGCACAAGTATAAAAAATATAGGATGCCTGGGTAATAGGCAGGAAATTATTAAAGTAGCGCTCTGGTACAATCACTGATCCTATAGCTATCACTGATATGAGGCCTATTTCATTACTCATTCGGATGCCTCTCATTTTAGCCATTTCATATAGTCCTACTGCCCCTAATATAAAAACAAACCAGGTAAACCAATGTCCGCCGACATATACTATCGGTAGAAAAACAGCTGCTCCAATAATCGAGCTGATGATTCTTTCCTTCATTAATTGAAAGCCTCCTAACTGCTTTTAACTTTTCCATAACGTCTTTGACGTTTAGAATATTCTTCAATTGCTTTATCAAAGTCTGCCGGGCCGAAATCCGGCCAGTAAACATCTGTAAAATATAGCTCAGTATAGGATAATTGCCATAATAAAAAGTTGCTTAATCGCAACTCTCCAGAAGTTCGAATCATTAAGTCCGGTTGGGCTAAATTACCTAAGAAGTTTGTCATCAAATACTCTTCGATGGTATTTTCATCTATAGTCTCAGGATCCAGTTCTCCTTGGGCAGCTTTTTTTGCGATTGTTTTACAAGCATGTGTGATTTCTTGTCTGGAACCATAATTAATCGCAATATTTAAAATCATACCGGTATTATTTTCTGTCTCGCGCAACCCTTTTTCCAGCATTTCCTGTGCATCACGCGGCAGCCTACTCGCATCACCTATATGACTTAATCTAATATTTTTTTCCTGCAGTTGAGTGATGTAGGAATTAAAGAACTCTCCCGGTAATTTTAGTAAATAATTTACTTCATCTTTAGGTCGTGACCAATTTTCAGTGGAAAAAGCATAAACTGTCAGAACTTTTACACCTCTTTTATGGGCATGAGAAGTTATCTTTTTGATAGTTTCGACTCCATGCCTATGGCCGTAGATACGCGGCATCATTCTTTTTTTTGCCCAGCGGCCATTTCCATCCATAATGATCGCAATGTGTTGCGGTATTTTTTTGTCTTCCATATTCATATAAACACATTACCTTTCTTATAATCAGATTAGTCTCAATTATAGCAGAATTTTATAGCAGTCTCGAGTTTATCTCTATAAATTTGAAAAAGGACCTGAAATTTATAGTTCTTATCTAAAAATTAAAAATAACCTTACAGCTGCTTTATAATACAGCTGCAAGGTTATCCTGCTGAATATTAATTATTTAATATTTCATCTTCTTTGATTTTGGTTAAGCGATCTATTTCTGCTGTCGCTTCATCAGTTAATTTTTGAATATCTTTTTCATAACGTTTAACATCATCTTCAGTTAATTCGTTATTTTTTTCTGCTTTTTTTGCGTCATCAATGCCGTCACGGCGGACATTCCGTACAGAAACTTTAGCATTTTCTTGTTCTTTACCTACTAATTTTACTAATTCTTCGCGGCGTTCTTTAGTTAAAGCAGGTACAACTAAACGGATGACATCTCCATCATTAGTTGGAGTAATTCCTACATCGCTCATTAAAATAGCTTTTTCAATATCTTTCAAAGAACCTTTATCGTAAGGTGAAATTACTAACATACGTGCTTCTGGAACTGTAATACTTGCTAATTGGTTTAAAGGTGTTGGTGCACCGTAATATAAAACACTAACGCGATCTAAGATACTAGCATTTGCTACACCCGCACGAATAGTTCCTAATTCGCGTTGGTAAGCATCAATTGATTTTTGCATGCGCGATTTAGTGTTGCTTAATATATCTGCCATTTAAATCCCCCTGTTTTAGTTAAATCACTTCTAAATTTTATTATAGCAAATTTATCATCATTTGTGAATACGCTGTCTCGTGAGTAAATTGATAGAGTTGGTTAGAGAATTAATTTATTTTTTTAACTAAAAACTTAATCCTTTTCGATTAACAAATCTCCTACAGTGGTACCAATATTTTCACCAACAACAACACGTTTAATATTTCCCGGTACGTTTAAATTGAAAACTACCAGAGGTATATTATTATCCATTGATAATGAAGAGGCAGTAGCATCCATTACTTTCAATCCTTTAGAAATAACATCTAAGTGAGATAGAGTGTCATATTTGACCGCTTCTTGATCTACTTTAGGATCTGCACTATATACTCCATCCACATTGTTTTTAGCCATTAAAATAACATCTGCTTCAATTTCAGCTGCACGTAAGGCTGCGGTTGTATCAGTAGTAAAATAAGGATTTCCTGTCCCGCCTGCAAATATTACTACACGTCCTTTTTGCAGATGACGTACTGCCCGGCGACGGATATAAGGCTCTGCGACTTGTCGCATATCAATAGAAGTTTGTACACGTGAGGGTACTTCCAAGTTTTCTAAAGAGTCCTGTAAAGCTAGAGCATTCATGACT
The DNA here is from genome assembly GCA_964471435.1 of uncultured Facklamia sp. GTDB lineage: Bacteria > Bacillota > Bacilli > Lactobacillales > Aerococcaceae > Facklamia. The sequence continues at coordinate 19,457 of CAYYGA010000004.1, forward strand.
GTAGCCAACATCCCCATATAGTCTGCTTGCGCCCGGTCCATCCCCATCTCAGACCCGATACTACCACGCCAAATATTTCCTCCGCCTACTACAATAGCAATTTCAATTCCTAATTCATAAACTTCCTTTAACTGCTCGGTAATTGACTGCACAGTTTGAGGATCAATTCCATATCCTTGTTCTCCTGCTAAAGCTTCTCCACTTAGTTTTAAAACAATGCGTTTATATTTTGGTTCTGCCATCTCTTCACCTTTCTAACTGTTGATAATTTTCTTAAAAAAAGCCCCAGTTCAGACTGGGGCATTTGATATAATAAAGATTAGTTGTTCATTTGAGATGCAACTTCATCTGCAAAGTTTTCATTACGTTTTTCCATACCTTCTCCAACTTCAAAACGTACAAACTCTGCAACTTTTCCGCCTTTAGAGCTTACATAATCGCCAACTTTTTGGTCGCCGTCTTTAACAAAAGCTTGTTCATTTAAAACGATCTCAGAGTAGAATTTACCCATACGTCCTTCAACGATTTTGTCAACAATATTTTCAGGCTTGCCTTCATTTAATGTTAATTCACGTTGAACTGCTCTTTCACGTTCAATTTCATCAGCATTGACGTCTTCACGACTTAAGTATTTAGGATTAATTGCAGCAACGTGCATTGCTACATCTTTAGCAACATCTGTGTCCTGAGTATCTGTTACTACAGTTAAAACACCAATTTTACCGCCCATATGTGAATATTCACCAAATGCATCATTATCGCCTTTAGTTAATACTGCAAAACGACGGAATGAGATTTTTTCACCAATTTTGTTAGTTGCTTCTGTAACTAAATCAGCAATTGTTTCTCCTTCAACTTCAATCGCGTTCGCTTCATCCATATCAGCAGGTTGATTCGCAGCTACCGCTTTTGCGATTGTATCCACTACATTAATGAATTGCTCATTTTTAGCAACGAAGTCAGTTTCAGCATTCACTTCAACTAATGCTGCGACATTTCCATCAATGTGGATTGAGGTTAATCCTTCAGCTGCGATACGATCCGCTTTCTTAGCTGCTTTAGCTAATCCTTTTTCACGTAAAACATCAACTGCTTTATCCATATCCCCATCAACTTCAACTAATGCTTTTTTAGCATCCATCATTCCAACACCAGTCATATCACGTAGTTCTTTTACTTGTTTAGCTGTTACATTGGCCATTTAATTAAAATCCTCCTTGAAGTTATCTCTTTGTTACTACCTTTATCAGTATATCAAATTTTATTGAATGACTAAAGCCATAAATCATTTATTTGGATTAAATAGCTGTTTTCAACCTGATAACCGTTAAAAAGAGCAACAATTCACTTTTTTTCATCAAAAAACTGTCTCTCAAACAGCACTTGTTAATGCAATTGAGAGACAGCTGTTAATTAATTATCTATTTCTTATTCTTCTGTAGCTGCTTCTGCTGTTTCTTCTGTTGCAGAAGATTTTTCTTCAGATTCGTTTTTATCAAATAAATTGTTGAAGAATTCTTGGTCTGACTGCTCGCTTGAATCGGTATCAATTTGACCTTGGTTCGCTTCAATTGATGCTTCTGCTACTGCAGATGTGATTAATTTGATTGCACGAATTGCATCATCGTTAGATGGAATTACATAGTCAATCTCATCAGGATCACAGTTTGTATCAACCATCGCTACGATTGGAATATTTAATTTTTGTGCCTCTTGAACCGCAATACGCTCTTTACGAGGATCTACGATGAAGATAACATCAGGGATTCTAGGCATATCTTTAATTCCGCCTAAGAATTTTTCTAAGCGATCCCATTCTTTACGAAGTTCGCCGACTTCTTTTTTAGGTAATACATCGAACGTTCCGTCTACTTCCATTTGTTCGATTTCTTTTAGTCGTTTGATACGTCCTTGGATTGTATCCCAGTTAGTTAACAATCCACCTAACCAACGTTCGTTGATATAGAATTGTCCTGCACGTTCAGCTTGCTCAACGATAGCCTGTTGTGCTTGTTTTTTAGTTCCAACAAATAAAACAATACCACCGTCTGCTACTGTGTCACGTACGAAGTTATAAGCTGTATCCACTAATTTAACTGTTTGTTGCAAATCGATAATGTAGATACCGTTACGCTCCGTAAAGATATAACGTTTCATTTTTGGGTTCCAACGACGTGTTTGGTGGCCAAAGTGCACACCAGCTTCTAACAATTGTTTCATAGAAATAACTGCCATAATTTGTATTCTCCTCTTGGTTTTTTATTTTCCTCCGATGATTTCGTCTATTTTGTAGACTCCCGTGAGAAAGCACCTTACAAAATATCCATCAGCGTGTGAATTGTGCTGTGGAAAAAACATTTCCGCTTGAGCACTCCTCCTATTTTATAGTATGCCGGTCATTAATGCAAGCAGAGTTTTCAAAAAAATCCGGCAGTTTTATTTCACTTTATTTGCTTCTTTATTTCACATATTATTGAATAGTGAAGAGGTGATAAGATGGGATCAATGGAAGCTTATATAAAGCAATACGGTAATTTAACTTTTGAACAGTTAGCTTTTAATGAAATCGATGCACTCATTCTGGATGAAATGGTTTATCTACCAATCGATTTATTTATTGGTGAGAGTTTTAATTTTGAAGATGGAATGACCATCCAGGAACTTTCTCAGGCCTACCGCCCATACGCTAAGCACTTCATGGTGACTAATAAACCTTTAGCTTCTGCTCACCGAACCCGTTTATTAAATTTGGCAGGTCAATATAAACGCTATCGTGATTTAAGAGTGGCTGGCTTTCAAAACAAAGTAGATTTAACTATTGAAACACAATCTGCCTATTTATTAATAGAGATAAATACTGATAAAATCTTAGTGTTTTTTCGAGGGACCGATGATTTAATTATCGGATGGAAGGAAGATTTTGTATTACTTTACCAATCTTCTATTCCAGCTCAAATTTATGCCACCCAGTACTTACGAGCTGTCTTTGAAGCCTACCCTGCTGCTTCTTATATTATAGTCGGCCATTCCAAAGGGGGACACCTTGCTTTATATGCTGCCAGCCGCTTGGAGGAAAAACAGATCCAGCAAATAGAAGTCATCTATACTTTTGATGCCGTGGGCCAGCACCCGCATATCCTAAAGCGTCGCAATATGCAGTTAGTTTCTAAGCGTCATGTAAGAATTATACCGGATGATTCAATTGTTGGAGTGATGCTTTTTCACCTAACAGAACCGACGATAATTAAAAGTTCTAAGAGGTCTTTTTGGCAACATGATCCTAGAAACTGGCATATCATTAATACCCAGTTAAGTCGTGTCGATACTACTTCCGCTATTAGTAAAATTACTGACCGGGCCAGCAAAAAACTTTTAGCTAATTACACTCCTCCTCAACGTAAACAAATAGCACAAATTGTATTTGATTTACTGAATGAAACAAAGGTCTTATCTATTAATGAATGGTTAGAAGACCCTCCCAAACATTTAGCAGCTATGCGCTCTGCTTATTTAAAGTTAGATATAGAAACTCAAAAGGATTTAAAAGAAGCAGTAAGTTATTACACAAATTTTATTATTAAGGAACTAAGGCACTATTATAAAGAAAACCTTACTGATTCCATAAGAGAAACAGCCGCCTGGTTTCGTAATATATTTACTTTTGCACGTCATTTTTTCCCTTAATAAGAACAGCTTTAATATAAATAAGGGTCTTATGCAAAACCGGCTGTTCCAGCAGGCTTTTTTGAAGATTAACTGATCTGCCAGCTTAATATTTTTTTAAGTTACTTATTAAATATTCAGTAAATTCACTGGTAGATGCTGTCCCCTTAATATCTCGTGTGCGTTGTTCGGCTGCAGTTAATGTTTCATCCAAGGCCTGCCGAATATTATCTGCTTGAGCAGACATGTTGAGATGGTCCAACATCATACAGGCAGATAATATTAAAGCAGTTGGATTTGCGAGGTTTTGACCCGCAATGTCCGGTGCAGACCCGTGCACCGGCTCAAACAGCGCTATGTCCTCTCCAATATTTGCCCCTGGAATTAATCCTAAGCCGCCTACTAAGCCGGCGCATAAATCAGATAAAATATCACCGTATAAATTCTGTGTTAAAATAATGCTGTAATTTTCGGGATACATCACCAGCTGCATACACATATTATCGATGAGTATTTCTTCTAATTCAATATTCGGATAGTCTGCAGCTACTTGGCGTGCTTCATCTAAAAAAAGACCATCAGTTAACTTCATAATGTTAGCTTTTGTGACTACGGTTACTTTATTCTCGCCTTGTCGATCAGCATATTCGAAAGCCTTTTTTGCAATCCGATGACTGGCTTTTCGTGTTATTATTTTTATCGAATGACATTCATCTTCAGATATTTGTTCTTCTATACCTGCATATAAATCCTCTGTGTTTTCTCTAAAAATAATATGATCAATGTTTGAGTACCGGGTTTTCACACCATCATGACTTTGAACGGGCCGCACATTTGCAAAAAGATCAAACTCCTTACGTAACTGAACATTCACAGAGCGGAAACCTTCACCAATAGGAGTGGTGATAGGTCCTTTTATAGCTACTTTATTCTTTTTTATAGACTCTAAAACGTTTTCCGGGATTAAACTGCCTGTTTCTTCATAAGCTGATTGTCCGGCTTGTACGGTTTCCCATTCAATCTCAGCCCCAGCAGCCTGCAACACTTTTATCATCGACTCGGTTATTTCTTCTCCAATACCATCTCCTGGTATAAGTGTAATAGCTTGGTGCATAATATTAACTCCTTTAAATTTTATTCTAATAGTAATGCTTGTTTTTTACGTATTACAAAAGGCAAGATTCCTTCATGATGATAATAATTAATATCTGCTTGTGAATCGAAACGCACAAGCACTTTAAAATTAGTCTTTTCGCCTCGGGGGTTTACAGCAGTGGCATCGATAATATCATGAATACCAGTCTTTTCATCTAAATAAAGTGATATAATTTCTTCTCCATCTAAACCGAGCTCGTCCGCCCCTTCACCCGGCATAAATTCTAAAGGAAGAACACCCATCATTACTAAATTAGCCCGGTGAATTCTTTCAAAGGATTTTGCTATAACAGCTTTAACATTTAATAAGCCTACTCCTTTTGCTGCCCAGTCTCTGGAAGAGCCCATACCATAGTCTTCTCCTGCTAAAATAACTAAACCGGTTCCGGCTTTTTTATAGCGCATAGCAGCATCGAATATAGTTAAAACTTCACCGGTAGGAAAGTGTTTTGTAAAACTTCCTTCTTTTCCGGTTACTAACTGGTTTCGTATCCGAATGTTGGCCAAGGTGCCCCGCATCATCACTTTATGATTTCCTCTACGTGAGCCGTAAGAGTTAAAATCCATAAAAGACACCTCTTTATTTAGCAAATAATGTCCTGCTGCTGAAGTTCGAGGGATAGCACCTGCCGGTGAGATATGATCAGTGGTGACTGAGTCACTGAATTTTGCTAAGACACGCAGATCAGTTAGAGCTTCCACTTTTTTTAATTCTAAAGTAAAATCTTCGAAAAATGGCGGATTTTGTATATAAGTAGATTCCCCGTCCCACTCATATAAAATACTCTCTGGAATAGCTACAGCATTCCACACTTCATTATTATCAAAAACATCAGCGTAACTTTCTGTAAATAAATCCTTGGTAACATATTTTTCAACATAGTCATTAATTTCTGAATGACTTGGCCAAATATCTTTTAAATAGACATCCTGTCCGGAATAATCTTGTCCGAGTGCTTCCTTTTTCCAATCGATATTAATTTTTCCTGATAAAGCGTAAGCTATAACAAGAGGCGGTGATGCTAAGTAATTAGCTTTAATTGCCGGGTGAATCCGACCTTCAAAATTACGGTTGCCGGATAAAACTGAACAGGCCACCAAAGATTCTTCATTAACAACTTCTTCCAGCTTCGCATCTAAATCACCGGAATTCCCGATACATGTAGTACAGCCATATCCTACTAAATGAAACCCAAGCTTTCGCATCGCCGGAGCCAGACCTGCTGCTTCAATATAAGCCGTCACCGCTTTAGATCCAGGAGCAAAAGAAGTTTTGACGTAAGGTTTAGTTTTTAACCCTAAAGCCGCTGCTTTTTCAGCAAGTAAAGCACCAGCCATCATGACATAAGGATTGGATGTATTGGTACATGAAGTAATGGAAGCAATTAAAACGGATCCGTGTGTCAAATCTACTGTTTGATCTTTCCACTTAAATGATATTGTTTTTTGAGCTGCTTCCTCAGTTAATCCAAAGCCATGATTGCCCATAGGATTTGTTAAGCTGTTAATAAATTTTTCGGGCACATCTGATAAACTCACCCGGTCTTGAGGGCGTTTGGGTCCGGATAAAGATGTTTCCACCTGGGTTAAATCGAATTCAATTAAACGGGTAAATTCTACTTGATTTGCCGGATCATAAAACAGATGATTCACTTTAGCATAGTCTTCAATAAGTGCTATTCTTTCATCACTTCTGTTGGTTAGATGCAGATAGTCCAATGTTTCTTGGTCAATAGGGAAGAAACCGCATGTAGCCCCGTATTCAGGCGCCATATTAGATAAAGTAGCACGATCAGCTAAACTCAATGATTGATAACCCGGCCCAAAAAACTCTACAAAAGATCCGACCACCCCTACTGTACGTAATTTCTCAGTAAGTGTTAAAGCTAAATCGGTAGCATTTGATGTCGGTGCTAACCTTCCTGTCAATTTAACTCCTACTACTGGTGGGATAGGTGCATATGAAGCCTCGCCTAACATGGCCGCTTCTGCTTCTATTCCCCCTACTCCCCAGCCTAATACACCTAAACCATTGACCATGGTGGTATGAGAATCAGTTCCTACTAAAGAATCAGGAGCTGCAACAAGCTGTCCTTTTTCATCTTCGTTTGTCAAAACAACATCTGATAAAAATTCAATATTTACTTGATGAATAATTCCGGTAGCTGGAGGCACTACCCGAAAATTTTTAAAAGACTGCTGCGCCCACTTGGCAAATTTATAGCGCTCATCATTGCGTTGGAATTCTTTTTGCATATTTTTAAAAAGGGCATCATCCTGGCCGAAGTAATTCACTTGAACTGAATGATCTATTACCATATCCACCGGTACTTCGGGATTGATTACCGAAGGATCCTGTCCTAAAGTGACCATTGTTTCGCGCATAGAAGCTAAATCAACAATAGAGGCGACTCCGGTTAAATCCTGCAAGACCACCCGCATGGGTTTAAAAGGATACTCTGTTATTTCCTGAGTCTCCTTCCAATGAATTAAAGCTTTTATATGGTCGATAGTTATATTTTTGCCGTCAAATTGCCGGATGACAGATTCAAGTAAAACCCGGATGCTGTAGGGAAGCTGTCGAACATTACCACCAAAATCTTTGGCTGCTTTTTCGATATCATAATAGAAAAATGATTGCTCTCTATTAACGTAATGACATAAATATTTTTCTTTTTTAAAACTCATCCGATATCCCCCTTAAACTTTTTAGATTATTATCACGTAAGTCATTTAACTAGACACCCATTGTTAGTCCCTTTGTGACATTTCTACATATTTATTTTTAGAACGGACCGTAACATAAGCGGGACGAATTATTCTTCCATCTGTCAGCTGCTCTAAAATATGAGCTGACCAGCCTACCACACGGGCACAGGCAAAAATCGGGGTAAACAGTTCCTCTGAAATACCTAGGAGTTTATATACTAGACCGGAATATAAATCAACATTGGCAGGTATTTGAAAATCATCGCCTCGCCGCTCCCTCATCAGTTCTCGTGAAATAGTTTCAATGTTTTCAATCAGCTGGTATGAAGCCACTTGATTTTTATCCTCTGCCATTTTCCTGGCTGCTTTTTTAAGAATTTCCGTTCGAGGATCAGAAATAGTATATACTGCGTGACCCATGCCGTAAATCAGACCCGTTTTATCAAAAGCTTTTTTATCTAAAATATCTTTTAAATAAGCCTTTAAAGCGGATTTGTCTGACCAGTTGCTTACATTTTTTTTAATGTCATTAATCATGTCATTGACACACTTATTAGCTCCACCATGTTTGGGTCCTTTAAGTGACCCTATTGCGGTACAAATAGCTGAGTAGTAATCTGTGCCGGATGAAGCAACGACACTGGCCGCAAAAGCAGAGTTATTTCCCCCTCCATGTTCAGCATGAATCGTGAGACAGTAATCTAACAGTTTTACTTCTTCTGGAGTATATTTACAGTTTGGCCGGGTTAAATGCAAAATTGTCTCTGCAGTTCCTGCTCCTTTTTTAGGCCGGTGAATCACTAAACTTTCTTCTTCAAAATAATGTTGATTAGCTACAAAAGCATAGGATATTATTACCGGCATCATTGAAATTAAATTAATTATTTTATATAAAATCTCATTCAAATCGGTTGCATCGGGATTTTCATCATAGGAATAAAAAGTGAGTATCATCCGTTGCAGTTTATTCATTATGTCTTTGGCCGGTGTATTTAAAATGACATCTTCCAAATAGTTATTAGGTAGTTTACGGCAGTCCTCTAACATGCCGCAAAACTGAGCATAGTCTACTTCGTTAGGAAAGCGACCAAAAAGCAGGAGATAACAGGTTTCTTCAAAGGATCTGTAATCCCCTTTTGCAGCTCCTTCTATTAAATCTTGAACACTAATTCCACGGTAATACAGCTTTCCTTCCTGCGGATTTTTTCTGCCTTCAACTATTTCATAACCCGAAACTTCGGAAACCTTCGTTGCACCTACTATAACTCCAGTGCCGTCACTATTTCTGAGACCACGTTTAATATTATGCTTTTCAATAAAATCAGGAGTGATTTTACTGTTATCTGTAGCCATGATGACATAGCGGTTAAATTCGCGCGAATCAGTAAATTTTTCTAATGTCCTCACATTTTCACCTCTTCGAATTAATTTACTTTTAATTATTCTAATATTAATCTAATATAATTTGAAGTATAATCGTGAATTATAAGTTCGTCAAGCCTTTCCCAGTAAACTCTTTATTTTTTTATAAATGATTTCGATTTATAGATATAGACCATCGGATAAAATTAACAGTACGCATCTTAAGTTGTTTAGATTTGTGAAAGTGATTAGTAAACTATTTTTAAAATTCAGTAAAATTTTACAGAAAAAAAACCTCAATCCATGACCGGATTGAGGGGCATTACACTTAATGCTTAATCTTTCTTATTTACGTAAACTTTTTGGTAGTTGTAATATTTCTGACCATATGACTGCTTTTTGTAAATTACGCATTCTACTGCTCCCTTTAGCAGATCTTTTAGAATGGTGTCGGTTGGTCTTATTTGTATTTACACCAATTGTATCTGAAACCTGCGTTTGTGTAACGTCCATAGCTAACTTATCTTGAAGACTATGCTCCTCCTGAAACTCCATATCAGAGAAATCATTCATAGAAGAAAAATCATCCATAGAAGAAAAGTCATTCATAGAAGCGAATTGGTCGTCTTGATATCCCTGCTTAACCTGCGGTGAGTAGATGGGACTATCCTCTTCAATTAGCCTCTGTCCAGAATCTAAAGAAGCGGCCTTTCTCCTATTTTTTTGAGAATTGCTCTTTCCCTTAGATGCCCTGCGGTCATTAGTTACCTCTTGCTTTTCATAATATTGGCTATAGTTTCTCCTTGCTCTATGGGGGGAACGATTCGAAGAAACCTCCGTCCTTTTAAATGCGCTGGACAGTTTATCATCATTCCGGTTCGAATTTTTTAAATCAGTTACTCTCCTTTTAACTCTTACAGCTTGTCTATCTCCTTGAGATCCACTTCTTTCGAACTGATCATAAGATTCACTCTGCTGTGAGCGGCGCGGCCAGAAAAGTTTTGAAAGAAAGTAAAAGATTAGAAAAATAATGAGTAAATCAAAGATAAACATAATTATCCCTACTCAGTTTCATTATTTGAATCTTCATCACCAGCAATTGACTTACGCATTCTGGAATCCGCTTGAATATTTTCCATTTGATAGTAATCCATTACTCCTAATTGACCTTTACGGAATGCTTCAGCAACAGCCAATGGCACTTCTGATTGCGCTTCTACTACTTTTGCACGCATTTTTTGTACTTCTGCCACATTTTCTTGTTCTTGTGCCACCGCAAATGCCCGTCTTTCTTCCGCTTTTGCTTGCGCAATTTTTTTGTCAGCTTCTGCTTGGTCTGCTTGAAGCTTAGCCCCAATATTTCGTCCAACGTCTACATCTGCTATATCAATGGATAGGATTTCAAAAGCGGTCCCCGAATCTAGTCCTTTACGTAAAATGGTTTGGGAAATTAGATCCGGATTTTCTAATACTTGCGAATGTGTCGGAGATGAACCTACAGTTGTTACAATTCCTTCTCCAACCCTAGCAATAATAGTTTCTTCACCGGCACCTCCAACTAAACGTCCGATATTTGCACGTACCGTAACTTTAGCTTTTGCTTTCACTTCAATTCCATTCATTGCAACCCCTGCAATAACAGGCGTTTCAATCACTTTAGGATTAACTGATACTTGTACTGCTTCAAAAACATTTCTTCCTGCTAAATCAATAGCAGCCGCTTGTTCAAATTCTAAATCAATATTCGCACGTTGAGCGGCTATTAAAGCATCCACTACTAAGTTAACATTACCCCCTGCTAAATAGTGAGCTTCTAATTTGTCCGTTTCGATGGGTACCCCTGCTTTGGTTGCTTTGATTAAAGGATTTACAATCGCAGAAGGAGTAACTCGACGCAGTCGCATTCCTACTAAATTACCGATTGAAACTTTAGCTCCTGAAAAATACGCTGTAATCCACAAGCCTACTGGTACAAAACGGAAAAACAAAACAATAAGAATAAAAACCAATATTATTAGAAAAAGGGTAACAAAAAAATTAGTATCATTAAAACTGTTATTCATATTATAAAAATCCATTACTCTACGCTCCTTACGTATATTTTAGATCCTGCAACACGAACTACACGTATCTGTCTCCCATGTCCTATCATATCTTCAAGACTGTACACATCATAGATTTCGTCATCAAACTGTGCTCTTCCGACCGGTCTCAAATCAGTCATCGTAACTCCTTCTTGATTCACTAAATAGCTATAATCTGATTCACTAGAATATCCTAGACTGCTGATCATAGACTCCTGTAAAACAAAACGCGGACTAATATTTAATGCAAAACCCATTCTCATCAATATTATAGATAGAACCACTGCTGTTAAAAAACACAATAAAACTAGAACGATTAAAGGTCTGAGAGCTCCTATTTTTAACCACAAAGCATAGATCGAAGCCCCTAATCCAAGAACACCCATAATTCCAAAATCAGGTATATATAATTCTGCAACCATAAGTGCAATTCCAATTAAAAACAACAAGAGAATAAAAGCATTGTCCCCTTGAATTCCAAAGTAATAAGCGAATGAGGCAATTGCCAAGCTTATATAGAAAATCTGGTATTTTAGAAACATTGCGGCAATTAATAGAGCGACTCCAAGTGGTAATAAAAAAAGCATTGGATGTCTCCTCCTTTCCTCTCTATTATATCATATACTAAACTATTTAAGATAAAAAAATAATGCAATATTATTAAAAAAATAATAATATTGCATTACCAAAAATTGTTTATTTATTGTGAATAAAATTCTATTTCCTCATACTCTTCGGCCACTCTTTTAAAGGAATCCTGCTTAGCATCACGTATGAACTTCTTCCGCTCTTCTAATGAATAACGCTCACGCTCTCTAACATCCCGTCGCAGTATCTTATAGGTCGCTGAAGCAATCGGAACCCCCAACAGCATACCTGGAATCCCCATCAGGCCTCCTCCTACAGTGACTGCAAAGAGGACCCACATGCCAGGCAGTCCCAATGAACTTCCTACCACACGCGGATAAATAATATTTCCTTCAATCTGTTGAATGATAATAATGAACAGCAGGAACCAAAAAGCCTGGGATAATGATTGGACAGATATGAGTACGAGTCCTATAGCACCTGAAATATAAGCTCCTAATAAAGGTATTAAAGCAAACACTCCGGTTAAAACACCTATCATCCCTGCATAAGGAAAACGAAAAATCCACATCCCCACTGTTACTAGTGTGCCCAGTATAGTAGCGTCAATCACTTCTCCAGTTAAAAATGAAGTAAAAGATTCATCGATAGTTGTAAGAACATAAAAAATTCTTCGAGCCGCAGCTTCACTCGTATAGGTCATAACCAGCCGGGTAAATTGGTCAAACAGTCTTTCTTTAGACATGAGGATATAAAAAGCAAAGATAAAAGCTAAAAATAAATTAATTAAAAAGGAAGTCACCGATCCTACTGTTGATAAAGTAGTATTTATCACTCCGCTGAAAGAGTTAAGTCCAAAACTTCCCAACCGATTACTAATTTCAAGCCAAGCAGATTCAACTCCACCGAATAAGCCCTGTGATCCTTCTGGCAGAAGCTGTTCAATACTGTCTAAGAAACTCTCTATCGCAGATATAACTTGAGGAATCGCAGAAATAGCAGCCGTAATAACATTATATATTTGAGGCACTACTAAGCCTATAACAAAGATTAAAACAAGAATAATAATCAAGATAGACAGAATAATACTAATTGGACGCCTGATAGCATTTACCATCGGATGCTCATTGCCTGGAGCAAATGACTCCTCAAACTTTACCATTAAAATATTTAAAACATAAGCAATAATGATGCCAGATATAAACGGAGTTAATACAAGCCATATTCTTCCAAACCAGCTGAAAATAGTTTGATAATTAAATAAAATTAAAATAAGAACAGCGATCAGAAATATATAACGCACCATTAAACGATCTAATTTTATACGATCGAATTTTTTCACCTTTTTCACTCCTTTCACTTAAACCTTTCTTTAATTTTAACATTTTTCTATTTTTATTTATATCGATTAGAATTAAATTTATTTTAAAAAAATACCCTTCAGCCAAAGCCAAAGGGTAAATGTTAAGTTAACGATATTATTTTGCTTATACTTCCAAGCTGTTTTCAACCGCATTAAATTCCAGCTGATCATCAACTAAGTTCACATGAACAGTTGAATCAGGGAAAACACGGCCTGAAATAATAGCTTTTGCTAAAGGTGTTTCAACCTCTCGTGTAATATATCGCATTAAAGGTCTAGCCCCATAAACTGGATCATATCCATTATCAGCCAACCAATCTAATGCATCAGAGGACATTTCTAAGGTAATATCTTGGTATGCTAAGCGCTGACGCAATTGAACTAGCATCTTATCAGCAATACCGCGCATATTTTCACGGGATAATGGCTTAAATAAGACAACATCATCAATCCGGTTTAAGAATTCAGGTTTAAACTGCTCTCTCAACAATTGGTTTACTTGGACAACGGTTCCTTTTTCTATTTCACCTTCTTCATTCACTCCTTCTAAAAGAAGATGCGAGCCAATATTAGAAGTCATAATTAAAACCGTATTCTTGAAGTTAACTGTCCGTCCTTTAGAGTCAGTCAGCCGCCCATCATCTAAAACTTGAAGTAATATATTAAATACATCTGGGTGTGCTTTTTCAATTTCATCTAGTAATACAATTGAATAAGGATTACGCCGGACTGCTTCCGTTAACTGGCCGCCTTCTTCATATCCAATGTAACCTGGAGGGGCTCCAACTAAACGGGAAACGGAATGTTTTTCCATGTATTCCGACATATCTAAACGAACCATGTGGTGCTCGTCATCAAATAATACTTCTGCTAAACTTTTAGCTAATTCCGTTTTCCCAACTCCTGTTGGACCTAAGAAGAGGAAGGATCCAATTGGACGGCTAGGATTTTGTAAGCCTGCACGAGAACGCAAAACTGCTTCCGTTACTTTTTCAACCGCTTCATCTTGTCCAATAACACGTTGATGTAAAATATTTTCCATATTCATTAACTTAGCACGTTCCCCTTCAACCAAGCGGTTAACTGGAATACCTGTTAAACGTTCTACTACTTTTGCAATCTCGACGTCGGTCACTCGTTCTTGTGTTAAACGTTGACTGTCTTCATCAGCTTGAGCTTCCGTTTTCGCTTCTAATTCTTTTAATTCCGCTTCTAGTTGAGGAATTTCACCATGGCGTAAACGAGCTGCTGTTTCTAAATCATAATTACTTTCAGCATCTTCTAATTGACGTCTGGCACTTTCTAAAGTTTCACGTTTTTCTCTTAAAAGATTAGCGCCTTCTTTTTCAATTTCCCAGCGCATTTTCAATTCATTAGCTTCTGCTCGTAATTCAGTTAGTTCTTCTTGTAAGATCTCTAGTCGTTTTTTACTCGCATCATCCGTTTCTTTTTTAAGAGCTTCTTCTTCAATTTCTAATTGCATTAAACGTCGATTAACTACATCCATTTCAGTCGGCATGGAGTTCATTTCTACCTTTATGGTAGCTGAAGCTTCATCCACTAGATCGATGGCTTTATCCGGTAAAAAGCGGTCGGTAATATAGCGGTCGGATAAAGTTGCCGCTGCTACCAAAGCATTATCATGAATATTAACGCCATGGTGAATTTCATAACGCTCTTTTAACCCACGTAAAATCGAAATGGTATCTTCGACCGTCGGCTCTTGAACAAGAACCCGTTGAAAACGTCGTTCTAAAGCTTTATCTTTTTCAATATTTTCACGGTACTCATCTAAAGTGGTCGCCCCTATCATGTGTAATTCACCACGTGAAAGCATCGGCTTTAATAAATTACCGGCGTCCATGGAACCTTCTGTTTTACCTGCTCCGACAATCATATGTACTTCATCGATAAAAAGTAAAACTTCCCCGTCAGAGTCTTTTACTTCTTTAAGAACTGCTTTTAGACGTTCTTCAAATTCGCCACGGTATTTTGCTCCCGCTATCAAAGCTCCCATATCCAATGACCATATTTCTTTATTTTTTAGATTCTCAGGCACATCTTTACGGAAAATACGGTGAGCCAGCCCTTCAATAATCGCAGTTTTTCCGACGCCGGGTTCTCCAATGAGAACGGGGTTGTTTTTAGTTTTACGTGATAAAATCCGGATAACATCACGAATTTCTTCATCACGGCCGATGACAGGATCCAGCTTACCTTCTTTTACTGCCTCATTTAAATTAGTAGCATATTTTGATAGAGCTTCATAATTTTCCTCCTGGTTTTGTGAAGTCACATTACTTCCTCCTCTCAATGTTTCAATTCTTTGACGTAAATCTGTCTGAGTAATACCTTGGCTTTCCAACCATTTAGTCAAAGGATTCCCTTTTTGTTCATAAAGTGCCAATAACACTACTTCTGTAGCTAAATATTCATCTTGAAGTTCCTGTGCAATTTTATTTGCATCTGTTAATAATTGTGATAAACGCGGACTGAACTGTTGACCATATTGAACATTTCCTCCCGTTATTTGAGCAATTTTATCAATTTCTTTTTCAATTTCTAGTTGAAAAGCCTGGCGGTCGACGCCTACATCTTGATAAAGCTTTGCGGCAAAATGATCAGGCTGAATAAATATTAACCATAGATGCGGGATATCAATCTGTTGATGTTTTCGCGTCATGGCTGTTTGCTGTGCTTCTGCAATCGCTGATTGCAAGGTTGTTGTCATTTTTTCTATCATAAAGCCACTCCTTTTTAATTTTGTATACGTTTGGTCAAAAATAGTCAGATAATTTTGATTAAAAGAAAAGCTCTTTTAAAGAGCTTAAATATAGTATACCTCATTGGTCAAATAAGGTCAATATTTTTCTTTGATTATTATTTATTTCCTTTATCAATGTTATTTTGATCTGATGGGGTTAAAGAGTTTCCACTGCAGGAATGAGGAGGGATTGATGGTTGGTAGGGATTTAGGTAAGTTGATACGGCTAAAGAATCCAGTTCAAGTTCTTGATGTTGCTTGTAGAATTTCACCAGTGAAGGTTCCAGTATTTCTAAAAATTCATCTATAATGGATAAAGGCCGTACACGCTTAAATGTTTTATCTTCAACAAATTCGGTCCACTGCTTCTCGATAAATGTATCCACTCTTTTTCTTTCACTACTCATTAATGAAGGGAATCCAGTTCGGATGTCTGTAGCAATCAATGATGAAGGGGCGTATAAAATGAGCTGTATCTCAAATTGACCGATTTTATCATGCAAAATCGCACCATCAAGTTTGGATAAAAGAACATCATGCGAAATAAATTGTTTAGTCTGTGCGATAAGACCCTTCCTTTCTTCTATTTATTAACATAACAAAAGGTTGGAGCTGCAGGCAAATAATCTGCATCCAACCTATTTTTTTAATATAAATGATGGGTTACTGGCTACTACTCAGCAAGATAGTTTTCAATAAGTATTACATAAGTGGTTGTGGAATGTAGAGGAGATATTTTTTCTTTTAAATAAAGAGTTAGAAGACACCTAAGGCTATTTTAGCATAGCGGGATAATTTTTCTAAAGACCAAGGAGGGTCAAAAGTAATTTCTGTATCGACTTCCTTAACGTGTGGAACTTCTTCAAACGCAAAATGTATATCATCGACTATATGATCGACTAAAGGACACATGGGTGTGGTTAAAGTCATCACAACATTCAATTTACCATCTTCTTGTAAAGTAGCTTCATAAACTAAACCTAAATTAACGATATCAATTCCCAGTTCCGGGTCAATCACTGTGGATAAGCGTTCAAAAATTAATGCCTCTTCTTCAGTCAATTCTTTTTTTTCTCTTAAAGCTAATATATCCACTAATACACAACCTTTCTATCAAACTAAATCAACTGCTTTCTAATTCATTTTACATAAAAACAGTCACTTAGCAATATTTTTATCAATTCTTTTGGTAATTACCTCTGGTTTTGCTATAATCAGAAAGTAATAATTTAGGAGGCATATATATGCAACAACATCTAATTGCTATCGACTTAGATGGCACAACTTTAAATGATCGGTCACAATTAACCCCTTTAACTATTAAAACCCTACGTACCTTATCGGCAATGGGACACATGGTATCAATCATAACCGGTCGACCTTTTCGTAATACAATTGGTATTTACCAACAATTAAATATTCAGTCCCCTATGGCTACTTTTAATGGGGCTTATTGTGCTTTTCCTGGAAAAGATGCTTGGTTACCTACTTATCATTATGAATTAGACCGTGAAATAGCATTGGACCTATTTGCTCGCCAGGAAGAATTAAATATTGATCTTCTGTGTGCTGAGGGACTGCATCAACTATATACTACCTCAACTAATTTACCTGACAGCCCTTTTTATCCAAAAGATGAGGCAGAATATACAAAACTTTCGCGCGATTCATTGACTCAAAATCCAACAGCCATTACTATATTTTCAGCTCGTGAACAACAGGAAGTTATCCGTCGTCAAGTTTTAGAAGAATACCAGGGTGATGTTGAAGTGAGGACCTGGGGTGGAGATTTCCCTGTGTTAGAAGTGGTACAAGCAGGAGTGCACAAAGCTAAAGCGGTTCAAGCTATTGCCGATTTCTACCATATACCGCAAAAAAACATCTTTGCTTTTGGAGATGAAGATAATGATCATGAAATGATCGAATACGCCGGGCGGGGCGTTGCCATGAAAAACTGTATCCCGTC
>CAYYGA010000004.1:37210-67912 GCA_964471435.1 uncultured Facklamia sp.
TTTTTGTTCTTCCTGGTCATGAACCTTCACTTGTTTACGCATCATTTGTTGTTCTTGACGGCTGTAGAATTGTCCGCTGACCTTAGTAGAGTGGATAATATTCACAAAAGCATTGCTATCTACTGACCGAACGGCTTTTTGTAAAGCATACATTTCATAACGGTTAAGAACCACCATCAAAACATCGCGACGATCCCGTGAATACCCGCCTTTTCCTTCTAAAATAGTAACTCCTCTAACAATTGCCTTATAAATAGCATTGACTACATCATCTGTTTCGGTAGTGACTATAAAAGCGGTTAATCGCTGTTCATTGGTATGTATTGTATCTACCATACGAGATAAGACATAAATTGAAATGAGGGTAAAAAGCGCATTTTCCCAGTCAAAAATCATTCCCGCTGCACTTATAATGAAAAAGTTAATTGCAAAAGAAATGGAACCAACATTTAACCCTGTCGCCCGGCTCACTATGAGCGTCACAATATCAAGTCCGCCAGCCGAAATTCCATACTTAATCGCGATACCGCTTCCCACGCCATTGATGACCCCACCCATAATAGCATTCAACAAAGGATTAGTTGAAACAGTATAAACGGGGACCAAGTTAGTAAATACGGTAGTAAGAATAACAGTATAGAGCGTCATTAAAGTAAAATATTTCCCTAACCGGATCCAAGCCAAAATAATAATAGGTATATTCAGCATGAAATAAATATTACCGACTGTAAAGAAACTCCCCAGGGCTGGCATTCTACTCGTGAAATAATCAATGATCTGAGCGATACCGGTAATACCGGAAGCAAACAGGTCGCCCGGTATAAGAAATAGATTTAAAGCAATCGCAATAGATACAGCACATAGGAGGCCGATAAGTAATTGAAAGGCGAAATTTAATCCCGGACGATCCTCTATATAATGGTCAAACAAACTATCACCTTTTCTTAATGATACGTTTTATAGTTAACGTTTATTTATCTTTGGCAGACTCTCCTAATTTCTCCTGCATAAGCGGTTGGAGTGTTCGGGAAATCCCGGAGCCTACTACTAAGGTTTCATATAATGGGTAAGGATCCTGGCCTGTGCGCATGAGAGAACGTAAATATATTTCCCCGTCTCCTGCTAAGAATAAACTATAATAACCTGTTCTCATCCCGTTTAACTCATTGATTAATTCTAAAGCTTCGTCTTCTTTTCCGGGATCATTTAATCTGTGTACATTACGATAGATGATCTGGGCATCAAAGTATTTTTTGTCATTATCTTGAATGATGACTTCCACAATTAGAATTCTTTCTTTTGTAACGCGGAATTGGAAACGATATAAATGATGGCCATCAGGAATGGTTTGGTATTTAGCAGGAAGTTTTTTCTCTTCTAATAAAGCATCGAATTTTTCTTTAAATTGTGACATCTAGTACTCTCCCCTTTTCATTTTTACATTCAAACTCTATTTTTTAGTATAACAAAATACCTCTCATTAACAAATAAAAATGACAGGAGTTGACAAATCTTTAATTATTACTTAATTTATAGGATGTGTAAGTTATTTTTAGACATGTTAAAAAGAATGGAGCCCTGCAATGAGTAAGCTAAAAAAAGATAATCCAGTTATTCATGATTTGATTGAAATTATTAACCTTGAAGCAATTAAGCAACTCCCCAAAGCCACCGAGCATTACATAAGTGATTTACATGGTGAATTTGAAGCTTTTGACCATTTATTACGAACCTGTTCAGGTGTTATCTCTATTAAAGTTGCGGATTTATTCGACGGAATCTTAAGTGAAGAAGAACAAAAAGAATTGTGTTTTTCTATTTATTATCCAGAAGATATTTTACTTCCTGCTCAAAAAACAAAAGAAGAATGGATCACCTTACTCGATCAACTTGTGCAGGTTACTCGTTATGTCTCCTCTAAATATACACGCTCCAAAGTAAGAAAAGCCATGCCTAAAGCTTATGCTTATATTTTAGAAGAACTTATTTACCAATACGATGAAAATACTAATAAAGAAAATTATTATCATTCGATTTTTAACACAATGATTAACTTGAACCTGGCAAATCATTTTGCTGTGGCCCTCTCGCTGTTAATCCAACGTTTTGTGGTCGATCATCTTCATGTTTTAGGAGATATCTACGACCGGGGTCCTCACCCTGATAAAATTGTGGATCGTTTAATGAAAGTTCCATCTCTTGATATTCAATTTGGAAACCATGATATTATTTGGATAGGCGCCTATTCCGGTTCAATGGCCTGTTTAGCTAATGTGTTACGTATTCAGCTGCGCTACGGCCATGTGAACCTATTGGAAGATTATGGTATCAATCTTACCCGCTTAGCTAAATACGGCAGACGCTATTATAAAGATAATCCAGCCTTTCATCCTCGGGGCGATAATTCTCATTTAAGTCAAGAAGAAATCGATGACATCACCTTGATGCATCAAGCTATTTCGATTATGCAATTTAAAATTGAGAGTCAAATTATTCAAAGGCGTCCTGATTTTAATATGGATCACCGCTTACTGTTAGATAAACTGTCCCATGACCGCCAATCGGTTGAAATCGAGGGTGAGTGGTATAATATCGTTGATGGCTGTTTCCAAAGAGTCGATGTGATGAATCCATTTGAACTAACTTTAGGCGAAGAATTAATTATGTTAGATTTAATGCACCAATTTCAAAATTCGGACAAACTTGAACGCCATGTCAACTTCCTGGTTTTTCATGGAACAATGCATAAAACTTATAATAAAAACCTATTATTTCACGGCTGTATTCCTTCAACAGAAGATGGAGAATTTTTAGAAATTGAATTAGAAGGTCATACTTATTCAGGCCGTTCATTAATGGACCGTTTTGAAAAAGCGATTATTAACTCCTTTGCCAACAAGCGGTCTTACAATGATTTTGATACTGATTTAGTATGGTACTTGTGGTGTGGCGAAGTATCAACACTTTTTGGTAAACATGCCATGAAGACTTTCGAACGATATTTCTGTAGTGATAAAAGTACTCATAAGGAAATTCAAAATCCTTATTATCAACTACGTAATCAAGTCGACTTTTGTAATAAAATTTTAGCTGAATTTGACTTAAAAGAAGATGGCTATATCGTCAACGGCCATACTCCTGTTAAAGCTTTAGATGGCGAAAAGCCGGTAAAAGCTCAAGGAAAGATGCTGGTAATTGACGGAGGTTTGGCAAAGCCTTATCAAAAAGTTACAGGGATTGCCGGCTACACTCTCGTAGACAATTCCAATGAAATATATATCGTAGCGCATACTCCTTTCACTTCCAAAGAAGAAGCCATTGCCAATAAACACGATATCCTGCCGGAACAATATATTGTTACTCAAAGGCCAAGACGTCAAAAAATCGCCGATACGGATATTGGGAAAGAGCTTGAAGCTCAATCGCAAGAACTGCAAGAAGGTCTTCCTCCATATGATGGAAAGAGTATCAAACAAAAAGTGTAGGAAAATTAAGGCATTGTGTCATAAGTCAGTTTTAAAATCCATCTTACATAAAATTAAAAAAGTTTTATTACCGCGAACGCTAACGCATAGGGTTCTGATGCGGTGATAAAACTTTTTTTCTTTCAGATTTCAGTTTGGTAATTATGCAATCATATTGTACAACATTTAAATTATAGTATAGAAGTTATATGAGACTTATGACGCAGCCCCTTGTTTTGTCGCAAAATTAACTAAAAATCAACCAATCCAGGTTGATATAACGAGCAAAGCAATGGTTACCACGATAATTGCAGCAAGTAATTTCCAGATATACTTCCACCAGCTTGTGATCGGTATACCTGCTATAGCTAAGGCTCCCATCACCACTCCGGATGTGGGGGTAATTAAGTTAACCAATCCAGCAGCAGACTGATAGGCAGTAACTACTAAACTTTCTGCAACACCCGCAAATTGCCCCAGGGGCGCCATGATACCCATAGTAGCTGCCGCCAGTCCTGATGTTGAAGGTATTAAAAAAGACATAGGGATATAAAAAAGATAGGTGAACGTAATAAACATCCCTTCTGATAATCCTGTTAATACCTTTTCTCCCCAAAACAAGATAGTGGCGGTGATTTGGCCATTGTTCATTATCACTTGAATACCACGGGCTACAGTAACAATTAAAACAACATCCAATAAATCTTTGGTACCATCAATAAAAACTTCTACGAATCGTTGTTCACCCATTTTAGAAATAAACCCAATTATAATGGAACTTAAGAAGAAAAGAACCGTAATTTCCATTAAATACCACCCGCCCAGCGGTAAAAGACTTTGACCCATTAAATTACCTAAAACAGGCAGCCCCATTAAATCTGAATGAATTTCTTCTAAAAAAGTAAATCCATTAATTAAATCACTCCAAGGCAGTAAACCTGCAATCATAATTAAAAAAGTAACGAAGAAAATAACCAAAACCTTTTTTTGAATAGAAGTCATTGGAGGCAGGTCTTTTTGAACTGCAAAACGTTGCCGGTGCTCATTGAACTTTTCTTTAGATAATATCGAATTAGCCGGATCTTGTTTTACTTGATCAGCATAACGCGAGACAAACAGACTGGCCAGAATATATAAAGCTATAAACATAATCGTACGAAGTAAGAGCCCATCGGCTATACTCACTCCTGCCATGGCAGAAGCAATCCCTGTTGCAAAAGGATTAACAGTTGAAGCAAGAACTCCTATACCGGTACCAATTAACACAATAGAAATGGCAACCAAGGCATCATAACCCACCGCTACCATTAAAGGAATTAATATAGTATAAAAAGGTATGGTCTCCTCAGCCATCCCATAAGTTGAACCGCCTAAAGCAAAAACAAGTATTAAAATCCAAATCAATTGACTCATGTTATTTTTGGAATGGCGGATAACTGCTTGAATACCTGTATCCACAGCTCCTGTTTCAGTTACCACTGCTAAAAAACCGCCTATTGCAAAAATAAAAAGAGCAATTTCTATTGCCCCTTGTGTTGTTTCAGTTCCAATCATTCCATCAAAAGGTGCTCGGAGGATGTCCCATAAACCTTGAGGATTTTGAGCGATTCGATGATAGGAGCCGCTGATAACTGTTCCATCAAAAGTATAGTTATATGCCCCTGCAGGAATAAACCATGTAAGGACAGCTAGGCCGATAATTATAAAAAACAATAAAGTAAAAGAGCTGGGCATATTAAACCTTTTTTTACTCTTGACGAGGTCTGTTTTTGAATTGTTATCAACACCGGGCAGTGTAGAGGGTTCAAGTGACCCTTCTTTCTTTTCGGGCATTCATTTCACTTTCCTTTCTAAAATAAAAGACCCGGAAGTCGATGACAATTTCCTGGTCTTCTATACTCTTTTAAGAGCGATTATTTATTATAGTAAAAAAAGTGTGTTTTGTAAAAACTATTATTAATATACTGAATATATTTCTATAGTTCTTCACGATAAAGCGGCATGCTCATACATCTAGGGCCGCCACGGCCGCGAACCAATTCGCTGCCTTTAATTTTATGCAGCTTTACTCCTGCTTCTTCCAATAGTTTATTAGTAATTGTATTCCGATCATAGACAATCACCTCTCCCGGTGCAATTGCCAGAGTATTGGAGCCGTCGTTCCATTGTTCTCGTGCTGCTGAAACAATATCATCTCCGCCGGTACGTATCAAGCTTACTTTATCTACTTTTAATGCCTGGGCTAAAATCTTATCTAAGGAATCAATTTTTTCTGAAATTACTACTTCCCCTTCTTCTTCTGCCGGGGTTATTTCATAAACTTTTAAGTCGCCTTCAATTTCAGGATGAATGGTAAACTTATCGTAATCCACTTGAGTAAATACCGTGTCTAGGTGCATAAATTTACGATTACTTTCGATTAAAAATGCGAGCACTTTTTTAAAGTTCGTTTTTTCAAACACAGTTTTAGCCAAGGTTTCGATTGACTGTGCAGCGGTACGTTGAGAAATACCGACGGCTATCACCTCTTTTGATAAAACTAATTTATCTCCACCTTCAATTCTTGTATCATTTTCACGGTCATAGTAAATAGGTGTGTTTTTATGACCATAGATTGGATGATATTTAAAAATATAATCACCATAAATTGTTTCCCGATTTCGGGTGTCAGAATACATGCGATTAATTGCAACACCTTGACCAATTGTCGCGAAGGGATCCCGCGTAAAATATAAGTTAGGCATTGGATCAATATACAGATAATTTTCTGACTCTACTGCCCCTGCTAAAGAATCTTCGATCGCATCAAATTCATTTTTCTTAAACCCTTCCATGGTTTTTAATACCATGTTAAAAGTATCTTCCATATTTAACAAAAAGTCATAAATTTTATCATAAACTGCTCCTGCTGGTAGACCAGACTCCTCTAACCATTGACTGACAAACGTCTCTTTAACATCGGCAGCATCAATAGCTTCTGCTGCTAAGCGCTCTAAATATAAAACTTCTACCCCATTTTCTTCTAAAATCCTGGCAAAATTGTCATGTTCAGCCTGTGCCTCTTCTAAAAAAGGAATATCATCAAATAATAAGCGTTCTAAGCTGTCAGGTGTCAGATTTTCAAGTTCTTTACCTGGGCGATGCAACATCACTTTTTTTAATTTACCAATTTCTGAAAAAACTTGAATTGGTTTCTCTTTTGAATTCATTTTATACTCCTTTTCTATTAACTCATCTTTCTATTATCTGCTTTTTCTTTTTAAGTTCTCACTCTAAAACTAATCAAATGAAGCGAATTTAATTTATAACATTAATAATCAGTAAAAAAAGGCCTATATATTTTAATTGTATATTTTTAAACCTTTATAAGTCAAATTATAAGTTAAGCATTGATTCATTTACTTATAGTTAAATAATAAAAAAATTTATAATCGATAATATTTTTTAAAAGAGAAGTTTGCTTAATTATAAAATATTATAAAAAGGAGCTTGACATTTTTAATCTTAGAGTTTAAACTAATCTTAATCTAATTTTAATAATTCAAAGAAAAAGAGAGTAAGATAAATTTTTTATTTACAGCGAGCTGAAAGAAGGTGGAAGTCAGCAATAGAAATTATCTGAACCGCACTTTTGAGAATAAATAATGAATTGAGTAGTTATTTACGTTCACCTACGATACAGGTTTAAGGACTGATAAAAGTAATTTTTTTATCCGTCGAATAGAGTGGTACCGCGTGTTGATAACCCGCCTCTAGCTTTGGCTAGGGGCGGTTTTTTATTTAGGAGGAAATATATTATGACAAAAGAAAAAATTGTATTAGCTTATTCCGGTGGATTAGATACTTCAATTACAATCCCATGGTTGAAAGAAAATTATGATGCAGATATTATTGCCGTTTGTGTTGATTTAGGACAAAAAGAAGATTGGGCGGCTGTAGAGAAAAAAGCTTTAGCTTCAGGAGCGGCAAAATTTTTCTGCCCCCATGTCGCAGATGAGTTTGTTGAAGATTTTATTTATCCAGCTATTAAAGCAAACGCTAAGTATCAAGGTACTTACCTCTTAGGTACTGCCTTAGGCCGTCCTTTAATCGCAAAAGAGTTAGTCAGAATTGCTCATGAAGAAGAAGCTTATGCAATTTGCCACGGTTGTACCGGTAAAGGAAATGACCAGGTTCGTTTTGAAATGGGAATTGCTGCTTTTGACTCTGAAATGGAAATTATTGCCCCTTGGAGAACTTGGAATATAAAATCACGTGAAGATGCAATCGACTATGCAAAATCAAAAGGTGTACCCATTACTTCAACTAAAGAAAAAATTTATTCTGAAGATGAAAACTTAATGCATATTTCTCATGAAGGTGGCGATATCGAAAATCCTGAGAACGAAGTAGATTATGATAATATCCTACACAATCTAAACTCACCTTTTAATGCCGCTGATGAAAGTGAAGTAGTTACCATTGAATTTAATAAAGGTGAAGCTGTAGCCGTGAATGGTCAAGAAATGAAACCAGTCGATATCTTAAAAACATTAAATACTTATGGAAACAAACATGGCATCGGTATTTTAGACTGGATTGAAGACCGTTTAATTGGTATGAAATCACGTGGGATTTATGAAACTCCGGGAGCAAGCATTTTAATGGAAGCTCACCAGCGTTTAGAGTCTTTAACACTGACTAAAGAAACCATTAAACTTAAAAATCAAATTGCAGTAGAATTTTCAGAGTTAATTTATAACGGCCAGTGGTATTCACAAGTCAGCGAAGCCATTCATACCTTTATGGATACTACCCAGCAATATGTCAACGGCACTGTCAGTCTGCGTCTTTATAAAGGTAATATTTTCCCGGCTTCAGTAGCCAGTCCCAACGAACTATTTGACCAAGATGTTTCCGGATTTGGTGAAGATGATTTATTCAGTCATCACGATGCACATGGTTATATTAATGTCATCACCCTTCCAACTAAGATTCAAAGAAGAAAAGGAATGATTTAATTGGCAATTTTATGGGGAGGACGGTTTCAAGCAGGAGCCTCTGACTTAATGCAAGAATTTAATGAATCTTTCTCATTGGACAAAAGATTATGGAGTCAAGATATCACTGCTTCTATTGCTCATGTAAAGATGTTAGGTGATTGTAAAATTATATCTAAAGAAGAAAGTAATCAGTTACAAGAAGCTTTAAGCAATCTCCATGATGATATTGAAGCTGACTCAAGTATTTTAAGTGGCGACTATGAAGATATCCATTCTTTTGTGGAAGCAAAAATGACAGAAGAACTGGGTGCAGTGGGTAAGAAAATGCATACGGCACGCTCAAGAAACGATCAAGTAGCCACGGATATGAAACTTTATGTAAAAGATACCATCAATCAGCTAATCATACTTACTGAAGAAATGATCGCAGCCTTTTTATCTAAAGGTTCTGAAGTATCAGTATTCATGCCTGCTTATACTCATTTACAAAGAGCTCAAATTGTACCCTTTTCTTACGTATTAAAAGCCTATGTTGCTATGTTTGAGCGTGATATTCAAAAAATGAAAGATGCTATCTCCTTGATGGATGAAAGTCCTTTAGGTGCAGGTGCTCTTGCAGGGACAACGTATGATATCAACCGGGAACAAACTGCTGAACTTTTAGGTTTTAGCCGTGGAGTCCAGGAAAATACTTTAGATGCTGTAAGTTCCAGAGATTTTGTCATCGATGGTTTACAAGCTTTTGCTGGTATTATGATGCATATGAGTCGGTTTGCGGAAGAATTTATTATTTATTCCAGTCAGGAATTTGCTTTTGTTGAAAGCTCGGACACTTTCGCAACCGGTTCTTCCATGATGCCGCAAAAGAAAAACCCGGATGCGCTGGAGTTAATCAGAGGTAAATCTGCCAAAGTGATTGGTCTTTTAAATGCGATGTTTGTTACCATGAAAGGCTTACCGCTCACTTACAACAAGGACATGCAGGAAGATAAAGCTATTTATTTTGAAGCTTTTGATACTACTTCCGCTTGTGTAAAAATATTAACCGGTGTGATTAGTGAATTACAGGTTAACGAAGAACGCCTCAAGGAAACAATTAATGAAGGCTATTTGAATGCTACTGAATTTGCTGACTACTTAGTTAGGAAAGGTATCCCCTTCCGAGATGCCCATTCAATAGTCGGGGAACTGGTTGTTTTTGCTATGGATCAAAACAAACAACTTCATGAATTGCATTTAACAGAAATGCAAAAGTTTTCTGGTAAAATTGAAGAGGATGTCTATCCAGCTTTAGATCCGGCTACTATTTTAAATCAAGGCATTAAAAAAGAGATGCTGAATCAATAAAAATTATCGGTGATTGCATCACCCGTCAGTTTAGACAACAATCTTACAAAATAAAAATCTTTTATTACCGCGAATGCTAGCTCAGTAGAGTCTTAGCGCGGTGATAAAAGATTTTTATTTTCCCTCCAGATTTCAGCTTAATTTTTCAATCATATTGCACAAGATCTTATTCCTAGTATAAAGGGGATATTTGACTTAGGACATAGCACTTTTTTTATTACTTGACACCCATCAATTTTTTTCGCAACTTTTAACGATACAGTAAGAATAGGAGATTACTAGTTAAAATTATTGAAAGTAATAATATTCTAACAGTTAGTAAGACCCTTTACCTTTTATTCAAATAGATGTTATACTAAAAAGGTATTATTTATTGATGAGGAGCATTCTGATGAAAACAAAATTAATTCTTTTAGGGGGTACTTCGTTGTTATTAACGGGGAGTTATCTGGCAGGCAATAACTATTACGAGGATAGGTTTATTCCTAATACCCGCTTAGCTGTTTTTGATATAAGCCATCTTTCTCCGGTCTCTGCTCAAGATAAGATTAGTCATGAACTGGCTAATACTACCATCACTTTAACTGAAAACGGGCAGGCAGCAGCAGAGTTTGCTATCACCCCGGATAATGCTCAATTAAAATTAGATGATGCATTATTCCAAGCACATGACAAGCAGGATTCCAGTGAATGGTTCCGTCATTATTTTGATTACAACGAGGTTGAAAGCTTGTCTGATGACTGGTTATCAATAGACCCTCAAGCCTTAGAATCCGCACTTAAGGAACAAGGCTTTGACAATGAAGACCGCTCAGCGGCCCAAAATGCTTATATTGCTTATGAAGAATCTCAAGGCTATTATGCCGTCCCTGGTGAAAGAGGAGAACAAATAGATTACACTCTTCTAGCTTCGGAAATCAGTCATAATTTAAGGGAAAACCAAGTCGAAGTGGACCTTTCACAGGCTTATATTATGCCTGAGCTGACTTCGGAAAGTTCCGATATTACAGCACGTCTTGAAAAGTTCAATGCCCTTAATGATATTGAAATAAATTTATTAATCGCTGAAGAAGAGTATACCATACCTTCTGATTTAATCGCTGACTGGGTTGAATTCAATAGCGATTCTCAGTCTGTAATCTATAATGAGGAAGCTATTTATGAATTTGTGACAGATTTACATTATGAGCATAATACTTTTAGCAAAACGCGCGATTTTATTTCTACAAATCAAGGTACAGTTCAGGTTCCTCCCGGAATATTAGGCTGGGGCATTGATATTGATCAAGAGGTAGCAAATATAATTTCGGACTTGGAAGCAGGTGTAGATGTGCGCCGGGAACCCGCTGTTTATTCAACCGGTGGAATTGCTAACGCTAAAGATGACATTGGTAATTCGCATGTTGAAATTGATTTAGCCTACCAAATGATGTACTTATACATAGATGGTAACTTAATCCTTTCTACCCCTATCGTTTCCGGACAGCCGGGAGCTGAAACCATTCCAGGTGCTAATGCTGTTAATGAGATGTTGTATGATACAGACTTAGTCGGCTATAACCATATCAGCGGACAGTCCTATTCCACCCCTGTTACTTTTTGGATTCGCTTCGATGACCAGGCTCAAGGCATACACAATGCCCCCTGGCAGTCACAATATGGAGGAGATGTTCATTTAACTGCCGGATCATTAGGCTGTATCAATACTCCTTATGACGCTGCTCAAGTAATTTGGGATTATGTTGACTATGGTTTCCCAGTTATTGTTTTTTAAAAATCTATTAGACAAAATATTCAGCTCTGGCCGATGGTCAGAGCTTTTTTGAAACAAAAAACCACTAACCGTCAAAACGATTAGTGGTTAATTAAATGATTAGTTATTCAACTCTTTAATACGAGCTGCTTTACCAGATAATTTACGGATATAGTAAAGTTTAGCACGACGTACTTTACCTTTACGTATAACTTCAAGTTTAGCAACACGGGGTGAATGTACTGGGAAAGTACGCTCTACACCTACACCGTTAGAAATTTTACGAACTGTATATGATTCGCTAATTCCTGTACCACGGCGTTTAATTACTAAACCTTCAAAAATTTGCACACGCTCACGTTCACCTTCAACGATTAAAGCATGAACACGTACATTATCTCCGGGACGAAAAGATGGAACATCGTCAC
Organism: uncultured Facklamia sp.; assembly: GCA_964471435.1. Taxonomy (GTDB): domain Bacteria; phylum Bacillota; class Bacilli; order Lactobacillales; family Aerococcaceae; genus Facklamia. The sequence continues at coordinate 49,185 of CAYYGA010000004.1, forward strand.
GTAATTGAGCTGCAGTAATTTTTTCGATTAAATTGCTCATTATTTTTTCTCCTTCCAACTAGCATTCTTAAATAGATCAACCATTTAGCGGAATACCGTTATTCGGGTCACTCGACCACTTTTACTATTATACTTGAAAATAAATTCTTGTAAAGTATAATTCCGAAATTTATAATTATTTTCTAAATAAATTTAATCTGATTCTTCTTCTCTTTTAAACTCAAGAAGCCATTCTTTTTGTTGAAGAGTTAAAGAGTCTTTATCTATTAAATCCGGTCGACGGTCCAGGGTTCGTCTTAAACTTTCTTTTTGCCGCCAGAGTTCGATGTTTTCATGGTGACCACTCAAAAGAACGGGTGGGACTTCTTGATCTCTAAATGTGGCAGGTCGTGTATATTGAGGATGTTCAAGAAGATTGCTTTGAAAAGACTCATAAACGATCGACTCAGCATTTCCCACTGCCCCAGGTATTAAACGTACCGTGGCATCAATCATGACCATTGTAGGTAATTCTCCATTCGTTAGGACATAATCGCCTAAAGATACCTCTTCAGTGACATAAGAACGAATACGTTCATCAAATCCTTCATAATGTCCACAAATAAACACTAAATGGTCTGATTCAGACCATTCGGCAGCCTTTTCTTGACTAAATGGTTCTCCAATAGGGTCTACTAATATTATTCGAGCACTTGCGGGGAGCTGCAGCTCTTCCAGGCTTTCCACAATAGGTTCAGGTCTTAAAAGCATTCCAGCACCGCCGCCATAAGGATAATCATCCACATGCCCATGTTTATTAACAGCATTTGCTCGTATATCATGAGTTTTAAATTCTAAGATACCTTTTTCCTGTGCCTGCTTCATTAAGGATTGGTGCATTGGTGCAAACATTTCAGGAAAAAGAGTTAAAACATCAACTTTCATCCATCAAACCCTCCAAAAGTTCAACAGTCACTCGTCCTGCTTCTAAATCTACTCCTTTAACTACATCATCGATATAAGGTAATAAAAGATCTTTTTTCTTATTTCCCTGCTGCTTTACCACCCAAACGTCGTTGGACCCTAGCTGTAGAATCTCTTTGACGCTTCCTAGAAATTCCTCTTCTTCTGTATATACTTTAAGTCCGATAATTTGGTGCTGGTAATAACTATCTTCTTCTAATTCTTGTTGATCCTGTGCAGTAATTGATAATGTCAATCCTTTAAACTCTTCTACTAAATTGATGTTGTCATAGCCTTCTAACTCTAGTAAATAAGCTCCTTTATTTGCTTGAATCGATTTTACAATTACTTCTGCCACTTTTTTATTCTTATTGGTAATATATAATTGATTGCCTTCAGCAAATCTTTCTTCAATAAAATCAGTGTCCATTAATATTCTTAACTGCCCTTTGATTCCAAAGGTATTCACAATGCGTGCGATTGTATAATATTGCATAATCACTACTCCTTTGCGGTAAAATCCTTTATTAGTATATCAAAAGACTTATCAAAATGGCAGTTCTTCTTCTGTTTGTGTGGCCCACCTTTTATTAAAACAAATCTTTTCATAACCTTATATTTTGTATTCAGATTAATCTCTAGTGATGAGTAAATAACACCTTCATAGAGCAACAAAAAAAGACTGGTAAGCCAGTCTTCTTATTCGTCATCTTCTTCGTTATTGTTTTTAAAATTTTCATTATGATCATCAGCAATAACGATACGAGTACGTTTTTCTCCTCGAACACGAACGGAGTAAACAATCGTGCGGATTGCACGAATAACACGACCTTTTTTACCGATAATCCTCCCGATATCATCCGGGTGAAGAATAATATGATACTCCATGAAATCTTCTGTGTCATGTTTTTCAATTTGTAATTCTTCTGGATTATCGATTAAAGGTTCTACAATCGTTCTAATTAAGCTTTCAATTTGTTCAGCCATTCAAGTCATCCTTTGCGTTAGGCGAATTTAATTTAATTACTTAGAATTTTTTGTTTCGTGGAATTTTTGCATAATTCCTTGAGAAGAAAATAGGTTTTTTACAGTGTCTGATGGTTGTGCACCATTTTGTAACCATTGTAATGCTTTTTCTTCTTCAATTTCTAATTGAATCGGTTCAGCTACAGGATTGTAAGTTCCGATTTTTTCAATGATACGTCCATCACGTGGAGAACGTGCATCAGCAACTACAATACGGTAAAAAGGACGCTTTTTAGCTCCTGTACGTTTTAAACGAATTTTTACTGCCATCTTTCTTTCACCTCCAAAAGTTATATCACAATTATGTATATTAGCAGAAAATAACACAGGTGTAAAGTCTTTTTCCTTTACACCTGAAAAATTCTTTTTCTTTTCTGAAAACACATGGAAAAGAAGGTGATTTAGCGTCTTCTTTTTTTCTTCAATAAGCGTCTAATCTGTTTTTGTTCCTGCTGTTTTTTTATTTGTTCAGGAGATTGAAGTTTCTCCATTCCTCCCATACCGGTCATCCCCGGCATTCCAGGCATACCACCGCCGCCTTGTTGATTCAATTGATTCATCATTTTATTCATACTGCCCATTTTACCTTGGGACATCTTACTCATCATATCGCGGGATTGGTTAAACTGCTTAATCAGTTGATTCACCTGCTGTAAATCCTGACCACATCCGGCAGCAATCCGGCGGCGACGACTTTGTGAAATCACATCAGGATGAGATCGTTCATAAGGTGTCATCGATTGAACGATAGCTTTCACTTTGTTCATTTCATTATCATCAATATTTAATTCATCCAGACCTGGAATTTTATTCATACCCGGTATCATTTTTATAATGTCTTTTAAAGGTCCCATTTTTCTTACTTGATCCATCTGGCTGATAAAATCATTGAAATCGAAAGAGGCATCTTTAATTTTATCTGCCATCTTAGCCGCATCTTCCTCATCGAAGTCCGCTTGAGCTTTTTCGATTAGGGTCATCATATCTCCCATACCAAGAATCCGGCTGGCCATCCGATCAGGATAGAATGGTTCCAGAGCATTTAACTGCTCACCTTGTCCGGTAAATTTGATCGGTTTTTCAATAATTGAACGGATTGATAGCGCTGCCCCGCCTCGTGTGTCCCCATCTAACTTAGTAATAATCACACCGGTGATTTCCAATGCATCGTTAAAAGCTGCCGCCACATTTACTGCATCCTGGCCTGTCATGGCATCTACCGTTAAAAGGATTTCATGGGGCTGAACAGCAGATTTGATGTTACGCAGTTCATTCATTAATTCTTCATTGACATGGAGACGTCCGGCTGTATCGATTAAGACAACTTCATTGCCTTGAATTCTTGCCTGTGCGACAGCATTTTGGGCAATCGTTACCGGGTTTACATTGATTCCTTCAGAATAAACTTCATAGTTTAATTGACGACCGATTGTTTGTAATTGATCAATTGCAGCAGGACGATAAACATCTCCGGCTACAAGTAAAGGTTTTTTATATCCTTTTTCATTGATATATTTAGCCAGCTTACCAATGGTAGTAGTCTTACCTGCACCTTGTAAACCACATAACATAATAATTGTGGGTGGCTGGGCTGAAAAATTAAGCGGAACTTGTTCTCCACCCATTAATTCTGTTAACTCTTCATCAACGATTTTAACTACTTGTTGTGCCGGTGAAAGAGATTCTAGGACTTCCGACCCTAAAGCACGCTCATTAACTTTTTTAACAAAAGATTTTACAACTTGAAAGTTAACATCCGCTTCCAAAAGTGCTAAACGAATTTCCCGCATCATTTGTTTCAAATCAGCTTCGGTAATTTTACCGCCTTTACCGACAGAAGAAATAGAATTTTGCAGGCGTTCGGATAATGCTTCAAATGCCATCTAATTACTCCTTTTTGATTGAAGATACTATCAATAATTTCTTCAAACCTGTTTTTATTTTAATTTTTTTAAATAGTTATAGTTCTTGTTGAATCAAGGTGTCTAAAACTTCTTGAGCAGGAGGATTTAATGTTGTCAATCCCTCAAGTTCTTTTAACTGAGACAGGCGTTGATCACTTTTATGAGACAGTTGAAGTTTGGCCTCAAACTCCTCCAAAGCTTTTTCAGCGCGTTTAAGATTGTCGTAAACAGCTTGGCGGGATATTTTATGATCCTCTGCAATTTCGGCCAATGAAAAGTCTTCTTCATAATATGCTTTCATCATAGCCTGCTGCTTTTTTGTTAACAATTCACCATAATAAGACAAGAGTTGATTGACTCTTAAAGTTCTTTCTAACATCACTCTGTCTCCTCTTCCATCGCTTCAACATAATTAATATACTTTGACAAACGATCTGCTAAATGAGTCGGTGTAACGTGTTCTAATCCTTCTGCCAATTCATGGACTTCTTCTTTAGTATATCCAAGTGAGTGTTCTAAAAAGTATTCCCAAATTAAATGCTTTCTAACTAAGTCTACAGCCATCTGTTTCCCGCGGTCAGTGAGTAAACAGCCACGATAAGGCTCATACTCTACTAAACCATCTCCGGCTAACTTATAAATCATTTCACTTACCGAAGGAGGTGCCACTTCTAACCCCTGAGCAATCATCTTATTGGATACAAACTGGCCGTCACTATTTTCGTGAATAAATTTAATGTAATCTTCACGGCTTTGAGACACTTTATCCCTCCTTCAGATTTGCACCCCTTATTGTATCAAACTTTATAATTTAGGACAATTCAAGCTGTTGATTTAATAAAGAAAAAAATAATAGCTTTATAGAAGTATACCGCTCATCCAACAGGAAAAATACAGCAGGCATATAATAGACCCGCTGTATCAGTAAAATAATTAATTATTTATCAGCCTTCTTTGTAGAGCAGGAAGAAGAATCTGCTTAAAAACAAATACAATCATAAATATTACAAAAGAGATTACTGCACACATTCCCGCAATAGTCGTATTGAACATATGACCTAGAGTATAACCTAACCATGCATTTCCAACGGCTAGAAAACTAGCTAAAGTTAGCATAGTACTCAGTCGGTTCGTTAAAAGGCGGGCTGTCATAGCAGGTCCCGCCATTAAAGCGACTACTAAAATTGTTCCTACTGAATCAAACGCCGATACAGCAGTTAAGGAGACTAAAGTCATTAAAATTAAATCTAAGAGCGCGACATTTATTCCAATTGTTTTAGCATAATTCCCATCGAAAATTGAAATCTTTAAAGCAAGATAATTAACTAAAATGAAGATTAAATCTATCACTAAAACTATTACACCTTGTACGAGTGCTGTGGGCAGGGACCCGCCTCCCATTTGAGTACGTCTTAAAGGTGAGAGTTCAATTTGGCCTAAAAACACCATATCCATATCTAAGTGAACATCCGCAAAACTACGTGATATTAAAATTACGGCTATTGCAAAAAAAAGTGGAAAAACTAACCCGATTGCAGCATCATTAGCAACTCTTCCAGTTTTCACCAAGAGTTGAATACTTATTACCGTTATTACTCCAAATATAGTCGCTCCGACTGTTAACCAGGGAGAAGTTAAATCATGTGTTAAAGCAAAGGCTAAGACAATTCCTAACAAGACAGTATGCGACATAGCATCCGCTACCATCAAACTTTCTTTAAGTAATAAAAGGCTGCCCATCAGAGCACAACTAATAGATACAACCGCTAATATCAAAAATGTTTCAAAGATTAGAGACATTAGTAAGTCACCTCTTTAATTTTTTTACTCTCTTGAGTAACAAACCCCCCCGGAGCAAAAAGGATGGATAAAAGTGCACAAGCACTGAGAATTAAAATGATAGTAGGTCCTGTAGCTAAATTTGGTATAACTGTAGAAAGATAAGAGCCTAAAACAGCTGAAACTCCTCCGACTGCAGCGGAGATAACTAGCACATGATTATATTTATTAGACCATTGTAAAGCTGTTACAGCCGGTGCAATTAACATACTTGAAATTAGTTTTGCTCCTACCGCTTTTAAACCTACGACAATCACAAGTAAGCAAAGAATCAATAAAAGTTTAGAAATAAAGTCCGACTTGATTCCTATACTTTGAGCATAGACCTTATCAAACAACAATTGTTTAATTTGAGGATAATAAACAAAAAATATAACTAACACTAAAAGTGAAACAAATGCGATAATATAAACATCACTCGTTAATAAATAAGCAGCCTGGCCCATAATAAAATCGTCTAAGCCGGCATAATTAACTGTTTGAAAGTCAGGATTATTTTGTACAATGGAATACAGTAATAAACCGATTGAGAAAAAAGAGGAAAGTACTAAGGCTAAAATACTTTCATAAGCAAAGTAAGAATATTTATGAATTAGATTTATGATTAAGTAGGCAATGATGCCTAATACAGCTGCTCCTATCAATAAGATAAGTGTATCTCTAGTTTGAAAAAGCATGAAAGCCATAATCACTCCTGGGTAGACAGCATGTCCAATGGCATCTCCGAGTTGACTTTGTCGTTCTAAAACAATTGAAGTCCCAATAACACCTGAAGCTATACCTAAAAGACCGGTTCCCAATGCTACTACTAAGAAAAAATAATTAAAAAGATTATCCATTACCAATCACTTCTTTCTGAGTAGGATTTTCTTTATCTGAGGAAATAAAATTTAATTCTTTTACTTTTTCATGTTTTTTTATTTCTCCGTAGTAAGTCAAATCTATATTTTCAGAAGTAAACGTACTATCTATCGGACCAATTGCAATTAATTTTTTGTTTAAGAACACGACATAATCAAAATAGTCGGCTGCAGTTGTTAAATCATGATGAACAGTTATACTTGTTTTACCAGCCTTTTGTAAAGCTTTCATCTCTTGCATAATAATCTTTTCAGTCTTCATATCCACCCCTGCTAAAGGTTCATCAAAAAAATATAATTCAGCATTTTGAGCGATTGCACGCGCCAGAAATACCCTTTGTTTTTGTCCACCAGACAACTGACTAATTTGCCGTTTAGCTATATCTGTCAGCTGCATTGTCTCCAATGCCTTTTCAACTTTCATTTTACTCTCTTGAGAAATACGGCTCCAGCCAAATCTTTTGGCTGTAATCCCCATTAAAACAACATCTTCCACAGTGGTAGGAAAATTCCAATTAACATCTGAAGTTTGAGGGACATAAGCTAAGTCATTTCTTTTATCCTTTAACTTCCCACCTAATATTTCAACTTTACCTGAAGAAAATGGAATTAACTTAAGAACTGCTTTCATTAAAGTAGACTTGCCCGCTCCATTGGGTCCAATAATACAAGCCCTAACACCCTTAGGGATAGTGAAACTAATGGTATCTAAAGCTAAATGATTATCATATTTAACACTTAAATTTTTTACTTTTAATACATTATGCATATTTATCATCCTTTAATTAATGACTTAAGGCGCCAAATATTTAACGAGAAGATCCACATTGGATTTCACCATATCAATATAGTTATCTCCGTATTGACCAGCTGGAGCTGTCGAATCTGAAAATAATTCTTCTCCCGAGCCACTTACGACTGTCACTTCGTGCCCCGCCTTTGCAACTCCTTCTTGCAATTTTTCCATTGATTGAGGATTTGAAGTGGTGTCTAAAAATATGGCGGGAACTTGATTTTCAATAATAAAGTTAACTGTTTGTTGAATTGTTTGGTTAGACGCTTCAGCCGTCGTTGAGATTCCCTGAGGAGCATATACTTGAATTTTATAAGCCCTGGCAAAATATGAAAAAGCATCATGAGGAGTCACTAATATTCGTTTATCCTGTGGTATTTGTTCTATTGCTGCTTCAGTATAAACAGCTAATTCCATTAAACGTTCTTGATAATCAAGGGCGTTTTTTTCGAAAATAGAACTATCATTAGGAAACTGGTCACTTAAAATTGAAACAGTATAATCAACCGTTTGTTGATAAAGTGGGATTTCAAACCAATAATGCGGGTCGACTTCTGTTTCAGTTACTAGAATTAACTCCTCTTCCTTTAAGCTGCCGGTCACCGCAAATCCTAAACTGGCCAAAGTTTCAGCTAATTGAGCTTCTAAATGAAGCCCGTGATATAAAACTACATCAGCTGAAGCTATTTTTTCTAAATCTCCGGCCTGGGCTGTATAAGTATGTGGATCTGCACCTGCAGGAATAAGTGAGTTGACTTGGTAATTATCCCCTACAATTTCTGCTACCATATCTGCTAATATACTTGTTGTTACTGTAATGGAACCGGCTGTTTCTTCTGCTTTCACTTGGTTTAATGCTGGACACAGAAAAGTTAGTAGAAGAAAAAAACTAATTGAAATTTTTTTTAATTGATACATGTAATTCATCCTCTCAAATGTATAAATATAAATACGCTAACGTTTTTAGGCATACCTAAACTATTTATAATTGATATTATAAGTCGTCTAACTATTAAAATCAAGAAAATAGTTTAATAATTTAGCTGAACCTAAATATATTATAATTCAGTTGCTTATAACTTGTACTTGATTTCCAAATGAGAATTTGATTAAATGATAATTAAAAGTGGAAGTAGGACTGTAATATGAAAACTCAAAAGCTGGGTATTATTGGTTTAGGAAATGTTGGTTATCAAGTCTTAACAAATGCTGTTCAATCGGGTCTTTTTGGTGAGATAGTTACCCTCGACATCAAAGAAGGAGAAGCTTACGGAAAAGCATTAGATCAAGCACATGCTACAGGTTTTTATTCTCGGAGTAATATTAATATCTATAGCGGAGACTATCATGATTTAAAAGACGCAGACATTATAATAGTCGCTTTAACCTATTCCTATGCCCCGGAACCTGTTCCAGCAGACCGGCAAGCTTTAATTGGTAATAATGTGAGTGAGATTCGCTCATGTATGTCTGACTTAACTGCTGTAACCAAAGAACCTATTCTAATTTTTATAACTAATCCGGTCGACACAGTCACTTATATCGGCCAAACTGAATTTGATTATCCTATGGAAAAAATTCTTTCAACAGGATGTATGCTGGATACTGCACGTTTAAAATATCTTATTGGACAACATTATGATCTAGATCCTAAATCTGTTAATGGTTATATGATGGGAGAGCATGGCTACACTGCTTTCCCCGTTTTAAGTCGAACTTCTGTAGGTGGAATAGCCTTCAATGAATTATCAACGTATTTTCCCCATATTACTCCTTTAGATGCTGAAGATTTAAATAAAAAAGTCGTAGAAGCAGCTTATGAAGTTTTTCATGCACGTTCCGGAATAACAGATGCAGGGGTAGCTCAAGCAGCAATCGAATTATCCCGCTCAATCTTATTAGACGAAAGGACTATCCATCCTGTGGCATCAGTATTCAAAGACGGAGAGTACGGTTTCGAAGAACCTACGGTCTTTTCAGTTCCGACTATTATTGGTCGAAAAGGAATAATCAAAAGGCTCTTAGTTGAATTAAATGAATGGGAGTCTGAGAAATTAAAACTCTCAAATGCAAGTATCCAGGATAATATTAAAATAGCACAGGAAATTAATACTTAAATCTTCAGCAAGAGTATAGTGAAATGAAAAAACAACCCGTAATCCGGCTTTCTAGCTGGATTACGGGTTGTTTATTATAAATATATTTTTAAAACTATTTAGATTTCACATAAGTTTGACCATTCGCTGCCGGGCCGCGAGACTGTCCTACTACCCCTACTAATACAATGATAGTAATAACATAAGGTGCTATTTGTAAAAAGACAGGCGGGATATTTGAAATATAAGGTATTTGAGATCCAATCACAGATAAAGACTGAGCGAATCCAAAGAAGATAGCTCCCAGCATAGCTCCTATTGGATTATATTTTCCAAAAATCATAGCTGCCATAGATATAAATCCTTGTCCTGCAACCGTTGAGACGGAAAAATTAAGAGTAATAGAATTAGCTAAGACTGCCCCGCCTAAGCCGCCGAAAAAGCCAGAAATTAAAACCCCTGCATACTTCATAGCATATACATTCACTCCCAGGGTATCAGCCGCCTGCGGATGCTCACCTACTGAACGTAAGCGCAGTCCAAAGCTAGTTTTGAAAATAATAAACCATGACACTACAGCCATAAATATCCCAAAAAATGCTGGAGCAGAAGTGGCTGTGAATAGGATACGTCCAATAACAGGTATTTCTGATAAAACCGGGAAAGTAAAGTAACCAAAAGATTGACGAATTACTTCCGTTTCCCCTTTGCCGTTAAAAATAACACGAACTAAGAATACCCCTAAAGCAGGAGCGATGAGGTTCAGTACCGTCCCGGAAATAATATGGTCGGCTCTGAGATTAACTGTTGCTACTGCATGAATAACAGAAAACACAACCCCAGCAAGACCTCCTGCTAAAATTGCTATCCAAGGTGCCCAGGTACTTCCGATTTGACTTCCAAAATATAAGTTAAAGAGAATGGAAGCCAAGGCTCCAATTACCATAATACCTTCCAAACCTATATTAACTACACCTGAACGTTCGGAGAATACCCCACCGATAGCTGTAAAAATTAAAGGAGCAGAGTAAACTAAAGTCGATGATACAATAAGTGCAATTAAACCTATGGACATTATGCTTCGCCCCCTTCTTGACGTAGGTCTTGAGTGTTTCTTTGTCTCTTCTTATTAGCATTTCTTTCTAGGAAATAGGTAATAATATAGTTAGCACCAACAAAGAAAATAATGATACCAATTACGATATCCACTACTTCAGATGGGATTCTGGCAAACAAGGCCATCGTTGACGCCCCTGTTTCTAATGCCCCAAATAAGAGAGCAGCAAAAATAGTTCCAATCGGATTATTAATACCTAATAAAGAAACCGCAATCCCGTTAAAACCGATAGCAGGTGCCACTCCATTTTGTAAATTAATAAAGCCGAACTCTCCTAATCCATTCATTACCCCGCCTAAACCGGCAAGAGCGCCTGAAATGAACATCGCCAATACTATATTCTTTTTAGCTGACATGCCGGCATAGTTAGAAGCATGCGGATTAAGTCCAACGGCCTTTAATTCGAAGCCGGTAGTCGTGCGTGACATAAGGATTTGAACAAATATAGCGGCAAATATCGCTAAAAATATACCTGCATGGACAGTAGAATTATTTGTCAATTGGCTTAACCAGGCCATTCTTAATGATGCGTTGGCACCCACGGAAGCCGTACGGTCAGCCCGGTCAGTCAGAATATATCGAATAATATAATCGACTGAATAAATAGAGACGTAGTTCAACATGATGGTTGTAATAACTTCAGAAGTATTAAAATATGCTTTAAGCATACCAGCAATACCTGCCCATAAAGCACCCGCTAAAGCTCCGGCAATAATGGCCAAGGGTAGGACAATCAGTGTGGGCGCATTAGGAAGCATTAATCCTACAACGACTGCAACTAACCAACCCCATAAGGCCTGTCCTGCTAAACCAATATTAAAAAAACCAGCTGTATAAGCAACAGCAAAGCCTAAACCTGTAAATATTAAAGGCGTAGCTGCCCGAATAGTCTGCCCAATAGCAAATGATGATCCGAAGGCTCCGGTCCACAATGATTGATAACCTGCAATCGGATCATAACCGAAAACAAACATTAGGAGAGCGCCAAAAATCAGACCAATAAAAACAGAAGCGATTGACACGATAAATTTATTTATTCCTTGCATGAAGGGCTAGTCTCCTTTCTGCAGTACGACTGCGACTTGTTCATCATCTGTTTTTAGATCCATTGACTGGCTCTCAGTTTTTGAACGACGATTAGATAATACTTCTTCATAAGATGTTCCTGCCATCAATAAACCAAGTTCTTCTTCATTGGTTTCATCCGCTGGAATATCAGCTACTATTTTACCATCATACATTACTAAGATTCGGTCAGATACATTCATTATTTCATCCAGTTCGAAACTCATTAGAAGAACAGCTTTATTATTATCTCTTTCTTCAATTAATTGTTGATGAATAAATTCAATTGCTCCTACGTCCAAACCTCTGGTCGGGTTAGCTGCAATAAGCAAATCAGGTTTTGTTTCGATTTCACGTGCAATAATTGCTTTTTGTTGGTTTCCTCCTGATAAAGAACGAGCATTCACTTTTTCAGAGACTGTACGAACATCATATTGTTCAATTAAACTTTTTGCTCTTTCTTCAATAGCATTAAAATTCAAAAAGCCTGATTTTGAGTAAGGCGAGCGGTAATAATCTTTTAAAACAATATTATTTTCCAGCTTCATATCAAGTATGAGACCGTATTTATGCCGATCTTCCGGGATGTGACCAATTCCTGCTGAAGTAATTTCACGCGGAGATTGATTAGTGATATCTTGGCCATTCAAAACTACTCTACCTGATTCTGGTGTCATTAAACCTGTGATCGTTAATACTAATTCTGATTGACCGTTACCGTCAATTCCAGCAATTCCAACAATTTCACCATGACGTACCTCAAGTGAAAGGTTTTCCACTGCTGCAATTCCACGATTGTCTTTAACTGATAAGTTTTCTACTGTTAATGCAACGTCAGATGGATTTGCAGGTTGTTTATTTGTTTTAAAACTTACATTACGCCCGACCATCATATTGGCCAGTTCAATAGAAGTCGTATTGGCGACCATAACTGTATCAATTGATTCACCGCGTCGGATTACCGTACATCGGTCAGCCACTTGTTTAATTTCATCTAATTTATGAGTAATAATAATAATTGATTTTCCTTCATCCGACAGTTTGCGCATAGTAAGAATTAAATCTTCGATTTCCTGTGGAGTTAAAGATGCAGTCGGCTCATCAAAAATTAAAATATCTGCTCCACGATATAGTGTTTTTAAAATTTCTACCCTTTGCTGCATACCGACAGAAATATTTTCAATTTTATCATCAGGATTAACAGATAAGCTGTACCTTTCAGATAATTCGACAATTTTATCCCGTGCAGCCTTTTTATTCAAGACAAATCCTGATGTAGGCTCGGCGCCTAAAATAATATTTTCTACTACTGTAAAGTCTTGAATCAACATAAAGTGTTGATGCACCATTCCAATCCCAACTGCACTGGCTTTAGATGGTGAATCTATATCAACAGCTTGTCCATTCATATAAATTTGACCTTCTGTCGGCTCTAGCAATCCTGATAAGATATTCATTAAAGTAGATTTACCGGCTCCATTCTCGCCCAACAATGCATGTATTTCACCTTTACGTAAGTCGAGATTAATATTTTTATTAGCATAAAAATCTCCAAAGCGTTTAGAAATATTCTGCATTTCAATCACTGCATGTTCATTCGACATAGAATCCCTCACTTTCTCTTTCAAATAATACCGCAGTATATTATAGCTAAAATATCTTTAAAAATATATGAAAATCTGTTTTTTCACAAAATAATTAACCTAAAATAAAATTAACGCCTTAGCTGTGAGTTTAACGACAACTAAGGCGTAGTATCTTCTAGTTAACTAAAAATAAAATGTGAGTTGAATTTAGAAAATTACTGAGGTGTTTCTGGTACTTCGATGTCTCCATCAATAATTTGCTGTTTGTAGTTTTCAATTTCAGTTAAAATATCTTCTGAAAGATTACCATCAGTGATTCCAACGCCGCCATCTTCTAAACCGAAGACTTGATTTCCGCCTTGGAAACCTTCTGAGTTAGTAGTTTCTACAAAAGATTTTACTGCTTCTCCTACTTGTTTAAGTGTAGAAGTTAAAGTTAAATGACGTTCTTCACCATCAACTTCAATAATTCCTTCAGCTTCTTGATCCATATCCACTCCAACTACCCAAATGTTCATTGAAGGATCATTTTGTACTAAGTCTTTTGCTTCAGAGAAAACTCCGTTACCGGAATCTCCTGCCGCATGGAAAATCACATCGGCATCATTTGCATACATAGCAGCCGCAATTTGTTTTCCACGTGGAGCATCCGCAAATGATCCAACATATTCTACTGTAATTTCAATATCAGGATTGACTGTTTCTGCTCCTGCTACGAAACCAGCTTCAAAACGGTCAATAATTACGCCTTCAATTCCCCCTACAAATCCAATGTGATTTGTTTCGGTTGTCATAGCGGCAGCTACACCTGCTAAAAATGCTGCTTCATTGTCACGGAAGTTAATGGAGGCTACATTCGGCTGGTCAACAAATGAATCCACAATCATAAAATTATTGTCTGGATATTGTTGAGAAACCTCTTCAATTGCTGCTTCTAATTTGAATCCAATGCCGGCAATTAAATCAAATTGAGCTTGTACAGCTGAATTTAAGTGAGTAATGTAATCTGAATCTGAGTTAGACTGTAAGTAAGTATAGCCTCCAGGACCTTCTTCAAGTCCATTCTCTTCACCATAAGCTACAATTCCTTCCCAGGCAGACTGGTTAAATGATTTATCATCTACCCCGCCCTGGTCTGTAATCATTACGATGCTTGCAGACTCCTGCGCTTCTTCTTGAGCCACTACATAAGTTGGGGCAACTACCGCTCCTAAAGCAGATGCTGCTAATAAAGATGCAAATATTTTTTTCATAAAATTCTCCTATTCTCTGTTTAAAACATCAGCTGCAATTACATATGGCATATTTTAAAATATTTTAAAATTAATAATCTTAAAAATATGCACTAGGTGTAATCGTTTTCTAGTTATTATTATAACTTTCATAGCTATAAATTTCAATCAAAATATGCAATATAGAAACATATCACTTTCTTTCCATCAATTTAGTGTCAGTTCTAGTCTTCTTCAGTAGGTTGCAAGCCGATTAAAACCTGTCGTGGTTTACTGCCGTCCTGAGGTGAAACCATACCTTGGCTTTCTAAATCATCAACTAAACGGGCAGCTCGATTATAACCTATTCTGAACTTTCTTTGCAATTGGGAAATGGAAACTGTTTCCTGTTCCCGAATCATCTCAACTGCTTCTAAGAAATATTCATCATCAGATGCATCTGCAATTGAATTCACTTCTTCTGACACAACTATATTTTCGTCATATTCTACGGTTCTTTGCGCTTTAATAAAATCAGTGATTCTCTCCACTTCTTCGTCCGATATATAAGCTCCCTGCACTCTGACTGGTTTATTTTTACCCATCGGCTGGAATAGCATATCCCCTCTGCCTAATAATTTTTCAGCACCGACAGAATCGAGTATCGTTCTAGAATCAGTTCCGGAAGAAACAGCAAAGGCCAAACGAGAAGGCACATTTGCTTTAATTATACCTGTAATAACATCTACGGACGGTCTTTGTGTTGCTATAATCATATGAATTCCAGCAGCTCTTGCCATTTGTGCTAGACGTATAATGGCCGTTTCTACATCCTTGGATGCTACCATCATTAAATCAGCTAATTCATCTATAAAAACCACAATACGTGGTAAACGTTCGTAGATTTGACCATCGTTTTCTGTCGGATGTTGATTTACTTCATCAACATAATCGTTAAAACCATCAATATTTCTTACTCCTGTAGCCGCAAATAACTCATAGCGTCTTTCCATTTCCTCAACTACATTATTAAGAGCCCGCGCGGCTTTTCGAGGATTTGTTACTACAGGCGCTAAAAGATGGGGTAAATCGTTATATAAAGTTAATTCAACTTTCTTAGGGTCAATCATTAAAAACTTTACTTGTTCCGGCAGAGCCTTCATTAACAGTGAAATAATAATGACATTCATTCCGACTGATTTACCTGAACCCGTCGCACCTGCCATTAATAAATGAGGCATTTTACTTAGATCAGCTAAACATACAGATCCTGAAATATCACGACCCAGTGGTACTTCTAATAAATTAGAACTTTCTAGGCCTGCATCAATAATTTCTGAAAAAGCAACCGGACTGACTTGATTATTAGGAACTTCAATTCCAATTAACGATTTACCGGGAATTGGAGCTTCCATTCTAATATCTCTGGCTGCTAAAGCTAAAGCTATATCATCGGACAAATTAACAATTTTGCTAACCTTTACTCCAACTGCAGGTTGAATTTCATATTTTGTTACAGAAGGCCCCAAATTAGCCTTAACTACCTTAGCATCCACATCAAAACTCTCAAAAGTCAACTCCAACTTTTGAATGTTTTCATTAATTCTTTCGTATTCTTCCGATTGGTCTACAGGAGGTAATTTTTTCAAAAGTTCTTTACCTGGCAGTTGATAACTTTTTCGATTCTTTTTAACTGCTTTTTGGTCCTTATTCTTAGATTTTTCGAAAGCTTTATCACTTTTCTCATCAACTAATAAAGAATCCAAATCATCATCCGTTAAAGCATTCTTACTACTTGCAGATTCCTGCCAAAAACTGGCTGCTGCAGATGATGAAGGAATAGGTGTTTCTTTATCTTTCAGTAATGGGTGGTTTTCTTCTGCAGCTTCCGCTGATTTCTTTAAAGTATACCTACCTGGATGGTTTTCCATTTGGGACTTATCTATTACAGATATATCTTCGAGTTTAGCCCCCGAGCTTTCAGCGTCTTTACCCTGTTCCGTCCCATCGGACTGGCTTGAGGAGTTTCCTGCAAGTGTTGTCTCTTCATTTTTCATAGAATCAAAAAAATCTAAATCCAGAATTTGTGGTTCCACCCCCTCAAACTTTCTCTTCTCATTTGCTCTTTGAGCTAAAGGATCTTTAGAGGAAAAAGCCTTTAACTCATAATCATCAGGTGGTTGAAAAACAGGTTCTTCTTTCGAGAAATCTTCCTGACCTGAACTTTGGTAGTAATCTTCAAACCGTTGATAGCTTTCATAGTCAGCATCTACCCCTAAGAAGAATTGTTTAAACTTAAACCATTGTTTCTGAAAAGGATTGGATTTTGCACTTGTTGTGTTGGAAGATGAGAAAGAGCCGGGAGACTTTGAAGTTTTATTATCACTCGAATCAATATTTTTGTTGTTTGAATCAATAATTAATTGCTGAGTCTCTGTTTTTCCTTCTTTTAAATCTTTTTCTTTTGCAACACTGCCTTGATCTTCATTAAATACCTGTCGCATTTCACTAAAATCAGGGAATAGTTTTCTGAAGAAAAGTCCACTGTTTTTTAATACGGATTTAAGAGCGTGCCAGCCTGCTGATAAAGGGACGTCTATCAAAGATAAAAGACCAAATGCAAAAATAATAAAGAAAAATACATAAGATCCCCACACCCCAAATAAATAAGTTGTTATCGCGTAAGAACCTGCTCCTAATAAGCCTCCACCCAAACTAAATACATTTTGAGAAGTCAAAACCTCATTACGATAAATTGAAAAAGTTAAATCGAACACAGATAAATGCGGGCGAGTAATTAACTCTTGGTGAAAAGTAGTTAAATGTAAAATCGCAGTAATTGACAGTAAAACCAAAAAACCACCTATTACTCTGCGGGTATTGACAATTAATAATTTTCCTCGGATACTCATTAATAATCCGGTAATCAAAGAAACAAATAAAACTAAAGTATAAGCTTCCCCTACCATCAAGCGAAATCCATTAACTAATAACAGTCCAATAAATCCAGATTGAAAAATTGCAATTAAACTCAAAAAAGCAATCATCAATCCGAGAATAAGATATGCCGTCTGATAATTTGATGTTTTCGTTGATTGACTTGTCTTTTTTGATTTACTGTTAGTCTTTGCTTTTCTTGCCACTAAAGTCACTCCTTTACAGTAAGATCGCAAATGGTGCACTAATTATTATACCATTAATTTAAAGATATATCGACGGATACTTTTTAAGCATTAAGTTGACTTTTTTCATTATAATTAGTAAGAAAATAAGATTTTTCAGAAAAAGAATTGAAATATACCTATAAAACTTATATAGTAGTTAAGTATGAAAAAACGGAGTGTGAAAGATGAAATTTTTAAAGAAACATTGGAAGTTTTTTGCTTTAATGGCCTTCATAATCTTAGTTGCCACAGGATGTGTCAGTTATGACGATGCAGGAAATCCTACAGGTGCAGTTTATGAGTATATCGGTGTGCCGACTGCTCATTTCATGGATTTCATTGCCAATATATTTAACGGTTCATATGGTATGTCGATTATCATTATTACATTTATTACTCGTTTAATTATGATGCCTTCTACTTACCGAATGACTAAAAACTCTATGATTTCAAGTGCGAAAATGAAATTTGCGCAACCTGAAATTAAAGCAGTACAAGAAGAAATTGAAGCGACTGAAGATCCCAAAGAAAAAGCTGCTTTAAATCAAGAATTAATGCAGGTTTATAGTAAATATGACATCAACATGTTTTCGAGTTTGTCAGGTTGTTTACCACTGATTATCCAATTACCGATTATTTCAGCTGTTTATGCAGCCATTCGTTCATCAGAGCAAATTGCCAATTCATCATTCTTAGGAATTGACTTAGCTGAACGTAGTATAATTATTGTAGTCTTAGTAGTAATTACCGCCTTCCTTCAAGGCTGGTTAATGCAGAAGGTAAGCCCTACAGTTGATACAGGCAACCAACAGGCTGGATCAATGCAAAATTCAATGCTGATTATGAATCCGCTGATGCTGGGTTGGTTCACTTTTGTTTCCAACGCCGGGTTAGGACTCTACTTCTTAACTGGTTCAATTTTTGGCTTAATTCAACAAGCTTATATGAATTATGTAGCTCGTCCAAAAATCCAAAAACAAGTAGATGATCAAGCAGAAAAGTATGCATCAATTCCAAGAGAACAACGTAAATCTAAAGCTCGCAAAAGTAAAGCTGCTATTAAAGAAGAAAACAGTCAACGTATTGTTCCTGTGAAGACAACCACACGTTCGTCCAACACAGGCG
>CAYYGA010000005.1:0-41301 GCA_964471435.1 uncultured Facklamia sp.
CGCGAAGCGTCAACAGTGAGTAATTCGCATTTTGTCCTTAGACATGGCTACAAGCCACCGCTGTTCCGGAGGGATGACACCCCCCACTTTTTATATGGGAACGAATTCTTTCCCAATAAAAAAACCTATGCAATCGCATAGGACGTAAAATACGTGGTACCACCTAATTTTAAAAGAGTCTCCCCTTTTTCTCTCACTTGATAACGCAGAACGCTGCGTAAAGTACTACTATCTTTCATACTTTAAGACTCCGAGCTACTTTCATTATCCTAAGAACTTTCAGCACACATTTCCATGCGGTTCTCTCTCTGTATCGGCGAATAACTACTCTTCTCATCCCAGTCAACTATTTCAGGAATTAATATAACCCTATTCTATCACGCCAAACAAGCTCTCACAAGCTGAAAATAAGAAGTTCATTCTTTTCAAAAAGCTTATACCTCTAGGAGACTTAAAACATTTTCCATTTTATCTTCAAAAACAAGTGCGTCTTGATGAATTAAAGGGATAGGCGTCTGATTGATAACCACCAGCTGGTCGCCTTGGAAGTAATCAATAAAAGAAGCTGCCGGATAAACGGAAAGAGAGGTACCAGCCACAATCAAGAGATCTGCATCTTGAATGGCTTTAACGGCTTGATGAACGACCAATTGATCCAAGGGTTCTTCATAAAGGGTCACATTGGGTTTAACCATGCCACCATCTTTTTCACAACGAGGAATGCCCTCATCATCTAAATTTAAGTCTTCAATTGTATAATGTTTCCGGCACTTGGTGCAGTAATTGTCTTTAATGCCGCCATGCAGCTCATACACCTTAGTGGAACCGGCGTCTTGATGCAGGCCGTCTATATTTTGTGTGACCACTGCCACGTCTTTACCTGCTTTTTCTAAATCAGCAGCAAAATAATGGGCTGCGTTAGGTTTGGCAGCTGCGTGAACTAATTTGTCAAAATAAAATTCGTAAAATAATTGAGGGTGTCTGACATAGAAACTGTAAGAAATAATTTCTTCAGCCGAGTAATTCATCCCAGTGTCCTGCATAAAAATCCCAGAAGCAGAACGAAAGTCAGGGATCCCACTAGCTGTTGAAACCCCTGCTCCTCCAAATAAAACAATCCGCTGGCTCTTATCCACAGCCTCTTGAAACCTCCTTATTTTTTGGTCAAACTCTTGTCTGTTTTCTGCCATAATTTAGCTCATCCTTTCTAATAAAAAACAATATGAGAATAGACTGAAGAATTTAGAAATATAATCTCTAGAAATTATAAATCCCAAAAAACCAACCTTTACCTGTAGGATTACAAGTTTCGGGTTGGTTGGGAAATGTTAGTCTGATTTGATTATTTTAAGTCCTCAATGGCCTGCATAACTTCATCATATTTCGGCTGCTCGGAAATTTCTTCGACGATCTGACTGTAACGGATAATGCCTTCCTGGTCCACAATGAACACTGCGCGTGCCAATAAGTCTTTATCATTAAAATGAATATCCAATCCGTAAGCTTTACCAAATTCCTGATTGAAGTCAGATAAAGTTGCAGCTTCTAAATCATTGTCATGATTCCACTGGTTAAACTCATCCACTGTATTACGACTCACAGTAAAATACTGCCAGTCAGTTTTATCTTTTGACAGCTCCGCAAATTTTCTCGTTTGTAAATTACAAGTCTGGGTATTGACATCTGGAACGACACTTAGAACAGTTAACTTATCAAACAAGGTGGTTAACTGAACCGTTTCACCTTGATTATTTAAAAGAGCTGCACCCGGTGCTTTATCCCCTACTTTAGGTTGAACTCCTGAAACTTCAATTGGCTTGCCTTTAAAAGTTACTTGCATCAGTTTCATCCTTTCTTCAATAGCTTCCATTATTTATAAGCTAAAATAGCTATATCACTTTCATTGTATCATTCTAATGGTTAAACCAACAACCTTCTGCTCACTTGATAGTGCAGGCCTTTCAATTAAACCGAACCAAATAAAAAATAAGGACTTAAGTAAGGGGCCCCCCGTCTGTCTCACGAAGGAAGTAAAGAAGGAATCGATCAGAGTAAGGAGGCTTGTTCTTTCCTAAGTTAAAAGGTTCTAACTTTTTCATCTAGATTTTATGCAAGTGTTGGTTGTTTGATTTTATTGATTAAAGCCATGAAGAAGAAGGCGAATCCTACTGTCTAGAAGCTCCAAGCCTTTTAACAAAAATCTACAAAAAAGTTCCCGCCTGTGAACTTTTTGTCCTATAGACAAAACAGCCATCCACCTAACGGGAACTCTCTTAAATTTTTATTAATATAGATATAGATTAAACTGTGGCAATTACTTCAATTTCTACAAGTACATTCTTAGGTAAAGTTTTAACTGCTACCGCTGAACGAGCTGGGTTAGAAGTAAAGTGCTGACCATAGATTTCGTTGAAAGTAGCAAAGTCACCCATATCTGCTAAAAAGCAAGTCGTTTTAACTACATTATCAATGGAAGTTCCGGCAGCTTCAAGCACTGCTTTAACATTGGCAATTGTTTGTTCTGTTTGTTCGGAAACATCATTTGAAACTACCTCGCCGCTTGATGGGTCAAGTGGGATCTGTCCTGAGCTGAATACAAGATTCCCCACTATTTTTGCTTGAGAATAAGGACCAATTGCTGCAGGTGCCTTATCAGTTTGTACGGTTTTTACTTCTACCATTTACATCTCTCCTTTAACTTGTGTTAAATCTATTATAGCAAGGAAGTGAAAGAGGTGCTAGCTTCAGCTTGGTAATTGCTGTCAATTTTCTCTGTCTTCATATTTTTAATTGCGTTGGCAACCAACTCTTCAATTGGCATTTCTGCTTCATACTTTTCGACCACATGTAAACGAGGCTTGGTCCAAGGGGATTTTGGAGCAAAAACAGTACAGCAATCCTCAAAGGGCTCATTGGAAATATCATGCGTTCCAATTTCTTCCGCTAAAGCAATAATGTCATTTTTGTCACGCGCAATTAATGGACGTAAAATTAAAGCATTAGTTACCTCATTGATGACACGCATACTTTGAATAGTTTGAGAAGCTACTTGACCTAATGATTCGCCATTGACAATCGCCTGCGCTTTTCGTTCTTTTAACAAAGCTTCCATAATACGAAGCATCATGCGTCGAGTCAGGGTCATCGATACATTATCAGGCGCTGCTTCACGAATGGCCAATTGAATTTCTGCAAAAGGAACTTCATGGAAGTCCATGGCCTTGCCGTATTTAGCCAGGGCCGCGGTCAATCGTTTCGCTTTATCTAAAGCCTGGGGACTAGTATAAGGCGGACTGGCAAAATGAACCATCTCTAAAGCCATGCCACGCTTAATCATCTCATAACCGGCAATCGGTGAATCAAAACCACCCGACAACATTAAAAGGCCTTTACCAGAAGAACCGTAAGGTAAGCCGCCCATACCGGCATGAGAAGAAAGGCTGAGCAGAGCCTGTTCCTGTTGAATAGCAAGAGCCAGCTTATGAGTCGGTTTTCTAACATCCACCGGCACCTGCGGAAAAGCCCGGCTGATATCGCCGCCAATTTCCCGCTGCAATTCAATCGTATCCAAAGGAAAGTCTTTATCACTCCGGCGTGCTGCTACCTTAAAAGTATCGCCTTCTTTGATATCAATTTTAGAAAAAAGCTCGATTGCTTTCTCACGAATCGCATCCAAATCCTTTTCAACTTCATAAACAGGTTCAAAACGCTGGATACCGGGCACAGATTTCAAGATGTCAATAATCACCTCATAATCGGTTTCTTCCCATTTTAAATACATATAATCATGATGAGCTAAAATTTTTAACTGTTCAATATCTTTTGTTTTCGCTCGAATATGTTCCGCCATTTTACTCTGGAACATTTTACGGTTACGGCCTTTAGTTGAAAGCTCCCCGTAATGAATTAAGATTTGTTTCATCTCTTGTTAAACTCCTTTCAAATCAGCCTGAAAATTCCGGCTAATGGTCTTGATCGCCTGGCACAAGGCTTCTACTTCTTCCTTTTGAGTGGTCTGGGATAAAGAGATGCGGATAGCTGATTTAGCTATAGTGTCTGCAATCCCCATCGCTTTTAAAGTATGGTGTTGATCTGCTACCCGGCTGGAACAAGCAGAAGTAGTGGAAATCATAATATTTTCACCCGCAAAAGCATGTACCATCACTTCACCTGGAACCGGCGGCAAGGCGGCACATATAATATGTTCACTTTGACTTTCGCCGCCAAACAAGGTCCACCCTGACTCTTCCAAAAGCTGTCTAATCTCCATTTGGAAACCGAGTAATTTTTCTTTACCGGCGGCCTGCCCTTCAAAAGCTAATCTCAGCGCTTTACTGGCTGCTACAATCGCAGGTAAATTTTCGGTACTGGAACGCAGTCCCGCTTCCTGCCCGCCACCGAATAAAAATACCGCTTTGGGAAGATGTTTACGCATCGCTAAAATTCCTACTCCTTTGACAGAATGGAATTTATGGCTGGATAAAGTCAGTAGATCAATCCGGCTTTCTTGTAAAATTTGTAATTGACTCGTTACTGCTTGCACACCGTCAACATGCCATAAAATTTGCGGCTGTTTTTTTAACAAAAGAGCAATCTCTTTTAAAGGCTGCACAGCTCCCATTTCATTATTAACCGCCATAGTTGAAAGCAGTAAGACCTTATCCGAAAGATGCTCTTCCAAAAAATCTAAATCAATTTGTCCTGCCTCATTTACAGGTACCAGGATCACTTCCAACCCTAAAGCTTCAAGAAAAGGAATCTGGGCTGTAATTGATGGATGTTCGATACTTGAAAGAATAACCTGATATCGGTCCGGTTGAATCTCCCGGCGGGCCGGCACAATTTTTTGCAGCACCCAATTATTGGACTCAGTACCTGAAGAAGTAAAATAAACTTCAGCTCTTTCAAAGGCTAAGATGTCTGCGATTTGCTGCCGGCTGGCTGTTAATAAACGTGCAGCTTCTTCCCCCATTGGATGTAAACTCGAAGGGTTGGCGTAAAAGTTGGCAGCTACTTGGTTAAAGGTTTCAAGAGCCTGAGAACTGGGTTGGGTGGTGGCACTATGATCAAAATATAACATTGAGAGGCTCCTTTTTTCTTTTTTATCAGTTTTAAACAACTTAAATATTATAACTTACTGATGGTTAAATGTCAGCAGTCAATCTAAAGCAATCAATGAAAGACGGCTATTTATTCATAAAATCAAAAAAACGAACTTATACTCTTCAAACAGTGAGTATAAATTCGTATGTAAACAAAAAGCTTTTTAATAAATGCGATGTTGTTTTTCTTGATGATACATCCGTCTGACTTGAGTCGGTGCATCCGGATCCACCCGGCGCAGAGCTTTTTCAATAATAGCTAGGGCTTCGCTGTAACGAAATTCCTGGTGGAAATAATATTGGGCTTCTTTGATTGCTGCATCCATTTCAGGATAATCATAACGGAAACGATTCGAGTGCTGAATCATATATTCGGTTAACATAGCCGAGTCGATGGTTTCTTCCGTCATATTCTCCAGCATATCCAGGTTTTGCTGCAGCTTAATTTCTAATTCTTCAATCTGAGTCATATCAATTCTGACACGGTTTAATTGCTGAGAAAGATTTTCAATCTCATCCGTTACCTTATAAAAGTGCTGATAGTAATTATCGTGCAGGCCGGGCAAATGATTTTTCTCCAGTCTACGTTTCATATTACGCATATCCAGCTCATAAAGATCCAAGTTGCTTTTTGCTTCTTTTTCTTTAGCAGTTAAGCCGGATAAAGATTTAACCAACTGATTTTGCTTGTCGGCGACCCCTTCAATATTACGTGCAATTTTCTTCATGCGGGCTTCAATGTCCGAATAAACCGCGTTATCTTGTTCCATTTCAGCTTGTAATTCACTGAACTTTTGATATTCTGCACGCATCAAATCAGTAAAGTCATTTAATTGATCTACTTCATTATTATGCAAAATATAAGACTGAGAGATACGGTCTACTTCAATACCTGCATACCGGTTGTATTCGGCTGCCTTATGAATTTGATCTCTTAATTGGTTAATATTACTGTTGACATATTCTTTCGCTTCAATTTCAGATTCCATTAAATCATATAAAGAATTAATTTCACGGTCGGCTTTATCCATCAGGGTTTTAGCATCCGCTAAATCTGCATTCTTGATTTCATTTTTTGCTTCATTCAACTGTTCTTGAATTTTATCAATTTCTTCTGGAATGTTAACATCCTCAAAGTTGAAACGACTGGTAACCATTCTTTCGTAACCGTCTCGTAAATCTTCGAGTGAGTCTTCATAATCATTCTTAATTTTTTCGTACATAGCTGGAATTTTTTCCAGTATTTCTTCTAAACTCACCAAGTCGGTATCGATGGTATCCAGCATATCTTCCGCTTCTAAATGGTCTCCGTTTGAGGTGAGCTCACTATATTTGGTGAAATTCAATTCTAAATACTGTAGATTTTTTTCCAAGGTTTCGATTGCCGGACCATAATCAAATGAATGATTCATAACACTTTTTCTTGCATTTTGATAGCGTTCCAATAATGCTTGATAACGATCTTGGTTTGCCTCTTCCGTTGCCAGTAAGTCCGTTAGTTCATGATGTAAGTCCATTACTTGTACTTCTGTTTCATCAAGAATTTCGCGTGCTTGATTTAAAGCATTTTTGGCTTTTACCAGGTTCATTTGTTCAACAAATTGCTCTGAGCCTACTAAAGCTGCTTCTATTTCAGTGAACTGGAAGTTTGTAATTGTCTGCCAAGTCGCTACTAAACTTTCGTATTTACGTTTAGTTTGTCCAGAAAGATTCATATTTTTCAAGGTAAAGAGTTGATCAGCTATCGAAACTGACATCATCTCATCTTTACGCTGCTCTAGTTCTTTTATTTCTTTGTTACGTTGTGTCCGGAAATAATAAATTAAACCGTAAACAACAAGTACTATCACAACGATGATAAATAAAATGTCAGTGAATCTTATATTCATACTTGTTCCGCTCCTCTACCAATTTGTAAATATGTACACTGTATAATGCCTGACTGAGTTAATTTCAAGCTTAATTATAGCATTCTTAACTTTCTAATTAAAGTAAATCATCTATAAATTAAGGATAATCTAACTTTCAAGCAGGTTGACGCTGTATTTTTGTGATAGCCATAAAAAAAGATTGGGAAGTAATTCTCAAAAAATGAGCTACTCCCAATCCCTTGGTATCTCTAAAATGATTATTAGCCTAATTTGTTGTAGTACTCAACAACTAAAGCTTCATCGATTTCAGCATTTAATTCGCCGCGTTCCGGCAAACGTACTAGCGTACCTTCTAATTTTTCAGCGTCAAAGTTTACAAACTCTAAGCGGGAAACAGTATTTTCAACTGATTCTTTAATAATTGATAAATCTTTAGAACGCTCACGAACTGAGACAACTTGACCTGGGTCTACTAAGTATGATGGGATATCTACGCGTTTTCCATCTACTAAGATATGACCGTGGTTAACTAATTGACGTGCTTGACGACGTGTATTCGCTAAACCTAAACGGAATACAATGTTATCTAAACGCTGTTCTAACATAATCATGAAGTTTTCACCGTGCTTACCTTCAGTGATTTTACCAGCTCTGTTAAATAAAGTCGCGAATTGACGTTCGTTTAAACCGTACATGAAGCGTAATTTTTGTTTTTCGTTCTTTTGAATACCATACTCAGATAATTTTGAACGACGATTTCCGTGTTGTCCTGGTGGGAATGGGCGTTTTTGTAACTCTTTCCCAGTTTCTGTTAATGAAATACCAACACGACGTGATTGTTTCCAAGATGGACCTGTATAACGTGCCATAAATAAATTCCTCCATTAAAATGTATTGGAGTAAAATAAGGGTTTAGAAAATCGAATGCGTGCAGTCAAACTTCCGCTTTCACCTTTTGCAGCCGCGGCTACTTGCTGGGCATAGTGCTGTTGACTGTTGACGCGCTTTCTTTTTCTATGCTGCATTATTTTACACTTAATCTATTATACTGATAATATATCTTATTGCAAGTTAAATTAAGTTCTAAAGTCACTTTTCTAAGTTATACTGTTATACTTTTAAATTTTATATAATAAAAGCTGCTAGAAGCTTAGAGCCACACTACATTCTCCTGAGTAAACTGAAATCTGAAAAAAACACACTCATCTTTATCACCGCATTAGAATCATCTACGCAGCTTAGAATGGCTTAATGAAAGCAACAGCTTGAATTTAGCCATTCTCTAGTAGATGAAGTCTGAAAACTCCAACCAACGGGAGGAGTTGGAGGAAGTAGAGATTGTCTTAGGACTTTAGTCCTTAGAGAATCCTATGCGTTAGCTGTAGCGGTAATAAAAGATGAGTGTGTTTCTGTAAGATTGGATACTAAACTAATCCAGTACTTATTTTATATACTTATTTAAAACTATCTGTTTCAATAATCGTGGCTGTTTCAGGTATAGCATCCACTAACTGCTTATCATGGGTAATAATTAAAATCATCATATCTTGCCGGGCCAAGTCCGTCAAAATCTCAGCAATATTTTGAACGGCCAGTGAATCCAAAGCCGACGTCGGTTCATCAAAACATAGGAGGGAGGGATTTAAAATCATAGCTCGGGCAATAGCTACCCTTTGCTTTTGGCCACCGGACAATTGAGAAGGATAAAAGTCAGTCTTATCATCTAATCCCAGCTGTCTCAATAAGTCTTCGGCAGCTTTTTTTAACTCTGCTTCAGGAGCTAAGTGAATCGATAAAGGCGCCAGCATTATGTTATCAAGAACCGTCAAATTGGGAAAAAGCTGATAATCCTGGAAAACCAGCCCGATCCGTTGTTGGTATCTCCGCCGCTCCTCACTATCACCGTATACTCCCTCTTTAATGAGATAACGGTCTTCAATTACGATGGTGCCCGCATCAGCTGTTTCTAAATCATTAATAATACGTAAAAAGGTAGTTTTCCCTGATCCGGAAGCACCCAGGATAACTGTCATATCGCCCTTTTCCATTGTCAGATTAAAGTCTTTCAAAATAATATTATCCCCAAAGCTTTTAGTTAATCCTGTTACTGTAAAAGTCATCGAAGCCCTCCTGTCTAATAAGCATTCACTTTTTGTTCAATTTTTCTTAAGACCCAAGTAGTTATACCGGTAAATACCAGATAGATGATTCCAACATACACAAAGGGTAAAAGACTGGCTGATTGGTTGGATAAGGTACGGCCTACTTTAAGCATTTCTTCTAATCCCAACACATAGATTAAGGAAGTATCCTTAATGAGGGAGATGACTTCATTTCCCACTGAAGGTAAAACGATCCGCCAGACTTGTGGAAAAATGACTTTACGCAGTCCAGTCCAATAAGGAATTGACAAGACTTGAAGTGCTTCATATTGAGCTTTTGGAATAGCGTTTAACCCTCCACGGAATATTTCTGCAAAATAAGCTGCATAATTTAAAACGATTGTGAGTAAGGCCGCATTAAAACGGTCTAATACAATTCCGACAAATGGTAAGCCAAAAAAGACAAACATCATTTGTAACAGTAAAGGGGTCCCTCTAAATAAAGTAATATAAGCTTGTACGATAGCTTTAATGAAGGGCGGCGAGTGTCTTTCCACCATGGCAAAGAGCAGTCCCATCGGAATGCTCATAATTAAGGTCAAGAAGAAAAACACTAAGGTTGTTTGAAATCCGCGCATCAAGGCTTGTATCATTGTCATAAAGTCCATTTTTCATTCCACATTTCTTTTATATACTATTATTCAGCTGAGTCGTCTTCCGCTTCTTCAGTTGTTTCTTCATCTGCTGCCTCTTCTGTTGAGTCTGCAGCTGCATCTTCCGAACCTTCTTCAGGCAGATCGATTCCAGCAAACCATTTTCCTTGAATTTCTGCAAAAGTACCGTCTTCGATGACCTCGGCTAAGACTTCATTAAAATCATTGACAAAAGCTTCATCGGACTGGCGGAAACCTACCGCATAATCTTCTGTTCCAAAGTTTTCTTCTAAAACACGATATTGATCTGCGTCCCCGCGTTGTTCTAAGAAGTAAAGTGCCATCAGCTCATCAACTACAATCGCTTCGACACGGCCATTATCTAAATCAGCAAATACTTCAACAAAGGTCGGGTAAGTAACAGGTACGCCGCCGTCAATTGAACTTGCAAAGTCTTCTTCTTTCATGATCGCTTCCAGTGAAGCTGACTGCTCCTGGGTAGCAATAATCTTTCCGGCTAAATCAGCTTTAGTTTCCACTTCGGATTCATCTTTTACAATGATAACTTGACGGTTTTGAACATAAGGACTGGAAAATAAAACAACTTCCTCACGTTCCGGTGTGACAGAATAACCATTCCAAATGGCATCGATTTGTCCGGAGTTTAATTCAGTTTCTTTCATTGCCCAATCAATCGGCTGGAACTCATACTCGACTTCCATACGTCCGAATACTTCGGCTGCTACATCTAAATCAAATCCAACGTTTTCACCTTCCGGATTTGTAAAACCAAAAGGAGCAAAAGTATTGTCGAAACCGATGGTTAATTCTTCTTCCCGGTCAATTTCCTGAGCAAAGGCGCTGGTTGCCGGTGCTATTACTAAACCTAAAACAGTAGAAGCAGCTAATAATAAGGTAGTCATTTTTTTCATAATTAATTCTCCTCAAATTCGTTTTTTTAGTTGTTTGGATAGTAAAGTGTTTAATTATTTTCTCTTGTCAGCAGGAAATGATGAAGGTGAGTAAATTGAGAGCAGTGATGATGAGTCAACTCACCTTTATTAACTATGTTGATTGAATGTCGGGCTTCTTTTTTACTTTTTGTCATCTTTTCCTCCTTTTAGAACCATAAAAAAAACGTCCTTCAGCCCGTTGGGGCTAAAGGACGTATACAACGTGGTTCCACCTTTTTTTGTAATATCCTCACGGAGACTACCTCAGAAAGTATTATAAATAAGATTAATACTTTTGCGATAACGAGCATACCGTAATACCACTTCACTATCCGGCTGTGTTTTCATAGGAGGTTCAGCTTTGCTTTCCAGCTGCCGCAAATTCTCTTTCAGAACCTGACCTATTACTTTGTCCATCAAGTAAATGTGAAGGATATTTTTATTTGTTAAGAGTATAATAAGATAATTTTTACTTTAAGTCAAGTTTTTTAATCTATTTTTAATTTAATTTTCAAGTGCCGCGATAAAGCTCATGACCAGCTGGGCAGAATTAGCAGCAGCCAGTATGATAAACTCATCAAAAGTGATGGCTGCTTCTGAATCAGCAGCGTCTGATATAGACCGAATAATTAAGCAAGGAACTTCTAATACATAAGCTGCCTGAGCAATAGCTGCGGATTCCATTTCCACCGCTCGTACTGTCGGGAAATCCCGGCGGATATTTTTAACATGAGCCGCATCATTCACAAACTGATCCCCGCTGGCAATTTGTCCTAAGACAGGTTCAATTCCCAGCAGACGACAAACTTTTTTAGCTAAAGTAATAGCTTCTAAATGAGGGAAGTATTCTTCAGGCATTCCTGCCATCTGGCCTTTCTTATAACCAAAACCAGTCACATCCACATCATGATGCACAATCGAACGAGCGATTACTATATCGCCCACTTTTAAGCCCGGGTCCGCTGCTCCCGCTGAACCGGTATTGATGACAAAGTCTACTTCAAAATGGTGGACTAAAAGAGCCACACTCAAAGCAGCATTTACTTTACCAATCCCAGATTCAACCAGCACAACTTTTTGACTGCCTAATCTTCCTTGGTAAAAAGTAAACTGCGCAATATCGAATGACTCTAAATCTACCAAATTTTCTTTTATGATTCGTATTTCTTCTTTCATTGCACCAATAAGTCCAATTTTATTAAATTTCATAAGTTCCTCCTAAGCTAGAAAAGCAATTAAAAGCACCATGATCAGCAAAACTCCCACAATCAAAATACCATTGTTTAAAAAGCGGTCTATTTTAGCATTATATTTAGCTCTTTGGCCTACTGTTTGATCCGCAGAAGTTTGTTGGTCAATTACATCCTGACGTCTTAAGACACTATTTTCTTCATTTCCGAAAGCTTCATCCTTTTGACTAGACTCATCAAAGCTTCTATCTCCTGCCGCTGCCCTTTGGAAAAATTCTGCTTCAGATGAAGAAAGATGATGGTTCCAGTCATTGGAGTCAGAACTGGAGGATGGATAGGTCTGATCCTCTTGATTCCTTAGATTTTCCTGATAATCCTTTCCATACCCTCCCTCTTCTTCCGATGGACTGGACTGTGGATATGCAGTGTGACTTTTTGGAAAATCATCAGACAGATTATCTCTAGAAGGAGCTGCTGTTTTTTTATATTCTGCTTGTTTTTTCCTGGATGGAAATAATTTACTCATAACTAAGCCTCCTAACCACATTTTTTAATTTTATAAGTTTACCCAATAATTTAAAGCAAATAAAGTCTTTAAATCGATAATTTCGTTATTTTTTAACATTGACTGTATTTCCTGGCGGTTGAACCAGTGACATGTAATCTCTTCATCCTCATCAGGGCTCAAAGGGTTATCCGCTTTAGCCAAGCCTTTGGCATAATATAAAGTGATTTCTTCATCCAAATATCCCGGAGTCACATAAAAGCTGGCGATTTCCTGCCAATAGTCTGCCTGGTAAGAAGTTTCTTCTTCAAATTCTCTTTTTGCCGAGGTGAGCGGTTCTTCCAACTGCCCGTTTACAATATCAATAATTCCAGCAGGTACTTCATAGATTTCTTTAGCAATGGCCGGTCGATACTGGCGGACAAGAACGACCTCCTCTTGGTCATTTTCAGCTAATACCGCCACTGCAGGCAGATGATGAATTAGTTCTCTTTCAACAACCGTACCGTTGGGCTGCTCAATCTCATTTACATATAACTGAAGAATAGCACCATTATAAACCCGCTTTTTAGAACGGGTCAAATTATTTTCGATAAAAGGAATCCCCTCTGGATTTTTTTGCATTCAACTCACTCCTTAATAGTAAAAGTGTACCGGCTATTATAGCAGCTTACAAGTTAAACTCTTCTTTTTTTATATCTAGGCCTCTGGACTGATAAGTGGAGTGTTTATCTGTGTTAATCTTATAGTGTAAAGAAAAGGAGGATAATAGTATGTTATCACAAGTTCTTGCTCTACCTTATATTATAATTATAGGTATACTTTTAATCTATTTTTTATACCTATTACATCAATATACATTTAGTAAAGATTCAAAGGCATCAATTCTTACTAGTAAAATCTTAAGCCCTCTAGTTATCATTGCCGGTATGGTTATATTGGCTCACTTCCTTTTAGGTTTAGGAATCTCGCTGCATGTGATTGTTTCAGGAGCTGTTCCGGTGATTGTCGGAGCTAGTTTACTATCACTGATTTTCCATTTTCTAATCCGGAAATTTAACAGCCACTGGCTGTCTTGGCTCAACACTTTCTATTATGTAGGCATCGCTTTTGTCATTATAATTGCGACTGCTTACACCGTGTCAGTTTTACAATCAGGTCAAACTTCCTTCCTGGTTATTTTTACCGCCTCGGTTTTAATGTCGATTTTAGTTTCAATAGGAGGGGTGTTGGTGACTGCTTTAGCTTTATTGTTTTCATTTACGAATAAGTCTCAAAGAAATAAATCTCATTCAGCTTTCAGCTCTAAAAGAACGAAACCGGATATGATGAGTCATTACCGGGATGCTGGTTTATCACCGCAGGAAATTGAAAACTTTCGTTCTCAGATGGCCCAGACAGTGGAGCAAATCAAACGAATAGAAGTAAACTTTCAAGCAGCTGCCAAGCTACGCGCTATTGAAGTGCGCTATAATGTCGTTAAAGTGTCACAAAATTATTTTCGCGATATCGTAGAAGAACCGAATCGTCAGCTGCAGGCCTCTACTTTCTTAATCAGTTTACTGCCTCAATTAGATGATTTATTGATTAAATATAACGAAATCAATTCACATGTTGCTAAAAATAAACAAACTTACTTAATTTTGGAAAGAAGTGCTCAAAGTATTGAGCTGCTGAGTCAAAAAATTGTAGATAATTATATTGATTTCCATGCCTCAACTTACCAGGATTTAGAAGACGGAATTAAACTTGCGGACCGAACATTGAAACGTCATCAAAATAGTAAAGATTCCACTGCTGATCTTTCCGAAGATTGGATGAATGATAAAAAGTATCAAGACCTGGAAGGAATTTTTGATGAAAACTTTTTTGATGATATCGAAGATGAGATAAACAAGCAGAATAATTAACATAAAGGAGAAAATTATGGCTGAAGAAAAAGATGAGTTATTTGATCAAATTATGTCTGCCGATACTAAGTCGGACGAAATTGATGACCTCTTAAGTAACCCTTTTGACCTGGAATCAAAATCTGAAAAAGAAAATGTGCAGCAATTCCAAAGCGAGCTGGCTGATGCTGCTATACTTGCTAAAAGAAAACTAGCCACTGAAAAAATTATCGACCGCCTGCCTGAGCATCGCCAACTACAAGCGAAAAAACTGGCCAGCCAAATTGATGAGAAAAATTTAAGTGGTGTGATTTCATATGGAGCAAAAGCACAAAAGAAATTAAGTGAATTTTCACATACCATGCTGCACAGTGTTGAACTGAAGGATACAGGAGAAGTGGGCGATGTTTTAGCTGAAATGATGACCACTTTGAAAGAGTCGGATCCTAAAGAATTAACTGCCAGCCCGAATCTCTTTCAAAAGCTTTTTGGTAAAGTGAAACATTCAATTGCGGATACGCAAATGAAGTATCAAAAAATAGGCAATCAACTGGATAAAGTAGTAATTCGCTTAGAGCGGGAGAAAAATGAACTTCTTAATGATAATATGATGCTTGAACAACTTTATGAAAAAAATAAAGACTACTTTGAAGCCTTAAATATTTATATTGCAGCTGGTGAATTGAAAATTGATGAGATGCAGGAAAAAATTATACCAGCAGCCATTGAAAAAGCTAAAGAATCTAATAGCCAAATGGATATTCAAGAAGTGCACGATTTGAATCAATTTTTAGATCGATTGGATAAACGTACCCATGACTTACGCTTAACGCGTCAAATGACCATCCAGCAGGCTCCTCAAATTCGAATGATTCAAAATACTAATCAATCTCTGGCTGAAAAGATACAAGTCTCAATTCATACTTCTATTCCTTTGTGGGAAAATCAAATTACGATTGCTTTAGCTTTATTAAGGCAGCAAGATGCGGTCGCCTCTCAACGGATTGTCTCAGAAACAACCAATGATTTATTAAAAAATAATTCGCAAATGTTAAAACAATCTGCTATCGATACTGCTCGTGAAACTGAGCGTGGAGTGATAGACTTAGATACTTTACAAAAAACTCAAAGTGACTTAATCGAAACAATTGAAACGACTTTACAAATCCAAGCTGAAGGCCGCAAGCAACGTCAAGCTGCCCAACTTGAGCTGCAATCAATGGAAGATCAACTGCGCGATCGATTATTAGCTATTTCTGATGAACAAAAAAGACAGCAGTTGAATTCCGATTCCAGCACTCAATCCGGTTCCGATGAATTTGATTTATAAGAGAATAAAAAAAGAGCCTCCCTAGCAGAGGCTCTTTTTTTGTGTTTTGGTGTTGATGTTTAGTATAGATTGATTAAATCTTTAAGCATCAGCTAATGCTTTTTCTACTGCTTCCATAATTGCTTCCGAAGTGACTGTTGCGCCCGTAATGGTATCAACATCTGTTGAATTTTCTTCAACGATTGCTTCTGGAATATTTTCTAATGCTGGATCGGCAATGCCTTGTGTTTCTTGGGATTCAAGAATATTTACTTCAGCAATGACTCCATCCTTCACTACTACTTCAACGGTAATGTCATTATTATGAGCTGGTACCGTTGCTTCGTAAGTTCCATCTTCATAGGCAGCTGCTTCCGCTTCGCCGCTCTCTTCTTTTTCTGCTGCTTCTTCTAAAGCTTCTTCTACTGCTGTAATAATTGCATTAGAAGTAGCTGTTGCACCTGAAACAGTATCAACTACAGTTGAGTTTTCCTCAACCATGGCAGCTGGGATTTGCTCTAGAGCATCTCCTGCGATATCTTCTGTTTCATTTGATTCTACGATATTTACTTCTGCAAGTGCGCCACCTTCAATTACTACTTCGACAACAATATCATCGACGTAACCTTCTGTGGTCACTTCATAAGTACCATCCGCATAGATAATTGGTTCTTCATCCGCTTCAGCTGTTTCTTCCTCAGCTTCGGCAGTTTCTTCACCAGCTTGAGCTAAAGCTTCTTCAGCTGCCGCCATAATTCCTTCTGAAGTACCCGTTGCACCTGAAACTACATCAACTTGTGTAGAATTAGCATCCACGATTGCTTGAGGTACTTCTTCTAAAGCAGGATCAGCAATTCCTTCTGTTTCTTCTGATTCAACTACATTTACTTCGGAAATAACCCCTTCAGCAACAACTACTTCTACAGTGATATCACTAATATAGCCTTCTGCTGTTCCTTCATAGGTACCGTCAGTATAGGCAGCATCTGCAGTTTCTTCAGTTTCAGCGTCTTCTTCAACTACTGCACCTTCTACTGTTTCTGCTTCAGATAACGCATTGTTGACTGCTGTCATGATAGCTGTTGAGGAAGCTGTTGCTCCTGATACGTTATCTACTTTACTTGTATTGTTTTCTACAATCGATACAGGTACTTGTTCAATGGCAGCATCAGAAATACCATCTGATTCTTGATGATCCAGAATATCTACTGATGTAATTTGGCCGTCTTCTACCACAACTTCTACTTCCACAGGCCCGTTATGACCTTCAGCCGTACCTTGATAAGTACCGGATTCCACATTCGCGACATTAACTGCTTCGAAATTCGGTTCTGCAGGCTCATAAGCGTCCGTAACAGTAGCATTAACTAAAGCATCTCCTACTGCTCCCATTACTCCAAGAGAAGCATAAGTAGCACCTGAAGCCACATCTACAGCAACTTGATTGTATTCTACGATAGCATTTGGTACATCGATAAAGGCATTATCAGTAATACCCGGTGTTTCTTCCTGGCTTAAGATTTCGACTGCAGTAATTGCACCGGATGCAACCGTTACTTCTACTTCAATCGGACCGTGAGCACCATCAGCTACACCATAATAAACGCCGTCTTCTACTTCTCTTTGGAAAGCACCAGTAATTGGATCTTCCCTGTAAGTCATCCCTGTTGATGCTGTCTCAGTTCCACCAGCAGCTTCTCCGCCGTCTGAACTTCCTAAGGCATTGTTAACTGCTCCCATAATTGCATTGGAAGAAAGTGTAGCACCTGAAGCCACATCTACTTGAGTAGAGTTACTTGCAACAATTGCATCAGGTACTTGCTCAAAAGCCGGATCAGAAATACCGGCTGACTCGCCGTGATCTATTGGAGTTACAGATGCAATTTCTCCATTAACGACTTCAACTTCTACTGTAACAGGCCCACCATATCCTTGTGCAACACCTTGATAGGTACCATCTTGAATGGAGTCGACGCTTACTGCTTGAGTAGTTTCTGCATTTGGATCACTTGGTTGTGTCATAACAAACTCATCTGTTACTAAAGCAACAGTTACTAAACCAGTAACAAGCCCCGCTCCTAATAATTGAAGTGTAAAACTAGTCTTTTTACCCATAAAACTCTCCTTTTAAAATTAGAATCCGAAATCATCTAATGAGATTTGTTCAAATCTAACATTTCCTTTGTCTAATAAGCGACGTGAAGCCTCTAACATTGCAGGAGGACCACACACAAAGAAATGTCCGGTATCATATTTATCAGCGCCTACTTCAGCTAAGTAGTCATTAGTAATGAATCCATGAGCATAGCCATCCACTTCTTCATTAGAAAAGATAATGTGGTAGTGGAAATTAGGGTTGGCTGCTTTCATTTCTTCTAACTCTTCCAACATAAACATATCTTCTTCATAAGCTAAGCCCCATACTAAATGAATTTCTCTTTGAGAACCTTTATTATGTTCGTGGCGTGCTACAGCTAAGTTAGGCGTTAAACCAATCCCGCCACCTAATAAGATAAATGGCTTTTCAGACTCAGGTGAATTTTGTAATTCTTCTGAGAAGAAGTTTCCATAAGGTCCTTCTAATTGAGCAACGTCTCCTGGTTTAATGTTTTTAAGAGCCGTTGTCCAGTCCCCTGCTTCTTTAATCATAAATTCGATTGTATTGTCGAAGCGACGGGTTACTGCAGAAGAAGTTGAGAACGGATGACCTTCCTTCGTAATATCTGCCCCTTCTTTAAAACGAATAAAGAAGTAATCTCCAGCTGTATAGCTTTGGATCATACCTTCTTCAGGTTCAAATTCTACTACCCATAATGAAGGTGTTCCTTTGTAAATACTTTTGACTTTATAGCGAGGTGATTTAACAATTTTATATTTCCAGTAAGCATAAAATCCTAATACGAAAATAGTATAAATATTTAACAGAATCATAAAGATTAAATTTTCACGTAAAAACGGTAACCAGAACATATGTAAGTAAATTGCAATTACCGATATAATTGACAAACGGTGCAACCATAACATAAGTTCTCTTTGTAAACTTTCTTTAAATTGATGCAGTTTTGGATACTTATCTACAAAAAGTCCTGAAATTGAAAAGATACCAGTAAACATAACGATTGCTAATGCAATAGTTCCTACCCAACCTGCTTGAGAAACAAGTGATTTCTCTAAAAAGTTCCAACCTGTCCATTGAATAATGATGTGAAGAATAATCATGACTGTTAAAGCCACGGACATAAGTGCATGAATTTCATACATTTCAGGCATGCCCATTTTCTTCTCAATTAAACGAGGACGCGATGCCATAAACGTAACAACTAACATCATACTGTAAGCTAATAATCCAGCCCCCATTGACATTAAACTACTTACTGTGATTGTATTCATCTCAATCAACATCGACCATAACAATGTAACAAATATAATTAACGCGGCTCCTGGAAAAAGCCAATCTTGTACTCTCTTACTCATATATCCCCTATCCTTTTCTATTTTATGTAATAAATTTTACATACTTATTACTTGTGACTAAAGCAACAACCAAAAATACTTTGTTCAATTGTACCACAAAGTCAATTCTATTATAAAGAGAAAACAGCATTTTCCTCACTTTCGAAGCTTTTTTTATAAATGGCGGCTATAAATTACTATTTCCCCGCATTATTAAAGCCTTCCAAGGATTTGGAAGGCTTTATTTTAAAGGTTAGACTTCTTTTTGCTCTAAATAAACAGGAAAATTTTCTTTTACAATATCATAACATCTTTGACATAGTTCCGCCGCTTCTGGAATACTTCCCACCTCAGGTCTGACTGCACGGCAGCGGTCACAAATGTTACCCTCGGCATGTTTTACTTCTACAGCATAATCATCGTATTGATGGGCGGATGAAGATGCTTCACTATCAGTGACTAGATTTATTTGAGAAACAATAAATAAAGAAGCAGGATTGTCACTTAATTTATTAAGGGCTTCTGCTGTTTCACTGGAAACATATAAATCAATGGCGGCGTTAAATGACTTTTTGATCGGATCTTTTTCATCATTTTTAGCATCTTCTAAAGCTTTATTAATTCCAGTCTGAAGATGGAAGAAAATGTCCCATTCCTCAACCAGTTTTTCAGAGGCTTCCTCATTTTGAGCTTGAGGTAGATCTTCTAGTTGTACATATCCTTCTGTATGCGGCAGTACTGCCCATGCTTCTTCCATCGTATGAAGCATGATAGGTGTTAATAAAATGATTAAATCATGCAGCATACGATAAATAACTGTCTGCATTGCACGCGTTTCTACTGAATCGGCTGCTTCAATATAAATAACATCTTTAGCAATATCTAAATAGAAAGCTGATAAATCATTGGAAATAAAATTAAGTACCTTTTTATAAAGAGTTGAAAAATCATAAGTGTCATATGCCTGGTGGATGTCTTTTACTAATAAATTGAATTTTGCATTGATTAACTGGTCCACTGGACGAAGGTTTTCTTCTGCCACCTGGTCTGTTTCTGGATTGTAGTCATGAACCAATCCTAACATGAAGCGGATCGTATTTCTGATTTTACGGTAGGCTTCTGAAACTTGCTGCAGGATTTCTTTAGAGACGCGCACATCGTTTTCATAGTCGACACTTGCGACCCATAGACGAATAATATCAGCACCTAATTCACTCATTACTTCTTCGGGATCAATGACATTTCCTAAGGACTTACTCATCTTCTGTCCTTTTCCATCCATTACAAACCCTTGAGATAGTACAGATTTATAAGGCGGGAAACCATTCACGGCTACTGAAGTTGTGAATGACGAGTTGAACCAGCCGCGGTATTGGTCAGATCCTTCTAAATACATGTCAGCAGGGAAAACTTGATCGTCTCTGACTTGTAATACTCCTGCATAAGAAGTTCCTGAATCAAACCAAACATCCATAATATCCATTTCTTTGGTGAACTCACCATTAGGGCTGTCCGGATGGGTGAAGTTTTCTGGAAGTAACTCTTTCGCTTCCCATTCAAACCAAATATTCGAACCGTGCTCTTCGATTAAATCAGCTACATGGTTGACTGTTTCTAAAGTTAAAATCGGCTCTTCATTTTCAGCATAAAAAATTGGTAAAGGAACTCCCCATACACGCTGACGCGAGATGACCCAGTCACCGCGGTCTCTAATCATGTTATACATACGGCGCTGACCTGAAGGATGCAGCCAATTTACTTTTTCTTCAACATTTTCCAATAACTCTTCGCGGAATTTTTCAATCGACGCGAACCATTGCGGCGTTGCACGGTAAATAACCGGTTTTTTAGTCCGCCAGTCATGAGGGTATGAGTGAACCAGTTTAGATTGGTGTAAAAGTGTTCCATTTTCTTCAATCAGTTCTAAAACTCTTTTTTCACCTTTCAAGTAAAACATGTCTTCTAAACCAGGAGCTTCATCCGTGAAGTGTCCACGGTTATCCACAGGTGATAAAATGTCCAAGCCGTATTCAAGGGCGATTAAATAGTCATCTTCCCCGTGCCCAGGAGCTGTATGCACTAAACCTGTTCCACTGTCCAAAGTAACGTGATCTCCAACCATTAATAAAGATTCACGGTCATAGAAAGGATGGTGGGCAGTTAGGCGATCAAATTGATTCCCCGAATATTCAGCTTCTACTTCATAATCTTCCCAGCCAATCGTTTGAGCTACCTGCTCCAGTAAATCCTTAGCTAAGATAAAGCGTCGACCGTCTACAGCGACTTGAACATACTCTGCTTCTCCTAAGACAGAAATCCCCAAGTTAGCCGGCAGCGTCCAAGGTGTCGTCGTCCAAATAATAAATTCTACATCATTAGGAACTACATCTTTGCTGTCTTTAACTTTAAATGCCACAAAAATTGAAGGTGAGGTAATATCCTGATACTCTACTTCTGCTTCTGCAAGAGATGATTCTGATGACCAGGACCAGTAAACCGGCTTAGCACCTTTATAAATATAACCTTTATCAGCCATTTGGCCAAAGATTCTAATCTGCTGGGCTTCATATTCCGGACTCAAAGTTAAGTAAGGATTTTCCCACTCTCCTGTTACTCCCAATCTCTTGAAAGTTTCCTTTTGACCTTCCACTTGCTTTAATGCGTAGGCTTCACACATTTTACGAAATTCAGCTACCGAATATTCCTTACGGTTAACGCCTTCGTTTTTTTGTAAAGCGGACTCAATCGGCAGGCCATGTGTATCCCATCCAGGTACATAAGGTGAACGGTAACCTGCCATAGATTTATATCTAACAATAATGTCTTTACTGATTTTATTTAAGGCGTGTCCAATATGAATTTTACCATTTGCATAGGGCGGTCCGTCGTGCAGAATCCACGGTTCACGGTCTGCATTCTTTTCTTGTGTTTTTTCATAAAGCTTGGCTTCTGCCCATTCTTTTTGTAAGCTTACTTCTTTTGTAGGAAGATTAGCCCGCATGTCAAATTTAGTTTTACCTAAATTTAAAGTATCTTTTAACTTCATTCAAATCCCCTTTTCTTCTTGTCCAGATTTATTAACTACTTTTATTTTACAGCTGTTAGTATAATTAGTTTGTTTGAAAAATAAAAAAGATCAAAAATGTTTGCCCATTTAAAAGATCATACCTTCTCATCATAGAAATAACTTTTTCAACAAAAAAATCCCTTCATATGAAGGGACGTAGTGAACGCGGTACCACCCAAATTAACGACTTCATTCAGTCATTCTCTCTTCATGTTAACGCTCTTTAAGCGGGACCGGCTATTATTAATAGTAAATTCACCAGTCGTCTTTTAAACGGATAATCAAAACAAGAGGGATTACTGAGCTCTCACCTTACTCAATTCGCTGTAAAATTTCATTGTTTGATCCTGTGTTTAATTAATATCTATCTTCTATTCGATTTTATTTTTCTTCTTCGATTTCAGTTAGATCGACTTGAATGGTCTCTCCAAAAGCTGCACCCTGTGTTAAAGCATCTGATTCCGTTGATAATTCTACTGAATCTTTTGAATCCTTTTCTAGGTTATCATAAGTGTTATCACTTTGTCTATTCAATGCTGCCAATTCTTCCCGGCTTAAAGGAATCGGTTCTTTACCTGTCTTCAGCTCGGATTCACGTTGTAATTTTCCTTGCTGGTGGTGAAAGTCTTTAACATTAAAAACTTGAGTAGAACCTAAATCTTCTTCCTCTTCATCAATTTCTTCTATAGGTGCTTGATAGACATTTTCTTCAACAATCGTCACCTCATGACCTAAATAGTTATTAGGAT
Organism: uncultured Facklamia sp.; assembly: GCA_964471435.1. Classification (GTDB taxonomy): domain Bacteria; phylum Bacillota; class Bacilli; order Lactobacillales; family Aerococcaceae; genus Facklamia. Next base: position 22,844 of record CAYYGA010000005.1, read on the forward strand.
CATCTGGAATAGCATCCAACCCTTGCTGCATTTCAGTCTCTGCTTGTTCCACTAAAGCATCCACTCGCTGCGAGGCTTGAGAATCTTTCAAGCGGGCCGTTTCCTGTGCCTGAGCCGGTGTTAATGCTGAACCTTCAAATAAATCATCAAAGCGGTTATCATCTACCATCTCAAGTTGTGCATGAATCACTTCTTTTAATTTACGACGATAGTCCGCTGTCGATTGACGCAGAGTCTCTGTTTCTTCATAGATGTTTTTCGATTGGTCGGTAGCGTCTTTTATAATACGGTCAGCTTCTCTTTCTGCTTCAAAAAGAATTAACTCTGCTTCTTTACGTGCATTCTGCTTTAAGCGATCTGCCGCTTCCTGAGCTATAATAATAGATGAATTTAATGATTCCTGCAATTGACCGAAATATTCCAGCTTGTCATTTGCATCATTCAATTGATTGTTTAGACTTTGATTATCTTGTAAAGATTTTTCTAACTCTACACGGACAATATCTAAAAAATCATTCACCTGTTCTGGATCATAACCGCGAAATTTATTGTTAAACTCTTTCATTAATATGTCATTAGGAGTAATTGCCATATCAGCACATCCTTTCTCAATTCTCTTAAACTTTTAATACATTCACTGTCAGACGGTAATTATCTTTTTTTGTCAGACCATCTATCGATTGAATCCAAAAACGACCGGATTTTCTTAAAGATACAATGTCCTGCTCGCCAATTAACTGATCCGAACGTTCCATTTGCATAAAATTCACTTTAACCAGTCCAGCATTCACCGAATCTTTCGCTCTTTGTCTGGAAAAATTATACACCTTGGACAAGAGAGTGTCTAAACGTAGTGAACTTGCTATCACTGTAATGGTCTCCCACTCTTCTACTGATTCCAGTATATCTGTTAAAGGAATTTCTTCTAAACGAACCCCTACATTTCCTATCTTATCCACTTGAGAAATTAAATAGTCGGACATGGTAGCATCAATGACAATATGCCAGGAGTCACCATCCGTTATAATATCTCCTATACGATCTCTTTCAATCCCGCTGCCTATTAAAGTACCCAGCACTCTGCCGTGAGTAATTTTAGCAAACTTAGCAGGAAAGATAATATTTAATAAAGCGAGCTCAAAATCTTCTGCAGTTGGTTCATAGTACGCTGGAAAAATACAGGCTCTTTTACGCTCGGCCCCTTCATACCCACCTTCCAGGACCAGATGAACTTCATCACTAGCACTGACTAGCTGTTTGACAATTAATGCTTGTCGCGGTGTTAAAAAATTACTGGTAAAGGGTGCATAATATGAGCTGACTCTGCCGATCCAGTTATAAACCTGATCAATAAATTCTTCCTCTTCTTTACGATAGTGTTGATAAATATCTAGATTCATAATCCTACCTTTAACTTTTCTTAGAATAACAAGGCAAACAAAATACTATTTACTCCACTTTGAATGAGTGATAAAACAAAAATAGCGATAATAACATTAAAGGAGATTCCACCCAAAGGAGGAATGAAACGGTCAAATATATCTAAATAAGGACGTGCTAATTGATTAATAATTCTACCTAATGTGCTGTCGCGTGCACCTGGAAACCACGAAAGAAGCGCATAAACTACTAAAACGATTTGATAAAGTTGAAACAATTGGTTAACGATATTTATGAGAGCAATCAATATTGGACCTCCATCTGTACTCTGTAAGAGAAAAATAAATAATGCAGGAAAAGAGGAAACGCTGACCGCTTCCTCTTTATACTCCTGGCTTTAGTGATTAATGACGATTTCTCTTACGGAAAAATGGCGGTGTATCCAGCTCTTCATTATCATCAGAATCAATATCACGTTTTGGGACTTCTCCATCAGGTCGTTGGAATGTTCTTTCTGGTTTAGACTCCGGATTTTCAATATCGGCTAAGTCGCGGGTATTTTGTTCGCGTTTGATATCCCAATCGCTGAATAAATCACGTTCCGGCTCTGCTTGTCTGTTAGAAGTTAATCCACCTTCTGAACGTTCTTCATTTGAAGGCTTGGAAGATTGAGAAATTTTACCGACTGCTGGTTCTGAACTTCTTGGTGTGTTCCCTTGCGAGAATGAAGGTCTTGATTGACGTTGCTGTTTATTGATGGTGTTCTTTTCAGTCTCAATGCCTGTTGCAATAACAGTTACCATCACTTCATCACCTAAGTCTTCGTTGATTGATGTTCCGAAAATTATATTTACTTCATCATTAGAGGCTGCTGCGATAATTTCACTTGCATCCTGAGCTTCAAATAAACTTAAATCTGATCCACCTGTAATGTTTAATAATATTTGTTGGGCGCCGTCAATGGAAACTTCCAATAAAGGTGAAGAAATTGCTTTTTTAGTCGCTTCTGCCGTCCGGTTTTCACCTGATGACGAGCCAATACCCATTAAAGCAGTTCCTTGATCTTTCATAACAGTTTTAACATCGGCAAAGTCTAAATTAACAAAGCCTGGTGCTGTAATTAGATCTGAAATACCTTGTACGCCTTGACGTAAAACATTATCTGCTTCTGCAAAAGCTTCAAGCATCGGTGTTTTACGATCCACTACTTCTAATAAGCGATTATTTGAAATAACCACTAAAGTATCTACTGAATCTTTAAGGTTTTGTAAACCTTCAGCTGCATAACGTCCACGTTTAGGTCCTTCAAAAGTGAAAGGTCTTGTTACAACACCCACTGTTAAAGCTCCTAATTCTTTAGCAATCCGTGCTACCACAGGTGCGGCACCTGTTCCGGTACCTCCGCCCATTCCGGCAGTCACAAAAACTAAATCTGAACCTTCAAGCGCTTGTTTAATCTGCTCTTCCGACTCTTCTGCTGCTCGAAGACCAATTTCTGGAATTGAGCCTGCTCCTAAACCTTTAGTAACTTTAGGGCCTAATTGAATTTTATTTTCAGCCTGTGAAGCATTTAAAGCCTGCGTGTCTGTGTTGGCAACAATAAACTCAACACCTTTAACATCTTCAGTAATCATTCGGTTAACAGCATTACCACCTGCACCTCCGACACCAATGACTTTAATGACTGCTCCTTCTGGATTCATAGTAGAATCGAATGATAATTCCATTATTTATTTTCCTCCTATAACCTTTACCTAATCAAAAAATGTTTGGAAAAATGAACGAATCTTATTAGCAAATCCAGTTTCATTACCAGCTTCCTCTTGATTTCCTTCAGGTCTACTCGCTTCTTGAGGGTAATCCTCATAATATACTGCATCTTCGTTTGATTGATAACTTGCTGAACTTTGGCGGCTGTATTGATTGTATTCATCCATAACATTGGAGTCATCTTGTCCGATTTTGGATCGGTTGGCATCTCCTGACGGTTTCATTTCCAAAATCCTGGTACGAGGATTTCTTCCGTCTCCAATATCAGCAATTTGACGTACATCATAGTCTTCGGCTTCATTTTGTCCTTGATTTGACGTATACGGTCTGGCTGCATAACCGCCTTCTCCTGAACGTCTCCCACCTACAAATTGGGAACCATAGTTTGGACGCGGTTGTTCCTGCTGGACAGCATGCTGAGCACGCTGGGAGCGGAAGGTTGCTTGCGCTATACGGTGCACATCATCTAATCCGGCTACATATTGAACCATACCCATACTGGTAGTATAGATCGGATTACGCATTCCCATTTGTTCAGGAATATAAATTCTCACCTGGGATCCGAAATATTGTTCGGCCAATTCTAAAACACCCGGTAATGAAGAGGCGCCTCCTGTTAAAACAAAGCCTCCCGGTAAATCCATCGCATCGACTGCTTCTAAATCGTCTCTGACTGTCTCAAATATTTGTACTAAGCGAGCTTCAATGATTTCTGATAAATAGCGCTCATCAACACGTACCGGTTCTTTACGCCCTACTGTTTCTACGGGGAAATACTCTTCTGGGGAGGTCTGACTTGAGATTGCATAGCCATATTCACGTTTTAATCTTTCGGCACTGTCAAGCGAAGTATTTAGTATCACCGAAATGTCTTTAGTAACATAGTCGCCACCCTCTTGATCAACAAAAGAATATTTTAACTCATTATCGTAAATAATAGAAGCTGATGTCTGTCCGCCGCCCATATCGATAATGACTGTTCCAAATTCACGCTCGTCATGATTTAAAGCAACAGCGGCAATCGCCTGAGGCTGTAATACAAATTCAGTAATCTGCAAGCCCGCTTTTTCAACACAGCGGCGTATATTATGAATAATAGTACGAGGTCCCGTCATTAAGCGTGCATAGAGCTCTAAACGTACCCCAATCATACCCCGCGGATCTCTGATACCGGTAAAACCATCGACAATAAACTCTGTCGGTAAGATAGCAATGACTTCTCTTTCCGGTGGAACTGAACGAACTTTAGCAGCAGAAATTACATTATCAACATCTTTGGAAGTAATTTCTCTATTTTCACTGGCAACAGCAATCATGCCGTGGCAGTCATCAATGGCCAGCTTATTGCTGGGTACGCCCACCACTACTTCATTAATTTTTACATTCGCTTTTCTTTCAGCGATTTCAATTGCTTTTTGAATCGAGTAAACGGTCTCGTCTATGTCAACAATAACCCCTCGACTAAGCCCTCGTGATTTTTCATTGCCCACACCAATAATATTGACATGGCCGTTGATATATTCTGCAACAACCACCTTCACAGAAGTGGTTCCAATATCTAAACTTACAATTATTTCTTGATTTCTCATTAAGGCTTTTAACCCCCTTCGTTCCTTATTGTCTCTTTACAGACCATACAAGTAATATTCATTACAATAGTAGCATAAACTTGATATCTTTGAAATTAAAAAATCTATCTGTTATCAATTCGTAATCTCAACTTGTCTTAATTACGATTTAACTTAATAGAATCAGCAGAATTGGAATAAGGCGTGAAATACGCACCTACCTCCAAGTCGATAACCCCTTGTCTTCCCTCTAACTGATTGACAATATTAGGATAGAAGTTAACCTTTTGGGCAAATGTAGGAAGTACTGCATAAATTTGATTGCCGTCTTCCATATTCACAATAATATGATCCGATGTATCTGATTCTTCGACTGCCTGGATAGTGGAAAACTTTTCCAATACGTAAGGTTCTATCTGCTCGAGTGAACGCCCTAATTTTTCCAAAGCTTCCGCTGAAAAATCCCCTTCGATTAAAGGAAGGTTTTGATAAGCAGCCATCTGCAGATTTTCTATTTCAATCGGGCTTTCCATCACATGTCCATTACTCAGTAAAGGATAAACTAAATTACCTTGCTCAAATCTGCCTACTATTTGATGTTCTTTTATGGTAAAAGTTAAGTAGTCCCAGGAATCCCGGCTGATAGTCACATCTTCAATTATAGGATGATTGGCTAAAATGTGATCTTCCAATTCAGGCCGGTAGTCCAATACATCTCCCACCTTATCATGACTTTTAATATTTACCCCTTGAAGAATAATCGGGGCAGTTAAAAAATCATGTCCTTGTACAAGCAGATGGTTCACTTTATTGAAAGGCAGAATCTGCCAGCCCGCCCAAATCATTGAAATTAAGACTAAGAGATAAACAGTCAAAATTTTTATTTTTCCTTGCGGTAAACCCTGAGCGAGAGAAGCAGATTTTTTTTGATAGATTTGTCTAAAATCAGTTTGTCTTTTGTGAGTCGATTGATTACTTCGGCCTATATTTTCTGCATAAATATTTTGGCGCGGTGGCTCGCTCATCTGATCAAGACGATAGTTGGCAGACCCATAAGACGGCTCATAGTAATCATCTGAAGAACTAGCATTTGAATCAGTATTCGAAGGACGGGCAGAGGGAGTATAGTCATTTATATAATATACTTTGCCTCCAGACTGACTATTGTCATCTGGAATAACACTTTCATCCGTAATCATTTCTTTCTGATTAGGTAAAATGGGCCTTCCCTGATTATCCAGGCTGTAATTGCCAAGAGGTGCAGTTAGAGGCTGCTGACCACGTTCAGCTATCACTTTTCGATTTTCTTGATATTGGTTTCTATTTAAATCATCAAGACGATAATTAGCCATCTTACTCCCTCCTTTGGGATCCCGCTTGTCCATCAGTTTATTATATCAAATCATTCATCATTTGAATAAGCCGGTCTGCTGCATCTGTAATTCCCAATAATTCTGAGTTTTTACTCATGTTTTGTAACTCAACCGGTGTTGAAATTAATTTATCCGTTATTTCAAAAAGATTATCACCCGTTAAATCCTTTTCCTTGATCATTTTGGCAGCCTGCTGATGCACCAAAGCCAAGGCATTATGTTCTTGATGGTTATTCGTGACATAAGGACTTGGAATTAACACACTGGGTAATCCCAGTGCAGTCAATTCAGTTAAAGTAGTAGCCCCACTGCGGCATATAACTAAATCAATCGCTTGAAACACAGCCGGCATATTATTAATATAAGGCACTACCCGGATATTGCTTTCTTTTAAGTTATCGAGCTGACCAGACTTTTCTAATTCTTCAAAATGGCCGGCACCTGTAGCAATGATAACTTGATAATCTTTATTTAACCAGTTACGGGCTGCTTCTAAAGCAGCTTTATTAATGCCGGGTGCCCCACGACTCCCGCCAAACACTAGTAAAGTGGGCAGGTCCTTATTTAAATCAAACTGCTCTGCCAGAATTTCTCTTTGAACTGAAGTTTGGACAACTTCCTGCCCGCGGGGATTGCCGGTTAAAGTAACTTTGTTGGAAAAACGACTGAAATCTTTTTCAACTTCTGGGAAAGAAATCGCAATTTTATCTACAAAACGGGCCAGAAACTTATTGGTAATTCCTGCGACACTGTTCTGCTCGTGAATGATGGTTGGAATTTTCTCCTGTGCAGCTGCCAGTAAAACAGGTGCACATACATACCCTCCTGTGCCAATTACTATATCCGGCTGGAATTCCCGGACAATTTTTTTAGCCTTTTGAGTACTGGTCATCATCAGCCACATTGCTTTAACATTTTCTAAAGACAATGAACGTTTAATTCCTTGTATTTCTATACTCTTGAAGTCGATGCCTTCTTTAGGAACAATGGTTGATTCCAATCCTTTATCTGTTCCCACATATAAAACTTCTAATTCAGGATTCAATTCTTTTAAACGACGATAAAGAGCTAAAGCAGGATAAATATGTCCTCCTGTTCCGCCGCCCGATAAAATAACACGGTTAATTTTCATTTCTTTTTCTCCCCTCTTATTATACCTTAGGGTGGGTCGTATATCTTTCGACTAAGTCAATAAATTCCTGACCTCTAAGTTCATAATTTTTATATTGATCCCAGCTGGCGCAAGCAGGAGAAAACAAAACAACGTCTCCTTCTTCTGCTTGTTTTATCGCAGCCTGGACAGCTTGTGAAAGGTCTTCGAATACTTTTATCACAGCTACACCGGCGGCTTCAAAATCACGAGCCATTTTATCTTTTGATTCGCCGTATAAAAAGGCTGCCTTCACTTTTTCCAAATACGGTATCAAGTCTTTAAAATCATTTCCCCGGTCCAGTCCGCCTCCAATATACACAAGAGAATCTTCAAAGCTGTTTAAAGCTGTAATCGTAGCGGTTGTATTGGTTGCTTTTGAGTCGTTATAAAAACTGATGCCGTTTATTTCACCCAGCGGCTGGATGCGGTGAGGCATGCCCAGATAGCTTTTGATTGCTTTTTCAATCAGGTTATTTGGCATCTTTTCTATTTTTGCTACTGCAATGGCAGCTAAGACATTCGCAATATTATGCTCTCCCGGAAGTTGGATGGCATTTAAAGGAGCAATTCTTTCATTTTTATAATAAAGAAAGTCTTGATCGTAATAAGCTCCCTGTGCTTTTATCGTTGAAGCCGGTGCCTTTGAAATAGAAAAAGGAATTTTTACAGCCGGACACTTTTTGACCCAGTCTTTTAATTCTTCTTGATCCGCATTATAAACGAGGTAATCAGAAGCGGTCATATTTTTCATCAATTTCAGCTTGGCTTTTACATATTCTTCACGGCTTTTATGGTAATCGAGATGAGCCGAATAAATATTAGTTATGACGGCAATTTTAGGTTTAAAAGTTTCTATTCCCATCAACTGAAAACTGGATAATTCCATAATAATCCGGTCATCAGCTCCCGCTTCTTGGGCGGTAGTTAAAGAAGGGACTCCAATATTACCGGCCAGCCAGGCTGTTGAGTCATCTTTTTCTTCTAAAATATGATGAATCAAACTACTGGTGGTTGTTTTCCCATTAGAACCTGTCACACCGATGATAGGTGCTGCAGCTTCTTGATAAGCTATTTCCACATCCGTAATAATCGGAATATTTCTTTGCATGGCTGTTTGCAAAACTTCGATTGAATAAGGGATACCCGGGTTTTTTACGATTAAATCTATATCATCCAGGACCGACAAAGGGTGGCCTTTATCCACTACTTCTACACCTTGTTCTATAAGTAAATTAACCGACGGGTCTTGTGAAAGATCCCCTCGGTCATTTAAACGTACATTTGCCTTTTTGGTTACCAGATAATCCACGACACTTTTTCCGGTCACTGCATAACCCATTACCAAAATGTTTTTTCCTTGATAACTATTTGCTGTCATTATAATAACTAATCTCCTTTAACAGAAATTCTAAACTTGCCCTATATTAAAATTTAAAAAGCAAAAAATAATAAACTGGCAATTAAACCGGTAATCCAAAACACAAGCACTACCTTTGTTTCGGACCAGCCAATCATTTCAAAGTGATGATGAATCGGGCTCATTTTAAATATTCTTTTGCCTGTTGTTTTAAAAGATGCCACTTGTAAGATAACACTGGCTGTCTCAATGACAAACACTAAACCGATGATCAATAAACTCCAGGGATTATTTAATAAAATAGAAATAATCGCCAACCCGGCTCCTAAAGCTAAAGACCCGACATCCCCCATGAAAATTTTAGCCGGCTTATGATTAAAAAATAAAAAGGCTAGCAAGGCTCCTACTACTATTAAACAAACTAAAGCAATAGGCTCGTTATTTTGTTGTAAGGCAAGGTAAAAATATGAAGAATAAGCTATAATATTTAATCCGGTCGCCAAGCCATCAAGCCCATCTGTTAAATTTACGGCATTTGAAAATCCCGTAATCCATAAAAAGGCAAATAAAATGATTAGTAAGACAGAGTTTATCTGCCAGCTAAAAAGAGGGATAGCAAATTGATGGCCTAAAAGAGACCCCACCATAATAATAATCCCTGAGAAAACCAGCTGCATGATAAATTTTTGTTTAGCGGTCAAGCCTTCATTTTGTTTACGGAAAACGCTGATATAGTCATCAACGAATCCAATTCCACCAAAAAGAAGAAAAGTTAACAGGATCATCCAGACTGAACTGCTTAAATAACCAACTGCTAAAGCAGTCCCGAAAGCGACTATAAGAATCACCGCTATAAAAACGGTGCCTCCCATTGTAGGTGTGCCACTTTTGGCCTGATGCCATAAAGGCCCTTCTTCACGTGTTGTCTGTCCTATTTTCTTTTTTGTAAATAGGCTGATAAACAAGGGCATCAATAAAAATGTGAGCCCCGTACTAATAATAAATGATATAAACATCCCCATTAACTTTCTATCCTTCCTGCTGATTTAATAAATAGGCTTGCAAATTTTTCTCGACAGTCGCTACCTCGTTATATGGCACATATTCATCACCAATTACTTGGTAGGCTTCGCCTCCTTTACCAGCAAAACAAATGGTATCTCCTGCTTGAGCTAAACTAATGACGTGTTGAATGGCTGTTTCCCGGTCTTCGATTAAGTGATAGTTCTTTTCTGTATGATCTCCTATCAATTCCTGCCATATCTTTTCGAGCGGTTCATGACGAGGATTATCTGCCGTGAAAACTATCTCATCAGCCAGTTTAAATAAAATATCTCCTATTTCAGGACGGGCCGCCGAGTCCCGATTACCGCCGGAATGTCCAAAGACAATAAATAAACGTCCTTTTTTACTTTTATTTAATTCTAACAGTATATTTTCCAGTGCATCAGGAGTGTGAGCAAAATCGACAATCACATTAAAGTCCTGGCCTAAATTAATTGTCTGCATTCTCCCCGTGACGCCTTTAAAAGTTTTAGTGGCTTCAAGGACACTTTCGGGTGTAAACCCATAATAAAGGGTTAAACATAAGAAAGCCGCCATATAGTTCATTATATTGTAATTACCTAACATGGGTAAAGTGACTGAATAACTTTTATTTTTGAAATTTAGAGAAAAATTCAATTGCCCTTCGCCTGCTTTTATACTATGAGCAAAAGCGGTGGCGGATGAGTCTTTCAAGCTGTATGTCGCTAAAGCCGACCCAGTTGCTCCAGCCATTGTCGAAGCATAGGCATCGTCTTGATTTACAATGGCTAAGCGAGGTTGTCCATTATGAAAATTTTGCCCTAGTTGAGCAAAAAGTAAACTCTTGGCATAGGCATACTGTTCCATCGTTTTATGGAAATCCAGATGTTCCCGGCTGAGGTTAGTAAATATAGCACAATCGATATCACTAAACCAGAGACGTCCTAAAGCCAAAGCGTGTGAAGAAGCTTCGATAACAGCATCCCGACAACCTGCCTCCACCATATCTGCAAATAAGGAATGCATGACAACAGCATTAGGGGTCGTATTGACTGCAGGTATGGTTTTATCCGCTACTTTGTACTGGATGGTTCCGATAACGCCGGTTTTTCTTCCTAAAGCTTCTAAAATATCGCTAATCATCATCGAAGTAGTAGTTTTACCGTTGGTTCCCGTCACTGCTGTCAAATTTAAGTTCGAAGAAGGCTGCCCATAATATTGGTGGGCCAAAATAGCCTGTGCCCGGTAAGTCGACGGTACAACCACTACTGACACTTGATTTTTTACCGCTTTATCTAATATTTCTTGTGAAATTTTTTCAACAATAATCAACTGCACCCCTGCTTCAATTACTTGACTCAAGGCTGAGTGACCGTCAAAGCGTTCTCCGACAATGGCAATGTAAGCCCCATCCCTTGTCAGTTGACGACTGTCATTGGAAAAAGTGCTGACCGCCCGCTTTGAAAAAGGCGCACCTTCCAATTGATAATTAATAAGGGGCTTAATAAGTTCTTCTGCTAACATTTGAAACCTTCTTCCTATTGGTTAAGCATCACAGCATTAATGATTGGATGAAAGGTCTCTGCCAGCATTTGTGAACCAATCATGCCGTGATTTTCTTCAGGTTGTTTTAAAAATAAATATAACATATATTTTGGATTCTGGGCGGGAAAATAAGCAACGACCGAATGATAATAATCATTTGCGCCGGTTAAGTAGCCCTCTCCATTTGGATCCGCAATTTGAGCGGTCCCGGTTTTAGCTGCAATATCGACTTGATTTGATTTGAAAGACTGCGCAGTCCCATAACTTTCTTCTACGGTATCCACCATAATATCAAGGACATAATCAGCAGCTTCAGGACTAAACTTCTGTCCTAAAGACTGGTTTTCAAATTGAGAGTTTTCCTCTTCACCAATATGGTCAATATACTGAATCTTCAACATTTCTCCTTGATTGCCGATAGTAGTAAAAGCTTGCAGCAACTGCAGCGGTGTGGCTGAAAAACCCTGTCCAAATCCAGACATAATCCGTGATACCGGATTATCAAAGTCTAAGTTTCCTGCCACTTCACCCGGCAGACTGCTTTGGGTGGAACTACCGAATCCCAAATGAGCTAACTGCTCCACCCAGGCTTCGTCTCCCATCCGGTTTACTAATTCGACCATGGCTACGTTGGAGGAGCGGGCTAAGCCTTCTTCAAAGGTAATTTCTCCCCAGCCTATTAAATTATAATCTTTTACTGTTCGATCATAAACTTCAACTTCTCCCGACATGAATCGTTCATGAGGTTGAATGACTTTTTGATCGATTGCTGAAGCCATGGTTAAAATTTTAACTGTTGACCCGGGCTCGTTGGCTGATTCCACCATTAAATTCGCCCATAATTTTTCGATACCTTCTTTAGTATTCAAATTAAAAGAGGGTCTTTGGCTAGCTGCCAGTAATTTCCCTGTTTCCAGTTCAACCAGGTAGGCCCCCATATTTTTAGGCTGAAACCGATTAAAAGTATTTTCAACAGCATCTTCGGCAGCATTTTGTAATCGGGTATCTAAAGTTAAATGAACATCTTCCCCGATAGCTGCGTCTTCTGTTTGAGTGTCTTCACTTGACGTGATGGTGTTCTCACCACTCAATACTTCATCGTAAGCCAGTTCAATGCCCAGCTCCCCTTGAAAAGCGGGTTGGGTCTTATCTTCTTGAGGTAAGGGTTTAACATAGCCTATTAAATGAGAACTAAAATAATCATTCACATAAAACCGGGAAGCAGAGCCTTGAAAATTAATACCTGCCAGCTGATGTACTTCAATTTCTTCTTTAGTCTCTGGTGTTATATCTTGTCCTGCTGCGCCAAATTCAACTTGGTCTACATCCGGTGTATTTAAAATATTTAAAATTGTATCATAATCTAAATCGATATACATAGATAAGATTGAAGCAGTCTTTTGTTTGTCCTGCACCTGTTCTCCATCTGCCCATTCGCCGTCAACTACCGCAAACATAGAATAAGAAGTAGTATCCATGGCAATCGGCTGACCAAATCGATCAAATAAGGAGCCTCTTTTTGCTTGTGTAATACTACTTCTATTTTGAGTTGTTTGTTGATAGCTTGTTAAATCGACTTGATTTACTTGTTTAACAATACTTAATTGTCCAAAACGAATTAATAATATTACCGCGGCTATTAAGACAAGCACTGATAGAATCAGAAGATTGGTCATACTTTCTTTGGCCTGGGTGCGGTTTTTATCTTGAAATTCATTACTCATTACTAATATCCTTCACTCGGTTACGGTTTTGCTGCATGTCATTTGATTCTGCTACTTCTTTAATTTTTTCGTAATCATAATTTCGTGCTATCTCATTTAACATTAGGTCACTTTCATAACTTAACTGCTGAGTATTATATTGAATCTCTTCAATGGTTTGATTCAATTGATGTGTTTGAAATTGAAAAAACAAATTCGTAATCAACAAGCCAATGACCAGGCTGGTTGAGATTAATATTAATAATTTATTAGTAAAAGAAAAGCCAGGCTGCTCAGCCGGCCTTTCACCAAAGTCATCTTGGGATTCCGGAATTATTACTGGCTCTTGAAGCTGTCTTGCTGAGCTTCCATCTGTATAATAATTTATAATAGCCTTGCTTTGAGTGTTACTATAATAATTGCCTTTTTCTTGACTCAGTCTATCCGTATCATAGCGGTCAGTATAATTATTCTCCTTCATAATTCCTCCCTCAAAACCGGATAACTAATCTTCTATAAAGTGTCTTTCAATAATTCTTAACTTAGCACTGCGGGACCGGTTGTTTGCTTCTAATTCTTGAGAGGATGCTACAATGGGTTTACGTGTAATCAATTTATATTCTGCCTGCTGATTATTCATAACAGGTAAATTTCTTGGAAGTTCGGGTACACTGCTTGCCTGCTTAAACATTTGTTTCACTAAACGGTCTTCCAGGGAGTGGAATGTAATAACTGACATTCTTCCGCCTGCTTTAAGTAGCTTTAATCCAGCTTCGATTGATTCCTCCAAAGCTCCAAGTTCATCATTAACAGCAATGCGGATTGCTTGAAACGTTCTTTTAGCCGGGTGGCCGCCAGTACGTCTAGTTGCCGCTGGAATGGCCTCTTTAACTAAATCAGCTAATTGAGTGGTCGTTACAATCGGTGCTACTTCTCGTGCTCTTTCAATATTGCGGGCAATCCGCTTGGCAAACTTTTCTTCACCATATCTAAATATAATTCTAACCAAATCTTCATAAGGCCACTCATTCACAATTTCGTAAGCATCTAAAGCCTGTTCTTGATTCATTCTCATATCTAGGCGGGATTCCTGTCGATAGGAAAAACCACGCTCTGCCTGGTCTAATTGCGGTGAAGACACACCTAAATCATAATAAATACCATCGACATATTTAACATTTTCTTTTTCAAGTTCTGTTGTAATTGACCGGAAATTTGCATTGATTAAAGTGACACGACCTGCATTAATATCTTCTTTCAATACCTTGCTGGCATTTTCAATGGCATCCTGGTCTTGGTCAAACGCAAACAAATGACCCGTCGGACTCAATTTTGTTAAAATATATTCGGCATGACCTGCGCCCCCAAGCGTACAGTCTACATAAAGCCCTTGAGGATTGATATCCAACCCATCAATGGTTTCGTGCAATAGGACCGTTTCATGCTCAAAGTTCATAATTTCACCTCTTAAAAACCAAAATCAATCATCTCTTCAGCTATCTCTTCAAAATTCTCTTCAGCATCTAATGCAAAATCATTCCAGAGTTCGCTGCTCCAAATCTCAATACGGTCTGATACGCCAATCACACGACATTCCTTATCGATCTTTGCAAACTCTAAAAGATTATTGGGTAAATTAATTCGTCCTTGTTTATCAATTTCTACTTCAGTGGCAGCTGAATAGAAAAAACGAGTAAATTTACGTGCATCTTTCTTTGCTAATGGTAATTGCTTTAACTTTTCTTGTAAATTATTCCACGATTCTTGCGGGAAGCCAAATAAGCACCCGTCTAATCCTCGTGTCACAATAAATTGTTGTCCTAAATCCGGACGAAACTTAGCAGGCATAATTAATCGTCCTTTTGCATCAATGTTATGTTGATATTCACCGATAAGCACGATCAAATACACTCCTTCCCTAAGTTATAAATAGTTTACCACAACCCTCCACTTTCTACCACTTTAAATCTGAAAGAAAAAAAGAGACCCTTTTCAGGATCTCATGGCAGCTCTTAACTGAAAGTCTTTAAGCGCTTTTACTAAAATTTGATTTCAATTTTAATGGATTAGTAATATTAGCCATCTTAAAAGAATCAAACCAACTAAGAAAGCCGTTAAGGATAAAAAGATAAGCTCACTAGCCGGCAAGTAATAATTTTGAATGTAAAAGCGGTCAATCCGGCGGATGTAATCATATAAATGTAGGCCCAGCATAAAAGAAGTCAACAGAATGCTGAACGGCAGCAGATTAAATCCAAAAATAATCCAGCCAAAGTTATAGATTAAAACCAGCCAGGTAGGAATAAGTATAATAGCCATAGTTAAGGGCCAGGATGGAACAAACTTTAAATAACTTCTGAAATACCGGTTGACCAAGTAAATCATTGCAAGAGGGAGGATGTATTGTAATATTTCTCCCACTGAAAAATTTGCTGCTGTCAAAAGCATCCCCCTTCCACTTGTTGTTTCCTATTATAAATGTTTAAGCCCCCTTTATAAAGCTTAAGAGCTGTTTTGTTTTTGATGTTGACTTATATTCCTCCGGGGAGTCATCAATAAGTAAAGTCATAATATTATTACAGAACAAAAAAACGAATGCCGGCAGTTGCTGACATTCGTTTCTCACTAAGTGACTTTTTACCGGATGAAATTCCAGATATGTCTCCATGTATCTAAGTTAAGAGCTTCCCAGAAATTTCCGCCTCCGATAACAGAATAGCCTATGACGACACCTAATGCTAAAACCATAACAGCCAAAAGAAGAAACAAGATAAATTTCCCTATGGCTTTTAATATCTGTTTGATTAGAGGATATTGTAAATGTGATGCTTTATCCATTTATCCTCTTCCTTTCTTTTAACCCCAAATTCTACGCCACAAACGCTGAAAGAACCGTTGTTTTTTCTGGGTCTGATTGGGTTGGGTTCTTTCCAACTTACCTGAAGTAATCCAATCCAGCATGATACCCGTACCGAGAGCAACAGCATTCATCGGCTGCGCAGAAGGAACCACCGTAACGTTCAGCTGTTCACTAAATAAAATCTCGATATCTTGAATCATCGCGCCGCCGCCGGTCAATAAGATCCCCTGGTCTAAAATATCGGCCATTATTTCCGGGGGTGCTTCTTCTAAGACGGCCCGGATTACCCGGCTGATCTGTTCCAACAGTTCTTTGAGGGCTGCATGAATGTCATTCGAATCCACATTAATGGCCTTTGGCAGACCCGTCATTAAATCGCGTCCTTTTACCTCAATGGACTTTACTTCTGCTTGATCTTGCTTAATGGCAGAAGCGATTGCAATTTTAGTTTTTTCGGCAGACTGTTGACCGACTAATAGATGAAACTCATCTTTTAAATATTGGATAATCGCTTCATCAAAGTCATCACCAGCAATTTTTAAGGATTCGCTCAGGATAATTTCACCGGCAGACATAATTGCAACATCAGTAGTTCCACCGCCAATATCAACCACCATACTGCCGGCAGCACTTAGAACATCCAAGCCTGAACCTGCTCCTGCAACCAAAGGTTCTGCTTCAATATAAACTCGGCCATTGGTTACTTTTTGAGCGGCTTCATACAAGGAGAGCCTTTCAATTTCACTGACTTTGGTGGGAGTTGATATTAGGACATTGGGGCGGGTAAACGTTTGTCGAAAGTGAATTTTTTCAAAATATAAAACCAACATTGCTTCAGTTAAATCATAATCAGCTACCACACCACTCTTTAAGGGTTGAATGACTTGAATGGACTTTGGTGTCCGGCCTCTCATATCGTATGCTTCTCTTCCCACAGCAATTACTTCCTGCGTACGGGCATCTACAGCCACCATAGAAGGTTCATTTAAAACAATTCCTCGACCCTTTAGATGGATTAATACATTCGCAGTTCCTAAGTCAATCCCAATATCTCTGCTCATGTCGATCCTATCCTTTTTTTATCTTATGCAAATGCAATACTATTAGATCTTTTTACAGCCGTTTTATTTATAACAGGCTGAATATTGACTCTTTCAATATCTGCTCCTAAAGCAGCTAACTTTTCATGGAATAAATAATAGCCACGGTCAAGATATTTCAATTCGGAAACTCTTGTTAAACCTTTAGCCACTAAGCCGGCAATAATTAAGGCAGCTGCTGCACGTAAGTCAGTTGCTTTAACAGACGCTCCGCTTAAATCACTCGGTCCGTACATAACAACCGTTTGTCTTTCAATTTTAAAGTCAGCGCTCATACGACGTAACTCTTCGAAATGCATGAAACGATTTTCAAAAACTGTTTCTGTCAATGCACTGTCTCCATCTGCAAAAAGTTGAGCAATGGTCATCTGTGCTTGTAAGTCAGTTGGAAAACCTGGATAAGGCATCGTTTTAATATCTGCTGGTTGTAAAACTTCAGGACCTTTAACACGGATAGAGTCCGTATTAATTTCAAATTCAACGCCCATTTCTTGTAATTTGGAAATAAGCGGTTTATTATGCTTGGCAATCGCGCCTTCTATCAATACATCACCTTGAGTGACGGCAGCGGCTACCATGAAAGTCCCAGCTTCAATTCGATCTGGAATAACCGAGTGTTCCACACCATGTAATTTTTCTACACCCATAATACGGATTGTACTTGAACCGGCACCTTCTACTTTTGCTCCCATCGCATTTAAGAAGTCTGCCAGATCAACAATTTCAGGTTCACGTGCCACGTTATCAATAACCGTTTCACCTTGGGCTAAAACAGCCGCCATCATAATATTTTGAGTAGCTCCCACTGATGGGAAATCTAAATAAATATTAGCGCCGGTCAGTTGATCGACTTTGGCTTCGACGTAACCTGCTGTGGTATTAATTTCTGCTCCCATCGCTTCAAAGCCTTTTAAGTGTAAATCAATCGGACGCATACCAATTGCACAGCCACCCGGCATTGCTACTTTAGCGTGACCGTATCTTGCCAGCATAGGTCCCATTACTACAATAGAAGCTCTCATTTTACTAACATAGTCATAATCAGCAGTTGTTAAAACCTCACCAGTTGCATCGATCGTCATATGATTGTCTGTTTCATTAAAGTGAGCGGCAACATTGATGTTAGTTAACAGTTCTTTCATCGTAAAAACATCCGATAAGATGGGTACATTCGATAAACTAGTTTTACCCTCAGACGCTAAAATAGAAGCTGCTAAAATAGGTAATACCGCATTTTTAGCACCTTCAACACGAACTGTACCCTCCAACCGGCTGCCACCTTGTACAAGTATTTCTTCCATTATTAAATTAATCCCCTTTAATATACTAATCGTTTTGGAGCGAACGACTAGTTGCCAATTGATTAGAGAAACACACTCAGCACTATTTGCTGGAGTATTTCAATGATTGTAATAAAAAATGAACCAGCCAAATAACCTACCGCAATGCTTAATAAAATGCAAAGGGGCTTGTCTATTTGAGCATGACGTTGATGTAAGATTTTTCGCCAGTTAATTTTAGATAAGGCAAAATAAGAAATACTTACAAAAAGAATGTACATCATTAGTACTGCCATACCATTTATGATTGCTAACATTCTCTCAACCTTTCTAGTTCTAGTTC
>CAYYGA010000005.1:41401-64278 GCA_964471435.1 uncultured Facklamia sp.
TTCTAGTTCTAGTTCATCATAGCATAAAAATAAAAGAAGTAAAATTATAATTTCCATAATAAAACTGCCGGTTCTTTCTTTTTCAAAAAAGAAACCGGCAGTAAATTCATCTATCTCAAGCTTTTAATAAAGATTCATTTCACAATTTGTCAATTCTTACAATTAGTTGACAAAGTGTGACAAAAAATAACTTAATTATTTCTTTTGTAATAACGGCGGTGATTATCAATTTTTTCCAAATAAAATTCACCGGCTGCGACTGTCGCATCATATTCCACTAGCTCATCTTCTTGATTCAATGTTTTGGCAAATAAAGTTTCGTAATCAGCCACTGATAAAGAGGTCCGGGATTTAAACATTGATAATATATCTTCTTTGGCAACAGCCTTTTGATACCCTTCTTGAAGGTTACCCAATAATAATTCGGCTACCGCTCCTGATCCATAAGAAAATAATCCTACTTTATCACCAGCCTTTAACGAGTCATCGTTCATTAAAGCGGATAAGAAACTTAAATAAAGTGAGCCTGTATAAATATTTCCTACATTTCTATTCAAGATTGTAGAAGCTTCATAGTGCTCGTCCCATAAATCCAGAGCTTTATTGATAGCCGCTATCTTTTCTTCTTGATCTTCCGGGTATCGTTTTACTTTTTTACGGTAAGCGTGAATCGCCTTAGTGCCCATTTTAGTAAAAGGTAGGTGGAAATACATAGCTTGTAATTCTTTGAAAGCTTCGGGCTTTGTTTCTTCCAATTCCTTCATGACACTTACAAAAGTATTTTGATACAAGAGGGTCGAATACTTACCTTCGACTATTGGGTAATCGCTGTATTGTGGACGCCAGAAGTCATATTGATTGTTTGTATATGAAATACTGTCGACCTCAAGAGTCATGATAGAAGGATTGGCCGTAATCATGACAGCAATAGCGCCTGCTCCTTGAGTGGACTCTCCCCCGCTGTTTAAACCATAGCGGGCTATATCTGACATGATAACCAAAACCTTACGGTCAGGTCTGATTCTGACATAGTCTGCTGCCATTTGAATCGCTGCAGTCCCGGCATAACAAGCTTCTTTAACTTCAAAAGACTTGGCATAGGGTTGAATTTCCAACAGCTCATGAATATAAGTTGATGCCGCTTTTGAATAATCAAAACTCGATTCGGTCGCAAAAATAATTTGATCAATTAAATCACGGTCTTCTTCTTCTACTATAGGAGCTGCTGCATTGGCGCCTAAGACAACAATATCTTGAGTCGCGTCTGTTATTGCCATTAGACTTTGTCCAAGTCCGATTGTAAATTTATCTGGATCTACATCCCGGGCTACAGCTAAATCCCGCATATCCAAGTAAAGGGGTGGTATATATAAATTGATTCGATCAATTCCGACTTTGGTTTCCATATTTTCCTCCTAATTAGAATCTGGTCATATCTTAATTATCTAATCTTTTACGTATTTTGTCTAGTAACTCTTCTGCTAGGGTACGGTTAAAAGGTTGATTCTTCCTTAATTCTCGTACTAATTTTTGTATTTCTTCTCCTTGTGCTCCGGCTTGAATGGCCAAACTTTTCGCCTGCAGACTCATATGGCCTTTTTGTATCCCGTCTGTAACTAAAGCACGCAGAGCTGCAAAATTTTGTGCCAAAGCAACCGCTGCTATTATATGAGATAAATCATCAGCTGAAGAAGTTTTTAATAATTTTAAGGACCACTGCGCTACAGGATGAATCGCCAACGTTCCCCCTACAGTCGCTAATTGAAGAGGTAAAGAGACTTGTCCTTCTAAAAATTCTTGATCAAAACTCATTTCCCATCGACTTAACCCTTGATATTTACCTGAGCGTGATGCGAAAGCATGCACTCCAGCTTCTACCGCCCGCCAATCATTGCCGGTAGCCAACAGCACCGCATCTACTCCGTTCATCATTCCTTTATTATGCGTTACCGCACGGTAAGGATCTGTGTGGGCGTAGTCGCTGGCTAAAATAATTTTTTCAGCCCGCTTAACAGCTTCTTCTTTATTCGAGCTCAATTTGGATAAAGGCATCTTGGCTTTGGCGGTAACAAGTGAATGAGGATTATGATTGGATAAGATGCTCATTAGTACTTGGCCTGAAGTATCTTCTGCTATTTGTTGGCTTAATCCTTCTAGAACAGTATTTAAAGCATTGGCGCCCATAGCATCACAAGGATTAAAATCTAAATAGAAACATTGATAGTCTGCCTTTTCTCCTTGCTGTTCTTGATGATAGATTTTAAGCGGTCCACCGCCCCTTTTTACCATACTTTGACTCAATTCTTTCGCTAAATTCATCCATGACTCGTAATGCTGGTCTAAAGCAGCTTGTGCAGTTTCAGCCGATAGAGAATGGAAAATCATTTGGCCTGTAATAAAACGGCTGGTGGAAGTAACTTCTATATTACCAAGCATTTTAGCTCCTTTAGACGCTGCTGCGATGACACTTGGTTCTTCAATCACCATTGGGATCAGATATTTTTCTTCATTGATGGTAAAGTTGGTCGCTACTCCCAAGGGTAATTGGTAGTTAAACAGATAATTTTCAATCATTTGATTGCCGATCCATTCATCCAGGTAAGGTTTCTCTGTTGTTGGAGTTGGGGTCATTTGTTCGAAAATCATCTTGCTTCTATCTTCGAAAGATTTGCGGTAAAAACCGGAAAGTTTCATTTTTTGCCTCCATATTATAAAAACGGTTCTATAGACCTTCTTAACTATATTATAATCCTAAGCACAATAAAAAAGCGAAGGATATATATTATACTATACCTTCGCTTTAATATAAATATTTGTCAACCTTTAATAATAGAAGTCCTACTTTGTTCCAAAAATACGGTCTCCCGCATCTCCCAATCCTGGTAGTATATAACCATTTTCATCAAGTCTTTCATCCAGGGCAGCGGTAAAGATATCAACTGTAGGGAAAGCTTCTTGTAAAGCTTTCACGCCTTCAGGAGCCGCCACCAGACATACAAATGTAATGTTTTCTACCGGAACTTCATATTTATTAACTAATTGAGTGATTGCAGAAATGGCTGATCCGCCTGTCGCTAACATTGGATCTACCACAAAGACTTGTCTTTCACTCACATCGTGAGGTAATTTAGCAAAGTATTCCACAATTTCTAATGTGTCATGTTCTCTGTATAATCCGATGTGTCCAACACGCGCCGCGGGTGTGAGGCTTAAAATACCATCAACCATCCCTAATCCCGCCCGTAAAATAGGTACAATAGCCATCTTTTTACCAGCTATTTGTTTTTGAACAGACTTGGTTAAGGGGGTTTCAATTTCAACATCTTCTAAAGGTAAATCCCGAGTAACTTCATATGCCATTAGCATAGCTATTTCGTTGGTTACCTCTCTAAAGTCTTTAGTTGATGTATTCACATCTCTTAATATCGTTAATTTATGTTGGATTAATGGATGATCCATAACAACAAATTTTGCCATTTTCTTACCTCCGATTTAATTAGTACGATTTGTTTAATGGTAAACGTTTAATGGTTTACCTTCAACAATCGCTTCTACTTGTTTTCTGATTTCTGGTAACTCAGACTCCTCTGCTTTTAATGCTTGGAGTAGAAGTTGAGCAATTTCACGGGCTTCATCTTCTTTGATACCGCGTGTAGTAATAGCAGGAGTTCCAATACGGATTCCGCTTGTTTCTACGAATGAACGCTGGTCATTTGGAATTGAATTTTTATTTACAGTAATGGCTACTTCTTCCAGACGTTCTTGAGCCCATTTTCCTGAAATATCAAGACCTGTAAGGTCAACTAACATTAAGTGGTTATCAGTACCACCTGAAAGTACGTGCAGTTCACTGCCTTCAAACACTTCTGCCATTGCCTGTGCATTTTTAATAACTTGTTGTTGATATTCTTTAAACTCTGGCTGTAATGCTTCACCAAAGGCGACTGCTTTTCCTGCAATCACATGTTCTAAAGGTCCGCCTTGGATACCAGGGAAAATTGCAGAGTTTAATTTTTTACCATATTCTTCATTTGCTGAAATGATAATACCACCGCGAGGACCGCGTAAAGTTTTATGAGTCGTAGATGTGACAACATCTGCATAAGGAACAGGGTTTGGATGTAAACCGGCAGCAATTAAACCAGCAATATGTGCCATATCAACAAAGTAGATAGCTCCCACTTCTTTTGCTACTTTACCGATACGCTCAAAATCAATAATTCTGGAATAAGCACTTGCACCAGCAATAATCATTTTAGGTTTAACTTCTTTTGCGATTCTTTCCAGTTCATCATAATCGATTTCACCGGTTTCTTCATTTACTCCATAAGCGTACATTTCATAGGATTGGCCGGAGAAGTTTACAGGAGAACCGTGTGTTAAGTGACCACCTTGTGC
The DNA here is from genome assembly GCA_964471435.1 of uncultured Facklamia sp. Lineage (GTDB taxonomy): Bacteria > Bacillota > Bacilli > Lactobacillales > Aerococcaceae > Facklamia. The sequence continues at coordinate 45,800 of CAYYGA010000005.1, forward strand.
CAAGTCCATACCCAAAACTTTATCTCCCGGCTCTAAGAAAGCACGGTAAACCGCTAAGTTAGCGCTTGACCCTGAGTGAGGTTGAACGTTGGCATATTTAGAACCAAACAGTTCATTTAAACGGTCAATAGCAAGTTGTTCAATTTCATCTACAAATTCACAACCGCCGTAATATCTTCTTCCTGGATAACCTTCTGCATATTTGTTGCTAAGAATACTACCTTGGGCACGCATTACATCTTCTGAGATAAAATTCTCAGAGGCAATTAATTCAATACCGTGCAGTTGGCGTTCATGTTCTTTTTCGATCAATTCAAAGATTCCAGCATTCACATTCTTTTCAGTCATAGGAAACCTCCCAAAATTATTCAAATCCAAGCATAGCTCAAATTTTAACCATTATAACACAAAAGAGGATGCTTTTGAAAGCCTATTCAAGAATGCTAAAGTACTTTCTTTTTCTTTTAAAGCTTGAACATAAATTATTTCACAGTTAGTTGCTTCAATATCCCTTAAGCCTGCATAAAAATGTTGACTAAAACTTTCTGCATCACCGACTTCTCCTAAAGAAAAAACGGCTTCTACATTTGGAAAATTTTTGAATTTTTTTATAATCTTTTCATCCGCTATTAAACCTATTTTTTTTCTTTCCCGGGTGAGAATTTCTTCCCATTCCTGCATACCTTTAGGATAAGTGACCATCACCACCGGTTGTTCCGGACTGTAGTGGCGGTACTTCACACCCGGCGACTGGATAGATGGCTGAGCGAGCTGCTCACGCTCACTAATAATCTCTGCTTGTATTCCAAGCTTTTCAAACATGCTGGCAGTGACGGCTCCTAAACGCAGGATCTCTACATTTCCGTCTCCCGGGCGCACTACAGTGGATTCAAGCCCAATCTCGGTTGTTTCATTTGTATCTTGTAAAACACCCGCGATTTTACCTTGAAAATCATGTAAGACATGTTTCACTTGGGTAGGACTCGGTTTACCGGAGACATTTGCACTGGGACCCACCAAGGGAAAGCCGGTCTCTTCAATTAATTGAAGCGTTAACGGGTGGTTGGGCATACGGACACCGACAGTATCATGGCCGGCAGTCACCGCCTCAGCCAAAGCCCCTTCTTTTACTGGCAATACTAGTGTCAGAGGACCCGGCCAAAAGTTTTCCATTAATTTCACTGCGGTGGGAGTCAGTTGGCTTACCACTTCTCCTACTTGCTCAATTGAGGCGACGTGCACGATCAATGGATTATCTGCCGGTCTGCCTTTAGCCGCAAACACATTCATGACGGCATCATTTTGATTAGCGATTGCACCTAATCCAAAAACTGTTTCGGTTGGAAAAGCTACCAGTTCTCCCTGGCGCAGTAAAGAGGCAGCTTGCGGTATTTGGTTTTGACTAAAAATTTTTGTTTGCATAATCTACCTGCTTTCACCAAGGGTTGCAAGGACATATCGGTCAAGTTGATTAAAATCTTTTTCAACAAAAACATTTGCAGCCGGATAATAGTTTTCTATCAAGTGCTTGACTGCTGCTCCCTGCTGGAAGCCGATTTCAAAAGCAACCAGCCCTTTTTCATTTAAATATTTTTTTAAATCTTTGATCATCCGATTGTAAACAGCCAAGCCCTCGTCATCCGCCCATAAGGCGAGTGCGGGCTCATAATCGCTGACGCTTTTATCGACTAAATCTGTCTCGTGTTCGCCAATATAAGGTGGGTTTGAAACGATTAAGTCGAATTTCATTTGAGTTGGAATAGAGTCAAAGACGTCACTTTCTACAAATTTGATTTCTACTCCATGTAGGGCCGCATTTTCTTTGGCAATTTCCAAAGCCTCTGGACTGATATCACTGGCCCAGATGTCAAGTTCCGGAAAGCTTTTTTTGAGTTGAATAGCGATGATGCCTGTTCCCGTACCGATATCTAGAACCCTGGCCTTAGAATTTTCTTTTAAAAAAGGATAACAGGCTTCGATTAGGCCTGCCGTTTCTTCACGGGGTATCAAGGTCGCCGGGCTGACTTTAAATTTCTCATCCATAAAATAGCCAAAGCCCGAAATATATTGAATCGGTTCAAAACGGATGATGCGTTCGAGGGCATCTTGATAGACAGAGGATTCTTCTTCGGTTAAAGGTCTGTTCAAATTTTTTACCAGCTGATTTAAGTCCCAATCAAATAAATACATCCAATAATTTCTGGCTAAACTGCCGTCCCAATTTTTTTGACTCAAAAAAAATGAAGCTTCCTGCAGCGCTTCATTTAAAGTTTTTCCAGTGTTTTGAGGCTTATAATTGTCCACCGTTTAATTCCTCCAGTTTTTGCGTTTGATCAAACACAACCAAAGCATCCACTATCTCATCAAGGTTCCCTTGCATAATTGAATCCAGCTGTTGAATGGTTAAGCCGATACGGTGGTCGGTCACACGGTTTTGCGGGAAGTTATAGGTTCTGATTCTTTCAGAACGATCTCCCGTACCGACAGCCAGCTTACGTTCTGAGTCGAACTTTTGTTGTTTTTCAGATTGTAATGCATCGTAAACACGGGTACGTAAAACTTTTAAGGCTTTCTCCCGGTTTTTCAACTGAGATCTTTCATCCTGCATGGCTACGACAATCCCCGTCGGCTCGTGCGTCATTCTTACTGCCGAAGCTGTTTTATTAACATGCTGACCTCCGGCACCGGATGCGTGATAAATATCCACGCGGATATCATTTTCATCAATTTCAAAATCAAGATCTTCCTGTTCCGGCATTACCACAACCGTAGCTGTCGAAGTATGCACACGTCCTTGGGACTCTGTTTCTGGAACTCTTTGAACACGGTGTGCACCATTTTCAAATTTTAATTTTGAATACACTTTATTCCCCGAAATCATAATGGTGACTTCTTTATAGCCGCCGATTCCAGTGATGTTGGCGGACATTACTTCTACTTTCCATCCCTGGTTTTCTGAATAGCGTGTATACATATTCAGTAAATCCCCGGCAAAGAGCTGAGCTTCATCTCCACCTGCCGCTCCCCGGATCTCCATAATAATGTTTTTCCCATCATTCGGGTCTTCAGGGATCATCATCAACTTGATTTCATCTTCCAATTCATCTTTTTCTGCTTTAAGATCCGATAATTCCACTTTTGCCAACTCAGTCATTTCTGGGTCTAAATCTTCACTTAAAAGCTCTTCTGTGTCTTCAATTTCCGTCACAACATCTTTATAACGCTTTATCTTATCAACTTTTGGTCGTAAATCCGCTTCCTCGATTGACAGTTCACGTAAACGATTAGGATCTGAAATTACAGTCGGATCGCTCATCATTTCAATAACCTCATCGAAACGGAAAATTAAATGATCTAATTGTTCAAACATATATTTCTCCTCTAATTTTCTTGCTCAACAACACTAACTATTTATAAATTTATATTTCCAGGATTTTTATAACAGCGGCGGCAGACCGGCAGATAAGACTCATTTCCTCCAATTTGGATTTGTTCTCCTTCATAAACCGGTTTTCCATTATGAAACCGTAAATTCATGGTCGCTTTTTTATGACAGAACCAACAAATTGTTTTAATTTCCTCAATCTTATCCGCATATATCAACAGATATTTAGACCCTTCAAATAATTCGTTGGAAAAATCATTCTTTAAACCAAATGCCATCACAGGAATATTTAATTCATCCACTACCCTGGTCAACTCTAACACATGGTGCTTTTTTAAAAACTGCGCTTCATCTATCAGTATACAAAAAAGCTCCTTTTCCTTGGAAGTTTTTAAAATCAGCTCAAACAAATCATCCTGCTCACCCACCGGAGTTGCTTCACGTTTAAAACCAGTACGACTACTGACCACCCCAACACCTTCACGATTATCCAATGAACTTGTATAAATCTGAACAGCCTTATTCTGCTCTTCATAATTATGAGCCACTTTGATAATTTCGATGGATTTACCACTATTCATCGCACCATATTTAAAGTAGAACTGTGCCATCCTGCCACTCCTTCTATAAACTTCTTTAACTCATCCATAATATGCTAAAAGCCCATTACCGTCAAGAAATTTAGCAGAAGAGACCAGTCCAACACCCCTGTCTAACTACTCTTTGGTAAAAAAGTAACAACCTTTTATGAATCACGAATTTAATTAACAAGTCACTTGCAACTTTCCATCTTGAAAAATGACTGTTAAAATATAAAAGCAATAAAAATTTTTAGATTTATGAAAGTAAAGAGGTGTCGCTATGTCACTAAAAACGTCTTTAGCCCATTCAGTGGGTAAAATCAGTCGCTATTTTCTTACTCGTTACACCCAAGGCGGCTCAAGCCTCCCCGGAAAATTAGCTTTGCAAATTGATCCGGATATTTTACAAAATTTAAGTAAAAACTATCAAATCGCTGTAATTACCGGTACAAATGGTAAAACACTGACGACTGCCTTAGTCGCAGCCAGTTTAAGAAATGACTTTGATATTGTAATAACCAATGAATCCGGCTCTAATATGCAGCAGGGAATTGTCAGTACATTTCTACAAGCTCCTAAAGTTCAGCCGGATCAAAAAGCCATTGCTGTTCTGGAAGTTGATGAAGGGTCTTTAAAAAATGTTATCCCGGCTTTAAAGCCTGATTATTTCCTGTTCACCAATATCTTCCCGGACCAACTTGACCGCTATGGCAGCACGGCAGATATCTATCAGCTGTTAGTCGACGCTGCCAATCAGGCTCCTTCTGCAACTATTGTGTCAAATGGAGACCTGCCTTTATTTAATTCAGTTAAATTAAAGAACCCGCAAATTTTTTATGGCTTCAATGAGGATACTGCTGAAGAAAAGGATAGATTTAATTCCTCTTCTGATCAAGAGATTAGCGAATGTCCCAACTGCGAAAAGCCTTTAAATTATACAACTAGAACTTATTCAAGTCTTGGCGGCTACCACTGTCCCCATTGCGGGCTTGAACGGCCTGATTTAAAGTACTTTGTTAACAAAGTAAATCAGCTGGGTATTCAACATTCAAGTTTTGACATCAATCATCAAACCTTTACCATTCCCTCAGCCGGTCTCTACAATATTTATAACGCTTTAGCTGCGTATTCTTTAGCCCGTGAACTGAATATCAGCCCTGAGACTATCCGCCAGGCATTAAATGAAAAAAGAACTATTTTCGGCCGGCAGGAAAGCTTTAAAGTCAACAATAAACAGGTGATTCTTAATATTGTTAAAAATCCTGTAGGCTTGAATCAAGTATTAAACTTACTGGCATTGGATTCAAAGCCATTTACTTTAGTGACTTTAATGAATAATAAACCAGCTGACGGCACGGATTTTTCCTGGATTGAAGAAGCGGACTTTGAAGCCATCGCTGCTTACCCTATTGATCAAGTGATTACAGGAGGCACGCAGGTGCAGGCAATGTCGAATCGTTTAGTCAACGCCGGTATTTCTCAAGACAAAATTACAGCTGTCAATACTTATGAAGCCGTCATTGAATTAATTGAAAGTGCAGAAACTGACTACGTCCATGTTTTGGCTAATTACACGGCTATGTATGATTTAGGTGAGCTTTTAAAAAATAAAGGTTATTTATAAATTGAAAGCCATAAAAAAAGAGGCTGTGTCATAAGTTAGTTTTGAAATCAATCTTACAGAAAAATAAAAATCTTTTATTACCGCGACGCGTCTTACAACTCCTCTTTGCATCGGAGTTTTCAGACTTCATCTGCTAGAGAGCGGCTAATCTCAGGCAAAAGCCTTCGATAAGCCACTCTACGCTACGCAGATGATTCTAGGTGCGGTGATAAAAGATTTTTATTTTTCTTTCAGATTTCAGTTTAAATTTATACAATCAAACTGCATAACATTTTATTTATATTATGAAGGTAATAATTGTCTTATGACACAGCCTTTTTTTATAATTAATTTACTTTTTGAACTTCTGCTTCACTCGGTCCGGTCACACCATTACGTTTAGCTACCCATCTGGTTATGATAGGTGTGAGAACACTGGTAAGTACTACCACCATCGCAATTTGCGCCGTTGCAGCCGGCACGAAATTCAGTAATTCCGGATTTGCCTGCGCTGCTAAGGCTGGGACTGAAACGGAAAGTCCGGCCACTGAAGTCATGGCCGCTGCACTGACGCCGGTAGATTTAAGTAATTTTTTCTCAGCAGTATATAAAGCCGGTAAATTTACTAAATAGAAGACAACCATTAATACGATTCCAATTAAACCTGCCTGGAAAGCATCGATAATATTAATACCTGCTCCAAATGCCCAGCCCATCAAAGGAGTAAAAATTGCTAAACCGGGACGGAAAAAAGCTGCCATATCTTTATCTAAGTTTCCAATCAGCATTCCTAAAAGAATCGGAATTAAAGTTGAGATGATAGGTGTCCAATCAATTTGAGTCCGCTGGGAAATTCCAAATATTAACAAAGGATAAGCAGGTACACAGATAAGACCAATTAACCCAAAAGCTCCCTGATCTTCTTCTGTTCCATAGTCACCCACTAATGATAGATAAAGTGCCGGATTGGTCGAACAAATAATTGCGATAAAAGTAATCGCTGCAACTCCGAAGACACCGGAGTTCCCGAATAAACTGATAAACAACATACCTAAAGCTACCACAACCGCTGTTTTAACTAAAATTAAGACCCCTTGTTTTTTTAATATATTAAACAATTTTTTAATACTGATAGTAGCCCCAGAACAAAAACAAACCGCTCCGATAATATAATTGATTCCATCTTGAGTTAAGAAGGCATTAGTAGCCCCGCCCAAACGCGATAAAACATTATTAGTATCAATTGTATTAATAATTGCACTAACAATCATGGGAACTAAAAGTAAGCCCCCGGGGATTTTTTTCATAAACTTATACATATTAGTCTTCTCTCTTTCCAATAGGATAGTATTCCTAATTTTTTTGCCGTGTAAAACATAAATATGTTCTACTTTACCACGCTTTTAAATTTACCTCCACTGTATATTTTAAGATAATAACTAAAGTTACATATTAGTCAATTTACAAAAAATAGTCTAGTAAAATAGCATGACTTTCATTTTGAAAAAAATGAAATAGAAACTACTTTTAATATTAACAACTAATTTAAATCCCCGACCCTACACTCTATTTCTGATATCTTTTTTCTCCATTTAAATAAGTGGCTTTTAAGTTCCCGGCTTCATCAATCACAATAAAATCAGCCTCATATCCAGCCGCTATTTTACCACAGAGATGATCGATTCCCACCGACTTGGCAGGATTCAAAGAAGCCATCCGAACTGCTGTTGGCAAATCTGTCAACTTCCACTCCACCATATTTTTCACCGCTTCAATCAGTTCTAATATAGAACCTGCTAAACTGCCCCCTTCTACCAGGCGAGCCTGTCCATCTTTAATTTCAACTGCATATTCACCTAAACGTGAAAGGCCTTCTTCAAGACCTCCCGCACGCATACAATCAGTTACCAGGACTGTCTCATCATTTCCACGTGCCTTTACAAGAATATCAATAGCCGCTGGATGCACATGATGACCATCGGCAATTACTTCTGCATAGACATCCTCAAGCGATAAAGCAGCTCCTGCCATCCCAGGCTCCCGGTGGTGCAGGCCACGCATCCCATTAAAAGTGTGAACAAAAATAGAGGCCCCTGCTTCCACCGCTTCTTTAGCTCTTTCATAAGTCGCATCACTGTGGGCTAAAGCGGTAGCAACTCCTTTTGAAGAAGCAAACTTAATAAAAGGAATCACGCCTTGGCGTTCGGGTGCAAGGGCTATTTTTTTGATTTGCTTTTGTGAAAGTTCTATCCACTCATCCAACTTCTCAATCGAAGGATCTCCCATATAATTTAGATTCTGGGCTCCTTTAAATTTTTCAGTAAAAAAGGGACCTTCCAAGAAAATACCTCGTATTTTTGCCCCCTTGACTTTATCAGCATGCTTTCCGACAGTTTCGCAAACCGCATTTAAATTCTCTGTAGAATCCGTTAAGGTCGTTGCCAACCAGGAAGTAACCCCGCAAGCCAACAATCCTTGGGAGATTATGTCCAATCCGTGGGGATCATTATCCATCACATCAAATCCTTGATAACCATGAATGTGAGTATCTACTAGACCTGGAGCCAGGATGAAGTTAGAGTAATCAATCACCTTGTCAGGACTTTCCTTTAATTCTCTTACAATCGATCCAAAGGTGCCGTCCTTTTTGATTTCTAAAAAAGCATTCTCTACCACTTTATTTTCTAAGATAATACTTTTTGCCTTTATAAACACTGTCCTAACCTTCCTCTCTTCCGTCAGTATACGTTTTCATTCTAGCATAATTAACCTGGACGTTAAATAAAAGTCTCTAATACAATGAGGTAAAAAAGTAGTTTCATCAAGCAGCTTAAATAAATAATCTTCCAGACAAAACAAAAAAGTTTAATTACCGCCAAGTGTCTTTCAACTCCTTTTTATGTCGGAGTTTTTAGACTTAATCTACTAGAGTATGGCTATTTTCAAGCGAATGCTTTCATTAAGCCCTTCTAAGCTGTGCAGATGATTCTAATGCGGTGATTAAACTTTTTTATTTTCTTAGCGATTACAATTTTATTAATAAGCCTTAATTTGTCAGATGTTTTTAGTTTAATGACATAGCTAGAGTTGTCAAAAATTTCCCCCTAGCATTAAAAGGTTTAGCGGTTTTGATTAACAATTTCCTCCAGCTCATCAGCAACGAATTGAACATTTGTCCCTACAATTACTTGTATATTCTCACTGTCAATCACATTGACTCCGGGCACACCGGTTGCTCTGATGCGTTTGACATCTACTTTTTCAGTATCATTCACTTTTAATCTGAGGCGGGTAGCACAATTATTAACCGTTTGAATATTGGTAGCACCGCCTAAAGCTTCATAAATTTCATGAGCCTGCTGGGATTCTACTGTTTCAGTATTGGCAATAGAAGGGACTTCTTTTTCATTTTGAGCAGTATCCGCTACAGATGCCTGCTCAGAAACGGGTCCTTTACGGCCGGGTGTGGCTAAATCCAGTTTTTCAATCAGGAAGCTGAAGACCAGATAGTAGATGACCCCGACTACCAACCCTTGAACAATCAACATGAATGGCTGATTAGCAATCGGTACATTTAACGACAGACCAAAGTCAATCGCTCCAGCTGAAAAAGTAAAGCCGGCTGTCCACTGCATAAAGGCTGAGAAAGCAACAGATAATCCAGTTAAAAGTGCATGAGCTAAGTATAAAGGAGGCGCAACAAACATAAAGGCAAATTCAATCGGTTCCGTTACTCCCGTCGTAAAGGCCGCGATGGCTCCCGCTAAAAACAAAGAGAACACCTGGGCTTTATGTTCAGGAGCTGCTTTACGGTACATAGCAAAACCGGCAGCCGGTAACCCAAACATAAAGACAGGGAAGAAACCAGCTTGATACATACCGGTAACTCCTCTTACACCTTCAGAGGCCCAGAAATTACCTATGTCGTTGATGCCGATTAAGTCAAACCAGAAAACATTATTTAAAGCATGGTGAAGACCTGTAGGGATTAGGAGACGGTTGAAGAACCCATAAATCCCTGCACCCAGCCAGCCTAAACCGGAAATTGCCTCTCCAAAAGTTACTAATCCGGTATATACTAAAGGCCATAAGAAAATTAAAGCAACAGCTACAAGTGACATTACCAGCCCGGTTAAAATTGGGACTAACCGCCGACCCCCGAAGAAAGCAAAGGCCGCGGGCAGTTGGGTTCTTGAAAATCGATTATAGAGTGCAGCAGCAATAAGACCGGATAATATTCCTATAAAAACATTCCCAAAACCGATGGCTCCAAAAGCAACATTCACGTTTTCGACTTCTGTATTGGTTAACATAGCCACCGTACCAGGCTGTAATAAAGTGTTAACCGTTAGAAAGGCAACTAAACCTGCAATAGCTGGTGAACCGTCTTTTTCCCTCACCATACCAATTGATACTCCGAGGGCAAATAAAATCCCTAAGTTATCTAAAATAGCTCCTCCTGAACGAATCAAGAAAGCTGCAACAACACTATCGCCACCCCAGCCAGACGGATCAATAGCATACCCAATCCCAATAAATAAAGCAGCTAACGGTAGGACCGCCACCGGCAGCATAAGTGAACGACCAATCCTTTGAAAATATTCACGCATCCAAAACCCTCCTTGGTTAATTTAGTTTATCCAGCAATCCTCCTTTACCATATTTAATGCGCTTTCATTATAACTTGTTTTTCAAAAAAATTAAAACACTTAACCTTGCAGCTTCCTTTTTATTTTATTCTTAATTTTTTCCAGAAAAAAACCTCATGAAAAATTCATGAGGCTAAACTTTTTAACTTATTTTACTACTCAGTGTCCGTGTCTTCATTTTCAGCGTCAGGATTTTCATCATTTTCGTCGCTACTATTTTCATCTTCATTACCATTATCACCGTCAGGGTCAGTAGTAGTTTCTTCCTCGTCCCCTTCATCGGTAGATTCTTCTGGTAATTCAGAAGTTTCTTCTGTTTCTTCTTCGACAGGAAGTTCTTCTTCATATTCTTCCTCAGTAACAGGGACAACTTCTTCTTCAACAACTGTTTCTTCTATTTCGATATCACCTGTAACACTTAAGACTTCAAGAGTCATAGCGTCTAAAGTTACCACTGCCTGGCGTCCTTCTTCAGGGAATTCAATATCTTCATGAATCGTTACTTCCCATTCAGCCTGGTCGTTTGTTTCGTTAATTGAAAGAACATACTCCCGTGCTTCTCCAAATGGAACTTCCATTTCTGCTGTTTCTTTTACTTCATCAAAATCAGCATATTGGTCAAATTCAAGATAAGAAGGTTCTTCCATCATTGAATCATCGGTGTCTTCTAAAGTGTCAACTTCTGTTTCTTCTTCACTGCCATCAAATAAATCAGTGTCTTCTTCTAAACCGTCCACTGTATCTTCTACTAAGTCTGTTTCAGCTTCAGAAACATTGACTTCATCTCCAAGACCTAAGTCATCTTCCATTTCAGGTAATTCTTCACCGGTAGTTGAGTCGTATGAAATTGAAACGATCTCGTTTGTTTCGGTATCTTCACCTTCAATAGTAATTTCAAATGCTTCTTCGGTTTCTTCATCCATAGCTAATGGATCTTCTTCAGATGTTTCTTCATCTAGCATGTCCATCTCATCGGAATCTTCTTCTAAATCAACTTCAAGGTCTTCTCCACCTAAATCACCGGCTGAACCAACTAATCCATCTTCTGTCTCAGTTGTTTCCTCTTCAAGCTCATCTACTGATGGAATATCCGCAGACGGAGATAAATCTCCTTCCATATCGTCTTCCATGTCTTCTAACGGCTCAACCTTAACTTGGGTGATACCTACTTCTGGATAGTCCGCTTCAAATGCTGCAATGATATCTTCTAATGCAACTTGTAACTCACTCGGTTCAGCTTCTTCCATTTCAAGTGAATCTGCTTCTTCTGTGGTTTCCATTTCAAACGTTTCTTCATCTTCCATTAAGCTTTCTTCAACTGTCGCATCATCGCCATCTTGGGCAAATGCCGGGAATGTCGGTGCAACTGCTGCTAATGTAAATGCACTCACGGTAATCATCGCTAATTTCTTAAGAGATTTTCTCATTAAATATCGCTCCTTTTGATTTATTGTACTTATAATTGTAGAGCATCATTTTAAAAAAATCTAATCATACGCATTTAAAATAAAAAATAATTTCACAGTAAATTCCCGGATTAGAAAGTGATTGATATCAGCTTTCAAATAAATCAAGTCCTAGCTGCTCTTAATAAGCTCCTACCCTAAATAATATTTTTTTAAACTTAATTGAGTAAATAAAGTACTATTACTCTTGGGCAGTCCAGCCTTTTCATATAAAGGTTTCAGACACTCAATTTAAAAAACTGCTCTTATTCTGGAAAGCTGTCTTCTTTAAACTCAGAAAACACCTGGGTGGCTAATACCGCCTGCTGCCAGCCCTTATATAAATTTTCTTTTTTTACCGCTGGCATCGTCGGTTCGAATCGACTGCTGTTGCTGTTTAAGTAGGTTATTTCTTCAAGACCGTTCCAAAACCCTACGGCTAAGCCGGCCAAATAAGCGACTCCTAAAGCGGTTGTTTCTAGATTTTGAAGCCTGGATACTTTAATACCCAAAATATCAGCTTGGAATTGCATCAAATAATTATTTTCCGCAGCTCCTCCGTCCACTTTTAAAAAGGGAATCTCCACACCCGTATCTTCTTCCATCGTTTCTATAATATCCTTGACTTGATAAGCGACCGATTGAAGAATAGCTTTAGCAAAGTCAGCCCGGTTAGTGGAGCGGGTTAAGCCGTAGACTGCTCCTCTTGCATCAGGATTCCAATAAGGTGCCCCCAAGCCGGTAAAGGCCGGTACAATATAGACTTCATCCTGGTTGGTGGACTGGTAGGCTAATTCTTCTGTTTCAGCTGCTAGATCAATTATTTGTAACTCATCTCTAATCCACTGCACAGCCGATCCAGCCACAAAAATCGATCCTTCCAAGGCATAAGTCACCGGCTCATCATTTATTTGATAAGCAATTGAAGTGGTTAAATGATTTTCGGAAAGCTTTAAATCAGTCCCTATATTCATCAAGATAAAAGCACCTGTGCCGTAAGTAGACTTTATTTGTCCTTTCTGGAAAGCTTGCTGCCCGATTAGGGCGCTTTGCTGGTCACCTGCCAAACCGGCAATCGGCACCCTTGCGCCTAAAAAGTGGTAATTTTTAGTATAAGCATACACTTTCGAATTCCCCACCACTTCAGGCAGCAGGCTTTCCGGAATATTAAGCAGGGACAATATCTCTTGATCCCATCTAAGTTCTTCAATATTAAACAGCATAGTCCGGGAAGCATTCGTATAATCCGTTATATGTTTCTCGCCGTCGGTTAGTTTCCATACCAGCCAGCTGTCAACCGTCCCAAATGCCAACTCACCTTTTTCGGCCCGCTCCTGTGCCCCTTCTACATGATCTAAAATCCAACGCACTTTAGTCGCTGAAAAATAAGGATCGATTGGCAGACCCGTCTTTTGCTGAATTTCTTCCTGCCGGCCATCATCTTTTAAACGTTGACAAATTTCATTTGACTGGCGCGACTGCCAGCAGATAGCATTATAAATCGGCTGCCCCGTCTTTTTATCCCAAATAACGGTTGTCTCTCTTTGGTTGGCAATCCCAATCGATGCAATCTGCTTCGGTAATATACCACTGTTTATAAATACCCCCGCAATCACCGACTGAACCGAATGCCAAATTTCTTCGGGATCATGCTCCACCCAACCTGCCTGCGGATAAATTTGATTCAGTTCTTTTTGACTGCTCCCGACAATACTTCCATTGTGATCGATAATTACCGCCCGACTGCTGGTGGTTCCTTGATCAATTGCCATAATATATTTTTCCAAACTCACACTACTCGCCTCACTCACTGAATTAGATACTCACATTATACACGCTTCCATCATTTATAAAAAAATATTTGATAAAAAGGATTGCTATATTAGCAGGAAGAGTATATAATCAATCCAACAATAATCCTTAATAAAGACTTTTATCTTTAAGGGGAAGGGGTAGGATAATGGCATTAAGCGAAAATGAGGAGAAAGTTTTAGCGTTAATCTCCCAAGATCCTTTTCTAAGTCAACGATCGATTGCTGACCAATTAGCTTTAAACCGATCCACTGTCGCCACGATTGTCGCTTCCTTGACAAATAAACGTTACCTTCAAGGGCGGGCTTACGTGGTTAATCCTCCGGCTGATATTTTTTGTATCGGTGGGATGAATGTGGACCGTATTTATCATTTGAAGGAAAATTTTGTCAAAGGAACTTCTAACCCTGTCATGTCCACTGTGACTGCAGGGGGTGTCGCTCGTAATATTGCTGAGAATCTTGGTCGTTTAGGTCAGTCCGTTAATCTGCTCTCATTGGCAGGCAGCGACGGGGACTACGAAATGATCCGAAGAAATACACAATTTTATGTAAATTTGGATCATGTAGAACAGCTCTCTCATGCCAACACCTCTGCTTACACGGCAGTCTTAGATGCCCATGGTGAGATGGAGTTTGCTTTTGCTGATATGGAAATATGTAATTTAATGTCGGTAGACTGGATCAATCGATATAAAGATGTTTTAAAAATGGCCAAAATGTTAGTAGTCGACCTTAATCTGCCAGCTGATGCAGTGGCTGTTTTGATAGCTTTTGCAAGAGTTCAAAAAATACCTCTTACAATTATTCCGGTAAGCGGGCCTAAAATGGCTCATTTACCCAGCGATTTAACCGGAGTCAACTGGTTAATCGTCAATCAGGATGAATCTGAAACATTTTTCAATTTAACTGTTAAAACAGAAGAAGATTTTATCAATCTAGGCCGTAAATGGTTGGAAGCCGGAGTCGAAAATATCATTATTACCCGAGGAATGAAAGCAAGTTTATATATCAATAAAGAAGCTTTTCACCTCTTAGAACCGCCTCAAAACCCTAATGTTGTCGATGTGACAGGAGCCGGCGACTCTTACGCAGCAGGTTTGATATACGGACAGGTAATGGGATACACTCCTTTAGAGTGTTTGTCTTTTGCCATGACCAATGCTTATCATACTATCTCTGCTCCAACAACCGTTCGTAAAAATTTAGCTGCAGCCACCTTACAAGAAGAAACCAATAAATTAAGAGAACAAAAGTTATTACCTCATTTTGAATAAAATTGTTAAAACCATATAAAAGGAGCAAAAAAATGACACATCCATTATTATCTTTATCTAAAGAAGTGCAAACTGCTATTGAAAACAACCAGCCAATCGTTGCTTTAGAATCTACTATTATTTCCCACGGTATGCCTTACCCTCAAAATGTGGAAATGGCTCAAAAAACAGAGCAGATTATCCGTGACAACGGAGCAGTACCGGCTACAATTGCGATTATTGACGGTAAATTCAAAATCGGTTTAGAAGCTGAAGATTTGGAATTACTGGCTACAGCCGAAGGTGTGGTTAAAGTTTCTAGACGTGATCTTGCTGAAGTCATTGCAAAAAAACAAATCGGTGCGACTACAGTAGCAACCACTATGATTGGAGCCCATCTGGCAGGCATCCGAGTGTTTGTCACCGGCGGTATCGGTGGAGTTCACCGTGGTTTTGAAGACCATATGGACGTTTCAGCTGACTTAGATGAGTTAGGTAAAACTCCCGTCACTGTTATTTGTGCAGGAGCCAAAGCTATCTTAGATTTACCGCGTACCTTAGAATATTTAGAAACAAAAGGTGTTCCTGTTACCGGCTACCAAACAGATTATCTACCCGCTTTCTTTTCAAGTCAGTCAGAATATAAGTTAAATTCACGTGCGGATTCAGTCGAAGAAATTGCAGCAACTATGAAAGCGGCAGATTCCTTAGGTCTTGAAGGGGGTATGGTCATCGCTAACCCAGTACCCACTGAACATGAAATTCCAAATGAAGAAATCAATGCAATCATCACTCAGGCTTTAAAAGAAGAAAAAGAAGCAGGAGTTAAAGGGAAAGACTCTACTCCTTTCTTATTAGCAAAAATAGTAGAATTGACCGACGGCCGCTCCCTCGAAACCAATATCCAACTTGTGTATAATAACGCAAAGATAGGTGCCCAGATTGCCGCTGCTTATAAAAAATAAATAAATTTACAATACTCTAAGAATAATAAAGTTAAAAACAGCTGAGTTATCAGCTGTTTTTTTCTTTTAAGACAAGCGCCCATCAGAAATCGCTTGCATTTCTAAGGACTAAAGCTTATATTTATGATAGTAAATTGATGGAGGTAAATTATATGCGTAAATTATTAACCGTTTCAATGGCGGCTTTAAGTTTGGTGGCTGCAACATTACCAACAACAGCTGCATTTGCTCAAGAAGAGCAGCAATCACCGGTTATCATTACTGACGTAGGCGGCGTCGATGATAAATCTTTTAACCAGTCAGCTTGGGAAGGTCTAGTTGCCTGGGGTGAAGAAAACGGAGTAGAACAAGGTGTTGGAGGCTATGATTATATAGAATCTAATTCAGATTCTGATTATGTTACAAACATTAATGCCGCTGTAAATGCTGGTTTCTCGCTTATCTTTGGTATTGGTTATAAATTAGAACCTGCTATTGATGAAGCTGCGCAACAATATCCTGACAATAAGTTTATTATCATTGATTCTGTCGTAGATCAGCCGAACGTGGCTTCTATTACATTTAAAGATCAGGAATCCTCTTTCCTGGCTGGTGTAGCAGCCGCTATGACTACCCAAACCAATCACGTTGGTTTTGTAGGGGGAGTTGAGTCGGAAGTTATTGGACGTTTTGAAGCTGGTTTTGTAGCAGGCGTTCAGGCAGTTGACCCTGAGATTGAAATCACTATTGAATACGCCGGTCACTTCGCCGATGCACCTCGCGGAAAACAAATTGCTGCAGCAATGTATTCCAATGATGTTGACGTCATTTTCCATGCTGCCGGTGGAACTGGTTTAGGTATTTTCTCTGAAGCTAAAGATTTAGTTACCAATGACCCTTCACGTGAATTATATGTAATTGGTGTGGATCAAGACCAGGATGCTGAAGGTTTAATCGAAATTGATGGTGAAGAACGTGCGCTTACACTGGCTTCCACTCTTAAAGGTGTAGGAACTGCGGTTAAAAACTTTACCGAACAAACACAGGCTGAAGGTTTCCAATCAGGTCACCAAGTACAAGGTTTAGCTGAAGGCGGCGTAGACCTTTCTACAGATCGTTTATCTGAAGAAATTAAAGAAGCTGTTGAAACTTATAAACAACAAATTATTGATGGAGAAGTTGAAGTACCGGACGTTCCTCAAAATTAAGTCTCAGCACCCTGCGGGGTGCTTTTTTATTTTCTTCATTTTCCTACTTTTGTGTGGATTCACACAAATACAATTATATATAATAGTTAACTTGCAGGATATTCCGAATACTCTTGCTCACTTATATACATAAAGCGTTTACATTCCTTTAGGAAAACGCTTGCATAAATAAAAGGAATGAGTTATGCTGAATTTATCATAAACAAAAAGGAGGAAATGTTGTGGGTCAATTAGAGTCTTTTGTAACGTGGTTTAATGGTATCTTGTGGGGTCCCCCTATGATGATACTATTGGTAGGTTTTGGTATCTTATCAACTTTTTATTTAGGCTTTCCCCAGATTACCAAACTAGGAACTGGTTTTAAAGAAATGTGGCGGCAAATTTTTAATAAAGATGAAAAAGAAGAAGGAGCAATGTCTTCTTTCCAAGCTTTATCTACTGCCTTAGCTGCACAAGTAGGTACTGGTAATATCGGTGGGGTTGCCACGGCAATTATTTCAGGTGGTCCGGGGGCAGTTTTCTGGATGTGGGTAACAGCAATTTTTGGAGCAGCTACGATTTTTGTAGAAGCTATTCTGGCTCAAAAATATCGTGAACGCCGTGATGGTGATCTAGTAGGAGGACCGGCTTTCTACTTATCAAAAGGTTTAGCAGGTAAAGGAATGCCTGGGCTTGGTAAAGGGTTAGCAGGAACTTTTGCGGTATTAATTATTTTGGCTTTAGGATTTATTGGTAATGCGGTACAGTCAAATTCCATTTCAGGAGTAATGTCAGAAGCATTCGGTATCCAACCCATTTATTTAGGAATTGTTTTAGCCGTAGTGGCTGCTCTTATTGTTATAGGAGGAATGGAGCGAATTGCTTCCTTTACAGAAATTGTAGTACCATTTATGGCACTTCTTTATCTTATAGGTTCAATTATTGTCTTTGTGCGCTTTTCTGATATGATCTGGCCGACTATCCAATCGATTGTTTCAATGGCCTTCAGCGGACAGGCTTTCATTGGTGGTCTGGCTGGTTATGGTATGCGACAAGCAATTAGATACG
This sequence comes from uncultured Facklamia sp., assembly GCA_964471435.1. Lineage (GTDB taxonomy): Bacteria > Bacillota > Bacilli > Lactobacillales > Aerococcaceae > Facklamia. Next base: position 63,729 of record CAYYGA010000005.1, read on the forward strand.
GGGTTGCCCGAGGACTCTTCTCTAACGAAGCCGGTATGGGTTCTACTCCAAACTCTCACGCGGTTGCAAGCGTAAAACACCCGGTAATACAAGGTACTGTAGCAATGGTTGGAGTTTTTATTGATACAATTGTTGTTTGTACTGCTACTGCCTTAGTAGTTATTGTTACAGGCGCTCATGATTCTGGTTTTGCAGGACCTGCCGTAACGATGGAAGGTTTCCGGATTGCTTTTGGTGATTTGGGTGCTCAATTCTTAGCTCTAGCTCTATTATTCTTTGCCTTTACTACGATTGTAGGTTGGTACTACTTTGGTGAAAATAATGTGAAGTACTTGTTTAAAGGAAAAGGTGCTATCCGAGTTTATCAAGTTTTAGTACTGGCCTTCATTTTATTAGGTACTGTATTAGAAGTAGGTTTAGTCTGGGAGTTAGCCGATATGTTTAATGGCTTAATGGTTATCCCTAATATTATTGGTATTACCTTCCTCTTAAGTGAAGTGAAAGCAATTGAAAAAGACTACGATCAGCAGTTATTAGATGGTAAAGACCT
>CAYYGA010000006.1:0-43489 GCA_964471435.1 uncultured Facklamia sp.
AACAGTCAACGTATTGTTCCTGTGAAGACAACCACACGTTCGTCCAACACAGGCGGCAGGAATGCTGGTAAACAAAATAGAAACGAACGCTAGTATATTTAAGAGCTTTTATCTTTGATAAAGGCTCTTTTTATTTAAAAACTAAAAACAGGTAAGCAGCACGCTTACCTGTTTTTTTTGAGCCGTGATTGTTAACACTGTTTACATCAGCTCTCTACGTTCTTTAATTTGTTTACTTTTATAAATTTGACGTTGGCTGGTCATGATTGGAAATTCTACGTAAAAAATAGAGCCGTGTTGATAAACACTTTCCACTCTTATTTGACCACGATAACCTTCTACTAATTGTTTAGCTATACTTAAGCCTAAACCGTTCCCGCCTTTATTGCGTGAGCGGGCTTTATCCACCCGATAAAAACGTCCAAATACTTTCTCTTTGTCTTCTTCAGTCATCCCTTCGCCAAAGTCCTGAACGGCAATTTCAACTTTTCCAAGTCCTTTGCTGAGCGAGATATGTATCTCTTTACGATTTGTTGAATATTTAACAGCATTGTCTAATAGTATTATTAATATTTGTTCAAAGTGATTTCGAAATATTTTAACATACAGTTCTTCATTATCTTTTTCACTATCAAGATAAAATTGAAAATCTTCGTGCAAAATTACAAAATTATTATAGACCTGTTTCGTGGCTGAGATAACTTCAGTAACTTCATCTTTATAATCCACATCTACATGATCGGCTCTTGAAAGGTCCAGCATTTCCTGAACTAAGCCTTTCATACGAGTGATTTCTTGAAGCGATGCATCAATCGATTCGTCTAAGATTTTGCGATCATCTTTGCCCCACCGATTGAGCATTTTCAAATGACCTTCGACAATAGCAACCGGAGTTCTTAGCTCATGGGAGACATCTTCTACAAATTGCTTTTGATTTGAAACATATAAATCAATTTTGTCCAGCAAACGATTCACATGTAAACTTAAATCAGACCACTCATTATTAGAACGTGGCTGCATCACTCTTAATTGAGATAAACTTTCTTCTTCCACCATATCTAAACTGTTATTTAAATAAGTGAGAGGACGAAGGAAATAATGTGAAAGAGTAAAGGCCACTATTAATGAAATAAGTGTAAAAATCAGTATACTACGCCAAAAATATCCTTCTTGCCGATTAGTAAAGACTCCCCAGGCTTCAGGTAAGACTATATATTGAATGGTTCCTAACAGATTTTCAGCACCGTCTCCATATAATCGCTGTTGTCCAACTAAATAAACTTTACTATCTATTTTTTTTGGAAGCAGTTCAGTAGACTGAGCCTGAATAGAAAAGTCAATTGGCTGAGACTGATAAACAATTTGATTATTACTATTTAATAAACGAACCACTACATTATCATTCGTAACCATCTCAACTAAATTATATTTATCGATGCTATATCGGCTGTCCAAGTCCAGCTGATCAGTAGGTGGGCTTGATATCTGCTGATTACTCTCTTCAAAAATACGAATCAATTGATTAAATTTATCCTGCTCAGTTTCTATTAACTGGTTTTGATAAGCTGATAAAGTGAACTGATGATAAATAGTAGTAGAAACAGCAGTTAAGATAGCGAAAAATAGGAACAATAAAATGCCCCATTTCCATTTAAGAGAAAGGGGCTGTCGATTTTCGAGCCTCTCTTGTAGTTTCATTTTACGTTCTCATAACGTAGCCAGTTCCACGTACGGTTTGGATGTAAGAGTCTTGTCCAGGCCGATCAATTTTATTTCTTAAATAACGAATATAAACATCAACAACATTTGTTTCAACTTCAGTTTTATATCCCCAGACTTCTTCTAATAATACATCCCGTGACATAACCATATTTACATTTTCCATTAAATATAATAATAATTCATATTCACGCTTAGTTAAATCGATAATCTCATCTGCGCGTCGGACTATACGGCTTGATTTCTCTACTACTAAATCACGGTATTTTACAGTAGGTTGATGTTGTGACTTAGAATCTTCTTCCGAATCAATACGGCGGAATAGTGCACGTAAGCGCGCTAATAATTCCTCAATTGCAAATGGTTTTACTATATAGTCATCTGCTCCTTGGTCTAGTCCTGAGACTCGGTCCATAACGGAATCTCTGGCAGTCATAATAATAATCGGTGTATCTTTAACTGGGCGAATACGGCGGCAGACTTCTAATCCGTTTAATTCAGGTAGCATTAAATCAAGTAAAATAACATCCCACTCTTCATTCAGTGCCATATCCAATCCCGAGCGTCCATCATAACAAATTTTTGTTTCATACCCCTCATGTTGTAATTCCAAATCAACAAAACGAGCTAAATTTTCTTCATCTTCAATAATTAAAACACGTTGTTTTTCTGTTTCTGACATACTAAAAATCCTCCTTAATTATTACCCCTTTGAATTATTATAACTCATCGGTAGAAACTTCCTTTTCACTGTCCCATATGAAATGATAAGCTCCTGGACGATCTACACGTTCATATGTATGAGCACCAAAATAATCTCTCTGAGCTTGTATAATATTCGCTGGTAAGACTTCAGTACGATAAGAATCATAATAGGCGATAGCACTTGAAAACCCTGGAACCGGTATACCCGCTTGAACAGCTAAAGCGACAATTTCACGAACTGCAGCTTGATAGTTATTAGTAACTTCTTGAAAATATTTATCGAGTAATAAGTTTTCCAAGCCAGGATCACGTTCATAAGCATTGGTAATTTCTTGTAAAAACTGTGCTCGAATTATACAGCCAGCACGAAATATTTTTGCAATTTCTCCATAAGATAAGTCCCAAACATACTCTTTAGAAGCAGCTGCATACTGCGCAAACCCTTGTGCATAAGACATAATCTTAGAAAAATACAAAGCTTGTCGTATTTTTTCAATTAACTCTTTCTTTTTACTTTCTAATGGATCTTGATTATAAACTGGACCTGCTAGAACTTTGCTTGCTTCCACACGCTCTTCTTTAAGCGCAGAAATATAGCGGGCATATACCGACTCTGTAATAGTAGGTAAAGGAACCCCTAAATCTAAAGCCGATTGAGAAGTCCATTTCCCTGTCCCTTTATTACCTGCTCGGTCTAAAATAACATCGACCATAGGTTTCTTGGTTTCAGGGTCTTCCTTTGTTAGGATATCAGCTGTTATTTCAATTAAATAAGAATCTAATTCACCTTGGTTCCATTCTTTAAATACCTCTGCTATCTCTTTTACTTCCATTTTCAGTAAATGACGCATAATATCATAAGTTTCTGCAATTAATTGCATATCTCCATACTCTATGCCGTTATGTACCATTTTAACATAGTGTCCTGCACCGTCCGGTCCTATATATGTAACGCATGGCTCACCGTCGGCCGGGGCTTTAGCCGCGATTTCTTTCAAGATGGGCGCGACTAACTCATAAGCTTCTCTTTGGCCACCCGGCATAATAGCCGGCCCATTTAAAGCGCCTTCTTCTCCACCCGAAACACCCATTCCAATAAAGTTAATGGCCGAATCTGCCAACTCCTCGGAACGGCGAATAGTATCTTTAAAAAATGTGTTTCCACCGTCAATTAAGATATCTCCCGGTTCTAATTTAGGCAGTAACGATTGGATGGTTGCATCTGTCGCATTTCCTGCTTGAACCATTAAGATAATCTTTCGTGGCTTTTCCAATGAGTTAACAAAGTCATCCAAATCATAAGCCGGCAGTAATTGCTTATCTGGATTTTCTTTCATAACCCCTTCAGTTCTAGAGGCTGTCCGGTTAAATAATGCTACTTGATAGCCACGTGATTCTATATTTAAGGCTAAATTTTTCCCCATTACGGCCATACCAATGACGCCGATTTGTGCTTGTGTCATGCAAAGTAACCCCTTTACTATTTATTAACAACCTAATTCTAACAAATATTAAGGAATAATTAAAGTATAATTAGTTTACCTTACTTTATCACCTTGGCTTGAAATGGTTGTAAAGTTTCGTTAAAATAGCTTTTAGATATCATGAGGAGGCTTCATACTATATGAGTCAGTTTAATAAAAAGAAAAAAAGCAAATATGATCGTATCGTTAAACTTGTAGCAATTGTTACGATAGTCATCTTATTTCTTGGTTTAATTTTAGGGGTAGGTATGTCCATTCTACCTTATTTAGCTACCCTATAACTTAAATTGTAATTCAAAACTAAACTTATATCTATTTAATGTGATTAACATTTTTTAATAATCAAAAAGAGGGAGCCGTCATTGGGACAGCTCACCTCTTTTTTATATATTCGTTTTAGTTTTTCCTAACCAGTTGTCAATTCCACCTTTTAGAATATAAACATCACGGTGACCGTCTTTATAAAGCATATGTGCAGCACGTGATGAAAAGTTATAAGAATCATCATATAAATAAACCGGTTGATCCTGGCGAATTTCTGCTTTTCGCATTTTAAATTGAGAAATGGGAATATTTCTGGCGCCCAGGATATGTTTGGCATCAAATTCAGCCGGTTCACGTACATCGATTACCTGCTTGCGTCTGATATTTTCATTCATTTGATAAGAATCCACTATAGTAGCCGAGCGTTTACGTAAAAACCATAACCATAACCAGTAAAGTCCGTATAAAACAGCAACAGTAACAATAAGAATTAATAATACTCTAAAAAAATCCATGAGCTCTAAAACACACTTTCTATCTATCTAATTTTTTCCAAATCACGCAATACTAAGGATCCTGCTCCAATTATACCGGCGTCATTACCTAATGTAGCTAGTTTAAGCGCCGTATGTTTAATAACTGGGGCAAAAGTAAAGCGTAAAAATTCTTTTTCTACTTGATGTAGTAAATAATCTCCTGCTAATGACACCCCTCCTCCAATCACAATGACCGAAGGATTCAAAATATTAGCTAAATGTGAACAAGCCAAGCCCAAGTACATTGAAAATTTTTCAAATACTTGCAAACTAAAGAAATCGTTGTTTTTTGCAGCGTCTATAATCATTTTAGCATTAATATCCTGGCCATCGTCAATTAACAATTTAATTTTAGAATCACCTTCATATCGTTCTGAGTATTCACGGGCTACATTAACAATGCCTGTAGCTGATGCGACTGCTTCCAGGCATCCTGCCTTTCCGCAGGTACAAATATATTTACCGCTTAAATCTACTGTGATATGACCTATTTCACCTGCTGAATTGGCATTACCTTTAACAATTGACCCCGATGAAATGAGACCTCCGCCTACTCCTGTACCTAAAGTAATCATTACCACATCATCATGGTTTTGTCCTGCCCCCAACCATTGTTCTCCTAAGGCAGCCACGTTAGCATCATTATCGATATAAAAAGGTAAATTAAAAGCTTTCATAAATTGCTGCCGTACTTCCTGCATTACAGCCCAGTTGAGATTATAAGCACCGACTACAGTACCTCTGGCAGAATCGACTACTCCTGGCGTTCCCATACCAATTCCAAGGATATCTTTTTCTTCCATATTATAAAGCTGTAACCGATTATTAATCGATTCAATTAAATTGGGTACGATTAAAGTACCCTCCTGCATAATTTGAGTTTGAACAGACCATTTATCTTGAATCTCACCTGAAGTATTCATAATAGCCATCTTAGCAGATGTTCCACCCAGGTCGATTGCAATAATTTTCTTTGACATTAAAACCATCTCCCCTGCGTTACTGAAAAATATCCCCATACTGCTAAAACTGCTCCTAAAGCAATTAAGCTTAATCCTGCTGAAATCCGTTTAGAATTTTCAATATCCGTTCGATATCGTTTACCTAAGCCTAACACTAAGGTGATTAAACCGCCAAAAACTGCCCCGCCTATATGTCCCCAATTGTCTATATTAGAACCGAATATACCTGAGATTATATTCAATATAATCAAAATAGAAAAACTAGCGGCTCTTTGTTGTAATCCATAAGAGGAAGGATACATCCGGGATAAAATGATATAAGCAACAAATAATCCAAATATACCTGTAGAAGCTCCAGCAGATACATTTGTATTTAAAGCAAATGAAAAGAGATTACCTCCTATACTGGCTATTAAAAATAGCATGAGGAAGCGTCCGGAACCCATCAATTTCTCTAAATCAATCCCAATAAAATAAATGGTTAAATTATTAAATAATAAATGCTCAAAGCCAATATGTAGAAAAGCAGCGGTAATTAAACGCCACCATTCTCCGCCGTATACAATATGTAAATTGGATTTAGCCCCCATATCAATTAAGGCACCCACACTTTGTGTGGTTTGATAACGCAATAACATATACAAATAAATTCCCACATTAACAGCTACCAATGAATAGGTAACCCAAGGTGTCTGGGAGTCCAAGCCTCGTCTTTTGAAACTGTTCATAAAAAAGCCACCCCACTCGCTCTATCCATTTATTATTATACAACATTCACTATGAGAATAACATTGTCACTTTACTCCATTTCTCTTTGAAAAGGGAGTGGATTCTTTTAATTTAAATCAACAGACCATCACTATTACAACTATATGAACCTGTAAAAAAAAGAAGTTTGTCTTTAAGAGACAAACTTCTTTATATAAACGTTTAACCTGTTATTTTTTAACCTCACGGTGTAAAGTTACCTTACGTTCACGAGGACAAAACTTGTTAGTTTCGATACGATCAGGATTATTACGTCTATTTTTGCTGGTTAAATAATTACGTTCACCGCATTCAGTACATTCTAAATTAATGTTTACGCGCATGATTTCCCCTCCAAACTCTCTGATATTTATAATGTTGCTGATAAAATGAGCACTTTAGCATTATACCATTAAAATCGGTAATTGGCTATTATTTTTAAAGCTTATTGGAAGAAATACGCTCCATTAGTAATCACAGATGCGATTTCGTGAATGGTCATTCCTTCATCTATATCATAAGTGCCTGATTGAATCACTGAAGACAAGTTCCATTGATCCAACAACTCTTGAAACTCTTCGGCAGATTCAATATAGCCTTGAGCTTCTAAATTATTGGCGATTTCTGCTGAAGACTGTCCATCTTCAATAGAAAATTCCCCGCTTGCTGCAGCAGATATTTCTTCTGTCTCTTCTTCCTCTTCAGTATCTGTAGTAGTTTCTTCTTCAATTCCTGCAATACCATATTCATCAAGAATATCTTGTAAAGATTCATTCATAGATGCTAAATAGTCGATAGACTCTTTTTGACTTTCTAGACGTTCATTTAAACTCGCATTTTCTGAACTTGCGTCTTCTAATTCAGCTTCTATTTGAGCTTGGTTGTCTGATAAGTTATTGATTATTTCCTGGTCTTCACTGACCTGCTGTTCATAAGATTCGATATTTTCACTTTGGAAGACGCTGTCTATAGTAACTCCATCAACAGGCACATGTCCTTGAAAAAAGGCAGCATATGCACCTGTTAAAATCGCAGCTGATAGAAAGCCCACACCCAAAGATCTAAGCGAACTTTTTTTCATTTTAGGCTACCTCCTTACCGATTTTCAATATAATCGTCAATCACAAATTGAATGGCATCCATACTTAAATCTACTTCTCTTGCTATTTCGTTTAAAGTATAGCCTTGTGAATAATATCTGATAATGTCTTCGCGTGTACGTTCATTCACCTGCGGATTCAAGTTAGTTTTTTCTAATTCTACAACTAAATTTTCTGACTCTGATTCGAAGTCTGCTCCATTATCTCCATAATAAACATTTTCAGCTGAAACTGCTGCGACCGCTGCTTCTTCAGTTGCACCAATCACTGCAGCCTCTAAATCTGCCAGTCTGATTTTTATTTCAGATAACTCTTCCTTAGAGTGAGTTTTCGCTTTTTCTATTTTTTCATCTACATCCCCTTCTTTGGTAAATGCAGACATCACTAAGAAAATTATAGCTATTACTAATAAGGCAATTACTAAAATCCATATATCCATCTTTTCACCTCTCACACTTTTCTTCAATTTTACCAAACTTTTGTATTTTATTGTATCAAAGAGACTAATTCTTCAATATTTTTAATTAATTTATTGGAAAGTTTCCATATAATCTTCAATAGTTTCTTTAGATTCAGCTTTTAAAGAGAAGTAAGCATTCATTACTTCGTGAGCTATTCCGGAGGACTCTCTCCCCCATGAAGCTTCATCTAAATACGGAACAACAACAGAAATAGCTATTTCTGGATTTTCAAAAGGAGCATATCCAACAAAAGTTGCATTAGTTACCGGTCTATTTTGGGCATACTGAATGGGTCCTGCATAAAAAGCCTCTGTCGTACCGGTTTTAGATCCGACGTAATAAGGATAATTCATAAAGAAATAGCGGGCATTCCCTTCAGGCGTATGCGATACTTCCCACATTCCGCGTTGAATTCTTTCCATCTCTGCCGAATCAATATCAATTACATTCATCAATTTTGGCGGCATAGTTGATTTAACATTTCCTAAATTTCCATCCACATCGGTCCCGCGGATTTCTTTAACTAAGCGAGGCGAGAATCGTTTACCCCCATTGGCAATGGTAGAGACAAATTGACTCAGCTGCAAGGGTGTATATAAGTCGAATTGTCCATAAGATAAGTCCAGTGCGGATACTAATAAATCAGATTCAGGTGTAAACCCGGATGATTCATTTGGTAAATCAATTCCTGTCGTAGTTCCTAAACCAAACTCTGCAAAGTTGCGTCGTAAAATATCTATCGTATTAGGATTAATATTCAAGCGCCCTTCTTCTTCATAATTAAATTGGCCGCCAATTCTCATGACTAATTTAATCATATAAGTATTGGATGACATCTGAAGTGCTTGAATGTCATTAATAGGTATTTGACCGGTCCGGTTAAATACCGATGATTTTTCTTGCGATGCCTGGAATTTTAAAGGCTCATCAACAATCACGTTATCTGTTAATGCAATTACATCCTCTTTATAACCCATAGCAACCATGGCAGGTTTGATACTGGAACCCATACCGTAAGATGTATTGATTGCTCCCAGCGCATCATCTTGAATTTCCTCATAATCATAAGTATCTGTGGCAGAATCATAGGCAAATCTTTTACCGGAAATCCCTAAAACTTCACCGTTCTTAGGATTTAAAGCTACTACATATACCCGGTCATTAAGTCCTCGATTTTCTCCCATATCCTGTAAAGCAGCTTCGACAATTTCATCCAGTCTTTCCTGGAAATCAGTATTAATCGTTAAAACTAAATTGTCTCCCTTATTTCCTTGGTACAACTGATCATTTGCTAAAATGTCATCCGAAGAATCCGTCACTACATTATAAACTGATTTAGTCCCTCTTAAAACGGACTCGTATTGTTTTTCAAGATAAGAAATTCCCACCCGGTCATTCATTGCATATCCTTGGGTCAGTAAAAGTCGCGCATCTTCACTCGGTATACCGCGTTCTTCTGTCGAAACTTGACCTAAAATTGAGCGCAGCATATCTCCTTTTGGATAGGTACGCTGCCAATCTGTTCCAATTGAAATACCAGGTAAAGCACCCAGATTTTCAGAAACACGAGCTATTTCTTCTTCAGTAACATTTTTATTTTTTACAGTAGTAGTAGATAAAGCGTAGGCTCCGCTCATTTCCTTATAAATTGCAATAATTTCCATTTCAGCTGCCGAGAAGTTTAAATCTTCCGGTTGAACTGCTGCTAGCTGTGCTTCATACGCATCTGGACCACTTAAAAGTAGTTCTTCTTCGCTTAACCGGTTTCTTATCACATCCATATTTGTAATAACAAAATAATCCTGCATATCTCTTTGGGAAACACTTTGAGTAGGCATTTCAATTAAAGACGCCAAATGAGTGGCTACACGAACTATGTCCTGTCCGCTGACTTGTGAATCACGGTCGCGGGTATAAAGTATCGCTCTTTCAGGTTGATTACCTACTATTACTTCTCCTTGGCTGTCATAGATCATTCCTCGTGGGACGGATCCGGTAGAAAGGGTCGACTCTGTTCGCTGCACCATAGCAGTGTAAGTATCTCCTTGATATAACTGGATAAGACCCAGTCTTACAAAGAGTGCGGTAAACGCTAAAAAAGAAGCAAAAAACAGCAAATTTAAGCGTCGGGGTATATGAGATCTATTTTTATTTTTCTTAAGTTTATATTTGTTTTGAGGCATTCCACTCATTCTTTCTAATGTTTTCTATTCAAGTAATTTTATAGTCTTTTTATTGATTCAAATTAAGTAATAATTATCTAGCTTTCTTTTTGAAATTATAGCAAATAATCTTCTAAGTTCCAAAGATATTTTTAATTAAGCGGAATCTTAATCAAATTGAAATATAATGCTTTTTAGTAAAGTTTTTGCTAAGATAAACACGAAACTTTTCTATAAATTTTAGCAATGCATCTTTATGAGGAGAATTTTACATGCTTAACAGATATAAGTATCTGATTAATGGGTTAATTACCTTCACAATCTTTACAATTATAGCTCTAATTTTTAAATTTATACCTTTTGGTGGGCCCAACGACCGTACCATGCTGACCATTGACTTAGGACAACAGTATATTGATTTTTTTTCCTTATACCGTCGGGCGGTTATAGGCGGAGAGCCGGAATTAATTTTATATAGTTTTCAAAAAGGTATTGGAGGAGAAATGATTGGACTTTGGGCTTATTATTTAATGAGTCCCTTTAATTTGGTCTTATTATTTTTTCCTAAAGCACATTTGGCTTTAGGGATAACTTTTTTGACTATAGTTAAACTTCTTGCTGCATCGACAGCCTTCTTTTATTTTACTCAGGTTAAATATGACTTAAAGCCTTTATCAGGAATGGTTTTTGCACAACTTTATACTTTTATGTCTTACATGGTTGTGTTTTGGTTGAATATAATGTGGCTGGATGCTTTGATTTTCCTACCGATTCTAGCTGTAGGGTTGGATAAAATTATAAAAAAACAAGGTCGTTGGTTGTATGTATCCAGCTTAGCCTTATTACTAATGTCACAATATTACATCGGTTATATGGTTTGTATTTTCCTGGCTTTCTATGCAGTTTTCGTCATCATTGAAAATCATTCCAGTAGGCCTATCAAAGATCTTGTCAGCCATTATTTCAATTTTTTAAAATACTCTGTTATGGGGGCTTTAATTGCAGGGATTACGCTTCTGCCGACTTTTGGGTCTTTAATTGATTCAAAAGCAGCCCAACTGGATGTGGAAACAGGCCTGGCTTTAGAGTTTGTCAGCCAATATAATTTAACTGACATTGCATCCAAGCTATTTTTAGGCAGTTATGTTACGGATGAAATATCCTCGGGATCACCTAATATATATGCGGGTATGCTAACCCTTCTTTTAGTATTTTTCTTTTTCTTTAATAAAAAAATTAAAGTGTTTGAAAAAATAACAGCTGCCCTAATATTCTTGATGTTTTACCTTTCTTTTTCGATAGAGCTTTTTGATAAGTTATGGCATGGTGGGCAGTTCCCTATCTGGTATGAATTCCGCTTCTCCTTCACTCTGTCCTTCTTCATGCTGGTATTGGCAATTAAAACCTATCGGAATCTACCGGTTGAGATTTCCCTTTCTCAAATTGTTACAGCCTTATTATTAATGGCCGCTTTCACTTATTATTATTTCCAGCTGAATGCTTACGACTATATCACAGCTGAGAATTTATTTGTGTCTTTAGTCTTTTTTGTCCTATTTCTTTTATTAGTTCAAACAACAATGCTTCCTGCTTTACTTAAAACCAGTATAATCTTACTGCTTGTCTGTATTGAAGTAGGTACGAATGCTGTATGGATCATTTCAGAGATGAATGCTTATGTGCAGCCTTCTAAATTTACAGATTATGTCACTACTTTAAATGAAGCAGTTGAACCTTTAACTCATGCTTCAGATGACTTTTATCGGATTCATAAAACCTATCAAAGAACTAAGAACGAAGCAATGTTTATTGGATACAATGGGCTTGATCATTTTGGCTCGACTTTAGAAGCCCATACAGCTGATTTTTATGGTTATTTAGGTTTACCAAATACCAGTAATTCTGTTAATTATACGAACGGGACGCTCTTTACAGATGATTTTTTTAATATACGCTATTTACTTGATGTAAGCGAGGATTCCCGAGAGAATACCGCCGAGGAAGAGTATGCTCTTTTTCCACGGGCGACGGATTTAGACATAGGTTTATATCCTTTAATTGATGAAAAAGATCGTTATATTACTTATGAAAACCAAGATCGATTAGGTTTGGCTATTGAGGTATCACCTGATTTGACCAGCGAAAGCAGTCAATTTTTACGGAATCTACCGGTAAGAAATCAAGAACTCCTCCTACAATTAGTAGATTTTAACGGGGATGGACAGCCTTACTTTGAAGAAAGATCTTTTAGTAACGTAATCTATACCAATCTTCAGGTTACTGACCAAGGTGACGGGGACTTTTTTACTTATAAGATTTCTGATAGTTATGATGCAGGTTATTTTGATCTCTTTTTTTCTACAAACAGTGCTAACCCTTACTACTTTTCCTTACCAAGTCAATACTCGAACAATAACGTCAGCTTAGAATTAAATGAGCAGCGTTACCGATTTTATACTCCAGCTAACCGGCGCCAATTAACTAATGCCAGCTTTAATCAAATTAGGCCTGATCACAAGCTGCGGATTACTATTGAAGAAGATGGGATGCAAGCAAATTTAGTTTCTTTATATGAATTCGATTTAGAACGGTATCAAAACATGATAGCCCAAAAACAAGACAATCTCTTCAAGGTTACTCACTTTAAACAGAACCAGGTAAAAGGTGAAATTACAACTATTCAAGAAAAAGGCTACCTTCTTTTTTCCCTTCCTTATGACCGCCATTGGACGATTAAGCTTAATGGAAAAAGAATTGAGCCGGAGGCCGTATTAAATGATACATTATTCGCCATTCCTATTACACAAGGTTCTCATCAAGTAGAATTGTTTTACTTTCCTGATATTATTTGGTGGGGAATGTTCTTGTCTGTTTTAGGCCTCGGCTATATGATAGGAGAACCTAAAATAGCCGCAAAAGCTAAAGCTGGCATTCATAAAAATAGTAAGACCCAGTCTTGACTTTTCCTTCTTAAAAACAATAGTTTTTACCTTTTAACTTTGGTAACCATTGAATTTAAGTGTGATATTCGCTAAGATAGTTCTATTAGCACCTCTCGTTACTCAATTAATATAAAGGATGTATCAAGTGAATTATATGTTAAAAATCTTAAAGCGTGGATTACAAAATCCACGTTTTTATATCGAAGCACTCAATATAAAATGGAAATACCTTATCGGTTTGTCGTTTTTTGTTTCTTTAATCATGGGAATAAACGTTACAAGAGAAATGAGTCCAATTCTTGAAGACATACAAAGTAATATTACTGATGCCGTCCAATTTATTCCTGTTTTTTCTATTGAAGATGAGAAGTTAATCTTAGCTGAAGAAAATTCGGCTGTTTATTATCAATCAGAATTTTTTCAATTAGTCATTGATGATCAAATTAAAGGTAATTTTTCTCAAGCAGGAATCTCTTTAAATGAAAAAGCTGCTTCGCGCGTTAGTACCGAACCTTGGGTGAATCTTATCATCGGGCAGGAAGACGCCGGTCTAGCTATAAGAGGAAATCAACAAATTATCACTCTAGACTTAAGTGTGATTCAGTCAAGTGAAAATTTATCCCAAATCATTCTAACTTTATCGCAGTATAATCTCATCTCATACGGCATCCTGTTTTTAGCCGGAGTCTTATCGGCCTTCATTACTTATTGGTATATTATTTTCTTAACAGGCTTATTTTCAGCAATTCTTAATGCTCGTTTAAACCTGCCTTTACCGCTTTCTGCCAGAATCAAATTGAGTATTGTTGCTTCTTTTGTGCCTATTTTGATGATTGAACTAGTTAAATTTTTAATCCCTGGTTTCTATGTTTCTTACTATATTCTTATTTTTGCCACTATTCTGATTTTGTATATGACTTTCAAAAATCACACTTATTTTATGCATGATTTAATGAATATTATGCGAAAACAAGATGTTGATATTATAAAAGATGAGGAAAAAAATGAGATTAGTTTTAAATTAAAAAATCCCTCTAAGAAAAAGAACAAAGAAAATCAGAACGACACTAAGTCCACTAAAGATAATCAGAATAAAGAAAATAATGATGATCAAAGAAATAAACCTTCATAAATAAAGTACCCTGTCTCTAAGATTTTAGGAAACTAAAGTCAAGAGACAGGGTATTTTTAGCTAAGGCTTAATGATTCTGATATAAATAATTTGAAATGCTTAAAACTTATTTATATTTTTTGAACTATTTTAATTCTTTTTTCGATTCTTTCTTGTTTGACGATTTTCAGCCCGACCACGGCGTTTAGCATCTGAATGACGTTGTTCTTTAATTTTTTGATCTAATTTGCGTTTATAACCTGGTTTGACTTTGGACTTTTTACTCCGATGAATCATCGCTCTGATTTTAGGATCATCTTGATCTTGTCTGGTGTCTTGTCGTTTAGTACGACGATGACGTAATTCTACTTCAACTATTTCACCATTACGTAAAACTATTTCTCTGAATTCTATACCCTTTTTCTCTAATTGTTGAATGGCCCGGTCATCATCCGGAGTCACTAAAGTATAAGCAGTCCCAGCCAGTTGATTTCTAGCCGTACGTCCGACCCGGTGTACAAAAAATTCTAAGTCACGGGGTAATTCGGTGTTAATGACATGAGAAATTCCTGGAATATCTATACCGCGTGCAGCTAAATCAGAAGCTACCACATATTGGTAATCTAAGTTTTTTATCTGTCTCATGACCCGTTTTCGTTCCCGGGACTCTATCCCGCCGTGAAGAGTAGCTACTTTTAATCCTTGAGATTTTAAAAAGCGTGATAATTCATCAGCATACTCACGTGTATTGCAAAAGACTATGGCTAAAAATGGGTGTCCAATAGTAAGAAGTTGATAAACCAACTCATTCCGATCACGTCCTTTTGTATTGATCAAGTAATTTTCAACCTGGTCAACCAATACCTGCTGCGCTTCAATCTTTATATGACGAGGAGCAGTCATATATTTATTTAAAAATACTGATAACTGCTGAGGGATAGTGGCAGAAAAGACCATTATTTGTAAATCTTGCGGCATACGGGAAGCTATTTCATCTACTGTAGGTAAAAAGCCTAAATCCATAGTCATATCCGCTTCATCCACTATCAGCACCCGAGCTGTTTGAACCCATAAGGCATTTTCAGACATTAAATCGAAAATCCTGCCGGGTGTTCCTATCACTAAATGAGGCTGTTGATTTTCTAATTGACTTAATTGACGTTCTTTATCGGTTCCCCCGATGTAATTAACAATTCTTATAGGTTCAGGAGCAAAAGTTGCCAACTCTTGCGCCACATCATATAATTGCGCAGCTAATTCCCGGCTTGGCGCAGTGATGACAGCCTGCACTTCATCGATGGCAGGATCTAAGAGTGAAAAAATCGGCAACATAAAAGCATGCGTTTTCCCAGAACCAGTTTGAGATTGTACTATCAAACTTTCACCTTTGAGAGCTTCTGGGATGACTTTTTCCTGAACTGCTGTCAATTCTTTAAAATGGATAGATGATAATGCTTCTTGGAGATAGGATGGAATATTAATTTCTGTAAACTTCATTATAAAACCTCTTCATTCTTGGTAGTTTATTTGGATGAACCCTATGGTTCAATCAACGATTTCTTCGGTTGAACTAATAAAAGCCTTCACCTCTTTATACAACTTTCATAAGTAAATCATAACAGGTTGGAAATTTCCCAAATATTTTAATCCGTATTAATTTCTTAAAAGATACATTACACTAAAAGCCTGCATAAAATTGTATGAAAAATGGTTGATAGCACTCCGATGAGACTATTTATTTTTTGAATTCCGGTTAACTGTTAATATCTTCATTTTATTTAACTAGTATACCACAGCTGCAAACCGGCTAAAACCAAGAGAATACTTTAAACAAAAAGAAGGTTTTGATTTAGTCGCTAATTTTACTGGATCAATTAAAATATCTTAACCTTCAACCGGCTTGAATCAGCTCTCTCATTTAGTTATAATAAAAAGTGTCAAAATGGAGGGAACGATATGGAACATAACCGCTTAATTATTACTCTTTTCGGCGCAACAGGGGATTTAGCTGCGCGAAAACTATACCCGGCCTTTTATCAGCTGTATAAAAAAGGTCAACTTTCAAATCAGTTTGCCTTAATCGGAACTGCCCGGCGGGAATGGACTGATGATTATTTTCGCCAAATAGTTTTAGAGAGTATTCAAAATCACGTAACAGATAAAGAACATGCGGAAGAGTTTATTTCCCACTTTTTTTATCAACCACATGATGTCACCCAAGCCGAACATTACCATAAACTGAATAATTTAGCCGATCAATTAGAAGTAAAGTTTGATACAGGTGGTAATCGTATTTTTTATATTTCGTTATCACCCAATTTGTTCCCGGTAATTACACGTAATTTAAAAGAAGAAAAGCTTTTAAGTGAAAATGGCTATAATCGGCTGATAATCGAAAAACCTTTTGGGAATGATTACGAATCCGCTTTAAAATTACAAAAGCAATTGGAGAAAACCTTTGATGAAAATCAAATATACCGTATCGATCACTATTTAGGAAAATCAATTGTCAATCAGATTCCTCCACTTCGCTTTAACAATCCTTTAATCGAGCATATTTGGACTAAGGAAATCATCGATCATGTCCAAATTACTTTAGATGAATCCATTGGAATCGAAGAACGCGGAGCTTTTTATGAAGAAAATGGTGTGTCGAAAGATATGATTCAAAATCATGCTCTGCAGCTTTTAGCTCTATTAGCCATGCGCCAACCTAAATCTAATGACTCTGAAGATGTTCGGCATGAGAAAATTCGTGTATTGGAAAACTTGAGACATTATCAAGATCAAAAGGATATAGATAAGAATGTTGTCAGAGGGCAGTATGGTCCAAGCGAGGATGGTCAATTAAATGCCTATCGTGAAGAAGAAAATGTTGCTTCTGATTCCATAACCGAAACTTATATTGCTCAAAGAATTGATCTTAATTTACCTGAATGGGAAGGAATTCCCTTTTATATTCGCTCAGGCAAACGACTGGCAGAAAAAGTGACCGTTATCAACCTTGTCTTTAAAAGAGATAATCCGGAGTTAGCTTACAACTTCTTACAAATTGAGATCTCACCTAAATCGGGGGTCCGTCTTTCTTTAACGCAAAATGACTCTACTTTTATAGTCCGGCCGATTGAAATGTTACTTCATTATAAAATAACACCAGAGGAGTTGGCAGAAATCCCCGGAGATTATGAAAAACTAATCCTGGATTGTATGTATGGCAACCTCAATAATTTTACCCATTGGCTGGAAGTAGCAGCTGCCTGGAAATTTATTGATCAAATCCATTCTTTATGGCAGGCGGGTCCTGAGCCTGATTTTCCTAATTACCCTTCACTTTCAGATGGACCTGAAGAAGCTGAGTCTTTATTGGTTCGAGATAATAGATACTGGATTTAAATCCATCCAGGTTGACCTATTAAAAATCAATCGAAATAATCACCCTCTTACAAGCCGGCCTGAAGGGCATGTAAGAGGGGTTTAGTTTAATTATTTAATTCTGATTAGCTAAATAATCACTATTAACTTCAACTAATCGGTTAATTAAAGCTTGACGGTTTAGAGCGTCCCCCGCATCTGCTCCACTCGCTTTGGCATGTCCGCCTCCTCCAAACTCTACTGCTACTTGATTAATATCAGGTCCTTTTGAACGAAGGCGTACACGATATGATTCACCACTTGTTGATTCTTGTTCCACAAAAATTACCCAGGATATAACGCCTCTAACCCGGCCCGGTAAATTTGTTATTGAGTTGGTTTCTTCTTCTGTAATTTTGTAGTTTTCCATATCTTTTAAGGTGATTAAAATTGAGGCTGCTCCTGCTTGGTGCAATTGTAACTGATCTATAATAAAAGCTTGAAATTTTAATTCTTCTAGGCTCATTTCATTCATAATATTATTAATTTTAGTATTATCAATTCCTACCTTTTTTAAATGAGCGACCGTTTCAAATGTTACTTCGGTAGAATTTGAGTGTAAGAAACGGGCTGTATCTCCTACCATCCCGGCATACAACAATTCTCCCGCTTCTTTAGTCATTGGAAGACGCTCTCCTAAAGCAATCGATAATTGACAAATCAGTTCAGCAGTTGAACTGGCTTTCTCCTGTACGATTTGAAGATCTCCATACTCGTCTACTTCAATATGGTGATCTATTTTAATAAGTTTCTTCCCCTTATCATAATGTTTACCATCAATGCGGGGTTGATTGGCTGTATCAACGACAATCACCAAGGAGTCTTTATAGTCCTCTTGAGTAACCTTATCCATTTCCCCCAACCAGCTGAGTCCAGAATTGATAGTACCTGCTGCCAATACTTTTTTATTAGGAAAACGGTTCTCTATTAAAGCTTTTAAACCTAATTGAGAACCAATTGCATCAGGATCCGGTCGAACATGCCGGTGGATAATAATATTATCATAGGCCTGAATACTCTCATATAATTCTTCAACTGCATCTAACTTAATATACATTCTTTTACTCCTTATGTCTTTTGTTAATCATTTGACTACCTACTAAAGCTTTAGCAACTAGTGTGTTTTCTACAAAAATAGATAACTCCACAGTTGCGGATCTTCGGTTATGATTTAAAATGTCAATTTGGAAAAAGATAACATTTCCTAATTGAATCATAGTAAAATAATTTAATTGAAGTGATTCAATAATATTATCATATCCCGTCTCTGTCTTTACCATTTTTATAGCAGCATGTGTAATCAGCTCACAAAGGGATCCATAGGACATCGAGCCTAATGCATTGATCATTTGCGGTTGGACCTCGAGTTTAAAATCATAATGTTGATGGAAATAATTATCTGTCACATCCTCAAAATGCTTAATTAATTCATCTTCATAAGTATTTACATTTTGCGGCTGCTGTTGAATATTTTGTAAAGCTTTCATAATATCCTGACGGGATACTACCCCTAAAAGCTGTAAGTTATCTTCTACAACCGGAATCATTTCAATATCCTCCCAAATCATTTTATAGGAAACACTTGCGATCGACATGTGTGTTTTAACTGTTATTACATTTTTACTCATAGCTCTTTCAATTGTAACACTCTCACCCCGGCCGATAAGATCATTGGCAGTAATTACTCCTACTAAACGATTATTATAGACCACTGGAAAACGTGAAAGACCCGTTTCAGCTGATTTTTTATTGAAATCCTCTACGGTGTCAGATGGTATGAGAGCAACAGTTTCTTTAATGGGTGTATAAACTTCTTCAACGGTGACAATTTCTCTTTTTATTATCTGCTCATTCATCGAACGATTAATCTTTGTGGCCACCGTAAACGTATCATAGGAAGTAGATATCAATGGCAATTCATATTCATTTGCTAATTTAACAATAGAAGAATCAGTTTTAAAGCCCCCAGTAATCAAGACTGCCACTCCATTTTCTAAAGAATGTTTATGAACTTCTTCGCGGTTACCTACAATAATTAAGGTATTTTTTTCATAATAACGCTCAATTGCATCGAGTGTCATTGCGCCAATAATAAACTTTGATAAAGGCTTGTCTAAGCCTTCAGCTCCTCCCAAAAGCTCACCGTCAATTAATTGAATAACATCCGCAAAAGTTAAAGAGTCAGTTATGGATGGGTTCTTTTGTTCAATCCGAATAGTCCCGACTCTTTCAATTGTTGAAACCAACCCTGAATTTTCTGCATCTTTAATAGCACGATAGGCAGTTCCTTCACTCATCTGCATAGTCTTGGCTACCCCTCTGACAGAAATCTTGGTTCCTATTGGAAGGGATTCTATATATTGTATGATTTGTTCGTGTTTAGTTGTCATTATCAGCTCTCCCAAATAAAAAACACTTTTAACTATTATTATAACAGTTAAAAGTGTTTTCTACCAACATTAGAAAGAATAACTATAACAGTTTTATCCTAGTGCTACATCTAATACCATCATAACAACAAAACCAATCATAAAGCTCATTGTTGCGACATCTGTATTTCCTTTAGATTGAGATTCAGGTATTAATTCTTCAACAACAACAAATATCATCGCACCCGCTGCAAATGATAAGGCATAAGGAAGTAAGGCTGTTATTGCATACACCGCAACTGCTCCTATCACTGCTCCAAAAGGCTCTACTATTGCAGACAGCTGTCCCAGATTAAAAGCTCGGGCTTTACTTTTACCTTCCGCCATTAAAGGCAAGGATAGGGCGGATCCTTCGGGAATGTTTTGAATACCGATACCAATTGCCAGCGAGATTGCAGAAGCTAAACTGGCTGATTCCAATCCAAAAGATGCTGCAGCAAATGCGACCCCAATTGCCATGCCTTCAGGGATATTATGAATTGTAACAGCTAGGAAAAGCATCCATGTTCTAGATAGACGGGTAGTCGATGGATCTGTATCGCCGTGGTCACTAAAATAATGTAAATGAGGCATTATCTTGTCAATTAACCGGAGAAAAACTCCTCCGGCTAAAAATCCAACAGCAGCCGGCAGCCAATCCGGTATGACACTTGCCGACCGACCTGCATAATCGATGGCCGGAGCAAGTAGAGACCAAAAAGAAGCTGCAGTCATCACTCCACCAGCAAAACCTTGCATAATAGCCAGAAACCTGTAGTTTACTTCCTTGACAAAAAATACGGTACTAGCACCCAAGACAGTACATAACCATGTAAAAATCCCAGCTAAACCGGCTAGGACAATCGGATTTAATTCAGCTATTGTTTGCACCTATTCACCCCTTAAAAAAATTTAATTCTATTGGACTTGGGTGAAGGGACGGATCAATTATATTGGAAGCAGAAACACCTAAAAGACGAATATCATTTTCCAATTGACCATGCTCTTCCCACAAATTCAATATATAGCCCATCATAATTTGTCCGTCATTAGTAGCTTTGTTCAGTTTAACTTGACGTGTGATAGTTTCAAAATTATCATACCTAATTTTAAGCGTTAAGGTAAAGCATTGCAAGTTCTTTGCAATTAAACTATCAGAGACTTTATGAGTTAATTGATGTAAATTTTTTCTCACGCTTTCTTCAGTCGTTAAAAATGTTGCATAGGTAGTTTCTTTACCTACTGATTTTCGTTGGCGCGAAGCTTTCACCGGTGCGTTATGGATTCCCCGTACTTTAAAATAAAGCGAATAACCCATTTTACCGAACCGATCCACCAAAAACTCAAGAGACTGTTGATATAAGTCTTCCCCTGTCTTAATTCCCAGCTCTTCAAAATGCGCCAGTGATTTTTCTCCTACACCATGAAACTTACTAATCGGTAATTGTTTTAAAAAAGCTAAAGCTTCATTTGGAGCCACCATTGTGATGCCAAATGGTTTATGATAGTCAGAAGCTAATTTTGCAAGAAATTTATTATATGAAATCCCAATCGAACACGTGAGGCTGAGTTCTGCTTTAATTCTTGCTTGAATTTCCCTTGCTAATTTTAAAGAGGACTTTATATCTCGATTGCTTGATACATCTAAATAAGCCTCATCTAATGAAACTGGTTCAATTAAATTAGTATAATTTCTAAATATTTGATGAATGTCCTGAGAGACTTGGCGGTAATAATCCATATTCCCGGGAATGAAGATTGCGTGTGGACAACGCTTATACGCCTCGTGAGCGCTCATAGCTGAATGGATGCCATACTTACGTGCTTCATAGTTACAAGTAGTCACAATCCCACGACCGTTCGTTAATTTAGGATGACGTGCAATAACAACCGGTTTATCTCGTAATGAAGGGTTGTCCCTTATTTCAACCGATGCATAAAAAGCATCCATCCACATGCAGAATCTGTCGGCTTGTATCGGGTTTTGGTTCTTCAAAAGTTAAAATACCATATTGCATTTCATCCCTCCTCTTATAAATTATACAAACATCTGTTCGACCCTGTCAAGTTATCAAAAACCACGCTCTATCAGTCATTATTATCAAACCAAATAAAAAACCAAGTACTATAACAGTACTTGGATAACTTTTATTAATTATTTGTTTCACTGGCGTTACCTTGTGGTGTTTCACTTTCAACAATAGTAATATTATCTTCATCTGGCGATAATTCATCTACTGCTGACTGTCCACTGACACTTTGCTTAACATTGGCAACTGCCTGCAGTTCGAAAGTTAGAAAAATCCCTTCGCAGTCTAATACTACTAATCTTCTCTCAACATCCACTTCGTCTACAATTCCATGTAAACCACCAATTGTAACTACACCATCACCTGGTTTAACAGCTTCAATCATTTGTTTCTTTTGATCAGCTGCTTTTTTCTGTGGTCTGATTAACATAAAGTACATCAAACCAAATAAAACGATCATTGGTAATAAAGAAATAATTAATTCCATCCAGTTCCCTCTCTTTCTTATACTTAATAAGTGTAACAAAAAAATAGGTTGAATGCCAGATTTTATTGTAACCCCTATTTAACATCACTTTATCAATCTTTAAAAAGCGCGGGCATTTGGTTTATTATAACCATACTCTTCTCTGAAAGCTTCTCTAAATTCTAATAAATTATCATCTCTAATTGCCTGACGTACCTTTTTCATTAAGTCCAATAAGAAATAGGTGTTGTGATAGGAGGTTAAGCGTAAACCAAATGTTTCATCTGTTTTAATTAAATGACGAATATAGGCTCTTGTGTAATTCTTACAAGTATAACAATCACATTTAGGATCTAAGGGAGTAAAATCTCGGGCATATTTTGCATTTTTTACAACGACACGTCCTTGTGAAGTCATTGTAGTTCCATTACGTGCAATTCGAGTTGCCAACACACAGTCAAACATATCTACTCCACGAATTACTCCATCAATTAAAGCATCCGGTGAACCAACTCCCATTAAGTAGCGAGGTTTATCTGCAGGTAATTCAGGTGTTAGATAGTCTAATACTTCATTCATTTCTTCTTTAGTTTCACCCACCGATAAGCCTCCAATAGAATAGCCTGGAAAATTTAATGAGACTAAATCACGTGCATGCTGAATTCTTAAATCTTTGTAGCCTGCTCCTTGTACTATTCCAAAGAGAGCTTGTGTCTCAGGATTTTGATGGGCTTTCAAGCCGCGTTCAGCCCACCGAGTAGTCCGTGCAATTGAATTTTTTACATAATCATAGCTGTGATGGAAATCAGGACATTCATCAAAAGACATTATTACATCCGCGCCTAAAGCATTTTGAATTTGAATAGCTTTTTCAGGCGTTAAGAATAGCTTTTCCCCGCTTAAATGATTACGAAAATGGACTCCCTCTTCTACTATTTCCCTCATATCCGATAAAGAGAATACTTGAAAACCGCCGGAATCCGTTAAAATCCCTTGGTCCCAATTCATAAATTTGTGTAAGCCGCCGGCTTCTTCAACAATATCTTCACCCGGTCTGAGCCATAAATGGTAAGTATTGCTTAATATAACACCTGCCCCCATTTCTTTTAATTCTTCCGGTGACAGACTCTTAACCGTGGCTAAGGTTCCAACAGGCATATACATAGGGGTTTCAAAAGAACCATGAGGTGTATGTAGAATACCTAATCTTGCTCCTGTATGTTTGTCTTCTTTGATTAATTCATAACTTATTGCTGTCAAAAAAACACCTTCCTTAAATAATTAATTTAATGGGAGTTTTACTTCCATTATATAGGGATATAATTTTCCTGTTATAAAGAAAAAGTCCCCTTCATGATGCGCGATCCCATTTAAACTGTCCATTTTTTCGCGCTCTTCATCTGTTATATCCAATCCATCCAAAATAGAATTGACATCATAATAATTTATCACGCTGCCTGTTTCCGGATTAATTGCAACTATAAAATTTTGATACCAGACATTTGCCCAAAGTACTCCATTTGCATATTCAAGCTCATTTAAATTAAATAGAGCCTCATCCATTAAAGTCACTTCGATTTCATCTATTAATTCAAAACTTTCGTCGTCCCGCATCTGCAGTCGATTAGAACCGTCGGTCATCCAGAAAAGACTTCGATCCTTATCATATGCTAAGCCCCATCCTTCACCTTCATAAGAAATCTGGTCAACTATTTCTAAACTTTCTTTATCTCTTTGAAAAACAGTGTTTTCGCGCCAAGTCAACTGCCAAATAAATTCATCTGTAACAGTTAATCCTTCTCCAAAATACTGACTGTCTAAAGATTGAGCTTCTTCTAAGTACCCTTCTTCCAAATTCATTCGGCCCACTTGAGAAGCTCCATACATACCTGTTCCTAAAATTAATTCCCCTTCAGCATTAAATTCCAACCCCTGCACAAACAAATTGTTATCACTGGGATAAAGTTGAATTAATTCTGCCTCTTGAATAGTTAATGCCGCTATGGCTATTGGGTTATTAATAAGGGTCAGTAATATGAGAATTAAAAAGAATGGATAACTAAAACATCTAAAACCGGTTAATTTTTTCATTTTTACTCCTTTTGCTTTTCTTTCCTGATTATTTTACCATAAACAAATACTTTTCAAACTTGAATATCTCTTAATAATTGCTAGAATATAAATATTATGAGTTGAAAGGACTTATCTATGACATTTTATGATTTTGCTGTTAGTTTATTTCAATTAGTAATTGCTCTTTTCAATGGGAGGCCGCAGGTTGAGGGTCTGGAAAATTTACCTCAGGATCGTCCTGTTATTATAGCCAGCACTCACCGATCTTTATTAGATCCAGTCTATCTAACAGCTGTCTCATTACCTCGACGTATAGCCTTCATGGCTAAAGAACAGCTTTTTCAAAACAAATTATTTGCTTATATTATCCAAAAAGGGCATGTTTTTCCCGTCAACCGCGATAAACCTTCTCCAAAAACCCTGCGTCATGCATCAAACATTATGAATGAAGAAGGCTTAAATTTAGGTATTTTCCCTTCTGGAAGTCGGTATGATTTAGAAATAAAGAGCGGAACTTCTTTTTTACAACGATTATCTAAAAAGGACATTGTGCCAGTGGTAATTCATCCGCCTAAATCAACTTTAGACTTTTTTTTACGACGTAAAGCTAAAATTTGTTTTGGAGAACCCATTCTCTACGATGAGAATACTGTCTATAACAAAGAAAAATTAGCTGAAATAGATACAATTATCGCTGCAGCCTTTGATAAACTGGATGCTCAATTAGATCCAGAATATAAATATATACCTCCAGTCAAAAAATAAAAAAACAACAGAAGCCGGTCTGCAACTTATACTTTTGAGATGGATTTCACTTTTATAAGGGGCTGTGTCATAAGTTAGTTATGAAATCAATCTTACAGAAAAAATAAAAATCTTTTATTACCGCGACGCTAACGCATAGGATTCTCTAAGGACTAAAGTCCTAAGACGATCTCTAACGTCTTACAACTCCTCCTTGCGTCGGAGTTTTCAGACTTCATCTGCTAGAGAGTGGCTAATCTCAGGCAAAAGCCTTCGATAAGCCACTCTACGCTACGCAGATGATTCTAGGTGCGGTGATAAAAGATTTTTATTTTTTCTTTCAGATTTTAGTTTAAAATTATACAATCATATTGCCTAAAATCTTATTTATATGATGAAGATGATAATTGATTTATGACACAGCCCCTTTTAAATTATAATTACCTTTAAAGCACTATGTGAAATCCTGGCTGCTTTAGAGGGTAATTTACATTTAAAATTAGATTTATGAAATACTTTGTAATTGGTACATTTGGAAGTAAGTACCGCCATTTTCAATTAATTCTTCATGTGTGCCCTGCTCGATAATTCTACCTTTATCAAGCACAATGATTTGATGGGCGTCGCGTATAGTTGAAAGACGGTGAGCTATTGCAATAGATGTTCTTCCTTTTCGCATATTGGCTAAAGAATTTTGAATATAAGCTTCAGTCTGGGTATCTATATTGGCTGTTGCTTCATCTAAGATTAATAGCTTAGGTTTTCTAGCCATTGTGCGTGCAAATGAAATCAATTGTTTTTGACCACTTGAATAAGATGCCCCTCGTTCGATAACCTTGCGATTGTATCCTTCAGTTTGATTTTCAATAAAAGTATCGGCATGAACAAAACGTGCTGCTTCTTGGATGGTTTCATCTGAAATACTTTCTTCGAGTAAACGAATATTACGCGCAACATCTCCATAAAATAAAAAGGAGTCCTGTAAGACTAATCCAATATTTCGACGCATTTCACTGTAGGGAAATTCACGGATAGAGTGGCCGTCTATCAGCACATCCCCTGCCTGATATTCATAGAAACGCATTAAAACATTAATAATAGAGCTCTTACCTGAACCTGTATGGCCTACAATAGCGACAGTTTCTCCAGGATTAACTGTAAAGCTCACATTATCCAGAACCTTGTTTTCCCCATCATAAGAAAAACTTAAGTTTTTAAATTCAACTTTTGCCTGATCGATTTCAGCTTGAGGATTAATCTTTTGCCGCGGAATATATTCTTGATTATCCAAATAGCGCAATATTCTTGAAGAGGCGACAATTCCATCTTGTAGTAAAGATAAACTATCCATCATCATACCCATCGGTCGGAAAAACTGAACTGAATACTGTGTGAAGGCATAGACAACCCCCACCTCCAAGATTCCATCAAAATACTGCCGTCCTAGAAAGAAGATTACTAAAGCCAAGGCCACACCTTCTAATAGGCTGATAACCGACATTAGTAATAAAGCATTCATCTTTACCATAGTACGTCGATTTTCAAAATGCTCATTATTTTGCCGACTGAATTCATCGAACACTCTTTTTTCCTGTCTAAAATTTTGAATAATAGATATTCCTGAAATAGATTCATTAATTTTAGTATTAAGTCGACTTAAGTTTTCACGCATATTACGATATACGACTGAAGAATAGGATTGGTAAAACCAAATAATCAAAGCCATGACCGGGACAAAAAGCAGGAACATCAAGGCCATTCTTGCATTAAGTGTTACCATACCTAAAAATACAATTACAATTGTAATAGAACCTTCAAATATAGCATAAAATACCCGCCAAAACTCTTTTAAGGTTTCTGTATCATTAGTTATCCGAGAAACGATAGAGCCCGCAGGTGTTTGGTCAAAAAAACGCATGCCTAAAGTATTAATTTTACGAAAAACTGTGTTACGGATACTTCTTACTGTTTTTTCAGAGGCCATATTAAAGTGGTAAGTAGAAAAAAAGTTAGTAGAAGCTTGAACTAAGAGTAAGCCGCCATATATTAAAACAAAGGTCAGGCTGTTTTGCAGGGTTAAACTCATTTGGGCTAAGTGGTTATCGATATAGTATTGTATCACCCGGGGCATAATCACACCGGCTGCTACAGAAGCTGTCGAGAGAATAATAGCTCCCAAAAACTGTTTCCAATATTTAAAGGCAAAACGAAAAATGCGCTTAGTTACACTTACTTGATCTTTTATAGACATTCTCTGTGCCCATGCTGATTGTGTTTCAGAATTTGATGTCATATTATTCTTCCTCCAATCCGCGTTCTAATTGTTGTTTGGCATACATTTCAGCATACCATCCATTAAAGGTTATCAACTCGTCATGATTTCCTCTTTCAACTACCTCTCCATTATCCATTACTAGAATTTCATCAGCATGCATCACACTCGACAAGCGGTGAGCAGCAATAATTGTCATCCGGTTACTCTTATCTTTTTTAATTGCCGATAGAATGGCTTCTTCTGTTTTAGCATCTACTGCTGAAAGTGAATCATCTAAAATTAATAATTCCGGCTGCATTAAGATAGCTCTAGCAATTGCTATTCTTTGTTTTTGCCCTCCTGAAAGAGAAACACCTCGTTCTCCCACTCTAGTATCATAACCTTCCGGGAAATTTAGAATATCACTGTGGACATTGGCAAGTTTAGCTACTGCTTCCACCTCATCTTGACTTGCATCAGGTTTTGCATACCGAATGTTGTCTCTAACTGTTGTCGAGAAGAGAAAATTATCTTGAGGCACATATCCAATCTGATTTAAAAGAGCATCTAAACTGTAATCTTTGATATCAATATGGTTAAATTCAATGATACCGTCATAGCTGTCATATTCACGCATTAGTAATTTGAATAAAGTAGTTTTTCCTGCCCCTGTTTTACCGACAATACCTAAAGTTTGACGATTTTCCAGAGTAAATTTCACATTCTTTAAATTTATTTCTGCTTCTGAAGGATAAGTAAATTCATGGATGTTAAATTCTAGTGGACTGGTAATTTGGTCTTCTACTGCATTGTCACTCACTTCTATGTGACTGCGTTCTGATAAAATTTCTTCAATCCGGTCATAAGAAGCCGACCCTCTTTGTAGAATATTAAACAATCTTCCTACCGCAACCATCGGCCAGGTTAAACGTGTGATGTAAGAAATAAAGGCTATCAGCAGTCCAATCGTAATATCACCCTGCACTACTAAAAATCCACCAAAGAAGAGCCCTATAATGGTTGCTGTCCCCATAATTAATTGTGCCATCGGTCGAAATGTTGCGTCAAAAAAATGGACTCTTTCATTTTCTTCTACCACTTTACTTGTTTTATCTTTAAAATCCATCACATCTAATTGTTCTTCTCCAAAAGTTTTTATTACTTTCATACCTGTGACTGATTCCTGCACTTTATCATTCATCGATGCAAAGGCTGCTTGAGCCAGCCGGGAATGGAAGTGTAACTTTTGGCCTATAAAGCGGATAAATACAGCTAGAAAGGGAATAGGAATAATGGATACTAAAGATAATCGCCAATCTATAATGACAAACATCATAAATAATGTAATTAATCCTTGTGCCAGCGAGTCTACTAAAGTAAGAATTCCTCCCGCTGCAACCATTCTTATTGCGTTCAAATCATTGGTAGTTCGAGCCATTAAATCGCCGGTACGATATTTTTGAAAAAAGTTATTATCCATTTTCATAAAGTGAGAAAATAAGCGACTTCTTAAAATACGTTCCAATTTAGCGGCTGTTCCGAATATTGCCATCCGCCATACGTAGCGCACTATATATTGCAGGAGGGTTATAACTAGTATTAGTAGCACCCAATTTGTCAGCTGACTTCGAGTCATTGTCTGGTTGGTCATACTGTCGATAATCCAGCCAATAATTAAAGGCATTGCTGCAGTTAATAGACTGAGGAAAATCAAACTTAAGGTACCAAGAATATATGCTTTTTTTTCTTGCTTAAAAAACCAAGAAAGTTTGGAAAACATCTCCATTAAATTTCATCCCTTCATATTAAATTTTTAAAGAGCAAGCTCCCTGACTTAATCTTAAATAAAAGTTTAACACTCTATTTTCGTGAATACAAACAGGGAGTTCTAACTTTTTTATAAAAGTTGAACTCCCTGTTTACAATTATAGAATGATATTTAACCATATATTGTATTCAATATTTTTAGAACTAATTAGCCTTAAAATTATATACAGGGGTAATCTGCTCTATAATTTCTACTGTATCCGCGATATTGTCCAATAAATTATCTAAGGGTTTATAAGCATCAGGTGCTTCATCCAGTGTTTTCTCGCTGACAGAAGTGGTATATATACCTGTCATTTGTTTTTTATAATCAGACAGATCTAATGTTTTTTTAGCCTGAGTTCGGCTCATCTGCCTTCCAGCTCCATGGGGAGCGCTGTAATTCCAATCACTATTACCTTTACCCTTAGCTAATAAAGTTCCATCCCGCATATTAATCGGAATAATCAAATCGTGGCCAGCTTCAGCTTTAGTAGCTCCTTTGCGAATAATTAACTCATCCTCTTTAATATCTATAAAATTGTGAATGGAATTAATTGAATAAGAAGGTTCTTTCCAATCCATCATTTCTATAATCTTATCCAACATGGTTTGACGGTTAAGGCTCGCATATTTTTGAGCTAATTTCATATCATTAAGATACCCTTCTAAATCGGCTCCCATTAAATAATTAATAGAAGCTTGAGGGTGATGGCGTTTTTGATCAGCAACAGCCTGCCAATAATTACACACCCGCACCCCTAAATTGCGTGAACCACTATGAACGGAGAGCCAAAATGTACCATCTTCAGCTTGAGCTAACTCTATATAATGATTTCCTCCGCCCAAAGTACCTACTGACTTTAAAATATGGCTTTTATCTTTATTTTTCAAAGGTGTTTTTATGTTATCTAAAAGATGTTTCGCCTCTTCTTTAGCTACTGTGGATATTCTTTTATGCGTTTTAAATCCGGAAGGTACTGACTGGCGAATGATTTTATCCAGCTCTTGATAATCAATTTCACTTTCTTCTAAACGGACAGCTGAGATGCCGCAACCTATATCTACCCCGACTACATTCGGAGAAACTTTTGCCTGTAAATCATTTTTTATCCGGATCGTTGTTCCTACAGTCGAACCTTTACCTGCGTGAACATCCGGCATTACTCTTACCCGGCTGTTTTCAGTAATAGGTTCATCCATCAAGTTTTTGATTTGCTGGTAAGCTGTTTCTTCAATCAGTTCGGTAAAAACCTTAGCGCGACCATTTTTCCCTTGAATTTCCATCCTTATCCTCCTTGATTTATTTGGTGAGTGACGAACAAAAAAAATAATCCCCTGGATTATATAAGAGTCTTTGAAAGGGCAATGAGAATAAAAATTACAATCTTATTCTGATAAAATATCCTGTCATAAAACTTTTGTCTTAGTAAAAATCCAGTGGATTAGATTATTTAATTTATGTTAGTTCTGGTTTCTCATCGAGTTCATTATCTGCTGAACTTTCTTCTTAGAAGGCTTTTGACCCATTTGGGCCATCATTTGAGTGATCATACGCTCATCAATCGGCGGATTTTTCTTGAAATAATCAACCATATAACGTCGTGCCAGAAAGAAGCCAATAATTAAACCTGCTATAAGAGCTACAATAATAAATACAATCCATAGGTATGTCGGCATAAATTTTCCTCCTTAATTTCTACTTATCCTGCTTTCGATTATGAATTCCTTTTTCTTTTTGAATATTTTTAACCTTGTTTGAGGTTAAATCATTTCCTTCAGGATCAACTACTTTGATACTTTCAATTTGACCCGAAATACTCCGTCGAAAGTTATTCAAATATTTTTCCCGCAGCTGCTTCTGCTCGGCAGCTTCGCTATCGGTTAAGTTTTGCGTTTTCTTTTTACGTGCTAATTCATTTAAGCGTGCTAATTCTTGATCGTTGAGCATTAAAAGCCTCCTTTTTACGAACATTTGTTTGTGCTTAGGTTAAAGTTTTGTTATAATTTCTTTAATAAAGAGAAAGAGCTGGTGAAAATGACTAAAATTACGACTAAACAATTAAATGTTTTACAAAGCGTCTATTCGTTGATGCAAAATTTAGGTTATCCGCCCTCTGTGAGGGAAATAGCCTCTCATGCCGGTCTAGCTTCACCTTCCACTGTTCACGGCCATTTAAACCGTTTAGAGGACAAGGGGTTTATCGACCGCGATCCGGTAAAAAATCGTACCATTGAGGTAACCCAACAAGGCTTAAATGTTCTAGGTATAAAATCAGATAAAATTCCCCTTCTAGGATATGTTGCTGCAGGAGCGCCTATATTGGCGGTGGAAGAAGCCATTGACTTTTATCCTAAACCCCAAGAGATACCCTATGATTCAAGTGAATTATTTATGCTGATTATTAAAGGCGAAAGTATGATAAACATTGGTATTTTAGATGGAGACATCATTACAGTCCGTAAGCAGGCTAACGCTAATAATGGAGATGTTGTTGTTGCAATGACTGACGATAATGAAGCTACTTGTAAAACTTTTTATAAAAGAGCCGATCATATTGTATTGAGACCTGAAAATGATTCGATGGAAGATATTGTCGTCGACTCTGCTACTATTTTAGGTAAAGTAGTCAGTTTAAACCGTTACTTTTAATTGAATTACAGAAGTTACAAATCAACCCGAACGATTAATCATCGTTCGGATTTTTTAATTAATAATGTAATAATGTAAAGTAATCGTGACCTTGTAATTTCTCTCTTCCTTTTAAATCATCTAATTCAATGAGGAAAGCACAGCCAACTACTACGCCGCCTAATTTTTCGACTAATTCAATAGATGCCCCCATAGTCCCGCCGGTGGCTAATAAATCGTCGGCTAATAAAACCCGTTGCCCTGGTTTAATTGCATCTTTATGTATTTGAAGAATATTTGATCCATATTCTAAGTCATAATCTACTTCAATCGTTTCACGCGGCAACTTCCCTTTTTTACGAACAGGGACAAAACCTATTCCAAGCTCATATGCTAAAGGACATCCAATAATAAAACCACGCGCTTCAGGACCTACAATCACATCAATGTTCATATCTTTAACAAAATTTACGATTTCTTTAATAGCAGATTTATAAACTTCCCCGTCTGCCATTAAAGGTGTGATATCTCGAAAAACAATTCCCTCCTCAGGATAATTGTCAACTCGAGCTACATAATCTTCATATTTCATTACGACGACTCCTTATTTATATATTTACGTATCTCATCTACTGTTTGATAGTTAAAAAGTTCTTCCGCTTTCATGCTCTGGCGATAATTTTTCAAGGCAGGTAACTCAAGTAAATCAACTTTATCACCTTGTTCCAAGGTTTGATATAAAATAGTGCCATCTTCTATTTTAACAAATCCCGCTTCAAAAAACACTACTATCATGGTTTTTATTTTTACCAATGCAATATCTAACTGTTGCGCAATTTCAGGCAGTTTGTTTAATGGAATTATTTTTAATTTTTGGACCCATTGATATAATAAGACGAACTCTTGACGTGTAGGCTCGCCTGCCAGATATTTTGACTCATGCACAAAAGAACCTAAGTAAACTTTCTCCCACTGCGCTTCATTATGATGATAAATTTTTATAAAATCATTTATTTGGTTCGGTGGTTCCATTATAACTAAATTATTGTATAAAAAAGTTTTTGCTTCTTCCAGTGAAAGCTCTTCATAAATTACTGCTCTACTATCAGAATGAAGCTGTTTTTGATACAGTTCACAATTAGTTTTATTACTGAATAAATAAATTGTCTCACTTAATTCGGCTAACTGATCTGGTATACGACTTGAGCGAACATCTATCCATTGACAACCTCTAACTCCGATATCTTCCATCATCAATTGGGCCGTTTTTTTACCCCGCCACTCGTTCAATGATAATTTACCAGCTATCCAAATTCGATCTCCTGTTTTAAATTCGCTTAATCGTTCTGCAAGGGAGAATCCGACAGTAGTCAGATTCGTTTGACTGGAAGGTGAATTAACTATTAATTTGACATGTTCTTGATTCGTTCCCATCACTCTTTTTTCCTGAATTAAAGCCTCACCTACCGCAATAACAGGTTGAGAATTATCCATCCCGAAAGGTCCCAGTAAAGCAATCTCATTGATTAAATCCAAACTTATTTCCGCCGTTGTTAAAACCAAATCTACAGGCAGGGTAGTTTTAGCTTCGATTAAGGAGCGGTAATTTTCAGAACTAGTATGTAATGCATCTTTGAAATCGGACCAATTACTTTTTTCCACCGTCAGGCCGGCTGCTTGGCTGTGACCTCCGAAGTATAACATTAAATCACTATGATTGCTTAGCCATTCAAACAGATTAATAGTACTTAAGGAACGTCCTGATCCAATGTAAGCTTCTTTTTCCTCATCATAATGAAATAAAAGTGTAGGTCTTTGATATTTATCTTTTATTCTGCTGGCGACAATACCTAAGACACCCGGATGCCATTTTTTATCTTCTTCAATAATTATTAATGGAAGCTCTTGGTAACTTTTAATTTTTTTATCTACCGCAGACAGGATTTCTTTAACGATTGTTTGACGACGTGAATTTTCACCGTTGATAAATTGAAGATGACGGCCGGCTTCATCGATATCTAACTCTGAAAGTAATTCTAAAGCCGGACTTGGATCTCCTAATCTGCCGATTGCATTCAGTCTTGGCCCAATTACAAAACCGATTGTTTCGGTGGTAAGTTGGCTCATGTTTACAGAGTTTTCCTGCAGCAGTAATTCTAATCCGATTCTTTGAGTAAACTGCATACTTTTCAAACCATTAACTACGATTGTTTTATTTTCATCTGTTAAGGACACCATGTCTGCTACAGTCCCTATAGCAGCCAATTCTAAAGCTTCGCCGGGGATTTCACCCAGCAATGCAGCAGCCACCTTTAATGCCACACCTGCCCCACTTAATTCACCAAAAGGATAATTTCCTTTGGGATGCTTAGGATGAATAACCGCATAGGCCGGTGGTAGCGTAGCCTGTAATTCATGATGATCTGTTACAATCACATCCACTCCAAGCTCTTGAGACACTTCTATAGCCTCATGTCCCGCCACCCCATTATCGACTGTAATAATTAATTGGGTTCCAGCAGCTATGGTTTCTTGGTAGCGTTCTATATTTGGGCCATACCCATCAGTAAATCGGTTGGGTAAATAGTAATCTACTCGAGCTCCGATACTTTGGAGAGCTTCCAGTAAAATTAATGTAGATGTAATTCCATCGGCATCGTAATCACCATAAATTAAGATCGATTCATCGTCTTCAACCGCTTTTTTAATACGATTAATTGCTTTTTCCATCTGATACAACAGATAGGGGTCGTGAAATAATACAGGTTCTTGATTAGTTGCGGCTTGTATTTTTTCAACACTATCAAGACCTCTGGCTAAACATAAACGCAAAAAAGCGGGAGAATAATTTAACCCCGCTTGTTGTAAGTGATCAATAAGATCTTTATTGTTCTCCAGTGACTTTTCCAAAAGCTGCCATTTATATTTGGATAAATTCAATTCTTCATCCATTTTTTCTCCACTTCCTTCTAACAGTTAAAGATCAAAAACTGATCCCTATATATCAAACTCATCTAAATCATATACGACTTTACTAGAGGGAAAAACAGTTTGAGCTTCTTTTTCTAACTGCGCAGCCATTTTTCCTAAATAACGTGCGGAAATATGGTTCATATAGAGCTGCTTAGCACCGGCCTCTTTTGCTATCAAAGCCGCATGTTTGCTAGTAGAGTGAAAATAATTGTGCGCCATTTGAGCTTCCGCTGCCTCATGAGTCGCTTCATGTACTAGGACATCCGCTCCCTGCGCCAGGATTGAACTATTTTGAGTTTTTCGGCTGTCCCCTAATACAGTGACAATTTTCCCCGGACGTTCAGGTGCGATAAAGTCTTTTCCATCTAACACGGTTCCATCTGGTAAAGTAACTGTCTCACCCCTCTTTAATTTTCCAAGTAGAGGTCCATTGGGGATATTATACGGGGTTAATTTATCCATTAGCAAATGGCCGGGTTGAACCGGCTCAATAATACGGTATCCAAAGCATAGAATCCCGTGATTGAGGGGCAGGTATTCTACCTTCCATTTTTTTGGTAATTCAATCACTCCACCCGATGGTTCAAGTTCTTCAATCTTCAAAGAATATTGTAGGGACGTTTTTGAATATTTTAAGGAATTATTTACAAAGGCACGTATGCCTGGAGGTCCATAAATAGTTAAGGGCCCATCTCCTCCTTGGAAAGAACGAGATGAAAGAAATCCGGGTAAACCATAGATGTGATCACCATGTAGATGCGTAATAAAAACAGATGTTATTTTTCGCGGTTTTAAAGTTGTTTTTAATATTTGATGCTGTGTAGCTTCCCCGCAGTCAAACATCCAGATTTCATTTAATTCATCGAGTAGTTTTAATACTAATGAGGATACATTTCGCTGCTTAGCAGGAATACCAGCACCAGTTCCTAAAAACTGTATTTTCATCTTATAGTTCCTTCCTTTTAAGCTTTTTAGCGTTGGCGGTATATTTCTTCAGCAATAAATTTTGCCAACTCCTTTGCTCCTTCATCATTCAAATGATAACCATCTGCAGCAAACCACTCACTGTGATCATTTGCGTAATTTGCCCAGTCTATAATTTTGACATTACCATAACGTTGAGCTGCATTCGTCAATTGGCGGTTGGCGTCGTTTGTCCAAGGCTTGTCGACCGAAACTGTAACAAAAAATTGATCTTTATCACTGCCGACTGCTTCAATATAATCATTAAGCTGTCCACTGGTAAATGTCCCATTTGTTCCAAGCATGGTTACTACTGTAGGCATAAGTTGATTGTTAACTTCTAAATTATTTACTACATTATAAGAATTATAAAGTTGTCGGCCTTCTTGTGGATCAATAATTGCTTTTGGAAACACATCCCAAATTCGATTGGCTGCCGCAGCTAAAGTCGAATCTCCGATAAAGGATACATCAAGACCGTTAGCATATAAAAGTATTTCCTGTCCTAAGCCTTCTATGTTATTAACAACTTTTGGCGTCTCTTGAGAAGTATCACGTGTCTGTTCAGCTAATTCTATATTTGATTGAATAGTCGTTTGTAATTCTTCCGCTTGTTCATTACCTGAAGTTTGAGAACCTACTGCTAAACCGATGCCTGCCATTACAAATAGAAAGATATAAACACCAGAAAGTATTTTTATACCATTTAATTGGTGGGGATGTTCACGCAGAAAATTCAATTGATATTTAGTTTTCTTATAATTAAAGTCTTGTCCAAATGGTAGAGATATCGATTGTTTTTCAAACAACTGATAAGTCATTTCGGCTAATAAAGCAATTAAGATGAACTGGACCCCATAGTTCAACCATGGTGTTTGATTTAAAAAGCGGACATTTTGCGGAAATAATAAGTAAACAGGATAAAACCATAGGTAATAAGAAAAAGATCGTTTTCCGATAAAGGTAAACAATTTAAAACTGTATATCTTATTCCATATGGTAGAAGGATGCACACTGGTGACCACCAGAAGCATCGTTACTATTGAAAATAATGTTAACCCAAAACGGTAAGCAAAAGGTTGAGTTCCAAACATAAACTTTAACATTAAAAATGCTAAAATAAATGCGACTAAACCTGCAACATCCATTATTAATGTATACTTTCTTTTTATAGGACGGGGTGCCAGTTTAGCCGGAAAAGCAAGTCCTATTGCACCACCGAAGGTGAAAGCAGACATACGGGTAACTAAAGAATAATAAATTCTTGTTGGATCTTCATTAGGGACATATAAATACCCCAGTAAAGCTGCGGATACTAACGATAAAATCAACAGCATATTCATAGATGTCTGAGGTTTTTTATGCCAGGAGTAAAATAAAATAATCAAAATAGGCATTAATAAAATCAGCTGTCCATATAAAGAAACATACCAAAAATGTGTAAATGGACTCGGATTAGCAGCTTGTACAAAATAGGACTGCTGATTAAAAATTTGATAATAGTTATTTAAAAACAAGAGAGAAGATAGTCCCATCTCAAATATATTATTGAGATAATCTCTTGCAAAAAACAAAATATAAGTAATAGTCAAAATAATAACTGAGAGCATTGGAAAGAAAAGTCGTTCAAAACGTTTTAAGAGAAATTTTCCATAAGCCGGTTTACGACCTTGCAAATCTTTCATATAAAAATGCCTGAAGTTGAAAAAACCAGCGATAAATAAGAATGTATTTACCGCTAAGAATCCCCCAGGTAATATGTGCTCAAAGAAATAATAAGCCAGGACGGCTATGATAGCCAGACCTTTTAATCCGTCAAAAATAGGTAAACGGTTTGACCCACTTGTTTTTTCCATCTTAATATCACCTAAATCATTCTGCAAATTAATCGACAAACTCAAATTGGTAATCTGATAATATCACTAAATCTCCGTCTTGGGCCCCTGCTTCGCGTAAAGCCTTATCAATACCCATTTTTCTCATTTGACGAGCAAAGCGTTGCAAGCTTTCATCGTGGGCTGTATTAGTCATAGCATATAGTTTTTCTATAGCTTCCCCTTTGATTTCCCAAACCCCATCTGAAACTGGTAGAATATTAAAGCTTTCTTCGTCATCTAATGTATAGTGGACAGGTTCGACTTCTGTCTCTTCTAAGGGGATAAAATCAGAGTTTTTAATTAAATGATAAGTTTCATTCAACAATTCTTTAATTCCGGCATTTTGATAAGCAGATATTCGAAATATTTTCGGCATAGCCAAATTTAAGTTTTCATAATACTCTTTTAATTGTTCTTCGAATAAAACAAGATTTTCCTCTGCTTGAGGTAAATCCATCTTATTAGCCACAATAAGCATAGGTCTTAAAAGTAATTTTTCATTATAAGCTCTCAATTCTTTCATAATAGAGACAAAATCTTCGAAAGGATTCCGTTCATGCACTGCCGCCATATCTATAATATGAAGCAGGACTTTTGTTCTCTCTATATGCCTTAAGAAATTAATTCCTAAGCCCACACCATCTGAAGCACCTTCTATTAAGCCAGGCATATCTGCTACTACAAATTCCCGGTTCATATCTAAGTGAACAACTCCTAAATTAGGCACTAAAGTAGTAAATTGATAGTCAGCCACTTTAGGTTTAGCATTGGAAATAACTGAAAGTAGAGTTGATTTTCCTACACTGGGGTAACCGATTAAACCAACATCTGCTAAAACTTTGAGCTCTAATGATAACTCTACCTCTTCACCGGGTTCTCCATTTTCAGCGATCGAAGGAGCAGGGTTTTTGTGTGTAGCAAATTTTATATTTCCTTTGCCACCTCGTCCTCCTCTGGCAACAACCGCTTCTTGTCCATGTTCAACTAAGTCAGCCAGTAATCGGTTTGTTTCAGCATTTCTTACAATAGTTCCAGGTGGAACTTTGACAAATAAATCTTCGGCATTAGCCCCGTATTTACTTTTACTCATACCGTTTTGACCGTTCTTTGCTTTAAAATGACGGTTATAACGAAAATCCATTAAGGTTCTTAAGCCTTCATCTACTTGGAAAATGACACTTCCTCCACTGCCTCCGTCGCCTCCTGCAGGACCTCCATCCGGTACAAATTTTTCTCTACGAAAAGCAACCATACCATCGCCGCCTTTTCCCGCGAGGACTGTTACTTTAGCTTGATCTAAAAATGTAGACATATTTATCCCTCCTTTTTTAATAATTCTTGTATTGATTACTTGGTCACTAATTTACGCGGATCAAATATTTGAATAATTGCTTGAGTCAGTTGATACATTAATTGATAGCGGTTAAAACGTAAACTTTCATCATCCGCATTTACCATGTTCTCTTCAAAATATTCAGAAATTATGGGACTAATGGATAGGTAATAATTTAATTGTTCTTCTAAACTTTCAATCGATGCTGCCATCATTACTTTATCAATTAATTCAGTTTCTGAATCAGTTTGAGCTAATTCCGGTTTAATCTCCACCACTTCAGTCACTTTTTCACCTAAGTTAACAACTCGTGATAAATTCTCAATAACTTGTCGGAATCTCTCTTCATTTTGATTTCTTCTTTTTTGAATTGCCAGGGCAGATTCTACTAGTCGATTTACATTCAAATGAGATGATCCTAATACTGATTGTATCACATCATATGAGACTTGTTTATTCTCCAGGTATACTTGGATGCGTGCTTGAATGAAGTTAATTGCTTGATCAGTTATTTCTTCAACTGAGTCAGAAGATACTTCTTTAAGATTGGTTTGTAAACTTTCTAATCTAGAAGATATCAAAGGCGCTAAATCAAAGGACCAATTCTGTTTAAGAATAATTTCTACCACACCCATTGTTTGTCTTCTAAGAGCATAGGGGTCATTTGATCCTGTTGGAATTAATCCAACTGAAAAGTAGGCTAATACAGTATCTATTTTATCCGCTAGAGCAAGTAAAGCCCCTGCTTTTGTTTCAGGTAGGTCTCCTCCGGCAGAGGTAGGTAAATATTGTTCACTGATCGCTTGAGCAACTTTTTCAGACTCACCAAAATGCTCAGCATAGATACCTCCAATTTGACCTTGCAACTCTGAAAATTCATCGACTGCCTGAGTCATTAAATCAAATTTATATATTTCACTAGCATTCAAAGCTGCTTTAAAATCCTCTTCAGGTAAATTATCTATTTGAGATGCCAGCACCATTAGAAGTGATGATACTCTTTCTTGTTTCTGCGCGAATGTTCCTAATTTAAAATGCTCATTCACTCGATCCAATTGTTGGACAAAATATTCCAAAGTGTGTTTTAAATCTTCTTCATAGAAAAAGAGTGAGTCGGCCAGACGAGCACGCAACACTTTTTGGTTACCTTTAACGACATTTTCAATGTGATTCTCGTCACCGTTACGAACAGAAATAAAGACTGGTAAAAGATCTTTGCTTTCAGAGTTTAATGCATAAAAGTAACGTTGATGATCACGCATGGCAGTAATAACCATTATATGGGGAATTTGCAAATATACTTCTTCAAAATCACCATAAAATGCCGTAGGCCATTCTACCAGAGCTGTTACTTCTTCTAATAACTCCGGATTATCTGGAACATCCCAATTATTATCTTCAGCAATTTCTTGTATTTGATGATATATTTCATTTTGACGCTCTTCAAAGTCGGCTATTACAAAGCCTTCTTCTAATATTTTCTCATATTCAGAAGCATGCGGAAGACAAAGTGGCTCCCGGCTGCCTAAAAAGCGATGCCCTCTAGTATAGCGGTCAGAATTAATCCTCGCAAAAGAGATAGGTATCACTTGCTCATCCAATAGAGACACCAGCCAATGAACCGGACGGATGTATTCGATTTGTTGATTACCCCAGCGCATTGAGACAGGAAAATGCATATCCTCCAAAACAGACACAATATTTTTTAGAACTCTACTCGTTTTTTCCTGAGCAGCTTTTTTATTTACAAAAATATAATCAGTGCCTTTTACTTCCTTTACAAATACAGCCTCTTCTTCTAAGCCCTGCCCTCTTAAAAATCCTAGTGTGGCCTTAGACCAAGTTCCATCTTCATTTTTTGCTACTTTTAAAGACGGCCCTCTTATTTCTTCTTCTAAACTTGTTTGTCCTTCTGCCAAGCCTTTTACTCTTACCGCTAATCTTCTAGGGGTAGCAAAACTTTCCAGACTTTCAAAATTGATTCGTGAAGCGGTTAAAAAATCCTCTACTCTATCTTTTAACTGATCACGTAAATCAACTAAAAATCGAGCAGGTATTTCTTCCATTCCTATTTCTAATAAAAATTGTGACATCGATATACCTCCTTAAGCTTGATTGTCAGAAACAGTTTCTTGACGGTCTAACATGGGAAACCCTAGTGCCTCTCGTGATGCTACAAAGGCTTTTGCTATAGATCGGGCCATATTCCGTATCCGGGCTAAATAAGCCGGTCGATCTGAAGCAGATATTAATCCTCTGGCATCAAGTAGGTTAAATGTATGGCTGCACTTTAGAATATAATCATAAGCAGGATGAACGAGATTTTCTTCTATCAAACGCTCTGCTTCTGATTCGTAGGCATCGAACATTTTAAATAACAGTTCTCCATTGGATACATCATATGAATAACGGGAATGTTCATATTCGGGCTGCTTAAATATATCACCATATTTGACTCCCTCGGTCCAATCTAAGTCATAAACATTATCGACATCCAGAATATACATAGCTAGTCGTTCCAGGCCATAGACAATTTCTGCAGTTACCGGGTCACATTTCAAGCCCCCAACCTGTTGAAAATAAGTAAATTGTGTAATTTCCATGCCATCGATCCAAACTTCCCAACCAAGTCCGGCACAACCGAGTGATGGATTTTCCCAGTTATCTTCAACAAAACGGATATCATGTTTTAAAGGATCAACTCCTAAAGCAACCAGTGAATCCAAATAATATTCTTGTACATTTAAAGGTGAAGGCTTCATCACTACCTGGAATTGATGGTGCTGATACAGCCGGTTGGGATTTTCTCCATAACGACCATCGGCCGGCCGACGTGATGGTTCAACATAAGCTGCATTCCAACTTTCCGGTCCAATTGAACGCATAAAGGTATAAGGACTCATCGTCCCTGCCCCTTTCTCACCATCGTAAGCGTTTAAGATGAGACATCCTTTTTCTGCCCAAAATTCCTGCAAGACTAAAATCATATCTTGTATCGATTTAACTGCCATTTTATATCCTCCTAAATTTCCTTAAAAACAAAAATGTCCCTATGACCTACGGTCATAGGGACGAAAATTTTCGCGGTTCCACCCTAATTCTAGTTAAACTAGCACTTTAAGATATTAGATTAGTGAAAACAAAAGTTGCCTTAGAATTGCTCTAGCTTTCACCTGTCTAGAGTCGCTATACTATCTTAAAATTTACTTTTGTTTAGCTAAAGTTTACTAAGAAACTGTTGATTTGTCAATGAAACATGAACCAGCTAATTGATTACCGTTTAGAAATTTTAAATTCCTCTCCTTCTAACCGATAAAGCTGATCTAAATAACTTTCACTTTTTAAACGAATACCGACCATTTCATGAAATATTTCCCGCATCAAACGCCTTAAATCTTCGTAAGTTTGTTGAGTTAAGTTAATTTTGCCTAATTGGTTTACTTTAACCTGTGCTAATTTTTGAACAACCACTAATGAATTAGGCTGAAGATGTAGACGAAAATCATCTAGATGTAAATGTTGTTGACACAACAGTCCCTGCAGCCTCATAGAAAAATCAAAAGGATGCTGTCTGTTCCCGCATTCAACGCATCGATTCCAATCCAGACCTACTCCAAAACGCTGCAGAAGCTGTAGCTCTACTAAAACCTGCAGCGCCCTGGCTTCCACCCCTTCATTTAAAGATGTCAGACTATTTTTATAAAAAATATATAAATTTCCATCAGTCTGCCCATCTTCGATTGAAGCGTCAATTAATTGAGTAATGTAGGCAGCATGTGCATGAATTAGATAGTCCTTTTGTAAAAGAGGAAAATTATTTACTGTCTCCGCTTCTTTTAAGAAAGAAAGTCCTTCTTCATTAATAATTCCTAAATATTTATGGCACGTTAAAGGAATCAAATGCTTTTTTAATGCTTGATTGGAGTGGTAATAGTTTTTTATGAAGAACATTTTAGTGCCATGGCTTTGAGTGAAAATTTTGACCAAAGCATCTTTTTCGCGGTGTGGCCGGTTAAATAAAACGATTCCTTCAAAGCGTACCTGCATAGCTATGTCCTCCTTTAAAAGCTAATAATCTTGTTTTCGATAACCAAAGTCGCTCAAATGACTCGGCCGGTCTCTCCAATCTTTTTGTACTTTGACCCATAAATCCAGATAAATTTTATCCCCCAATAAGTGTTCAATGTCCCGGCGTGCAAGTTGTCCTATTTTTTTAATCATAGAACCTTGTGCTCCAATAATAATACCTTTTTGGCTTTTCCGCTCAACAATAATGCTTGCCTGGACTTCTACTTTATCATCTTCGTTGCGCTGCATAGAATGAAC
>CAYYGA010000006.1:43589-57383 GCA_964471435.1 uncultured Facklamia sp.
AATAATTCATCACCCGTCAATAAATCTATCTTATTGATTAAAAGAAAAACCGGCACTTCAATATTTTTTATTTTATCGATGACAAAACGATCTCCAGGTCCTATCTTTTCATTCGCATTGACTACTACTAAAACAGCATCAACTCCTTGTAAGGAAGAATAAGCTGTCTTTACCATAAATTCTCCTAAAGCATGTTTAGGTTTATGAATACCGGGTGTATCAATAAAAACGATTTGAGCATCTTCTCGTGTATAGACACCTTGAATTTTATTTCGTGTAGTCTGAGCTTTATCTGACATGATAGCAATTTTTTGTCCTACCAGACGGTTTAACAAAGTAGATTTTCCAACATTGGGTCTTCCAATAATAGCTACAAAGCCAGAACGAAAATTTTGATTATTTTGCATAGTTTGCTCCTTTTCTAAAAATAGTTTGCTAGAAAAATCACAGCTTTAGGGAGAAATATAATTAATCCAATAATAATTGAACTAAGTGCAGCAAAAACAACCGCACCTGCTGCAACATCTTTAGCTCTTTTAGCTAAAGGATGTA
Organism: uncultured Facklamia sp.; assembly: GCA_964471435.1. Lineage (GTDB taxonomy): Bacteria > Bacillota > Bacilli > Lactobacillales > Aerococcaceae > Facklamia. The sequence goes on from CAYYGA010000006.1 coordinate 44,142, forward strand.
TTTCTTCTTTCACTACTAAGTCCACGACTGTTTCGATAGTTGTATTGATCATTTCCATACATATAACCAAACCGATGCACAGCCACAGTATTCCCCACTCTACTAAAGTAACTTGAAATATCCAGGCAAACAAATTAACTAAAGCAGCAAAGGAAAGATGAATACGCATATTACGTTCATGGACTAAGGTATAGATGAATCCCTCTAGTGCAACAGATAGTGACTGAAAAAAATTTGTATTAGCATAAGGTTTATTAGGTACTTTTTTATCGATAGAGGCCATAGTCACTTAACACCTCTTCTTGTAGGGCAAACATTTCTTTCTCTTCTTCTTCTGTTTGATGATCATACCCATTTAAATGAAGAAATCCATGAACTGCTAAAAATGCCAACTCTCGTTCCAATGAATGTTCATACTCCGCGGCCTGTTGTTTGGCAGTTTCAATCGAGATAATAATATCTCCTAAATGTATAGGCATATTTTTTGAAACATTGTCTTCTAAGCCTGTAAAAATATCGAAATCATAATCATCTGCGACTTCTGTTAAAGCAAAACTTAAAACATCAGTCGGTTGATTTTTCTCCCGATAATCATTATTTAGCTGCTGGATAGTTTTATCGGTAACAATCGATAAATCAAGTTCTACTTCCTGCAAATTACCTAGCTTTTCATTAGCTAAAGTGATAATTTCTTCCAGCATTTTTCTTTGTCTGCTTGTTAAAAACGCATCATCATCGATAATGTCAATTAACATAATACCCTCCTTTTTAAAACGGACTTCTATTTTGGATATTCAATCCTTGTATGATACATACTGGCCAACCCAGAAACGAATGATTTTCTAACCAAACGCAGTTCATCTACTGTTAATCCACACTCTGAAAATTGTTCATCTCTTATTTTACCTTGGATAATGCCATCTACTAAACCTTCGATAGATTGTTGTGAATAGTCTTTGAGTGAACGTGACGCTGCTTCGAGCGAGTCAGCTATCATCGTTATGGCTGATTCTTTACTTTGGGGTTTAGGTCCCGGGTAGCGGAAATTATCTTCGGGTAAATTTAACTTTTCCTGCTTGGCTTGAAAATAAAAATATTGAGTGAGAGTCGTACCATGATGTTCTTGACAAATATCGATAATGCTTTGAGGCATTTGGTAATCTTCTAAAATTCTGACGCCCTGCTCAACATGATCGATTATTATGGACGCACTTTCTTCTGGAGTAATCATTTGATGCGGTGACTCTATTCCACCGGATAAATTTTCCACAAAAAAGAGTGGATGAACTGTTTTACCAATATCATGATAATAGGCTGCCACCCTGGTCAAGAGTGAGTCTCCTCCGATTTCTTCCACAGCATTTGCTGCTAAATTCGCCACCAAAATACTGTGATGATAAGACCCGGGTGCTTTTTCAATCAATAGTTTTAATAAGGGATGGTTTAAATTGGCTAGTTGATTCATTGTAAGAGGCGCTTTCTTAGATAGTAAGGTTTCCCAATAAGGTTCAAAAATAGCATGAATCAATGAGACAATGAATATATTAGCGATGATCAATAGAATAATCCTCATCCCTTGTTCAGATAATACGGGAATATTCATAGCCACCATTAAAGGCAGTGATATAACGTAAATCCATATCAGCAGATAAACAAACTTTTGTCGGTAGGGTGTGTTTTTATACCGTGGAATGGTCATCACAAATAAAGCTAATAGACTTGTAAACATATAAAACAGACTGACAAGGGTCACAACAGTTTGGTTATCAGTATCATTCATAATAAACAAACTGAATATATTGATAAAGATAGTAGCCATTAAGGTTTTTTGTAAATCAGATTTAGGCTTTAACATTATAGGTACTAAAGTCATTGGGACCAGAACACCAGCATAATTAAATTCAGAATTTTGTAAAAATTGAGTTACTTTCACAAACACTAGAGCAAGAACAAGAATAATACTGTAGGCTGTAATCTGCATATTAGCTTGAGACAACTCTTCATCCCTAGCTGAAAAGAAGTCAGAAAATATCAGCGCCATTATAATAGCATGTACTATTACTAAAATATAAAAAGCCACAAGCAACATATTATTGGATGTTGCATCTACATAACCATACAAGTCTAGTTGACGTAAATGATGGTCTTGAATAACGTGACCTTCTTGAATAATCACTTGTCCTTGTAAAATGTAAGAAGGTTGGACCTGTGAAGCCGCCTCTTCCCGGCGAAGCTCTGTTTCAGCTTCGGAATAGACCATTGTAGGTCGGATTAAGTTCTCAGCAAAACTAACAACAGTCTGCTTACCTACTATATTCCAATTCTCTAACTGGTTAACAAATCGTTGAATTTGATTTAAATGAGAGTTCAATTCAGATGCCATAATTTCTTCTTCTAAAGTAATGGAAACAATTTCTGTGATTTGAGCTTGCAGGCGTGATAACTGTTCAGCATTTAATGAAAATACTTGTTGAACAGCATTTTCAGATAAATTTTCTACTAATACTTGAACTGCTTCACTGGCACTAAGCACTCGAGTGTTAAAAATAATTTCTTGTTCTAGATCCTCCAACTGACTAAATGTGACCTCTTGACTGTTGGACCTTTCAATAGTTTCAAGGTCTTCACTTGAAACATTCATATTAAGATGATTCTCTTCTAACATTTGACCAACATCGGCTGTTGAATATGTATCATTTCGCATCAAACGAACCATTGAAAAAAACTCTTCAATCGTATTTAATTGATTGGTTCGTATTTCCGGTTGATAGACATAAATATCACTGATTGTCTCTTTGGCTCTATTTTGGTTAGCTTCTGTCTGCTCCACATCTTCCAAAGTAACAGGCGCTAAAATAGTTTCTTCTGCTACTTGATTCAGCTGAAAATTATATGTGGAGGGCTGAACATGTTCATGACCTATTAAACCAATGATTAATGCCAGGAAAAATGAAATAAGCGGTATAAAATACCGCCCCAATTTTTTATGAAAGTTTTGTAATTTCCGATTCATAGTAACCTCCTACCAATTAAGCCCACTAATCTCGGTTATACGCTCGAATTATGTCAGCTACAACTGGATGGCGTACCACGTCAAATTCATCAAATTCAACAAATTCGATTCGTTTTATTTCACGTAACTTCTGCTCTGCATCGATTAATCCGGATTTCATTCCCCTTGGTAAATCGATTTGGGTCTGGTCCCCGTTAATAATCATTTTAGAACCAAATCCTAAACGTGTTAAAAACATTTTCATTTGAGCAATTGTAGTGTTTTGAGCTTCATCTAAAATAACAAAAGCGTCATCTAAGGTACGTCCGCGCATATAAGCAAGAGGTGCAATTTCAATCACTCCTCTTTCCATCAACCGATTAGTCTGCTCCGTTCCATATACAGTATATAAAGCATCATAAATAGGCCGTAAATAAGGATCCACTTTTTCTTTTAAATCTCCCGGCAGAAATCCCAGATTTTCGCCCGCTTCAACTGCAGGCCGAGTTAATATCATCTTTTTAACTTTTCCTTCACGCATGGCTTGTACTGCCATAACAACTGCTAAAAATGTTTTACCAGTTCCCGCGGGTCCTAAGCCGAATACTACATCCTTATTTTCAACGGCTTTAATATATTGTAATTGCCCAAAGTTTTTAGCCCGGATAGCAGTTCCATCTGCCGCACGTCCTACTACCTCTTCATAAAGATTAATGAAATAATCAAGTGTATTATTTTTAGCCATTTTAATCGCAGTAATGATATCCATGGAACGTGGAGTAATATGACTTTCTAAAAGCCGTATCAAGTTCAATAAGACCTGCCGGACTTTCTCTACTTCAGCTTCATCTGCACCGGTAATGGTTATCATTTCTCCGCGGTTTGCAATAGAAACATCAAAATGATCTTCTATTAATTGAACGTATTTATCCTGACTGCCTAATAAAGCTACTAACCAATCTTGATTAGTAACTGTAACTTGTTCACTGTATGTATTAGATTGATTCAAATAGTCGTCTCCTTTATTCTATATCTAGCTAAAGATTACCATAATTTAACAAAAATGAGTACTATAACGTTATAAATCTTATCTCTCCTAAATAACCGCTAGCTAAAGCTTTATCTAATCGTAAAAATCAACTTAATTAAAATTAAGTCTTGTGTTGACTTTAAAGAGTTAAATAGTATATTAAATTTTTAGAAAAAAAAAGACATACTTATCGTATGCCTTCTTGGTTAAATAAATAGTTGCTCAAGCTTCAACGCTTAGTACTTACGTTTACGAGCTGCTTCAGATTTCTTTTTACGTCTTACGCTTGGTTTTTCGTAAAATTCACGCTTACGAGCTTCTCTCAAAGTACCGGTTTTAGAAACGTTACGCTTAAAGCGACGAAGAGCGTCATCCAATGATTCGTTATCACGAACTTCAGTTTTTGACATATGGTTCCCCTCCCCCCGGGCTTTTAGTAACCTTTCGTTAGAAAAATAATTCTAAATAAAGTCCTTTGACTATTATAACACTAAATTTGATGTTTTCAAGATATTTTATTTTAATATTTTTTACTAATTTAACAGCCTCTTTTAATATAATCTAACTTATAAAAGCTTTAGTTACTGACTTAAACAGTGCGTATGAGAGTATCACTATTTCGAGTTCGGCAATTTTGGCATAGGCCAAAGACTTCAAACCGATGGGATTCAATGGTCACATTTTTCAATTTAGCAACTGCTTGATCCATAGGACATACATCTAATTGAAGGGTCCTCCCGCAGTTAGTACAAATAAAATGGTGATGATGATGATCTGCGTGTCCCGTGTTAAAACAGTTATAGCGAAAAAGCTGTTCCTGTTGATATTCAGTAGTCTCTAAAATATCTAATTCTACAAAATCATATAAATTTCGATACGTTGTATTATAAGACATGGTAGGATATTTTTTTACCAAGGCTTGATGAATATTTTGAGCGGTAAGATATCGTTGATTTTGAGCAAATATAATTAATAATTCACGGCGTTTTTGAGTAATTTTAAATCCACCAGCTTTTAATATATCAATTCCCTGCTGGACTAATTTTTCTAATTCGGGCGAAAGATCATCATTGATTTCTTCAATAGCTTGCATTATTTTCACCTCAAAGACTTCTATGGTACACTAAGTAAAAATTTAGAATGGGAGCTTTTATTTATGGAAGATAAACCTAAAATTCATTTCTATATTATTTCCGACTCCATCGGTGAAACTGCCTTATCGGTTGCCCGTGCCACCTCTGTACAGTTCCCAAACATCGATTCAGTATTACATAAATATCAATTCATTTCAAATACTGACCGCTTAAAACCTATATTGGATTCGGCTAAAGAAGACAATGGTATTATTTTTATGACAATGGCTGAAATTGATTTAGCAGAAATGACTGAAAAGTTTTGTCGGACGCATCGGCTGACTTTATATAATCTGCTGCAGCCTATCACAAAAGAAATTGAAAGACGTACCGGTTTAACACCTAGTGAGTCAGTTGGTGCCCAGCATGAATTAACAGATGAATATTTTCAACGTATCGATGCGATGGAATTTGCCATGAAGTTTGATGACGCAAAAAACCCTAAAGGTTTTGAAGAAGCAGATATAGTATTACTTGGTATTTCTCGTACTAGTAAAACTCCTCTAAGTATGTACTTAGCGACTCTGGGCTATAAAGTTGCCAACCTCCCCCTTATTCCGGAAAACGAACTTCCCCAGATTATATATAAGATTGACCCCAAAAAAATCATTGGTTTAACCAATGATTTAAATGTCATTCAGAAATTTAGAAACAATCGTATGATAGAATTTGGTTTGTCTACTAATACTCAATATGCTTCCGACAGCAGAATACAAGAAGAACTGGAATATGGTGACAAGGTTTACCATGAATTAGGCTGTCCTGTTATCAATGTAGCAGACCGATCAATAGAAGAAACAGCTCATATAATTGTAGAAATCCTCAACTATATTAAAAGAGATAAAGCTTAAACTAATCCCATACCTGATGCTTTGATCTTAAATAACCCGGTACATCAATTTTATAAATGGGTTTAAGTGTCTCTGTAGTTAAAACTTTGTCAACCGGGCCGTATGAGTCCACTTGGCCATGATTCATTAATAAAACATGACTTCCCAAAGCTCTGGCCAAACTTAAATCATGCATCACGGAAATAATGGCTTTCCCCGGCTGGGACAGCCATTTTTCTAAGCTGTTAAAAAGCTCTTTTTCATAAATTAAGTCCAAATGATTTCCAGGCTCATCTAAAATCAATAAATCAGGCTGCTGGATTAAAATTTGAGCCAAAAAAGCCCGTTGCAGCTCGCCTCCAGACAACGTAAGTACCGACTGATTTCTCTTGTCTTGAAGTCCTGTCAGCTCCAATACTTCTTCGATAATTTTTTTATCCTTATTAACTATATTTTTAAAGATACCTTTCATATAAGGATAGCGGCCTAATTCGACAACTTCTTCCACACTATAATCAAAATCAAGCGAGTACTGTTGTTCTAATATTCCAATTGATTGTGCTTTTTGCTTAGGAGACATACTTTTAAGTTTTTTTCCATTAAAAAAGATTTCTCCTTGGTAGGAATGACGTCCTGAAACAGTACCTACTAATGTACTCTTCCCGGCGCCATTGGGACCGCAGACCATCAACCATTGACCTTCCATTACTTCAAATGACACATCAGAGATTATCTGCTGACCTTTTAAAATAACCGATACATTATTAATCGATAGCAATCATTTTCCCCTCTTTCTAGCAAAAATGATGAAAAATGTTAAGGTTCCTATAAGTGATGTAATTACCCCTACAGGTACTTCTAATGGACTGGCTGCGGTTCTGGCTACTAAATCGGCCAACATTAAAAATATACCGCCAATGAACATGGTCCAAGGAATTAAATGCTTATGATTAGCCCCTACAATCATCCGGGTAATATGAGGGATAATTAAACCAACAAAAGGAATAGATCCAGTCATTGATACACTGATTCCGATTAAAATAGAAACCGCTATAAACAATATTAAACGTTCTTTTTGTACATCCACTCCAATATTTCGAGCGGCATGCTCTCCAAGTGAAAAAGCATTCAACTCACGAACCTTTGACAAAATTAATAGTCCAGTAATTGAAACAACTATTAATAATAATAGGACATCACTATAACGACTGCCATTTAACGAACCCATTGTCCAAAAAACAATTGACTGCAATTTATTCTGAGAAAAAACAATTAATAAATTCAAAGCTGAACTAGTCAACATTGAAAAAATTATCCCGGTAAGAATGACGGTAGTGTTAGTCAGCTGCCGGTCAACAAAATAGGAAAAAGTAAGAATAATAACAAGAGATAAAAACGAAAAAATAACAGCTAAAATAAAGGTTCCGTCAAAGGGTAAACCCGGTGTATTTAAACCAAGAAAAATAGCTGTCGCTGCACCGAGTGAAGCACCTGAAGAAATACCTAAAGTTGAACCGTCGGCTAATGGATTTTTCAAAATACTCTGCATCGTCATTCCTGCTAAAGAAAGAGCTACCCCGATCAAATAGGAGGTCAAAACCCTTGGGAGTCTGCTGTTGATAACTATATTTTCAAACTTACTTTCTACTGAAAAACCAAAACCTCCTAGCATATTAGCTATAATTGCAACTACTTGATTTAAGGGAACGTGGACACTTCCGATTGTTATGCATATTAAAAATATCAGAAAAGATATGAGGATCATATTAATCAAAACTGAGGTTTTTCTTAACATATAGACCTCCTTTATGAATTTTTCAAAAGTTAAAAGCTGCAGTAATTAAAATAATTATGCCTAAAACTTTTTATAGATAAAAAAGTACTGAACAAATAACTTTTGTCCAGTACTTAAAGGTAATTATTTTATCTTTAAATATTTTCAAAAATTACTCTCCCTGAGATAGTAATTATATCCAATCATGCTTAGGTAATCTGGCTGAGGATGGACTACACCCTTCACAGTAGCATAGGGACTGCATAGGAATTAAACCTATTTCCCCTAAACATGATAAGTATTTTGATTGTCTCTTAATATTAAATAAATAGCAAATGAATACAACTATTCAAAAAATTAGCTCAGGTCTTTAACGAAATACTTTCCCACTACGCTCATAAAATGAGTCAAGATTACCTGATTGGAAATTTACTAAGCGGGCTAATACAAAAAAGTAATCTGATAAACGATTTAAAAATGTTAAGACTAACTTATTTGACTCTGTTAGATTTTGAAAAGTTACTACTCTTCGCTCTGCACGGCGGGCGACTGTTCTGGCAAAATGAATTAAGCCAGCTGCCGGACTACCGCCTGGTAATATAAATGATTCTATTTTAGGTGGTATATCAGTATAAATATCAATACGATTTTCCAGCCATTGGATAAATTCTTCTTTAGTACGGTGTTTACTTTGGTCATAGGGGGATGCTATATCAGTCCCGCAATCAAATAAGTATTGTTGGATTTCTTTTAACTCATCTTTTATTTCCTCTGACATACCTTCAGTTGCTATAATCATCCCTACAATGGAATTTAACTCATCAATCGTACCATAAGCTTCTACTCTGGCATCATCTTTTTGGACCACTTCATTGCCAATAATTCTAGTTTGACCTTTATCACCTGTACGCGTGTAGATTTTCATCGGCCTGCTCCTTTATTAAATGACTAAGCTGCATTAATTAAACTGATGATTGTTTTCGGCATCAACTGTTTTGATCTAAAATATCAGTAATCAAATGCTGATTTTCTTTTTGAGCTCTTAAACTGGATATTTCAAACTTATACGGGGGAAGCTTTTTCTTCTCATCTACTTTAACCCAGGGGGTTTCTAATATTTTTGGCACTTCTTTTAATTGTGGATGATGAACAATATAGTTCAATGTATCAAATCCTATTGACCCTTGACCAATATTCTCATGTCGATCTTTATGGCTGTTAAATGGATTTTTCGAATCGTTTATATGCAGGACTTTAAGTCGATCTAGACCAATTATATGATCAAACTCATTGAGTACTCCATCGAAATCCTTCACAATATCATATCCCGCATCATAAACATGGCAAGTATCAAAAGTAATAGATAATTTATCATTATGGGTAACCCCATCAATGATCCGGGCAAGCTCTTCAAAGCTTCGGCCTAACTCCGTTCCTTTGCCGGCCATTGTTTCTAAAGCTATTTGCGGAAGCTGTGCAGGTTGTAAAACTTCATTCAAACCGCGAACAAGTTGTTTTAAGCCCACTTCTACCCCCGCTCCAACATGTGCCCCTGGATGCATAGTAATTTGACTTGCTCCGATTGCTTCAACCCTATTTATTTCCTCTTGTAAAAATCTTACAGCAAAATCAAAATGATCTTCTTTAGTCGTATTAGCTAAATTTACAATATAAGGAGCATGCACTGTAAATAATTCTATACCATACTCTGCCATAAAATTCCGCGCTTCGACTAATTTAAATTCTGATACATCTTTTCGCCGGGTATTTTGCGGTGCTCCTGTATAAATCATAAAAGCATTGGCACCATATCCAGCCGCTTGCTTTGCAGCACCCAGCAACATTTCTTTTCCACCCATAGAGACATGGGAACCTAAAAGCATTTTAGCCCTCCTGTCCTTTAAGTTGAATTTATTTTTCTTCTTTTGGCATACGGACCATTAAATGTAATTCATCCAGTTGATCTTTTGCTACATAATTTGGTGCATTAGTTAAGAGATCCTGCCCTCTTCCTGTTTTCGGGAAGGCAATTACTTCACGAATATTTGGTTCTTGAGCCAGAATCATTACTAAGCGGTCTAACCCTAAAGCGATTCCTCCATGTGGCGGGAAACCGAATTCTAAAGCTTCTAATAGGAAACCAAATTGCTTGTCTGCTTCTTGAGGGGTAAATCCTAGGAGCTCAAACATTTGGTCTTGCATTTCACGTGTAAATATTCTTAAGGATCCTCCGCCAATTTCGTAACCATTTAAAACAATATCATAAGCGTTAGCCAGTGCTTCTTGTGGATTTTCTTTTAAAGCAGCAGTATCTGGGTTTTGAGGTGAAGTAAAAGGATGATGCATTGCAACATAACGTCCAGATTCTTCATCATATTCAAACAATGGCCAATCAGTCACCCAGATAAATGCTAATTCTTCAGGATTGAACAGCTGATGTTTTTTAGCTAAGTGCACTCTTAATGCCCCTAAAGCATCAGCTACCACAGAAGCTTGATCTGCTACAAAGAATAGTATATCTCCAATTTCAGCTTGAGTTTTTTCTTTTATATATGCCTGATCTTCTTCAGTTAAGAATTTAGCAACCGGACCATTAAACCCTTCTTCTAAAACTTTAGTCCACGCCAAACCTTTGGCTCCATACGGCTTTACAATGTTAAATAATTCATCTGCTGTTTTGCGCGTATAATCGTCTGCTTTACCCTTTAAATTAATTACTTTTACTTGGCCGCCAGAAGTGACTGCATTTTTAAACACACCAAATTCAGTATCTTTAGCAAAGTCCGATAAATCAACTAATTTCATATCATAGCGGATATCAGGTTTATCAGAACCATACTCTGCCATTGCCTGAGCGTATGTAATTGTAGGGAAAGCTTCTGTAATCTCGATCCCTCTGACAGCTTTAACAACATCTTTTAACATTTCTTCGGTCATGGCCTGGATCTCTTCTTGATTTAAAAAGCTGGTTTCAATATCCACTTGAGTAAATTCAGGCTGACGGTCACCACGTAGATCTTCATCACGGAAACATTTTACAATTTGATAATAACGATCAATTCCAGCTCCCATTAATAACTGTTTAAATAACTGGGGTGATTGTGGAAGAGCAAAAAACTTCCCTGCTTCCCGGCGGGTTGGAACTAAGTAATCACGGGCTCCTTCCGGTGTCGATTTTGTCAGCATAGGTGTTTCAACATCGATAAAGCCCTTGTCATCTAAATAATTTCTGACACTACGAGTAACGCAATGACGTAATTTTAAATTAGCCTGCATTTTAGGTCTACGTAAATCAAGCATCCGATTTTTCAGTCTAACTTCTTCATCAATCGCAATTTCATCTTCAATATAAATACGAGGGGTTTTAGCCTTAGAATATAGTGTTATTTCTGTTGCATACACTTCATATTTTCCAGTTGGTATTTTTGGATTCACCTGGTCAGCAGCTCTATGATCTAATGTACCGGTAATTTCAATAACGTATTCAGAACGCAATCTATCTGCTGTATTAAAGTCTTCTCTACTTAAATTCTCAGCATTGAATACTATTTGGCAAAAGCCTTCCCGATCCCGCAGATCGACAAATATAACCCCGCCTAAATCACGTCTTTTTTGTACCCACCCTTTAAGCGTCACTTCTTTTCCTACTAAACTTTCATTTACTGCTCCACAATAAACTGTTCTTTTTTTCATCTACTCTTCTCCTCTAAAATACTTATCGATTGCTGAAGTATCTACGGTCAACTTGCGATAAATTCCTGCAAAATCAGACATTAACTCCGAAACAGAATATGAAGTTTGTTTGCCTGTTTCTTGGTTTTTTATTTGCACCATTTGTTGTTTTACTTCTTCTTCACCAACTGTTATAACAATTTTTGAACCTAATTTGCTTGAGGTTTTGAATTGTGACTTCATTGAGCGACCTAAAAAGTCTCTTTCAGCAATTAAGCCGTCCTTACGGGCTGCTTGAACTAATTGTTGAGCCAGCATATTGCTTTCTTCTCCTAAAGTTAAAACAAATACATCAACAGGTTCATAATAAGGGATTTCGATTTCCTGCTCTTCAAGAAGAAGAAGTAATCGTTCAACTCCTATACCAAAGCCAAACCCTGGTTTTTCAGGACCGTTCAATTGTTCTACCAAGCCGTCATAACGTCCACCACCACATATGGTGGATTGAGCGCCGATAGTGTCATCTGTCACCACAAATTCAAAAATTGTATCTTGATAATAATCTAAACCACGGACTACTTTGTCATTAATTTCAAAAGGAATTTCGAGTAAAGTCAACATCTCCTGGACTTTGTCGAAGTGCTTTTTACTTTCTTCACTTAAAAATTCTAAAATACTCGGGGCATCTTTTACAAACTTCATATCCTTGGGATCTTTACTATCCAGAACTCTTAATGGATTCTCATGTAACCTTCGTTGGGAATCTTCACTTAATTCATTTAAATGAGGTTCAAAATAATTAATTAATGCTTGACGATATTCTTTACGATCAGCTGGTTTGCCTAATGAGTTTAATTGCAGTGATATTTTTGAAAGTCCGAGTTCTGTAAAAAAATCCCATGCTAATGCAATAACTTCAACATCAGTAGCTGGATTTTCAGATCCAAATACTTCTACACCAATTTGATTGAATTGGCGCTGACGGCCTGCTTGTGGTCTTTCGTATCGGAACATAGGTCCCATGTAATAAACTTTTAAAGGCTGAGCATGTTCTTGACCAAACAACTTATTTTCAACATAGGCCCGAACAACCCCGGCAGTTCCTTCCGGTCTTAATGCAATATGACGATTACCTTTATCATAAAAATCATACATTTCCTTAGAGACTATATCTGTAGTATCACCTACTGAACGGGAAAACAAATCAAAACTTTCAAAAAAGGGAGTTCTTATTTCGCGGAATAGATACAAATCAAATAAATCTCTCGCTGTATCTTCTACATATAGCCAGCGATGAACATCTTGAGGTAAGATATCTTCTGTACCTTTCATTTTTCGAATCGACATTTTCATCCTCCTAAATAAAAAAAGCCCTATAGCTTAAAGCTATAGGACGCTAATAACGTGGTACCACCTATTTTTGCAGCAGGTAAAAATACCTTCTGCCTTTATATCTTAACGCGATCAACGGAATAACTTTGCATTATTCTTCTCCATAGTGTCTTCTCTATGAATTAATTGCTCTCAGCTCAGTACAATTATCTCTGTAGTCTCATAGGTACTTGTCTATTTCATCGAATTTTAAACTTATCATAAGATTACTCAAACTCCTTTTCTTTGTCAAGCTCTATTCAATCACCTCACTATGTAAACGTCTCCTTTATTAAATTTTTGTCTCAAGTTTATTACTATTAAATAACAAAAAATCGTAATCTGACATAAGTCTCATCTTATAATTTATAATAATTCTTAGTCTATATGTTTAACAAATTAAAATAGAAGGGAGAAGTATTAATCGAGTGATACAAAAG
>CAYYGA010000007.1:0-10615 GCA_964471435.1 uncultured Facklamia sp.
TTTATGTGAAAGTAACATCTATCAAAAGTGAATGATTAGAGTCTTTTCTTGAATCTATTCTATTTCTTCAGCGTAGTCACAGTTGCTGCACTTAACTTGGCGACCTTTGCGTGAAACTTTTTCTATTAAGAATTCCTCACACTTTGGACAGTCACGGCCGACTGGTTTATCCCAGGATACAAACTCACATTCTGGATATAAACTACAACCATAGAAGATGCGGTTCTTTTTAGATTTACGTTCAACGACATCGCCTTTTTTACATGTCGGACACTTGACGCCAATTTCTTTAACGATTGTTTCAGTATGACGGCAGTCCGGGAAATTAGAACAGGCATAGAATTTACCGTAGCGTCCAATTTTAATGACCATCGCATTGCCACAATCTGGGCAGTCAAAGCCTGCCGGTTCATCTTTAATTTCTATTTCTTCCATTTGATCTTCAGCAGTTGCTAGATCTTTTTCAAAAATTTTATAAAAATCCGTCAAGATGCTTTGCCAGACGTGTTTTCCTGCTTCGACTTCGTCGAGATTATCTTCCATGCCGGCGGTAAACTCAGAGTTTACAATGTTAGGGAAGTATTCTTCCATGACACCATTGACGATTTCACCCAGTTCAGTAGGTTCAAAACGTTTGGCGACCATTCTTACATAGTAACGTTTACGTAGTGTTTCAACTGTTGGCGCATAAGTAGAAGGACGACCGACCCCTAACTCTTCTAAAACTTTAACCAAACTGGCCTCTGAATAGCGGGCAGGTGGCTGCGTGAAGTGCTGGCTCGGTTCCATTTTATCGACTTTAACTTTGTCTCCGACAGCTAATTCAGGCAGGTAATTGTCTTTATCACTTTTAGTCGGATAAACCTTAAGGAAACCATCGAATTTTATGCGTGATCCATTGGCTCTAAACTGTACATCGTTTTGCGACACATCCGCGCGGATAGTATCGTAAACGGCGTTGGCCATCTGGCTGGCCATGAAGCGTGACCAGATTAAGGAATAGAGACGGAATTGATCTTTGGTTAATGAAGATTCAATCGATTCCGGTGTTAAGGTGGCATTGGCCGGACGGATCGCCTCATGGGCATCCTGGGCTCCTGCTTTATTAACAACCTTACGGGCACCCTTGGCTAAATACTGAGAGCCGTACTCACTTGAAATAAAGTCTGCGGCTTGATTGGCAGCTGTCGGTGAGATGCGGGTAGAATCCGTACGCATGTAGGTAATTAACCCGACAGTGTTCCGTTTGATAGAAATCCCTTCATATAACTGCTGAGCGACCATCATCGTTTTACCGGTTCTAAAACCTAAACGGTTAGATGCGTCTTGTTGCAAGGTTGAAGTGGTAAAAGGTGCATTTGGTTTTCTAATGCGTTCTTTTTCAATGATATTATCTACATTAAAATCAGCTTTTATATCCAAGGCTGCCATAATTTTTTCTACGTCAGCTTCAGATTTTAATTCAAGCTTTTTGCCTGCTTGGCCGTAAAACTCAGCGTCAAATTTGGAGCGGCCTTTTTTAAATTTAACTGGAATTTTCCAGTATTCTTCTGGTTTAAAGGCACGAATTTCTTTTTCACGGTCAATAATTAATTTCAAAGCGGATGATTGTACACGTCCGGCAGATAAGCCGCTTTTAATTTTTTTCCATAGTAAGGGTGAAATTGAATACCCTACCACCCGGTCTAAAATACGTCTTGCCTGCTGGGCGTCCACTAAATCCTGGTTAATTTTACGCGGCTGCTTAAATGCTTCTTTGACTGCATCTTTGGTAACCTCATTGAAAACAACGCGGTTTTCTGCATCACGGTCTAAATCCAATAAATAACTCAGATGCCAGGCAATTGCCTCACCTTCACGGTCCGGGTCACTTGCCAGATAGACTTTTTCGGCACCCTTGGCCAGTTTACGCAACTCTTTGATGGTATCTCCGCGTCCTCTAATAGAAATATAATGCGGTTCAAAATTGTTTTCGATATCGACACCCATTTTACTTTTCGGTAAATCACGTAAATGTCCTTTGGAAGCAACAACCTTATAGTTGCGTCCCAAATATTTATCGATTGTCTTGGCCTTGGTTGGCGATTCTACGATCACTAAATATTTATAAGCCAAACAACAATCAACTCCTTTTCTTTTAAAAATTTTTTTATTCAAATTATTCGTTAAGTTCAAAATCGTTTCAATCTTATGCTAAAGAATTTAATCTGTCAAATTTTTTTATAAAATATTTTGTCCTTATCTAATGAAGGGAACTTTTCGAAAGGTCGAACTTAGAGTGACTGTACTTGAAAATAAGGCTGTGAGTTGGAATTGTCAAGACAGATGATTGAGGGATATTTTTTATTCTTCAATCATGTCGTGAGCTTTAAATATTTCTGACAAATCTTGGATTAACTGCTGTTTGCTGAGGATGGGTCGGGCGCCTTGGGCAATTAAGGAATTGCAGCCGGCAGATCTAGTATCCGTTATGCGGCCAGGCAAAGCAAATATCTCACGGTTACCTTCTAAAGCAAAATGAATTTTATATAAGGCCGTGTCTTTTTTAGAAGCTTCAATCAAGAGAGTCGCCGGACTGATACCGGCAATGAGTCGGTTGCGCATCATAAAGTGATGTTTTTCTGCCTTTTGATGGGGTAAAAATTCACTGAGTAACAGTTGGCTATGAACCATCTGACTTTGGAGCTGGGCATGTTCTCTTGGATAGACTTCTTCAAATCCCGTCGCCAGTATAGCAACAGTGGAATGATCCTTAGTGCGGATAGCAGCCTGATGACTGTTTTGATCCGTCCCCTCACCTAAACCGGCTACGACCTGCCAGCCCTCTTCCACCAAAGCCCGGCTGATTTCATGGGTGAGTTGACGTCCATAATCGCTGGTCTGGCGTGTGCCTGCTATTGAAACCAGCGGCTGATGGAGCTGTTGGATGTTGCCTTTAAAATAAATCAGGAGAGGCGGTTGGGGAATTTCCAGCCACAGTTTGGGATAGTCGGCTTCCCCGATTAACAAAGAGCATTGACTCAGTTTATGAATATGAGCCCAATAGCTGTCTGATTTTTGTGAAAGTTTAGAAAAAACTGCTTGCTCTTTTTCAGGCCAGCATCCTTTTTTAATCAGATAATTTATGATTTGCTGGCAGTAGGAATATTTTAAAGGGTAGGATTGAAGTTTTAGAGCCAATAATTGGCGAAAATACTGCCACTGCAAGGCAAGGGAAACTTTTTCCAGCTGCAAAACGATGAGCTGCTCTTTTAAAGATAACATCTAATCACCTCTCCTATCAATAAATACACCTTTATTTCAAAATAGTGCTTTTTTATTGAAAGGTGTTGGAGAAAAATGCCCGCGCCTGGATGGAAATATGGTGGTCAAGGTTCTCGGCGGGCTGTGTGCCTTCTCATTTATGGATTGAAGGTTCTCCATTACTGAGTGCCTGCTGGTATTGGCGTTGAAGGTTCTGAGTCTATTGAGTGCCTCTTGTTGGAAAAAATGGAGGCACTCAGCCGATTGAGAACCTTCAAACTAGTATCTATATACCAGATATTTGGAAGTAAACTGTAAACTGGTACCTATAAACTGGACATGCGGAAGATTCAGAACTTATATTGTGGATCAAGAGTATAAAGCATCGCTTAAGTCGAGAAACCGACAATTAGCTCTAGATTTATTGGGCAAAGCCAATGCTCTTAATAGTAGTTAAAAAAGAGGCGTCGACATTACTCGGCGCCTTCTTATTTATATCTTTTGAGAATATATCTTTAATGTTTGTGCTACCGGGGTGAAGGACTCACGGTGGAGAGGTGTTTTACCGTATTCTTTTAATGCATCCAGATGTTGTTTGGTCGGATAGCCCATGTGTTTTTCAAAGCCGAATTCCGGATAGACTTTCGCATAGTCGCGCATCAATTGGTCCCGCTCTTCTTTAGCAATAATAGAAGCAGCGGCAATTGATAAGGAGCGCTGATCTCCTTTCACAATTGACTGCTGAGGAAGAGGTGAATTTATTTTCATGGCGTCGATTAAGAGATGACTTGGCTGAGTTTCAAGCTTTTCCACCGCTTCAAGCATGGCCATGCGGCTGGCTTCGTAGATATTATAGCGGTCAATTAGTATAGGCTCGACAGCGGTTATCGCATAAGCCAAGGCTTCCTTTTTTATCAAATCAGCTAACTCTGCCCTTTTCTCGCCCTTTAATTGTTTGGAATCTTCTACTTCTATCCATAAGGAGGTATCCGCCGGTAGAATCACTGCCGCTGCCATCACGGGGCCGGCTAAGGGGCCGCGTCCTACCTCGTCCACGCCGGCAATCAAAGCTTGAGGATCTTGATCTAATATATTCTTTTCAAAATCGAGGCGCTTTAAATAAGCTTCAAAGCGGTTTTCTTCAAGTTGAATTGCCTTGATTTTTTGTTTGATTAGACGCTGGACCCCGGATCGGGAATCATCTTTTAAGTCTTCTATTAAAGGGTCATCCATTGATTGGATTTCTTTAAATAATGCTTGAATTTCTTTGATTGTTTTTTGCTTCATCTGCTCACCTATCTAACATAAAAAAGAGGACCGGGGTCCTCTCTTATTTATTTACTTATGATTCAGTTTTTACTGACTGCCAATTTTGAGCCGGACGGTCTAATGAGAGATTCCCGAATTTATTTTGACGGTAATCTAAAATCAAGCGCTCAGCCGCTTGGGCATAGTCATCGGCTAAATTTAATTGGGTGGTTAAATCCGTTAAAATTTCTGCAGCGGATCTGTTTGAGCTAGCATCAATTTTATAAACATTTTCTAAAACACCTGGATAAAATTGTTGTAAGAAAGGAATCAAGCTTAAGGCCAGTCCCTGCATTTCAACGAGTTGATCTTTAATCGCCCCGGTGATGGCTAATTTTTGACCAATCGCAGGGTCTTCAAATTTGGGCCATAAAATTCCGGGCGTGTCTAAGAGTTCAAACTCTTTTCCAATCTTCAACCAGCGTTGGGCTTTGGTTACCCCTGGTTTATTGCCTGTTTCGGCGCGGTTCTTACCGACCATGCGGTTGATTAAGGTAGATTTACCCACGTTTGGAATACCTAAAATCATCATACGGATGGCGCGAGGTTTAACTCCTCTTTGTTTCTGGCGTTCAAAGTAATCTGCCATTAATTCTTTACTGGCCCTGTTTATTTCTTTTAAGCCTTTAGAATGCTGGGCATCAATAGCCAGCGCGATGCGTCCTTCTTGACGGTAATATTCCAGCCACTCTTGGGTGATGCGGCTATCGGCTAAGTCGGCTTTATTTAAAACTAAGATCGAAGGTTTTTGATTAATGATTTCCGTGATAACCGGGTTGCGGCTGGATTCAGGGATCCTGGCATCGACTAACTCAATCACGACATCGACTAAATTCATTTTTTCATTGGCTTCGCGGCGGGCTTTCGCCATATGGCCTGGAAACCACTGGATTTGATTCGACATAAGAACACCTCCTTTTATTAATATTTAAGTATTTTAAAAATTATTTGTTTTAAAAAGGTTGCTCGCTTAATTATAGGTAGGCCTAAGCCAACCATTTGCTTTTGACCTTCTTTATCTACTTGTATCAGCTCATCAGCTGTTTATAAGCGGACATAAGCTGACCAATCGGGCTGTGGTTAGATTTGGAGCTGATTCTAGTTGACGTATCGGGCCCTTCATGAGAGAGAGCAATTATTCCTCCAACTGGATCTGATAATTTTCATCTAAAGCATACTGGTCTAAGTTACCAATTCGGTCAAAAGGATAATAAATCAGATTGGCTTCTCCTTGGATTGCATCGATTGCGACATAACCGAACTGGCGGCTGTCGCCTGAGTAGGGACGGTTGTCCCCCATCACAAAATAGTAGCCTGCTGGAATGATGTCGTCCCCGGTTATTTCCCACAAATCAAAATCCTGGGTGAAAAGTCCATCAGCTTCAGATTTTACCGGTTCTAAATAAGGTTCATCAACTGGTTCACCGTTAAGAAAAAGCTGGTCTTGACTAAATGCGATATGGTCGCCAGGTAAGCCGATGATTCTTTTGACATAAGATTCTTCTGAACCCCGAGGATCCGGAAAGACTACCACATCAAAGCGTTCGATATCAGCCTGCTTAAACATCAAGAGCTGGTCACCGTGGATTAAAGTATTGTGCATGGATAATCCGTCTACTTGAAAAGGCTGCAGGACATAATAACGCAGCGCTAAAAAAATTAGCACTGCGATTAGGACAGCGAAAATAAGATTGACTGCTTCAACAAGCAGTGTTCGCAAAAATCTGAACATCCTCTTTATTCTCCTACTAACAATTCAACTGCGCGTTCATATTGAAGGTCATTTTCATCGATAAAGTCCCGGGTTTGATCCATCAATAATTGAGCGGTATCGCCGGTAATTTCGCCGGTTACTTCTAAATCATTGGCTTCCTGGAAGTCTTCAACCGCCTGCGTGAGCGCTTCATCAAAGAAATACTGTCCTTCGATATCATAGCCTAAGGCATTTAACATAACAGTCGCTGACTCTACGAATTCAGAAGCGTCCCCTTCAACTAAGGTTTCATTGATATCCAACATTAAAGTAGTATTGACCGGGTGTTGACTCACTCGTTCGTCCGGCTCGATTCCTTCATCATGGATCCAAACACCTTCCGGGGTCAACCATTTTGCGATGGTTAATTTTAATTCACCATAGGTAGAAGAAGCGGTTAAGCTTTGTACAGTTCCTTTTCCGAAAGTGGTTTCGCCTACAATGAGATTGTCCGTATTTTCTTGAATGGCGGCTGCTAGAATCTCAGAAGCTGAGGCCGAACCTTCGTTCACCAGCACTACATAAGGTTCTCTAATTTTAAAGCGGCCGTAAGTCGTATCGTCTGCTTCATAAATTTCAGGTTCGGAAAAGTTGTCTTCAGTCTGCATAATGATTTGACCATCTGTTAAAAAGGCGTTGGAAATGTATAAAGCAGTGTCTAAAAGACCTCCTGGATTATAGCGCAGGTCAAAGACAAGACTTTTCACGCCGTCGTTGCGCAATTGAGTAATTTCTGTCACCATTTCATCGTAAGTAGTGGAGGCAAATTGATTGATGCGGACCAGACCGATTTCCGGATTGTCCTCATCGATTTCTGATTCCACTGTAATGACCGGGATATCCGCCCGTTTTAAAGTGACAGTAAAAGTAGACGTCCCTCTTTGAATGAGGAGTTCGATTTCTGATCCGATTTCGCCGCGGATGATTTCAACAATTTGGTTGGTATCCATGCCGGTTAGTTCAACACCGTCAGCTTCCAGCAGAATATCATTGGGTAAAATACCCGCTTCTGCCGCTGGGGTGCCGTCGATTGGGGCAATTACGGTGACTTGATTGTTGCGCATCATAAATTGAATACCGATCCCCGAGAATGAGCCTTCGATACTGTCATCGAACCCACTTTGTTCCTGCGGGTTTAAAAATTCAGAGTAAGGGTCTTCCAAGGCTGAAACCATGCCTTTTAAAGCGCCCTCCATCAAGGTGTTTTTATCTACATCGTCGATATAAGACAACTGAATCGTATTATAAATTTCTTGAATAATTTCCCAATCTTCTTCATTCAACTGGTTTTCTTCGCTGACTAAAAGCTCACTGCCGAATAACCAGTCCCAGCCTGAAGCCTGGGCCGGCTTTAAGACAGTAAAGGATGTCACCAAAGTAATGACCGTCATAATGACTGCCAGGCCCTTCCAAGTTTTCAGATTTTTAGAAGGAGTTTTGTCGGGTTTGTTTTTTTGCAATCCATTCACGCTTCTTTCTTAAGCTCTGTCTAGGATAAATGCAGTGCTGTTTCTAAAGCTACCTCCATCATATCCGTAAAGGTCTGTTCACGTTCTTTAGCCGTTGTTTCTTCACCGGTAATAATATGGTCGGAAATCGTACACATGGCTAAAGCCTGGCGGTTGTGTTTTGCAGCGACTGCATATAAGCCGGCTGCTTCCATCTCTACTGCCAAGACGCCGTAGCGGGCTAATTTTTCTTTATCCAGTTCTTCATTATAAAAGCGGTCGCTAGATAGCATGTTACCTACATGAATATTGTTAGGGTCCATTTTTTCACGGGCTATATGGTAAGCCTTGTCTAACACATCAAAACTTGCCAGGGCTGCATAGGTGACTTGGCCGTTAAAGATGTTATTTAAAGCGCTGGAGTCGGTTGTCGCGCCTTGGGCAAAGACTAAGTCGCGGACTTTAACTTCTTCTTTTAAAGCACCGGCTGAACCGATGCGCATGATGGTTTGTACATTAAAAGATGAGTAAAGTTCTTCAGCATAGATCATCGCCGACGGCAGTCCCATTCCGGATCCTTGAACCGAAACTTTGGTGCCTTTGTAGTCGCCGGTGAAGCCGAACATGTTGCGGACGTCGTTGTATTGTACAACATTTTCTAAAAAGTTTTCCGCGATAAATTTAGCCCGTAATGGGTCTCCAGGGAATAAAACTGTTGGGGCGATGTCACCGATTTGTGCGTTGATATGTGTAGTCATTTTACCTCTCCTTTGGGGTTAAAGTTAATTTTTAATAAGACATGAAAGAATATTGCTTCACTTTTTTTAATTATAGTGATAATAATTTATTAGGTTTTATTTATCTTCGTACTCGTATTGGCGCCAGGCATCATCGAAAATAGTCAGCATTTTACCATAGAGGGATGATTTTTCTAAATAATCGGAAACTTCATTGAAGTCTTCGCTTTGTTTTGGGAAGGCAATATCATCTGTGATGGTGTTGGCCAGGCGGCTCATCGGGTCGTCGGCTCCTTCATCTTCAAAGCGTTTGATAAATTCATAAAAACTTTGGCCCATTTATAATCCTCCTAACAATAAGTTTAATAATTCGGGGGTGAAATGGACCCCAATATTAATGAAACCACTTGCTAAATCAGTTTCCAATGCAGTTAAAAGCACTTCATCTTCTATAAGCGGTATTTCTAGTTGATTTAAATTGATATGTATTTTAGGTTCTTGCGGGTCATAGGACATCCCTTCAGGTAAGGCAATCTGGCTGGTCATGATGTCATAGATTTCAGTCATTGGTAGAGGAATGGGTAAATTCGCTGTATTCATCGATTCAAATACGATGACCGGTTGTTCATGGTCTCCTACTTGCATGTCGGCAAACATTTCAATCGGGATAGTATAACCGGCTTCTTCTACTTGCAGGGTGAATCTAAGTTGGTCTTCCACCCACTCAATGGCCATCTGGTCACCCAGCGCTTGATTAATGGTCTGGCGGGCTAAACGGTTAAAAGTATCGCGTCCTACTTGGACTCCGATTGTTTCCCGTTGACTCGTATCCACTTGCGGCATTTCTACCGGTGGGATTTGAGTGTCGGTTTTAAATTGATTTAAATAAGTTCTGCCTGCCATGTAACCGGCTCCGGCTACTAATGCTAAAACAATTATAGCAAATAAAATATAGGACAAACAACCACCTCGAAAGCCGCGTGTTTGTCTTTGTTGTTGATAATCCTGGCGTCTACTGGCCAAATTAATTCCCCCTTGCAACACAATCTCAAAATTGTAAAAGTCTAATACGGATATTATAGCACGTTCTCTAAAAGATTAGAAAGATTAGAAGTTTTCTGTTGGAGCAGTGGAGGCCTTACGCCCTGACTCGAGGGCATGAAAAATCCTAAATCTGAAGTCTATTAATAAATTTTATGAATCTTTGCATTATTTCTGTCAGCTTCATACCGCAGACACCTTTAAGGCTTACATTTTTTAAAAAATAAGTTACAATAGATAGTAATAGATATTATATATTTTAAAGGAGTGATTTGATGGCATCATCTGTGAAAAAAACAGCGGAAAGACTGCCTAAAGAGCCGACTAAAGGCCAAGTGAGAGTAGAGTTTTTCAATGCACTGACTCATGGCATCGCGGCGGTACTCAGCTTAGTGGGCACGGTGTTTTTAATCATGAAAGGTGTTCAATTACAGTCTGTTTCTTCTTTAATTGCCTATATAATTTACGGCTTAAGTTTAATCATTTTATTCACTAATTCTACCCTTTACCACAGTTTTTCTTTTTCCAAGCTGCGGCCCTTTTTTCAAAAATTAGATCATTCATCCATATATCTTTTAATTGCGGGGACTTATACCCCTTACTTAATGATCTCAATTGGTGGGCGACTGGGGTATGCCTTTTTATTTTTCGTTTGGGCCTTTGCTCTAGGTGGAATTATCTTTGAATTAGTTGCTATCGATAAGTTTCCAAAATTATCTACCGCTATGTACTTGATTATGGGCTGGCTGGGCGTTTTTATCCTCTATCCCTTAGTCCAAAATGTTGAAATCACCGGCGTGGTACTTTTGGCTGTCGGCGGCTTGATCTATTCCTTCGGCACTATTTTTTACAGCATGAAATCCAAAGCATGGATGCACGTCATCTGGCACTTGTTCGTAATCGGCGGCGCTTTCTTCATGTTCATTTCCATTTTAAATTATGTTTAAGAAGGGAAAATGGTTCAGCTCTTAAATAAAGAAATAAAAAGGATGAGAGGTAGAATTGATAGCTTTAGTCCCTCTCATCTTCTATCTAGCAACCTCAACTCGGAGCAACTAGCTCTTGGTTTAGGTTCTTTTTATTTG
>CAYYGA010000007.1:10715-13574 GCA_964471435.1 uncultured Facklamia sp.
AAGCTGATAAAAAGAGGCTGGGATAGGTGTTAAACCTTTTTCCAGCCTCTTTCTTATAGTTGTTTCTTTCTTTTTATTCTTCGTCTTTAGCTTCATCAGCTTGATTTTCACGTGGTTCGTTGCCTAATTGAATATCGACATCTAAATCGTCGTCAGTTTCATCTTCAAACTGGCTGACTTCCAAGCGGACTGATGCGCGGTGAAGCATGGCTTGTGCAAATTGAAATTGTACGTCTGGTTCTTCTTGTGACATAGCTGCCACTGCACGTTGACGGTCTTCTTCTGCCCTGGCTTCATCGATTTCACCCGGTAATTGGGCGATCGTCGTAAAAATATTGACTTCATTTTTGTCTACTTCAACCAAGCCGCCAAAAACGGCCAATTTAGCTTCATAACCTTCGTTGATGATGCGTAGAATCCCATCGCCTAAAACCGTCGATATAGGTGCATGCCCTGGTAAGATTCCCATCTCACCATCGATTAAGCGCATGACCACCATATCGCAAGGCTCTTCAAATTTAACACCGCGGGGTGTTGTAATCGTCAGACGCAATTTTTTCTTTGCGGGACTTGTTTTTTCTTCAGCCATTTTTAATCACCTTGGCTTTTTTTGTATTTTTCAATCACGTCATCAATTCCACCTGCATTTAAGAAGTAGGATTCAGGAATGTCATCGTGTTTACCTTGTAAGATTTCTTTGAAACCTTGCACAGTTTCTTTAACAGGTACATGACGTCCCGGAATCGAAGTAAATTTTTCAGCAACCGCAAATGGCTGTGATAAAAAGCGCTGAATTTTACGCGCACGGGATACCGTTAACCTGTCTTCTTCAGATAACTCGTCCATCCCTAGAATGGCTACAATATCCTGCAGGTCATTATACTTTTGTAAAATTTGCTGCACACCGTGGGCGGTATGATAGTGATCCTCACCTACAATGTCTACTTCTAAAATTCTGGAAGAAGACTGCAGAGGATCAACGGCCGGGTAAATACCCTGCTCGACTACTTTACGTGATAAAATAGTTGTCGCATCCAAGTGGGCAAAAGTTGTGGCTGTTGCCGGATCGGTAAAGTCATCAGCCGGTACATAAACTGCTTGTACCGATGTAACCGATCCTGATTTTGTGGAGGTAATTCTTTCCTGTAAGCCTCCAATTTCGGTTGCCAAAGTTGGTTGATAACCTACCGCAGAAGGAGTTCTCCCTAAAAGAGCCGATACTTCCGACCCTGCCTGCACGAAACGGTAGATGTTATCAATAAAGAGTAAAACGTCCTGGTTTTCTTCATCACGGAAATACTCTGCCATGGTTAGACCCGTTAAAGCGACTCGCATCCGGACTCCAGGCGGTTCATTCATCTGCCCGAATACTAAGGAAGTATTGGATAATACCCCTGAGTCTTTCATATCATAATAAAGGTCGTTCCCCTCACGGGTACGTTCTCCTACCCCGACGAAAACTGAACGGCCGCCATGCTCTTTAGCAATGGCGTTGATTAATTCCATAATTAAAACCGTTTTACCTACACCTGCTCCACCAAAGAGACCGATTTTTCCTCCTTTTGAGAAAGGACAAAGTAAATCAATTGCTTTAATACCCGTTTCTAAAAGTTCAGGTGTAGCTTTTTGATCGGTGAAAAGCGGCGGCTCCCGGTGAATCGGCCAGTGTTCTTTACTTTCAATGACCGGTTCATTGTCAATCGGTTCTCCTAAAACATTCATCATCCGTCCTAGTACATTTTCACCAACGGGAACTGAAATAGCAGCTCCTGTATCCACAGCTTCCATGCCTCTTTGCATTCCTTCCGTTGGGCTCATTGAGATACAGCGCACACGGTCATATCCCATATGCTGCATAACTTCTAATACGACTGTTTCTCCGTCAACTTCAACTTCCAAGGCATTGTATAAATCAGGGACATGGTCTTCAAATTCTACTTCTACAACTGATCCAATAATTTGACTAATTGTTCCACTGTTTTTTTCGATTATTATTACCTCCTTTTCTTCATACTCTGAGCACTACTCGTTATCTCAGTTAATTCTTGTGTAATCGCCGCTTGACGCTGGCGGTTAAATTCACGGTTTAAATCTTCTACTAATTCTTCAGCGTTTTTACCGGCTGCATCCATACTGACAGACCGGGCGGCCTGTTCCGATGTATGAGATTCGGCAAAAGCCCGAAAGACAGAAATATGTAAATATAAGGGCATCAGCTCATCAATAAAACTATCGATCGATGGCTCATATTCTTTCAGTGAATATGACTTAGTTTCACCCATATCCGCCGGTAAAATCTTTTTGATGGTAGGCTTTAAACTTAATACATTTTCGAAATAAGTAAAAGCTACAAACACCTCATCTACCTGCCCGCTCATATATAAGTCCAAGGCCTGAACGGCCAAGTTTTCTGCCCCGTAATACTCATTTTCTCTGGAAACGTCAAAAACCTGGCGGATGACATTTTTATCTTCTCTTCTAAAATAGTCAATTCCTGAAGCGCCGATAATGACGATATGTTCATGAGTATCCCGATCTTCCATGTGTTGAATGGCTTTTTTAAGAATGTTGGAATTATAAGATCCCGCCAGTCCTTGATCGGAAGTGAAGATGATATACAAGGAATTTTCAACCTTTTTACGTTGATTAAAATAATCCAAATCATTATTTGCAGGTTCTTCACTCAACTCCGAAACCATGCGGTTCAATTGATTGTACATGGGTCTTACACCTTCAAGGGATTTCCGCGCCCTGACTAATTTAGTGGAGGAAACCATATCCATCGCCTTTATAATTTGTTCAACTGAACGTATATTTGACATACGTTGTTTGATTTCGCGTGTGGAACTACTCAATTTA
>CAYYGA010000007.1:13674-27042 GCA_964471435.1 uncultured Facklamia sp.
TTCAATATCGGTCATATAGTGCTCGCTTAAGGCATACAAAACGATTACCTGGTCTTCTACTGCCATCGGCTGGTATTGAGGTTGTTTTAATACTTCTAAAATTCGTTCCCCGTGTTCCAGTCTTGCGATAGTGTCAGGGTTTAAATCCGAACCAAATTGTGAGAAAGCTGCCAGTTCATTGTACTGGGCGAACTCAATCCTTAAAGGACCTGCAATTTTCTTCATGGCATCAATTTGAGCCGATCCTCCTACCCGGGAAACGGATAGTCCGGGGTTAACTGCTGGACGAATACCTGCGTTAAAAAGGTCTGATTCTAAGTAAATCTGTCCGTCCGTTATAGAAATAATGTTGGTTGGGATATAAGCGGAAATGTCACCGGCTTGTGTTTCAACAATCGGTAATGCCGTTAAGGTTCCGCCGCCCATTTCTTCACTCATAGACGCTGCTCTTTCCAATAAACGTGAGTGGAGATAAAAAACATCTCCCGGATATGCTTCACGACCGGGTGGTCTTTCTAATAGTAAAGAAATAGCACGGTAAGCTACCGCATGCTTGGATAGGTCATCATAAACCACCAATACATCTTTACCTGCTTCCATCCACTCTTCAGCGATTGCACACCCAGCGTAAGGTGCTAAGTACTGCAAAGCTGCTGGGTCAGAAGCAGTAGAAAGAACAATCGTCGTATATTCCATGGCGCCGGCCTTTTTCAAGGCATTGATAATCCTGGCTACCGTTGATGCTTTTTGGCCGATGGCCACGTAAACACAATTCACGTCTTTACCTTTTTGATTTAAAATAGTATCAATCGCGATAGCGGTTTTTCCCGTTTCACGGTCACCAATAATCAATTCTCTTTGACCTTTTCCAATTGGTACTAAAGCATCTACGGCCTTGATTCCTGTCTGGAGCGGCTGGTCGACGGCACGTCTTTCAATAACAGTGGGTGCCGGGCTTTCTACTAAACGGTATTTAGAAGATGAGACCGGGCCTTGTCCGTCAATCGGCTCTCCAACTGCATTCACAACGCGGCCTAAAAGACCGTCTCCGACGGGCACATCTGCCATTCGGCCGGTAAGTTTGACCGGGTCACCTTCTCTGATACCTGCATCCGGACCCATAATAATTGTACCAATGGAGTTGTCTTCCAAGTTAAGGGCCATGCCCAACGTTCCATCATTAAACTCCAGTAATTCTCCTGTCATCGCACTGTCCAAACCATGGACACGGGCGATACCGTCTCCTACACTGACTACCGTTCCGGCATCTCTAAAGTTGTGATCTGCAGCATAGGATTGAATCTTGTCTTTGATAGCTGCACTAATATCAGCGGGATTTACTGCCATTAGCAACCTCCTCCCTCATTAATAGTTGTTTTATATCATTTAACTGTGTTTCCACAGTCGCATCATATATTTTTCCTTCCATTAAAAGATAAAATCCACCCATTAAAGATGGATCTATTTCAGTTGTCATTCTTAATTTCTTTTTTGTTTTTTTAACTAAAACATTTTCAAGCCGTTGGAGCTGTTCTGCTTTTAACTCAATCGCAGAAACTACTTTAACATCCAGTCGTCCTTGATGACGTTTGATTAAATCGATATATTCACTCAAAATGCCTTCAATATGTTCTTCATGCTGGTTATCCACCATTAAATTTAAAAAATTCATCAAGATTGGGTCAACATTTTTTGAAAAAGCCCGCGTTAACATAGCCGTTTTATTGATTTGAGGTACTTGGTAAGAAGTTAAAAAATCTTGTATCTCTTCATCATTCAAAGTATCCCGAATTAAAATAGCTTCTTGAACCAGTTGATCATACTTATCGGCTTCATCGGTTAAGCGGAATAATTCTTCAGCGTATTCTGTTCGTAATCTTTTTACCATGAAGATTCCTCCAATTGAGAGATGGCATCTTCAATTAAACGGTCATGGTCGGCTTGAGTAATTTTCTCACTGATAAATTTCTCAGCGATTAACGTAGCATTATCGATGATATGCACGCGTGTTTCTTCGTGCAGACGATTTCTTTCAGCCTGAAGGCTGTCTTGGGCCCGCCGTCTAATTTCATCGATTTCGTTTTCTAAATCTTCACGCATGGCCGCTCTTTCTGCTTCGGCGCTTTCTTGTGCTTCTTCTAAAACAGTAATTCGCTCTTCTTCTATATGCTTTAATTTATTTTCATATTCTGAAATTAAAGTTTTGGCTTTGTCCATTCTTTCATCGGATTGTTCAATTTTTCCTTCAATCCGCTGACGACGTTCCTGCATGAAGTTTTTAACCGGGTTGTAAAGGAGATATCCTAAGACAACCGCCAAAATGATACCATTCAACAATTGCATGGCTATATCTGTAAAAGTCTGAGCGTCTAAGCCAAACACGCGCCCTTCAGGCACTGTTTGACCTAATAGAACAAAAAGATTAAGCATCTTACGACTCCTTTCTTTCTAGTGATTGGGAATCCAAGATTCTCATCTTACATTAAACCGATATATTGGTTAACCAATGGGTTAGCAAACAGCATAATAATTGCGATCAATAAACCGTAAATACCTGATGTCTCAGCTAATGCTAAACCGATAAACATGGTTTGTCGAATGTCATCAGCTGCTTCCGGTTGACGAGCAATCGATTCAATGGCTGTTGAAGCAACCCGTGCCTGCCCAAATGTTGTAAAAGCTCCGTTAAATAATGCGATAGACGCTGCAATGTGTACCGCAGCAATAATTGTTGATAATCCGTCCATGATTTTCCTCCATTAAATAATTTTTTTGAAAAAGGTAAGCGTGAAAATTAATCAGCGGCTCCTTTAATATACGAAAAACTCATAATAACAAAAATATATGTCTGCAAAGCTCCAATTACAACATCAAAGAAAGCATGTAAAATAGCTGGAATTCCGATTTGAACCAACCACGGAGTCAATGCATAATAAAGCGTAATAATTATAGTTCCTGATAAAATGTTACCGAATAAACGGAAACTTAAGGAAACTGGTTTGGCTAATTCACCCACAAAGTTAATGGGGAAGAATAAAATATGTGGTTCCGTTAAAGATTTGAAATAGCCTGTTCCCTTGTGTCTTATTCCCATTCCTACCATTAAGAGGAAAGTAGCCAGGGCTAAAGCAAATGTTGTCGAAAAGTCGGCCGTAGGTGCTCTTAAACCAACCACCGAAAAGAAGTTTGAAAATAAAACGAACACGAATACCATAAAAAACCAGGGTGCAATATAGGACAACTTAGACCCTAAGGTTTCAACGGCAAAATTATCGAACATTTCAACTGCTGCTTCAATCACATTTTGGAAACCAAAAGGAATCTCTTTAAACTTTGTTAACCGTATACGGACAAAGATTGCTAACAAGGTCAGCAGCGCCATTAAAATCCAAGTGTTGACAATCGTTTCTGAAATTATTACTTCATAACCCGCTATCTCAAAAATTGTTATATTTTGGATATCTAGCATTTATCTATCACCACCTTGCCTTTAAAGTTAGATTGCCTGATCGGTCTTTAACCGGGGAAACAATTGATTATATTATGGATTGCCCATAACACCGCGGGCACTATAGGCTGCTGGCTGGTAAGCTATGATACCTAAAGCAACCCCCCATAAACTGATTCCTGGGATTAAGGCTCCGGCTAAAAGTGCAACTCCGCTTAGAGCTAAACGTATGATATTTTGCAACACAGCATAATTACGAGCTTTAGGGCCTTCCATTTGGATTAACTTATCGACAGCCTTGTCTAAAAGAATTACTTTAACAAGTGAAGTTAAAGCTCCTAAAAGACCGCCATATAAGAAAGGGAGGAAATCCCATGAGCGGTAATAGACCGCTGAGATCGCAATCCCAATTAAAGTGATGATTATAATTGACGTCATCATTCGTTTGGCTAATTTTGACAAGTTCACAAACATCCCTCTTTACTTTTAAGTTGATAAATCAAATAAGATCTTTAAAGCCGCAAGGAGTCCTAAAAAAGAAAAAATTAAAACAAACCAGGGACTTGTATTCAATAAAGAATCTAAAAATCGTCCAACAAACACTCCGATAATAATAGAGGCTGCCAAAGTGAATCCCAGTTGCGAAACTTTTGCTAAAGCTTCTAAAGCTTTATTGAGGTTTGTTTTTTTGGGTTCTTTAGGTTTTTGAGGTCTATAAGGTAATCGTGACACAACTTTTCCTCATCTCCAAAAAAAATTTCTTTGTTTGTAAATTTCTACTCGTTTTCTATTTAAAAGGAGTAAAAAAGGAAAAAATATTTAATTTAAACTTTCGGAAAGGATATGGGTATGTTCGTAACCCGTTTCCAAAGCCAAAATAATCATTTTCTGACCCTCAATTTTACTCATAATCCGGTAATGTCCGACACGGTAACGCCAGATTCCAGGTAAAGCAGAGTTTAAAGCTCTACCCGCTCTTACGGGATAACTGGAGCGATTGATATGTTTGTCCATCCAGAGCAAAATCAGCAGGGCTTCGTGGCGTTCGAGTTCACTTAACTGCCGGCAGAAACTTTTTGATAAAAAGATATTAAATGTTGTCATTTTTTATCTTATATTCCTCCAAGACCGTCTGTATAGGTTGGGATTCTTGTGTTTGTAAATATTCTTCATAGGCTGCTTTAGCAATCGATGCATCATACTTATCTTCTAAAATTTCAATCGTACTTGACTTTAATAATTCAGAAAGACTTTTATTTTCAAATTTTGCCATTCGGTCAAAAAATTCTTTTTCTTCTTTTGAAACTCTGACAGTTATGGTAGACATATAAAACCTCCTCACCTTTCTATTCTAACGTTGAACACATTTGTGTGTCAACCGTTTTTTTGAAATATTTAAATTAAATTATTTAGTAAAAATTATGTAAACGTTTTACCCGAATTGCAAATTATTGTATTAAATAATTTAATAAATCAATTTAATAATCAATATTTTTAGTTTAAAACTATAATTTTTAACTTTCAACTTACTTATATTCGCCTTATTGATAAATCGTATAGCTAAAATATAGATAATTCATCTATGACCTTAATGCCTCGGCAAAATAAATATAGCCGGCACTTTTTTAATTGTTTTAAATAATCATCAACAGGCCATGGTCATTTGTAAGTTTTATAATTATTTTCTTTTATATTTTTTCATAAGTTGAAAGCGAACTCAAAATAAAACTATTTTTATTTCAGATAGGTTGATGCTTTTATTTAATTTTTTGCTAAACAAGCAAGTGGTTTATTTTTTCAAAATTTGATAAGCTGATTATATGAGATCGATTAAGGAGGGATTTAATGGCTTATAAAACAGGACATGGTATTAGTGAAGATGGGCGTCAGGGAATTGCTAAATTAGCTGACGGATCTTTTTCCTTGGATATGCAGGAAAGGACTCCGGAAGAATTATATGCGATGGCCTATGCTGCTTGTTATGCATCCGCTTTAAACCGGGTGAAGGAGCCTCGGAGGATAGATAATGCTCACCGGGTTGAAGTAATCATTGATGTAGATGAAGACTCCAGTGATTTAGTGGTTCAAATTAAGGTCGCATTTGAAGGTTTAGATCAGGATACTGCTGAGCGGATCGCTAAGTTAGGCGATAAAGTGTGTCGCTATTCGACCGCAGTTGAAGGAAATATTAAAAAGACTGTGGAAGTCATTCCTTATTAAGGCGGTAAATATTAAAATTTATTAAATTAGATTGATTCAACTTTTATAAACTCGTTTTGTTGGTTACTGAAAAAAGTGACTGGCGAGCGGGTTTTTGTTTTCTCATTTGGAGGTGAATCTATTTAAAAGGATTGACCGCTTTCTCGATTGCTTGAGAAACCTCTTAATGGGCTGGAACACTTTCTCGCATGTAGGAGAAGCCCTCTAGGGGCTTGAACGCTTTCACAAGCGCTTGAGTAATTGCATCCGCCTATTTCGGTACTTCAAACAGTCAAATAATTAGAAAATTAAAATAAACACTGCTCAATTTGAAGAAGATAAATTTTACTCCTGCCCTGCTGCCCTCTTTTGCTGCCTCTTAAGAGGTTGTAAAGAATCAGAAAAAGGCCTCAACGCTGAAATATCAACGTTGAGGCCTTTCACATTTATAGATAGACTGGGAAATTATCCCGCTACTATTTTATTGATTAATTATGCACCTTGTAAAGCTTGTGCAACTGCTTCTTTGATACCATTAGAAGTTCCTGTTGCACCTGATACAGTGTCAACATCTGTTGAGTTTTCATCAACGATTGCTTGAGGAACTGTTTCTAATGCTTCATCAGCAATTCCTTCAGTTTCTTCTTGTGAAGTTACTTGAACATCTGTAATTGCGCCGTCAGCAACAACTACTTCTACTGTGATATCACCAATATAGCCAGCTGCTGTACCTTCGTAAGTTCCGTCTTCAACACCGTCTGCTGTAACCGCAGCAACTGTCTCTTCTTCACTTTCTTCAGTTTCTTCTGCAGCACCTTCATAGTTAGCTTCGTCATAGTTTACTTCTTCAGTAATACCATTTTGAGCCATAGCGAAGATAACATCCGCCATATCATCTAATAACTCAGATGAACTTGTAGCACCAGAAACAGTATCAATTTCTGGATCTTGTCCATCAACTAATTGAGCTTCCAACTCTACAGATGCATCAGCAAATGAAGTGCCAGAGCCTTCTTCCATGTTGGCATTGTATTCTTCGTCTTCAGACTTGACGACGCCTTCTTCGTTAGTGTAATCAAAGTCAGCTTCAGTTACTTCACCTTCAGCAACTGTAATTTCTAAGTAAGCTGCCCAGCCACGCTCATCAGGGTTAGTTATTAGACGGTAAGTTCCATCTTCTAACTTAGCATCTTCAGCGTATGCAGGAATTGTTTCACCTTCAGCAGCAGCACCTTCGTAGTCAACTTCATCATAGTTTAATTCTTCTGTTAAACCATTTTGAGCCATTGCTAATAAAACATCAGCCATTTGGTCTGCTATTTCTGCTGAACCTGTAGCACCAGATACAACATCAATTTCAGGATCTTGTCCGTCAACTAATTGACCTTCAATTTCTATAGCCGCATCTGCAAATGAAATACCTGCTTCTTCTTCCATGCTAGCATTATAGTCTTCATTTTCAGATTTTAAGTTGCCTTCTTCATCTGTGTAATCAAAGTCAGCTTCAGTAATTTCGCCTTCTACTACTGTGATTTCTAAGAAAGCTGCCCAGCCACGCTCATCTGCGTTGGATACTAAGCGGTAAGTTCCATCTTGTAACTCACCATCTTCGGCATATGCAGGAACAACTTCACCATCTGTTGCTTCTTCAGTTGCATCTTCTTCTGCTTCTGTTACTTCTTCTTCAGCTGTCTCTTCTTCCATTGTTTCGACAACTTCTGTTTCTTCAGTTTCTTCTTGAGCTGCTACATACGAAATAGAAGCGATTCCAAGAGTTGAGATTGCAGCTAAAACTGCACTTGCTTTCAATAGTGATTTTTTCATTTAATCTCCCTTTCACAAAGCCTTAAGTTTTCTAGATATAAGTATATCGATTCTCATCAAACTATTCAACCGATAACCTCGTAAGCGTTATAAATTTTATCGATAAACAACCTAAAATTAATTTTTTGTTGCTAAAGATTTTTTATAAAAAGCTTCGTTTCCTAAATTTAGTGAACTTTTTTTCAAGTGCAGAAAACATTTTCAGTTTTTTATTGCTTTTATGAAAATATTTTATGGTATAATATTTTTAATACGATTAAGAAGAGGTAGAAAAATGGGATTAAGTGTAAGAGAAGTATTAAGGTCGAAAGAATTTGAAAACTATCAGTTAATAGCAGGTTCAAAAGGCTTAAATAATTCCATTCAAGGGGTCGCTATTATTGATGCTCCGGATGCTTTCCAATGGAACCGGGGCAAAGAGTTTGCCATTTCTTCAGGTTATTTGTTTTCTAAAAATCCTAACCTGATAAATGAATTATTAGCAGATGAAAATTTCAGAGGAATCGCATGTTTAGGAATCAAGCAGCGGTACGTTAAAGAATTCCCTCAAGAAATTCTGGCTGAATTCGACCGTTTAGCAATTCCGTTACTCATTATTCCGCCTGAATTTTCTTGGATGGATATTATAAATCATTTAAACGTAATAGTAATGAATAAAAATATTCGTCAGTTTAGAATTGGTTCTTTAAACTTAAAAAATTCTTCAAACGCTTCTTACCAGGGGCGTAAAATTAACAAGATTTTATCAAATATGGAAAATGAATTAAATTTTCCTGCCATGTTATATGATGTTTCAAATGCGATTTCATATTATTCATCCAATTCTTTTGTAAAGTTTGCGAAATATTCGGATGAAGAAGACTTTTGGAATCCCCGCTTTGAACATCATAAAGAGATTTTATGTGACAACTTAAATATGGTGCGTTATCGCTATGAAGATGACCGCTTTGACCAACCCTATTCATGGATTACTATTCCGGTAAAGGTTGGCCAAGAAGTCAAAGCTTATTTTGTTTTAGTAGAAGAAACAAGTTTAATTGATTACTTTGACCAGTTTTCAATTCGAATTGGTTTCCTTTTGTTGCAGTCATTGTATGAACAGATTACTGCTTTATCCATC
Source organism: uncultured Facklamia sp. (assembly GCA_964471435.1). Taxonomy (GTDB): domain Bacteria; phylum Bacillota; class Bacilli; order Lactobacillales; family Aerococcaceae; genus Facklamia. Next base: position 22,266 of record CAYYGA010000007.1, read on the forward strand.
TTTGAAAATAGAGGCTTTGAGAAATTGATTCAAGACCTTTTATCCGGTTTACTGTCTGCTCCAGATGCCATTATCCGCCGGGCCAATGAAATTTATATTAATGAAAAAGATCAATATTATATGGCTCTGATTGAGTCACGGGATGAATCCTCTCCTTTTGATGAAACACTTTTAACCCGTACACTGAATAAATCACTGGCACAATTAGAAGGATACCGTTCAGTGCTGCTTGATAATCAAACATCTTTAGTAATCATTCCTCATCAGCTGGCTTCAGGACAGATGCTGGAAAAAAAATTAATGAAGGAATTATTTGGGGAAATCCAAGCTACTTTAGTAAAACTACAGGATTCAGAACTCATTCGAATCGGCTATTCTGATATTGCAGAAGATATTTTTGAAACCTCGCGTAATTATCAACGGGCTAAACAGTCTTTATTAATGGGGCGTATTTTAAAAGAAGATCAAAAAGTGACTGCCTATAGTGAACTAGGTCCTTTTGCATGGTTGAAACTGCCGGAAGAAGAGATTGAAGTTTTTAAAGAAAAAATCAATCTGCTGAAATTAGAAGATAATCCGGATGATTTGATTGAAACCTTGAAATATTATTTAAGAAATAATTTGAATTACAGTCAAACAGCTAAAGATTTATTTGTTCATATTAATACAGTTCGTCATCGAATTGCTCATATCCGGGAAGTGGTGAATGTTGATCTGGATAATGCTTTTGAGCGTCTGGGTCTGGAAATTGCCATGGAGCTGTTTTATTAGATTTATATAAAAATAAAATAGTTTTACTAGGGCGAACGCTAATGTATAGGATTTTTAAACTGGGTAAAAGCTTTTTATTTTAATTTTAAAAATTTTTCATCCTAAATGTATATAGTTAAAGGGGGCTGTGCCATAAGTCAAACATAACCTTTAAACTATAATTTAGATGCTGTGCAATATGATTGCATAATTATAAAACTAAAATCTGAAAGAAAAAACCAAAACGTTTTATCACCGCATTAGAATCATCTGCGTAGCGTAGAGTGGCTTAGTGAAAGCATTTGCTTGAACTTAGCCACTCTCTAGCAGATGAAGTCTGTAAACTCCGACCAAAGGAAGGAGTTGAAAGACGTGTCGCGGTAATAAAACGTTTTGGTTTTTTCTGTAAGATTAATTTTAAAAATTGACTTATGACACAGCCCCTTTTGTTCTAATTATTTAAATAGTCTAAAGCATAATCGACATGCAACTGCACCATTAAGGGCAGTGCCTTTTCATCTAAATCGAACTTTTCATGATGTAATCCATAAGAGGTCTTTTCGGAAGAACATACGCCTACTCTTACATAAACACCAGGGATTTCGGCCAGGTAATCGGCAAAGTCATCCGCGCCCATTGAAGGGCCAGCTTGTCTTATCACCTTGTCCGGTCCGGCAATTTTAGCTGCTACTGCCTGCGCTCTTAAAGCAGGTTTTTCATGATTGATCACCGGCGCGGCGGCATCATAATTTTCAAATCTTACACTGGCTCCGTGAAGCTCGCCTTCAAGTTGAGCGATTTGTTCGATCCGGGCTAAAAAGGTCTCTCGGCTTTCATGCGATAAACATCTTAAGGTGCCTTCAATTTTCGCATGGTTGGCTATGATATTATAACGCGTCCCCGATTGAAAACGACCGATGCCTACAATAACCGGTTCTAAAGGGTTGGCTTGCCGGGCGGAAATCTGCTGGATTTTGCTGACAATATTAGCGCCTATCACTAAGGCATCTACCCCTAAGTGCGGTTCAGCCACGTGGGCTGATTTGCCATGGACTTCGATGGTGAAAATATCGCAGGAGGCATTTTGAGGACCCGCAACTGCCTGAACTTGGCCAATGTTTAAAAGCGGATCTACATGCATGCCGAAAACCTGGGTAGCTTCATCAATTAAACCAGATGCAACAAATTGCTTGGCTCCTGCCCCAATTTCTTCGGCCTGTTGAAAGGCTAAAAGAATTTTTCCGCTAAATAAATGCTGATTTTCTTTTAAATAGCGTGCGGCTCCTAATAAAGCAGTTGTATGAGCGTCATGGCCGCAGGCATGCATACGTCCTTGGTTTAAAGAAGGAAAGTCATGCTCAGTAGCTTCTTGAATCTCCAAAGCATCAATATCAGCGCGTAAAATAATCTGACGGTTTGCCGGATTGTCAGCTGGCACTTTCCGCCCTTCAATCACCCCTAAAGTTCCTGTTTCCCCTACTTCTTGATAAGAAATACCTAAATCCTTTAACTGCTGACGGATATAGTTGGCCGTCTCATATTCTTTTAAAGACGATTCAGGATGCTGGTGAAAGGCCCGGCGCCATTCGATTAACTGATTTTCTAAAGCTTTAATTTCTCTTTGAATTTGCATGACTTACTCCTTCTTCTACTTACAATACTTTTTAAAATTATTCGCTGTCGGATTCTGTTTCTTCTTCTACAGGCTCTTCCTCTGTTTCTGCATCATTACCGGAGCTTCCCTCTTGGTCTGCACCTTCCCAAGCTGGCACAGAACCCCCGTTGTCTGATTCGATAATTACTTGACCTACATCATCTTGTTGGTACAACTCCACAATCTTTAAGTACAAATCATTATCCACATCTTCTGCACGGGATGCAATTACATTTCGGTAAGCATCACTTAAAGCTTCCGGATTATCAGTATCTACAAAAATCGCATCCGCCGGATCTAAACCTGCATTGGAAGCATGACCTGAGTTAATGAAAGCTGCGTCCACATCCGGTAAAACTAAGGCCAACTGCCCTGCTTCCAATTCTTCAATCTGAATGTTGAGTGGATTATCCGTTATATCATTGACCGTCGGTAAAATGCCTGCCTCATCATCAATCTCTAACAGACCTGCGATTTCCAAGGCTAAAAGGGCACGTCCCCCATTTGTCGGATCAGAAGGAATGGCAATGGTTGCTCCTTCAGGTATTTCTTCAATGGACTGGTATTGTTCTGAATAAAGGCCTAATTTAGTGACTAAGGTATAACCTAAAACTTGCAGGTTCTGGTTATTTTCTTCATTCCAATTATCTAAAAAAGCCACATGTTGGAAGGAGTTTAAATCCAAGGATCCATCTGCTAAAGCTTCATTGGGTAAGACGTAGTCTGTAAATAGTACGACTTCAATTTCAATACCTTCTTCTTCCAAAGCTTTGTCTGCTACATAATTCCAAGTCTGTTCACTGGATTCACCGACTACCCCTACGCTTACTTGTTCACCTTCAAAAAGTTTACCTTCATCTTGAGCTTGGACGGCTGTAAACGGCTGAAAAGCTAAAGCGGCTAATAAAGCAGCGGCAGATAATTGTTTAAATAATTTTTTCATAGTAAGGACTCCCTTTTTTTTAATGATTTTTTGGAAAATATTTTTTATAATTTAATGCAACGACCGGTGAATGGTGATAGAGGGAGTGAGACAACAAAAAAACCCGCCCCTATCTCTAAGGACGAGTGTTATTCGTGATACCACCTTAATTCGTTATACTATCACTAGTATAACCTCATTCAGTACGAAATCGGGCTCCTTTTATAGGAGGTGTTTGATACTGAGGCATAGTTAACGGGTGCATCCGTTCAGCTCTAAAGTTTTTCAAGCTGACCGCTCAGTGTCCATTTTCATCAAACCTTCGCTTACCTGCTCTCACCTAACGCAGGCTCTCTTTGAAGTTACCGTTCAATTACTCTACACATTACAGCGTTTGTTTTTATTAAAACTTAGTATATTAGGCCAAGATTAAAATGTCAAGCCTTAAATGATAAAATCTTCTATTTTTTAATTTATTACTCATTATTACGGACTGCAGAGTCCTCTTTGAGAAAAAGCAAAAATTTTACCCTGAACCCAAGCTTAAATACTACAAGCTTTGGATGACTTCTCGGTCTTCTTCAGTTAATTCGAAATCAAAGATATCGATACCTTCAGCCTGGCGTTCTTTGTTGTGAGACTTTGGAATGACGATCACATCACGCTCGATTTGGTAGCGGAGAAGCACCTGGGCGAAACTTTTGTCGTATTTTGCTCCAATTTCTTCCAGCTTTTCTTTTGCTGAAGGGTTATCTTTAACTCCTGCTAGAGGTGACCAGGCAACACTGGCGATATCGTGAGATTGATTATAAGCAATCAGCTCATCATTCCATTTACCTGCATGACTTTCAATTTGGTTGGCAGCCGGGGTAATATCCCCGTGTTCTATTAGATAATCCAACAGTTTTTCATCAAAATTAGACACTCCAATTGCTTTGAAAATACCTTTTTCATAATATTCTTCTAAGACACGCCAAGCCTCTAAGATTTCTTCCTGGTTATCCCAAGGATGATGAATGAGAAAAAGGTCAATGTAATCCGTTTTTAAAGCTTTTAAACTTTTTGCAATTTCTTCATGTGCCCAGTCACTGCCAAAATAGCCTTTACTGGTTTGTAATTTAGAGGTGATGAAAAACTCTTCCCGGTCAATTCCTGATTTTTCAATCGCTTCACCGACTACAATTTCTGTACGGTAACTTTGTGCTGTATCAAAATGGCGGTAACCATTTTCAATCGCCCAGTCCATTTCCTGCGTGTCCCCTCGCAATTCTTCATTGTAGGAATTATCCTTTTTACCAAAAGTATTAGTACCAGACCCGACAACTGGTATAAAAACTCCATTATTTAATTTGATTTTTTTCATTTTATTGCGGCCTCCTTTAGGCTGTTAATCTATTTTGAGTGTAAGCTAAATGGTTTTAAATGTCACTTGAAATGCAAGTTTGATATTT
>CAYYGA010000007.1:27142-30102 GCA_964471435.1 uncultured Facklamia sp.
GAGTGAGTGGATAGCCGGAAAAAGCAGTGATGCTTGACTCCTAATGGACGGCAGACAAAAAGACCCTACCCATTTTTTGGATAAAGTCTTTAATTCATACAGTATTTTTCTATAGTTTCTGGTCTTTTTATAAAAATTATTATTGTACTTGATATAATTGATTTGGAACATTATTCACCAATGTCAGGTAATAGTAGCCTGTGAAGCTGTATTGAAGCAGCTCGTTGAAAGTAACGGTCATACCGGTATAAAGGGTATCATTCATGACGACGACCATACCGCCTTCGCTGATACCGCCAGCTTCTGGTGGTGTGATAGGGAATCCGACGACATACACAAATTCATCACTTACCATTATTTGACCCAGGCCATAGATTTCTAAATTATCCACATCGAAAAGTGTATCTACAACTTGACCGGTATCAAATAAGTTAGCCACTTCTTCGCGCGGGGCGGATCTTTGAGACTGGAAGTTAAGGGACATTGAGGAAAGCCCTGAGAAAACGAGGTAATCATCAACAAAATAAAAATCGATGTTGGCCCAGTCTTCAATAGTGGTTTCAGGATTGATATCCCCTTCATCTGCACGATAAATATAAGATATTAAAGAAACACCATTATCATAGCGATCTTCAAATACTTCTACATCGCCGAAATTATAAACAAAACCATTTAAAACTTCAGAATAAGTTGAACCTAATACAAATGTATCGAGATCGGAAAACATAAATTTGTCTTCAATTTGTAAATAGTCTTCAAAGGCAATATCCAACACTTCATTATTTTGACTGTAAGTGGACATCATTTCGATAGCCCAGACGGGCAGTAAATTGGATTCTACAAATTCCTCTTCTTCAATGGCTGAACCCCAACCTCTACTAGGTAATGCATTAAAATCTTCCTGCGCCACTGCTACTAAACCTGCTACCATTACATTCGACACTAGAAATAGAGCAAAAATACTCGACGTCAGCAACTTAATTAACTTTTTCATCTGAGACGCCTCCCTTTTTATCTTAAGTCAATTATAATGGAAAGGCTTCCATTCACAAAGTAATTAAGCTCAGAAAATCGTATTATTTCAAATAAATAAAAAATAACCCCTCTAAAAATGATGTTTTAAAGGGATTAAGGGTAAAATATATAATTTAATTATTAACCAGCATTATTCGGTGTCTTGTGAAATTTGCTCAGTTTCGTTTGCTTGAGTTTGACTTTCTTCTGTTTCCGGCTGAACTGTTTGAACTTCACTTTCTTCTATTTCAAGATTATTGTCGGCAGGTGCATCCTGCTCAGCTGGCATAAATACATTATTGGGTACCATTTGAATTAATAAAACATACATAACCGCTGAATAGCCGACAGCTTCTACATCTTCTAAAGTAACGGTATTAGCTGCCATAACCTGTTCGTCATTTACAACGAGTAAGCCGCCGCCAAAATCAGCTCCACTAAAAACAGGCATGCCTAAGCTGTAAACAAACTCTCCACCCGCCAGTACCTGGCCAAAAGCATTCAATTCGAATTGGCTGTCATCTGCTAAACTACCGACAGTTGCAGTTTGATCCACCCAATTATTCACTGTTTCAATCGGAAGTGCATTCTCTTCATTGAATCCTAAAGACATGGTTGAAAGGCTGGAATAAACTAAAATATCCGTTACAAAATAAAATTCAATCATGGCCCAGTCTTCAATGTCGCGCTCGGGATTTAATTCTCCTTCTTCAGCTGTATATAAAAAGGAAACTACCGATAAGCCGATATCACTTGTTTCTTCCATGATTTCAACATTTTCGTGTGTATAAGTAAAATTATCCAGCACAAAGTCATAAGTTGAGCCTTCGCCCAATTCGATAATGTCTAAGTAATCAAACTTATCTTCAATTTGCTGGTAGTCTTGGTAAGCTACTGCCAACATCGTATTATTTTGACTTTTTTCATCCATCAAAAGATTCAGCCATTGAGGAATAAAACCGTCTTCCTCCAAGTTTTCTTCTTCCAGACTGCTAGTTTCTTCCTGTTCTCTTTCTTCTAAAGTCGAGTTTTTCTGACTGCTTTCTTCTTCAGTCTCTTCTTCAGTTTCTATTTCTTCAGTGGACTCACTGCCAAATTCAATGGCTTCATCGATTAAATATTCACCGTTATTACTATTAGATTGAGCTGAAATGTGAAGAGGCTGCCATCCCTGTGTCAGTCCCAGGGTGAGGACAAGTAAAAATGCTCCCAGCTTGTATTTGATTTTTTTCACCAAATCTCCTCCTGTTATATGGTATGAATTTATAGATTAAATTTCATCTACAGTATAGCAGATAATCCATTTTATAATAGATTTTATTAACTAAAGATTAGAAAAAGTCTTATCCAGAGAATAGGAAATTCTTTCATCTGTGATAAGACTTTCAGCTGTTCTTTTAGTTTAAACAGCTCTGCAATCAGTTATTCAATTTTTAGACTTTATCAAAGATTTGAGCGAGCAGCTTATAGGATTTTATTTTATCTTCCAGGTGGTAGATCGGCATATAAGCCATAATTTCATCCAAGCCGTAATGTTCTATTTCTTCGGCTAAAATACTTTCTACTTGAGCCGGTGTCCCTTTGATTAAGAAACGCTTATCATATTTTGATTGAATAATGTCTTTTGCTTCTGCTGGTATCTCAAGCTTTTGAGCTTTTTCGGGGTCCATTAAACGCATGGCATTGCTGTAAAGATTGGAAATCTCAGCCGGCTTGGCGATGTAATCTGCTTCTTCTTGTGAATCAGCTAAAATAATAATATAAGATGCCATCACTTTCGGCTTATCGAAAAATTCACTCGGTTTAAAGCTGTCGCGGTAAGCTTGAAAGACTTCCGGTTCGGTTTCAATACCAAAGAATTTGGCAAAGGAATAGCCTAAACCCATCTCACCTGAGTGCATGGCGGATTGTCCTGAAGAACCTAACATCCAGGGCTGAATTAAATT
>CAYYGA010000007.1:30202-34740 GCA_964471435.1 uncultured Facklamia sp.
CCTGTTCCTAAACGAATCTTGTCGGTAACAGCTGCCAAATAAGCAATCAAAATTTCCGGTGTCGACGAGGCTGCCGAATCAATTCCATGATGTTCCGACGCCCAATAGCGGTGATAGTTAAAACTTTCCACCGCCTTAGCCAGCTCAATCGTCTCCTGGTATTTTTCCTGTGTGGTTTGATGTTCATTTAAAGGCAAAATATCATGTACGCCTAACTCCATCTAATCTCCTCCATTTTCTACCTCTTTATTATATCAACAATCCCTAAGCTTACCAAGATAAGCACTTTTTTAAAAAGGGATACCCCTAAATTAGCTTTGTGAAAGAAGTTGGATTTCAGTCTGTGGACTATTTTGCCCTCTTTTTACTTTGTTTCTTTTGATAATTATTAGGTAATACTCGGTTCACCACAATGGCAACCAATACGCCGACTGCCGTACTCAAGAGTCGGGTCACTGCATAAGTCAACTGGTTATCAACCGGGATATTAAAAAAAATAATCAACATAGTAGCCGTCCCTACCACGACCCCCCGGTCTAGTTTGAGACGGACTGCCAAAGGAATAAACACCATCATAGCTAAAGGAACCACTGCTAATAAAATGTAATCTTGTCCTGACGAGATAGGAAAGAGGAAAATAAAGAGCATGGTCACTAAACTAGCTAGTAAGATCCCTATAATCCGACCGGTTCCGTAATAAATACTTGACTGCATATCTTGTCGGATAGTAAAAATTGCCGCAATACTGGCTAATACCGGACTGTCGTTAAAGAGAAAAAAGTATAACAAAATACATATAAATACTGCTACCGAACTTTTAAAAGTACGCAATCCAATATGAAACCCCAGGAAATCCATTTCAGTCCACTCCTTTTTACTCTCGAGTCTTCTTCTGTTTTCCATTGACGCTCTTTCAAAACTTTCAAAGCTTTATAACATGTCTACTACATTCCTAATAAAAACTGCTGGACTAAAGGTGCCAAGGCAACTGTTAAAACTCCTGTTAATACGATTGATAAACCTGACATGGCTCCTTGGACTTCACCTATTTCAATCGCTTTAGCCGTCCCCATTCCATGGGTGGCCAAACCGATCGCAATCCCCTGAGCTACGGGGTCGGTTATTTTAAAAAGTTTTAACAGCGGCTCAATAATTATAAAACCCATCACACCGGTAATGACCACTAAGGCTACTGTTAAAGGAACAATCCCTCCCAAGGATTCAGTGATTTCAACCGCTATGGCGGTGGTGGTCGACTTAGGAAAGAGTGTGCCAAATAAACTGGCATCATAAGAAAAAAGAAAAGAAAAAACTAATACAATGATTGTGTGCATCAAGACACCGAAAAAAATCCCGGTTAAAATGGCTTTCACATTTTCTTTTAAATAGTCAAAGTTTTTCTCCAATAAAATAGCCAGTGAAACGGTCGTCGGAGTGATGAAAAAGGATAAATAACGTCCTGAATCCTGATACACTTCATAAGGTATATCAAAAAATAAAAGCAAGGCGATGATTATAATGATGGAAAAGAGGAGTGGATTAAGCAAAGGCGATTTGATCTTTTTCTGAATGTGATCGATTAAAACATAGATGCCCAAAGATAAACTAAGCCACAAATACGGACTGCTTAAGAGTGCTTCTATTTTTCTCCCCTCCTATCTTCAGTTTCTGGTGTGGCGCTTCCATATTTTTTACCAAGTTGTTGATTGCGGGCGTTCAATGCTTGGATTAACCGGCCCACTAAACCAATTAAGACAACAACGCTGACAAAAACTATAATTAAATACTGCCACCATAAATCTGCAAACAAGTCCAAGTTAGTCATCAACCCTACTCCGGAAGGGACAAAGAGGAAGGCCATATTAGAGGTTAAAAAGTTTCCAACATCTTCCACCTGTTCCAGCTTAATTATTTTATAATGTAGGGCTAAAAACAAGAGAACCATTCCAATAACAGAAGCTGGAATGGCGACAAAAGGTTGAATTACTATGGATAACACTTCTCCTAAAAGTGAAAAGAAGATAACCCAAAATAGTTGACTTACAATACGCATATACTACTCCTAATCCACATTTATACATCTTTGAAGACTAACTATGCTGATCATAATACTCTGTAATTTTTTGTAAAATCTCCTCCGGTAATAATGAAGCAAGCATCTGAAGATCAAAATCAGCATTTAAATGACTTTTATCTACAAATTGATTAAATAAAATATTTTCAGATAAATTAACTAAAGACTGCAGGACTAACTTCATCGGCGGGTTGACTTTGTTATGCTGAAAAAAAGCTACTAAGTAAGCATAATCCGGATCAGCCAGTAATTGATGGTCAGCTGCCAGACCTTCACCGACTTTATTGATAAAGTTTTTAAAATGCTTCAGCAGTTCTTTTTTAGTAGCAGGCTGATTCCACAGCTCCCCTTCAGGAACTTTCACTGCATTTAAAGCTGCTAGATGCGTTGGATATAAATCCAATTCTTGAATGACTGCCTCATCGATTTTCAAGGACTGACTCGGTTCATTCCCCAGATGATGATTTTCTTTTTCAATTTTTTCTTCAATCCGTTCTTCAAAGGCCTCAACTCGGGGTGATACTTTATTTTGAGGTTGAGATGAAGCGACTCTATTTGAAGTACTTGCTTTTTCATCATGGATTACAACGGATGAAGAAGCTTTTCCTTTTTTCTTAAAATGAATACGATTCTCATCACTTGTTATTTTTTGAAAGTCTGCTCTATCTTCAAGTGTGGTCCATTGATCAGCGGTTTTTATTTTAGTCGGGCTATCTTTTTCAAGACGAGGAAAGGATGCAGCAGATGCAGGGGTCAGTTCACGCTCAACCTCTGCTTTAGCTTGACGTCCTGCACGGCGCAGAGGCGGTAAGTCTTCTCCCACTTCTTCCAAGGGGCGCGTAGTTGAAACCAGCTCTACTTCTTGGGCGGTTTCAAGGCGTGGACGACGGTGTACTCCCATCATTCCCATTACAAAATAGATCAAGGCTTGGAAGACAAACCAGAGTGCCCAGCCGATAAGGTAGTACCAAGACTGGGTAAAGCCTAAATAGCCCATTACACCTGTAATTAAAAGAATTAAAATAAAGCGTAAGTCATGCTTCATATAGAAGCGGTGGTAGCCTACGATGCCTGCAATCAAGCAGAGAAATCCGGCAAAAAAGGGACTTTTTTCCTGCTGCCTGAATTCTTCAGCTGAAATAAAAATAGTATTAAATAATGTTTTCATCATCAACCCTCTTTATCTTGTATTATTTAACTGTTTAAGAATATTCTATACTTGTATCTTTTATATCTTGCTTCTATTATAACAATATTTTTATAATTTTCTCAATCATTTTTAATCTTAGGAAAAGGGTTGGAGAAAATAATGGTAAAGCTTTTTACGCTTAATCCAGGCTAACTACAGAATCTTCCAGAAAATATAATCTTTAATTACCGCGAAACGTCCTTCAACTCCTCCTGTCGGTCGGAGTTTCCAGACTTCATCTGCTAGAGAGTGCCTAAGTTCTAGCTAAAGCTTTCACTAAGGCACTCTAAGCTGCGCAGATGATTCTAAAGCGGTGATTAAAGATTATTTTTTCTTCCAGATTCTTTGTAAGTGGGAGTTAATTTTTTAAGTACAATCTATTTTACAAATCATTTAAATTTCATAATCCTTATCACCCGGGTGAATCAAAAAAGCCCTTCACTCAGTTAAAAGACAGCTCCCTGTCTCCAACTGAGTGAAGAGCTTTTAAATTTAATCTTATATTATTTTCGAGCTGACTATTTTATCTTTATAGACCTTGTAAGCTTTGCAGGCGGTACATGTCGTAGTAGGTGCCTTCCTGGTCAATCAATTCTTGGTGGCGCCCCTGCTCGATGATGCGTCCTTGGTGGAGCACATAGATCTGATCAGCATTTTTAATTGTAGATAAACGGTGGGCAATAACAATCAAAGTTGCATTTTCACGGATTTTATTTAAGGAAGCCTGGATATACATCTCAGATTCCGTATCAATGTTTGCTGTTGCTTCGTCCAGTATTAAAATATTCGGTTTTCGGATAACGGAGCGGGCAATATTAATCAGTTGACGCTGCCCCGCTGAAAGTGTTGCCCCTCCTTCAGAAATCAAGGTGTCATACCCGCGAGGTAAGGCTTCGATAAATTTATCTGCGCCGGTAAAGCGGGCCGCTGCTATTACTTCCTCGTCGGTGTAATCGCCGTGCATACGAATATTATCCTTGTAGCTACCGTAAAACATAAAAGCATCCTGCTGGACTAAAGCCACATCGGTGCGTAATGTTTCGGTAGTATAATCTCGAATATCTGCTCCGTCATACTCAATACTTCCATGTTCAAACTCATAAAAGCGCATCAGGAGGTTGATGATGGTGGATTTTCCTGACCCCGTGTGACCGATAATCGCAATCATCTCACCCGGCTTGGCCTGCATGGTGATATTTTTCAAAACATTTTGTGTGCCGTCATAAGAAAAAGTTAAGTCATCAATTGCCACTGAACCTTCAATCGGTCCGCTTA
>CAYYGA010000007.1:34840-39421 GCA_964471435.1 uncultured Facklamia sp.
ACCTCATCAAATTCTGCTTTCATTCTTTCCGTTTGATTGAACTGTTGAATCAACCACATACCCATAGTCGACTCGGACAGTCTGGCGTTCACTCTACCTAAAGCCGAACGCATGCGGCGGTAAACACGGGTAGATATTTTTTGATAAACATAAATTAATAAAAAGACGACCGGCACAAAGGCGATGAAGACCCATGTAATTCGGGCATGGAGTGAGAACATAGCTACCGCTACAGTCACTGCATTAATAAAGCCGTCAAAGAATGTTAAAAAGACATTCCAAAACTCTTTAATGGTTTCGGTATCATTGGTAATTCGTGAGACTACTTCCCCATTGGGAGTCTGCGTGAAATAATCCATATTCAAGACACCCAGCTTTTTAAAAAGGGTGTTACGCATGGAGGCAACAGTATTTTCTGATGCCATAAAGAATAAAAAGTCTTTTACATACACTAAGACCATCCGAACGGCCAGTAAACCTAAATAAGTTAGGGCTACTTGTAAAGTAATCTCCAGTGTTGCCAGATTGGCTGCCAGTATTTCATCAAGGTAGCGTTGAATAATGATGGGTAAGAAAGCTGCAATTGACGATGAGATTACCATGGCGATAATCGATAAGCCAAAACGCCACCACTGCGGGTAGGCAAATGAAAAAAGATATTTTAAAATTCCAACTTGTTCCCCAATATTAAATTTCATTTTACGAGGCGACTTGCTTTGATTAGCTTTTTTATCAGCTTCTACGCGGTTTTCTTTATCTTTTCTTTGGTTTTCAACTTCACTGCTTTTTTTCTTATTCGTTTCCTGCGCCACTCAGCTCACCTCCTAAAAAAGTGTTGTTTTGGGAAGCTTGACTTAGGTCTTCCTCTATTTCTATTTGTGATAATTTTTGTTCCAATTGTTGCTGGTTGTACATATTGGCGTACCAGCCGTCTAAAGCCATTAATTGTTCATGACTTCCTCGTTCGGTAATCCGTCCTTCATCTAAAACAATAATTTCATCGGAATGCATTACCGAAGACAGACGGTGGGTGGCAATTAAGGTGATGCCATCCGTACGGTGAGCTTTAAAATTAGTTAAAATAGCTTGTTCAGTTTTAGCATCCACCGCTGACATAGCATCATCCATCAAGAGAACTTCCGGTTCTAAAGCAAGTGAACGGGCAATCGAAATTCTTTGTTTTTGTCCTCCAGAGAGGCTGACTCCTTTTTCTCCTACCTCGGTGTCATACCCTTCGCTGAAATCTAAAATGTCTTCATGAACATGGGCAATGCGGGCAAATTTTTCAACTTCCTGGTCATTTAATTCAGGACGGCCAAAACGGATATTTTCTCTAACAGTCGTTGAAAACAGTAAATTATTTTGCGCAATATAGCCTATATTCTGATTGAGGTGATGCATGTCAATCGCAGGCAATTCCACTCCGTCGTAACGAATGGTGCCGGCATTTAAGTCATAGTTTCTCACTAAAAGATCAAACAAGGTGGATTTTCCTGAACCTGTTTTTCCGACAATTCCCAAGGTCTCCCCTTCTTTTAAAGAAATATGAATTTCTTCTAAAGCCGGCTGATCGCCGTCTGGGAAGGTAAAGGATTCGATATTAATATCTAATTGGTTGAACGCTAGATCCTTGGCACCATTTATTGGATTTTGGACTTTAGCTTTTTTGGCTAACAACTCAGTTACCCGGTCATAAGAAGCATTCCCGCGTTCCATAGTGTTTACTAGGCGCCCTACCGCTAATAAAGGCCAAGTCATATTGGCTAGGTAAGAAAAGTAAGCAATTAAATCGCCGATGGTAATGCGGCCCTGGGACACAAAATAAGAGCCGAAAAAGATAGTTAAGACATAAGAAAGACCGGTAATCATATCAATGACGGGGGTGTAAGCCGCATTGATAAAATGAACTTTACGATTTTTCGAGACGACATTATCGGTTGCTTCCACAAAGTCTTGGTAGTTGTCTTCCTCTTCTCCGAAGGCTTTAACTACCTTCATTGCAGAAACAGACTCCTGGACATGATCGTTCATTTTAGAAAAAGATTCTAAAGATCCGCGGAAGTAAACATTAATCCATTTTCCTAAATAGCGTGACACTAATATTAATAGTGGAAATGGTATAATAGTATATAAGGTCAATTTCCAGTCAATAAATACTATCATGGAAAAAAGGGTCACAATCGTAATCGATAAGGAATCGGTTAAAGTTAAGATTCCGCCTCCTGCTACAAAGCGCAAAGCCGCCAGGTCGTTGGTAGCGTGGGCCATCAGGTCTCCTGTACGGTGCTCATTATAAAATTGCTGATCCATTTTGGTGAAATGATCAAACAGGCGGTTACGCATAATCGACTCTAATAGAGTTGAATTGGTGAAAAGGTTTGAGCGCCACATATAACGCAGGGCATACATCACAATCCCGATTACCAATAATAGGACTGCATGGCTTTGTAAGCTGGACCAGGTGACGGTCCCATTTGCCATTTGGTCAACAATTGATCCAATGATTAAGGGAATTACTGCTGAAAGAATGGCACAGGTGATAAGTCCTCCAATTGCCAGTAAATAGGTTTTCCAACGCAGTTTTAAAAACCAGGCTAACTTTTTAAAAATTGAAAACATCTTTTTCTTCCTTTCATCTTGAATTTTTATTTTTATTAAAGTTTAATATAAATATTTATTTTAAAATAAGTTCTTACCTATTGATGGTATCAGCTTTTTTAATAAATAATTTTTTACATACAGATTCAAGTATAGCATAATTCGATCGGCTATTGGAAGCTACAGTGGGGGTTAAAGGGGTTGAAAAGGCTTTAAATTATTTAGGGTTTTGTGGTCTATTCTTTGCCGTTAGATTAAATTTAGCTTATAATTGATTTATCGATTATTAAGGGAGCGATGGGGAATGGAAAAGAAAAATAATCACTTAAAGAATTTATTTTTAGCCTTCGTAGGCGGTTCAACGATGACTTTTGAACGTGGGCAGGAACTTGTCAATGAAATGATTGATAAAGGGAAGGTTTCGGTCCAGGAAGGTAAAGAGTTAACTGAAGATTTAAAACGGACTGTTCGCCGCCAGGATGATAGGGCTAAAATTGATCCGGAACAGGAAACAGAATTGATGCGTCAGCTCTTAAATTTACGTCATGATGTGGACCATTTAATGGATAAGGTTGAGTTTTTAGAAAAAAGAATTGACCTTGATAAAATAGATGAGGCAGACATTTAGTTTACTTTTGTAAAATAATGCGATAGTTTTAAGGTCAGATTAAATGAGGACATTTCTACTCCTTGGAGATAGAAGTGTCTTTTCTAGTATAAAGGAGTCTTTATGTCTGAAAATCGTGAACGTTTTAAAGAAATTGTAAATACTTTCGCCCGCTTTGGCTTTGGGGAGCTTTATCAGCGTAGTGTCGGTCAGGGGGATGCGGAAGAAACTGCACGGAAATTGCGGCAATCGTTTGAAACTTTAGGTCCAAGTTTTGTGAAAATCGGCCAAACACTGGCTACTCGTAACGATCTCTTACCTGATATATATATTAATGAATTGAAAAAATTACACAGCGACAGTTTTGCTTTATCTTTTGAAGAAATGGATGTGGTTTTTAAAGAAGAAACCGGTGCTTCCATGGAAGAAACTTTTGACTATGTACAAAAAGAAGCTCTTGCGACCGGGTCCATCGCACAGGTTTATCATGCCCGAGATAAGAGTGGTAAATCATTAGCGATTAAAATCCAACGTCCGCGTATTAAAGCCGAGATGATTCGGGATTTGAACCTTTTCATGCGTTTTATTAATGTCATTCCCAATGTTTTCCAGGATATTATCGTGGATCCGATTGATATTATTAAGGATATGCGCCGCCAGACTTTACGCGAGTTAAACTTTTATGAAGAAGCAGAAGCTATGCTGAGGTTTTCTACTAACAACCAAGAGCGCAGTTTAATTAAAGTGCCGAAAATTCATTTAGAGTATTGTACCGAAAGAATTTTAACCCAGGAAGAAATCCCTGGCGTAAGCTTTACTGATAAGGAAGCGATTGTTAAGGCCGGTTATGATTTAGAAGAAATAGCTGAAAAAATTGTAACAGCCAGTCTCTACCAGGTGTTTGAAGACGGCTACTATCACGCTGACCCACATCCCGGAAATTTGATGGTTTCCGATGGTAAAATTTATTATATTGATTTTGGCATTATGGGTGAGCTTCAGTCCCATCAAAAACAATTTTTAATCTCACTCTTAAAAGCAATAACTTCAAAAGATATCGGCGGTTTAACTGAAATTATGGTTATGATTTCCACCTCACAAGGTTATATTGATGAAGCAGGTCTCTACCAGGAGTTAAACCAGTTGTATAACCGTTATTTAACAGCCGGTTTTTGGGCGATTGATTTAAATAAGATGTTCCAGGATGCCATGCGGGTTGCACATAAATATAAACTCAGTCTGCCCCATGAATTAGTTCTTTTAATTAAAACTACTATTTTAATCCAGGGAATGGCCCAGGATTTTTATCCGGATATGGATTATATGGCGATTTTCACCCGCTTTGCCCGCCAGTCAGACTCTTTTAATTTAAAAGA
>CAYYGA010000007.1:39521-42663 GCA_964471435.1 uncultured Facklamia sp.
AAGCTTAAATAAAAAAACGATTAAAGTAATGCCGGCTTAAAAAGCCGATCGCTCTTACTTTAATCGTTTTTGTTTAGAAGTGATAATAGTTTAATCCGCTTATTTATGACTCATTGAACTGCTCTTTGTCATTACTATTTCCATCGAAGGGAGTTCAACCTCCGGCTTTTGAAACAAGCTGTCAAAATTTTCAACTAATTTATCAGTTACCTCTTTATTTAAGGTATAAAAAATCCAACGTCCATCGCGGGACTTTTCAACTAATTCCAGCTCACATAAAATTTTCATGTGATAGGATAAAGTGGGTTGTGTAAAACTAAAATACTCCAACAGTTCACATGCTCGATAACCATTATAAGATAACAGCTTAATAATTTTTAACCGGCTGGGATCTGCGATTGCTTTTAAGCGTTCGGATAATAATTCGTAATCCATAGGCACCACTTTCTATTCATGGGTGTAATTTGCTATTCAAAATCTTAATATATTAGAACAGATGAAATTTAAATATATAAACTTGCGGCATATCCATCATATACTATATCTAAATAGCTTTCAAATAGTATCCTCATCAACCTCTAACTATTATCAGATAATCACTTTTATTATCAGCTGAAGTTTTAAAAAGGTGTAAACCTTTTCCAACTAATGAATTTTCAAATAGAAAGCTTATAAGGGCCACTAACTTCAAGTACCCAAGGTATATAATTACTCCATAAATAGGAAAAGAGGAGAGCCTACGCTCTCCTCTTAGAAGTGGTGTTGCTGTGTACCAGCCTTATGTAGCAAACTAGACTGTTATAACTCTATACACTTGATCGGCAACATCACTACTTTCCCCGCACACATTCTAGCCAGATTCTACGTTTTTTTCTTCAAATCTTCGATCATAAACTTTCAGAAATCTTCATATATCTTTTTTTGGCTATACTCTGCATCACTTCAATCTTACATTTCTTAGCTTATTACTGCTTAGCGAATACTATTTCTTCACACAGCATTCATCACAAACTTACTAATACTTCACATAGTAAGGAAACTAAGTATCAAACAAAAGTGACTAGAAATGTGTGCTCGAGTAGTTATCCTTTAACTACTCTTTTTTCAATGTCTGCTAAAAGCAGTCATTGGAACCACGTAGATGGTTCTGTCGTAAAGAGTGACGCCATTCAATCTTCCTTCCGACAGCGCATCTCTCTTTACTTGACTATAATATACCATGTAAGCCTTTTCTTGTCAAGCGTTTTTACTGAAAAACTTGCTTTTTTTTAAAAATATATCCATTTTGTAAAACGCTTTCTGGTTTTTGAGTAAATATGTTATAATAAGTTTAAAAATTGAAATTGAGAGGTATTTTATGACCATTACAATTAATTTGGGCCAAGCTGATAACTTTACTCAACCCGTCTGGCCTACTATCTTTACAGCCGTTGCCACAGCTTTAGAAGAAAAGCAGTCTGAAGAATCTGCAGCTTTAATTGAAAAATTTAAACAAGCTGCCCAAGGATTCCAAGAACAAGGAATTGAATATGTAATCAAGCAACCACAATTCAACAAAGTTAAAATCGATTTTACAGATGACAGCGAATTTTCCTATACTATGGCCCTGCCGGATGAAAACACAAAAGCGGATAATCCTTCTGCTTACACTGCTCATGCTAGTCGGATGTATGATTATGTTCTTTTTAATTTAGAAGAAAAACACAGTCAAAATGAAACTCAAATCATCTTTGATCCAGAGCAGCCTGATTATTTACTGCTTCAAATCGACAACGCAAAACAAGCCGGATCTCAAGCCCGCAGCTATTATTAATTTTTAAAAATTTCAACTGTCCTATTTGAGCAGGCAGCTATTTTTTAAATAAAAGCTATCTTTCCAGTTTGAATAAAATTGGTGAGGTGGCTTTTTTAGTGTTATCTCCTTTTTCATTAAGAATGCGAAACTTTTGTTTTTTCTTTATGTGTCCTTTAAAATTGTATATTAATTTTAAATTAGGAAGAGGAGTGAAGAGTTGTCCCAATACGATGTCATTATAATCGGCGCAGGTTCAATGGGAATGTCCGCCGGCTATCAATTAGCTAAGCTCAATCAAAAAGTTTTAATGATTGATGCCCATAATCCCCCCCACCTTTACGGAAGTCATGGCGGCCATACCCGGCTGATTCGTCATGCTTTAGAAGAATGCTATTTGCCTTTATCTTTACGTTCGCAGGAAATGTGGAATAGTATCCATGAGACTGCCGAGGAAATAATTTTTAGAAAAACGGGTGTGGTTACTTTCGGTTACCCAGAATCTGAAGTTGTCCAAATAGCAATGGAAGCGCTGAAGACGAATCAATTAGAAGGAGAAATTTTCATCAGCGGGGATGAAATCAACCAGCGGTTCAAGGGCTTAAATTTACCTTCAGATTATATTGGAGTATTTGAACCAAACGCCGGCGTGATTGACGCGATTGCTGCCATCCGTTTTTTAAAAAATCAAGCACTTGCTTTAGGTGCTGAATTGTTAGTCCATACCAAAGTTGATGCGATTGACGTAATTGATTCCTCTTGTGTGCGGGTTAGGGCTGGCGGACAAGAGTTTGAAGCAAAAAAGGTAGTCGTCACTGCGGGGGCGCATACCCAAAAACTTCTACTTCCTTTAGGTAAAAAAATTAAAAATCAAGTCAGTCGTCGGACGGTCGCCTGGTTTGAAAGTGATGAAGACTTGTATTCGGATGAAATTTTTCCAGGCTTTATCGGGAAGGTCGCTGATGGTTATCACTGTTACGGTTTTCCGAGTATCAATAATTCTGGTGTGAAAATTGGTGCGCATAACTTCGGGCAGGACCTAGATGTGGAAGAAGTCAATTTTGACTTTGGTGCCTATGAAGAAGATGAGAGTGTAGTGCGTTATTTTCTAGACCGCTATATGCCAGAAGCAAACGGCAGGCTTATTAAAGGGGCAGCCTGTATGTATCAAATGACGCCCGATGAACATTTTATCATTGACTTTCATCCGGACTATCCAAATGTTTTAATTGCAGCCGGCTTTTCTGGTCATGGATTTAAGTTTGTTCCGGTTGTGGGGGAGATATTAGCCCAATTGGTTGATAAAGGGCAAACTGAACATAATATTAATCAGTTCAGTCTGCAGCGTCC
>CAYYGA010000007.1:42763-46463 GCA_964471435.1 uncultured Facklamia sp.
ACTTTACTAATCGTTTCGCGGGGAACCTGACTGACTACTTTAGTGGGCAGCGGCACACCAGTCAATCTGAGAATACACCCGGCCTCTTCGACTTTAAATAAGATGCCTAAAAAAAGAATCATCGTATCTCTGGATTCACTGCCCAGCTGGTTGGAGTCCCACAAATTATCATAGCCGTAAATATAAGCTAATTGCTGGGTTAAGCGCAGTAAGTAGATAAAATATTGCAACATATCCGCATAAAAAGTCATACTGATTAATAAACCACCCGGTGCTCCGCTGATAAACGACAGCGCACTGGCCTGCATAGTTGAATCTTGAATAATCTCTTCTGCTTTTTTATCGATTAATTCAATCCTAAATAAAGCAGTAGGACCCTCACTAATCAGCAGCGCCATTTCCTGCCGGCTCGTTAAATCATCACCAAAAGTATCTAATAAAAACTGCTCCCGTTTAATTTTCACAGCAGATGTTTTTAAAAGCTTTTCTAATAAGCGCAGATATCTTTTTTCATTACGTGTAAATTGCTTCATAACTCTACCTTCTTATCCTAAACCAACCTAGTATTTTCCATCTCTCCTTAGTATTATACCACTTTGACTAGTTACAACCAAATAGGCTTTCGACTTCAAATGCGGAATCTTGGTTAAGGAAGGCAATATACTTTGGGAACACTGCTTTTTTATAAAAATTCGATCTTTTGAGTTCATTATGATAAATTAAGCATTAATTACACATGAAATTTACTAGTTAATTTTAAAGGAGTTTGCTGATGGTCAAAAATCTTTCGCCTTATGAAAATAATCTTTTAGAATCTTTGAAGTTTGGCTACTTGGACAAAAATAGTTACCGCTCCAGCGGGTATGAGCCAAAACTTTTATGGAATGACCAGTCCGAGGGCCGCTATGTATTGGATGCCATACAAAATGAATTCGACACCTGCCAGTCTTTTGCGATTTCTGTGGCTTTCATTACCCTGGCGGGCATCGCTATGTTAAAAACACAATTGTCCGATTTGGCTGACCGGGGGATCTCCGGGCGCATTATCATTTCTCCCTATTTAGGCTTTAATCACCCGGATGCCATGCGCGAACTTTTGAAGTTTAAAAATATTGAAGTCCGTTTGACTCCGGATCAGAAAAATATGCATGCTAAATGTTATTTGTTTTCGCATCAAGATGAAAAAGTAATGATTTTGGGCAGCTCCAATTTAACCCACTCTGCTCTGAAAATGAATTATGAATGGAATGTCAGGCTGTCTTCTTCCGTCAATGGGGATTTAATTCACCAAACAGAAAAGGAGTTTGACCGTTTATGGCAGCAGTCTAAAGTTCTCAACGAAGAAGTGATTGATAGTTACAGCCGCTATCACTACACTCCCATGGAGAAAATTAAAATAGATTTAATTGAAGAAAAAGATCCTTTTACTGATAAAAAAAGAGGTCTTTTAAAGCCCAACACCATGCAAAAAGAAGCACTGGCTTCCATTCAAGCCATGCGGGACCAAGGGGCCGATAAGTCTTTAGTCATTTCAGCGACTGGTACGGGGAAAACTTATTTAGCGGCTTTAGATATTGAACAATTTAAGCCGGAACGCTGCCTCTTTATTGTCCACCGGGAACAAATTTTACATAAAGCAAAAGAAAGTTTTAAAGATGTCTTGTTTTTTCAAGAGGAGGAAGCCTGTCTTTACCGGTCGGGGATGGATTTAGAAGATAAAAAATATGTCTTTGCGACTGTTCAAACCCTGTCTCAAGATAAGAATTTGTTAGAGTTTGAACCAGATTTTTTCGATTATATTTTGATTGATGAAGTCCACCGCGCCGGGGCCGCCAGTCATTTGAAAATTATTAATCATTTCCAACCACAGTTTATGCTAGGGATTACAGCCACTCCTGAAC
Organism: uncultured Facklamia sp.; assembly: GCA_964471435.1. Classification (GTDB taxonomy): domain Bacteria; phylum Bacillota; class Bacilli; order Lactobacillales; family Aerococcaceae; genus Facklamia. The sequence goes on from CAYYGA010000007.1 coordinate 44,665, forward strand.
GAACCGATGGCTTTAATATTTTTGAGTTGTTTGATTACAATATTGCCTATGAAATACGGCTCCACCAGGCACTAGAAGAAGATATGCTGTGTCCTTTTATGTACTACGGCGTCAAAGATATGGCGGTAGACGGCCAGCTGGTAGAAGATACCACCCGTTTTACCGATTTAGTAGACGACAGCCGCGTCCACCATATTATGGAAAAAGCAGAATTTTATAGTGTGTCGGGACAAAAGAGGCGTGGACTGATTTTCTGCTCCCGTAAAGAAGAAGCCCATACTCTCTCAACTAAATTAAATCAAAAGGGCTACCGCACCCAGGCCTTAACCGGCGATGATTCTCAGGACTACCGTTTTCAAATAGTAGAAGAATTAGAAGCAGGTCGGTTGGATTATATTTTAACAGTGGATATTTTTAATGAAGGGGTGGATATCCCGAGTGTTAACCAGATCATCATGCTGCGAAATACGCAGTCGAGCATTGTCTTTGTCCAACAATTAGGCCGTGGTTTAAGAAAACACCCCAGCAAAGAGTTTTTAACGGTGATTGATTTTATTGGAAATTACCGCAATAACTACTTGATTCCCATCGCTCTTTTTGGAGATCAGTCGATGAGTAAAGACAACTACCGCCGTCACTTAATTACGCGCAATCAAATTCAAGGACTTACCACCGTCAACTTTGAAGCAGTCGCACGTGAGCAGATTTTCCAATCCATTACGTCCACCAATTTGGCTAATATGAAAATCCTGCGGGAAAAATATACTGAATTAAAACAGCGTCTAGGTAGAATCCCTCAATTGTCGGATTACCTGAAACAGGATCAACTGGACCCCTTGGTCTTTTTTGAAAATAAAAGCTTTAAACATTACGGCCAAGTCATAACAAAATTTGAAAAAGAGCTGGAGTTATCCTTTAATGAAAAAGCCGATCAATTTCTCTACTTTATTTCTTATGAACTCTTGAATGGCAAGCGCAGCCATGAATTGCTTTTATTGAACGAATTAGTACAGAATCAATCCATTTTAAAAAATGATTTTAAAGCACTTTTAACCGAAAAAAATCTGGTCACCGATCAAGAAACTTTAGACTCCGTCTTTGGGGTGGTTTCCTTAGCTTTTTTCAAAAATGCTGACCGCAAAAAATACGGCTATCCTTTAGTTGAAAAAGACCCCCAACAATATTATTTAACTGATGAATGGTTTCAAGCTTTAAATACTGAACCGGCTCGCTCTTTGATCCTGGATGCTTTAGAAACAGGTCTGCTGCGTTACCAGCAGTACCAAACTTCCTCTGTTGCCCTTGCCCAGCCTATGAAAGTAGGTCAAAAATACTCCCGTAAGGACGCCGTTCGCTTATTGGCTTGGGATAAAGATGAAAGCAGCACTGTTTACGGTTACCGGGTAAAACACAGCAGCTGCCCTATTTTTGTCACTTATCACAAAGCGGATGACATCAGTGAAACCACCCAGTATTTGGACCGTTTTATTAATGAGGGGATTTTCCACTGGTATACCCGCAGCAACCGCACTTTTGCGAGCGGTGAAGTAAAAGATATTATTCAGTCAAGTGAAAAAGGTATCGCCCTTCACCTTTTTGTGAAAAAAGAAGACGGCGAAGGCAGTGACTTTTATTATCTTGGTCCAGTACATTACGTAAAAGAGAGTGCCGAGGAACAAACAATGGCAAACGGTACACCGGTCGTAACCATGGATTTATCTTTAGATCATCCGGTTCCACCTCAGCTTTACCAGTATTTTAAGGACCGCTAATTTTGTAAGATATGTTTATTTATTCTC
>CAYYGA010000007.1:46563-50332 GCA_964471435.1 uncultured Facklamia sp.
GGCTTGGTAAAAAGTACAGTTATTTCTTAGGTTAACATAGCCCTCGCAATATTTACTAGTGTTTGATAATGTGATAATTAAATAGAAATCTGAAAAAAACAGAAAGTTTTATCATGGCGTATTGAATCAGCTGCCTAGCGTTCGCCATAATAAAACTTTCTGTTTTTTTCTGTAAGATTTCTTATTAATGTTACCTTATATTTTGTGTTTTTATACCTGACGTTTTTATCGACTAAAGCTGTTTCAAATGAGCTTCGATTAAATGAATGGCCGGTATATCCACCGGTGCCCACTCAACTTCAAATAATTCTTCCGCCCTTAACCAACGAAATTGGGAATGTTCTTTCATTATAAAGGTATCTGACAAAAGTTGAGAAAGGTAAGTAGTCAACTCGACCTGCCCGAAATCATAGTCATAAGAGGCAGTGTTCACAAATTCCTCCACCACTATTTCTGCTGCCAGCTCTTCCTGGATTTCTCGTTTTAGAGCCAGTTGAGGGCTCTCTCCCTTTTCAATCTTTCCTCCCGGCAGTTCCCACAATCCGGAAAGCGTCATTTTTTCACTGCGCTGCATCGCCAGCAGTTGCTTGTCTTTAATAATCGCTGCTGCTACTACTTGAATTACTTTTTTAGTCATCGTTTCTGCTCCTTATATTGGGCCAATAATTTTAAAAGCCTGTCGGCTGAGTGTTCTGCCCTTTTATTATTAAAAAAAGCTTGTAATCCTATTCTAGCACAGCAGGCATAAAAAGCAGCTGGTAGCTTCTTTAACCACCGGCGGTTAGCTTTGTTCATCAATTGGAGGCAGGAAGGGTTTTTCACTTGTAAAACTATGGCCTACATACTGATAGACCCGGATTAAATGCACCTCTTTTACGGTGCGGACCTTAAAATGGAAATAATGATCGCGTCCATCGGAAGCATGTGCAGCCCCTAATTTAAAATAACTTTGATAGGTCGTCGCCATCATTTCTAAGATATCGGACAATAAAAAGGTTAAAGGGATATCCAAGCGCGAATAGCGGTAAAAATCTTCACCTAAACGAGCCAGTGTATCATGACTGTAATCCAGTTGAACTTGGTGGTGTCTTATATTAGGCCTGGTCATCTGCTCCCACCCCGCCATCTATCTGCTGGTCTAACTCCTGATTGATCCATTCAATAGTAACAATACTATCGAGATAAATATTTTGACTGTCCCGGTTGGATTGAAGTAAAAGTGCCTGGGCAGTTAAATTTTTTATTTTTCCTGTAACTTCCACCCGTTTAACCTTTACTTTTAAAGTTAAACGAATGGTTAATTGGTTGGCATAAGCTTGATAAAGTAAAATCATCTTTTCAGCTGGATTTAAGCGGTCCGGGAAACTGTCTGCTTCCTGGGCTTGGGTCAGAGCTCCTGTATGTTCTGATAAAAAGAAACCCATCCATTTAGCCATCCCTCGGTCTACGTACTCGCGGGCTGATTTATAAGGTAAATAATTGCGCATCATGATAAGCCCTCCAATCCTCCGGCTGAATGCCCCCCGACTAATTTACTGCGGGCAATCACACGTGAATTTTCTTTTAGAGCACTGGCTTTTTGGACTGCCAGGAAACCATGTTTTTGACGGATAGTATCAATAGTGTGATCCAGCTTTTCTTCTTTTTCGACTGCTTCAATATCATCAAATAAAGAGTAGACTGTAAATCTTTCATCCACAAACTGTCCGTAACGTACACCAATCGAACGAACAGGATCCCCCTGGTATTTCTGCCTGAATAAATGAATGACATGTTCTTGTAATTCACGGGTGGTCTGGGTTGGACTGATAGTCGTTTGAGCCTGCAGTCCCCTTTTTTCTACTTCATCTGCATAGCCGACATAAATTGAGACCCGCTGAGCTTTCTTTTTCGCCCGGCGCAGGCGGATGGCCACCTGCTCGGCCATTTCCTTGAGCACCAATTCGATATCTTCTTGTTGGTAGTAGTTGCGCGGCAGAATCTGTGAATTCCCCAATCCCTTGGATTTGGGCTGATAAACTTTTAAGACATTACTTTCATCGACCCCATTGGCATGAAACCAGAGTTGAACACCAATGACGCCAAATTCCTTTTTCAAGCGGTCGGGGTTGGATTGGGCCAAGTCTTTGATTGAATAAATCCCTAAGCGGTTCAGTCTTTTTTCGGTTCGTCTACCAATCCCCCAAAAGTCGGTCATTTCAGGAATCTGCCATACCTTACTTTCGACATCTTCGTAGGACCAATTAGCCCGCATGTTATGGTTTTTCTTGGCTTCATTATCTAAAGCCAACTTAGCCAGTAAGGGATTGGCATTACTCATCCCCACCGTTGTGTAAACACCGGTTGCCTGCCAGATGTCATGCTGCAGCCTGGCGGATACAAGGTCTAATTTTTCTTTGCGCGTCATCTCTTTGTCAGGAACTAAATAGTTGAGTGAGCGGGTTAAATCAACAAAGCCTTCATCGATTGAATAAGGCAAAATCTCTTCGTGGGGGGCATATTTTTCTAATACTTTTAAAATATCCAAGTTTTTTTCAATATACAGACTCATGCGCGGCGGTACAATTAAGGTGTGCCGGGCCCATTTTTCAATGTAAGCGACATATTCAGGGGTTACTGTGATGCCCTGCTTTCTGGCATTGGCATAGGAAAACTTGCGGGTTTTTAGGTGAAAGGGTAAGTCAAAAGCCCGGCCGACATTGTTTTTGCCGTAGACTTTTTTAAAGACAGGCGAACTGGCTAAAATCAAAGAACCAACATTATCCCCATTACTCAAAACGCAAAGGCAGGTGGTTAAAGGATTGAGACCACGTGCGACGCATTCTACACTGGCATAAAAAGATTTCATGTCAAAAAAGGCTATGTCTGAGCGCGGTTCCAATGAATAATCAATGATTCCCATTTCTATCACTCCACTAACGGTATAAAATTTCCTACGACTTTCCCGATAATCCGCGGTTCTTCGGTGTAAGGGGCAAATTTGTCGCTGTATTTATTATTGAGTGAAACGAGACGCAGGCCGGCTTCTTCGCGGTAAACCCGCTTCACATACGACTGTCCGTCCCAGTCCACGGCATAAATGGCCCCATCATAATCAAAGCCGGTATCTTTGATTAAAGCGACGGAGCCGTTTAAATATAAAGGTTCCATCGAATCACCGTAAATCCAGGAGGCAAAATCATGATCGATCTCTTTATCAAAATACACTAGATCGTAAGTATAGTCATTGGCATATCCATACCCTCCACCGGCTGATAATTTTTCATGAACCTTGTACTCATATACTTCTTCTTTTGCTTCTGACGCATGAGCTTGCTCTTCTTTCAAGGTTTTCCTAGCAAAATCCACTACTTTTACCTGGCCGGGCTGTGATAATTGGACATAAATTTCACTGATTTGGTCGACCGTATAAAAATATTCCGGCGGCAGCTCCATTAAATCGGCTAACTTTTTTAAATGTTTGGCATTCGGCTGAGTCTTTCCCCGCTCCCATTGGTTGTAAGCAGCCCGGTTAATTTCCAGTTCTTCGGCTAATGCTGCTTGAGTCAAGCCTTTTTCTAAACGTATTTTACGTAATTGATCATTGCGAAACATTGACTTTCCTCCTTTAGAGTCATTTTTATTTTTTTGTTTATTTCGGTTTATTTAGTTAAGCGTTAACTTAACATCTTGTTAATTCATATCTTAACAAGTTTTTTTCCATTTTTCAAGTAAGCCGTTCCATAAAAAAGAGCCGGAGAAAGATTTCTTCTCCAGCTCTTGCGCTGTG
>CAYYGA010000008.1:0-23778 GCA_964471435.1 uncultured Facklamia sp.
GCACCAGTAACCATGTTTTTTACATAGTCGGCGTGACCTGGACAGTCTACGTGTGCATAGTGACGGTTAGCAGTTTCATATTCGATATGAGAAGTATTAATTGTAATACCACGTTCTTTTTCTTCTGGAGCGTTATCGATTGCTGCATAGTCACTTGCTGTACCTAAACCATAATGTTTGTTTAATACAGTAGCAATCGCTGCAGATGTAGTTGTTTTACCGTGGTCAACGTGTCCTAATGTACCAATGTTAACATGCGGTTTTGTACGTTCAAATTTTTCTTTTCCCATTGTAAGTAAATCCCCCTAATATTATAAAAAGTTTATAGATTAAGTAATCTATCAAAAGTAATTATACCGACATAAAAGGGAAAATTCAATGAAATCCCCCTAATATTCGGCTGTGATTCAGCAATTTCTTGCTTTTTAGAAATAATGTAAATTAATTTGCAGAGCCACCATGTTGTTTGATGATATCTTCTGCTAAAGATCTAGGTACATCTTCATAGTGATCAAATTGCATTGAGAAGGTTCCACGACCTTGAGAAGCAGAACGTAAAGTAGTAGCATATCCGAACATTTCTGATAATGGAATGAATGATCTAACAACCATTGCATTACCACGTTGTTCCTGTCCTTCAATACGTCCACGGCGAGAGTTAACATGTCCCATAACATCTCCTAGATATTCTTCAGGAACGGTAACCTCAACCGCCATCATTGGTTCTAAAATAGTAGGTTGTGCTTTCTTAGCAGCTGCTTTTAATGCCATAGAAGCAGCAACTTTAAAGGCAGTCTCAGAAGAGTCAACATCATGATAAGAACCGTCGTATAACTTAGCTTTAATATCCACTAATGGGAATCCTGCTAATACACCGTTCTCCATAGCGTCTTTTAATCCGGCTTCTACTGCAGGGATGTATTCACGTGGAACAACCCCTCCAACAATCGCATTCTCGAATTCAAATCCTTCACCTTCTGCATTAGGTTCAAATTCAATCCATACGTGACCGTATTGACCTTTACCACCTGATTGACGAACGAATTTACCTTCAGCTTGAGTTGAAGCACGGAATGTTTCACGGTATGAAACTTGAGGCGCACCAACTGTAGCAGAAACTTTAAATTCACGTTTCAAACGGTCTACAATGATATCTAAGTGAAGCTCACCCATACCGGCTATAATTACCTGTCCAGTTTCATGGTCAGTTGACGCACGGAATGTTGGATCTTCTTCCGCCAGTTTTTGTAAAGCTAATCCCATCTTATCTTGGTCTGCTTTTGAATCTGGTTCAATTGCAACTTCGATAACTGGCTCAGGGAATTCCATAGATTCAAGAATTACAGGGCTGTCTACAGCACATAAAGTATCTCCTGTAGTTGTGTTTTTCAAACCAACTGCTGCAGCGATATCTCCGGAGAATACTTCAGAAATTTCTTCACGGGAGTTAGCATGCATTTGTAAGATACGACCTACACGTTCACGAGAATCTTTTGTAGCGTTTAACACATATGAACCTGATTCTAAAGTACCAGAGTATACACGGAAGAATGTTAAACGACCTACAAATGGGTCAGTCATAACTTTAAATGCTAAGGCTGCGAATGCTTCGCTGTCATCAGCATGGTGTTCCATAGTTTCATCTGTACCAGGAATAATTCCTTCAATTGGCGGTACTTCTAACGGGCTTGGTAAGTAATCAATAACCCCGTCTAATAATAATTGGACACCTTTGTTTTTAAATGCTGATCCAACAAAAACTGGGAAGAACTCAACATTAACAGTTGCTTTACGAATTGCAGCTTTTAATGTAGCAGTATCAATTTCTTCACCTTCAAGATAAGCCATCATAATTTCTTCGTCGGTATCTGCAATTGCTTCTACTAACTTAGTATACAACTCATCAGCTTTTGCTTTATACTCTTCAGGAATTTCAGTTACTTCTACATCCATCCCCATATCATCTGCATAAATATGAGCTTCCTTTTCGATAATGTCAATAATTCCTGTGAAATTATCTTCAGCACCGATTGGGAATTGAACTGCATGTGCGTTTGCTTGTAAACGTTCGTGTAAAGTACCTAACGCATACTCAAAGTCCGCTCCAATTTTATCCATTTTGTTAATGAATACAACACGAGGAACTCCGTAAGTTGTTGCTTGGCGCCATACTGTTTCTGTTTGAGGTTCAACACCTGATTGAGCATCAAGTAAAGCAACCGCCCCATCAAGTACACGTAGTGAACGCTCTACTTCTACAGTAAAGTCCACGTGCCCTGGAGTATCAATTATATTGACTCGGTGGCCCTTCCATTGTGCAGTGGTAGCTGCTGATGTGATAGTAATCCCACGTTCTTGCTCTTGAGCCATCCAGTCCATTTGTGCCCCACCATCGTGAGTTTCACCAATTTTATGAATTCTTCCTGTGTAGTACAAGATACGTTCGGTTGTAGTCGTTTTACCAGCATCAATATGGGCCATGATACCGATATTACGAGTATTTTCAAGAGAAAATTCTCTTTTTGCCATCTATAAATACCCCTCTTTCATTAATGAATAGATGTTTGCTTAAGCAGACCAGCCAGCATTATGCTGACTGGTACAGCTTTTAAAATCTTACCAGCGGTAATGAGCAAATGCTTTGTTAGCTTCTGCCATTTTATGCATGTCTTCACGTTTCTTAACAGATGCACCTGTATTGTTCGCTGCATCCATGATTTCACGTGCCAGACGTAATTCCATTGATTTTTCTCCACGTAAACGTGCGTAATTTACTAACCAGCGGATAGCTAAAGTATAACGACGTTCTGGACGTACTTCTACAGGGACTTGATAGTTAGATCCCCCAACACGACGCGCTTTAACTTCAAGTAACGGCATAATATTTTCAATCGCTTGTTCAAACACTTCCATCGGATCTTGACCAGTTTGTTCACGAACAAGATCAAATGCGTTATATAAAATTGATGATGCTGTTCCACGCTTACCATCAACCATTAAACGGTTAATTGTACGTGTTACTAATTTTGAGTTGTAAATTGGATCTGACAAAACTTCACGTTTTGGAATGCTTCCTTTACGAGACACTCAAGTTCCTCCTTTCGATTCCTTTAATTTAAGTTCAATAGTTTATATTATTATTTAGGTTTTTTCGTTCCGTATTTCGAACGGCTTTGTCTACGGTCAGTTACTCCAGCAGTATCTAAAGCTCCACGAACGATATGATAACGTACCCCTGCTAAGTCTTTCACACGTCCGCCACGAATTAGTACCACACTATGCTCTTGTAAGTTGTGTCCTTCACCTGGAATGTAAGCTGTAACTTCCATTAAGTTTGATAGACGCACACGAGCATATTTACGTAAAGCCGAGTTAGGTTTTCTAGGAGTCATTGTTCCCACACGCGTACAAACACCACGTTTTTGCGGTGACATTGTTTTAGTAGTAGAACGTTTGAAACTGTTATAACCTACGTTTAACGCTGGTGATTTTGATTTGGTTGATTTTGATTTGCGCGGTTTATTAATTAATTGATTAATTGTTGGCATCAAAAGTCCTCCTTCCATGTAATTTCTTAGTCCACACATCCAAGTGTGTCAAATTTATATATAAAATTTTTCGCAGGCTGGAATCAATAAATCATCCGATTTAGACTGCGATTTAAATGGTGTAATTATAGCAGTCAGCACGACTGAAGTTCAGGAAACTGTCAATAAAAACACCTTACTTATAATAGCATGAAGCTTTTCAAGCGTCAACCCATTTTTGAAATTTATGTAAAACTCATCATATTTTAACTTTAAACACTTAAAAAGCAGTTAAAAATCTTTCTTTTAACTGCTTTTCTTCTTTAAATGCGAAATATCCAGGCTTCAGTAATTTTGGCAGCTAATCCTTTAGTTCGGTTTAGAGTTTATATGCTGATACTTTTCCGGATGAGCTTCAAATTTATTTACTACATAGGAACAAATAGGTTCAATTTTTTTCCCTTCTGCTTCCATGCGTTTAACTAAAGCATCCAGTAAGCGTTCTGCTATTCCCTGCCCTCTTAAACTAGGATGTACATAAGTATGATCTGCGATTACTGTACTTGTTCCTTCTTTAGGTTGATAGGTAATCTCAGCCAGTAACTCATTGGAAGAACCATAGTATCTGATAGCTTGTTTTTCATTGACTAATTCCATCTCATTACTGCCTTCTTTCTCTTTTGACTGTTTCACTTCTTCTAATGGTTTCTTAAAGTTGGGAAAAGAAGAACATCTCGAATAGTTTGAGAATCTGTCAATAACATCACTAAGCGATCAATTCCTATACCTAATCCACCTGTTGGCGGCATTCCATGTTCCAAGGCTTCTAAGAAATCTTCATCGACTGGGTGTGCTTCATCATTACCCGCATCTTTTTCAGCCATTTGTGCTTCGAATCTTTCTCTTTGATCAATTGGATCTGTCAATTCAGTAAAAGCATTTGCATATTCATTACCCACAATAAATAATTCAAAGCGGTCCGTAAAACGTGAATCTTCCTCATTTTTACGTGCCAAAGGTGAGATTTCCACCGGATGACCATAAACAAAAGTAGGTTGAATTAGAGTTTCTTCTACCTTTTCTTCAAAAAAGTTATTGATAATATGACCAACTGTAAGATCGTGCTCTTGAACAGATACATGGTGCTCACGGGCTAAAGCATTGGCTTCTTCATAAGTCATCGTCTGCCAGAAGTCCGCTCCGGTTACTTCTTTAATTAAATCTACCATATGTTTACGTGCCCAAGCTGATTCTAAGTCAATCTCTTTGTCATCATAGTTTATATGAGCAGTTCCTAATACAGTCTTAGCAACAGAACGAATTAAACCTTCCGTTAAATCCATTACATCGGTGTACACTGTGTAAGCAGTATACACTTCTAACATGGTAAATTCAGGGTTATGGGTCGTATCAATACCTTCATTTCTGAAGACTCTTCCTATTTCATAAACCTTTTCCATCCCTCCAACTACTAATCGTTTTAAATGTAACTCTAAAGCAATCCGTAAGTAAAGCTCCATATCGAGTGCATTATGATGAGTAATAAAAGGACGAGCATTTGCTCCACCCGCCAGATTATGCAGCACAGGTGTCTCAACTTCTAAATAATCCCGCTCATCAAGATAATGACGTATTTCACGAATGATTTTGGATCGTTTAACAAAACGGTCATAACTTTCTTCATTCGCAATTAAATCTAAATAACGCTGGCGGTATCTTTGTTCTACATTGGCTAAGCCGTGGTATTTATCAGGAAGAGGACGAAGAGCTTTAGTTAATGGAATAAACTCTGTTGCTCTAACAGATAACTCCCCTGTATTGGTTTTAAATAAGCGGCCTCTTACTCCTACAATATCTCCTAAGTCAGCAGACTGCCACCATGGGAAAGTGTCTTCACCAACCTCATCTTTTCTCACATATATTTGAAGCCTTCCTTGTGCATCCAGTAAGTGGGCAAAACCTGCTTTACCTTTCCCTCTTTTAGATACAATCCGACCTGCTATAGCCACAACAATGGGCTCTTTTTCTTCTAATTCTTCTTTTGTAAAATGATCATACTCATCCACAACTGCAGTAGAGTAATGTGTTTTTTCAAAGCCGGCAGCAAATGGATTGACATCTGCACTTGCCATTTCCTGCATTTTTTCACGTCGAACAATTAATTGGTCATTTAATTCTTCTTGAGAATTTACATCTTGATTATCTTGTTGACCGGACATTAAAACCCTCCTATTTCCTCTTTAACTTTCACTGAAATTTATTTTACATGATTAACGCTCTAAAGTCATGGTTTTATGAAGACATATGCTAATTTAAGCACCTGCCTGCCACTCTACTTTTGCATTTCCTCGATAATTTCTTTCAACTCTGTTTCAGTATAGTTATATTTTTCATTACAATAATGGCAGACTACTTCCGCTCCGTGATCTTCATCTATCATTGCCTGTATTTCTTCTTGGCCAATTGCGCCCATGGAGTGAGCAAAACCTTCTTTACTGCACGGACAATTAAATCGAACTTCTTTTTCCTCCAACACCCGGTAATTATCTTCTCCTACTAAAGTATCTAAGAGAAGATGGATGCTTTCTGATTGATCTATAATATTAGAAATGCGGCCTAAACTTTCTATCTTTTTTTCTAACTCAGAAATAGTTTCCTCACTGGCTCCTGGAAGAACCTGAATCATGAAACCGCCGGCAGATGTAACTGTTTCATCAGGATTGACTAAAACACTTAACCCAATAGCAGACGGAGTTTGTTCTGAAACTGCCATATAGTAGGTGAAATCATCTCCAAGTTCTCCAGATACAAGTTCTACCTGTCCAGTGAAAGGCTCACCATCAGCAATATATTTTCTAACATACAGACTTCCCGGTAAACCAACCGCAGCTGCTACATCCAGCTTACCGTTTTCATTTAAAGGCAAAGCCACCTTCGGATTAGAAACATACCCCCGGACATTCCCTCTGGTATCTCCATCACTTGCAATCAGTCCTGCAGGCCCTGTACCTTTAATTTGAACAGATAGGCGGTCATTGCCTTTCAGGTTACCTGCCAAAAGCAAAGTCGCTACAAGAGTACGACCTAAAACTGCAGTTGCAGTATGCCAAGATTCATGTCGTTTCTGTGCTTCAGCCACGGTCTGAGTGGCATCTATAACATAAATGCGAATCTGATCGTCATAGGCTAGAGCTTTTATTAATTGATCTGTCATAAAGTGCTCCTCTTAAATAAATTGTGTTTTTTAGCAAAGTTCATGTTCCAATAATAAAGAAAAATGTAGACTTTCTAATTGGATAAAACCATCCTAGAAAATCTACATAAAATTAATTAGTGTCAGTCAGCTTATTCGCTGATATCATCACTGTCTGTTTGAGTTCCTTCAGAAAGTTGACTGCTGTTATTATAACGAGCAGGAGATTGATCTCTATGAGCAGCAGCTTCGTCTTCATCTGCCTTTTCTTTCGCTTCTTCAAAGGAATCAGCTTTTTCGATCGGCTCATCAGTTGTCTCTATTTCTTTTGGCATTTCTCCTGTTTCAAATAAAGCTTTAATTTGACGGGCATCGAGTGTTTCAATTTCCAATAGTTTTTCCGCAATAATATTTAGCTCTTCACGGTGCTCATTGATAATACGGGTTGCTTCATCATGAGCTTCGTCCATAATACGGTGGATTTCTTTATCAATTTCAAAAGCAATTTGGTCAGAATAATTTGCTTGATTACCATAGCCGTATTTTCTTCCTGCAAAAGGTTGGCTATCTCCTTCATACTGTACTGTACCAATTGTTTCTGACATTCCATACTTAACGACCATTGATCGGACAATACCAGTTGCTTGTTGGAAGTCATTACTTGCACCTGTCGATTGATGTCCAAATACGATTTCTTCTGCAGCGCGTCCACCAAGTAAACCAACTACTTGTTCAAATAATTCTTTATAAGTCACAATGTACTGGTCTTCTTTAGGTAGCATGATTGCATAGCCGCCTGCACGTCCGCGCGGAACAATTGTTACCTTATGCACAGTTCTGGCTTCTGATAACACCATCCCGATTACAGTATGTCCTGCCTCATGGTAAGCTACTGTACGGCGTTGTTTTTCTGAAATGACTGCATCCTTTTTAGCCGGACCTGCGATTACACGGTCGTGTGCTTCATCTACGTCAAATTCAGTAATTTCATTACGGTCAAATCTGGCAGCAATAAGTGCGGCCTCATTCAGTAGATTTTCTAAATCTGCACCCGAAAAGCCGGGAGTTTGTTGTGCAATTACTTTCAAATCAACATCATTTGCCAACTTTTTATTACGCGCATGGACTCTTAATATAGCTTCTCGCCCTTTGATATCAGGATTTCCTACTAATATTTGACGGTCAAAACGTCCCGGACGAAGTAAAGCCGGATCAAGTACATCAGAGCGGTTAGTAGCCGCAATAACAATGACACCCTCATTACCTTCAAATCCATCCATTTCGACTAGCAGTTGGTTTAAAGTCTGCTCGCGCTCATCATGACCGCCACCCATACCAGCACCCCGTTGACGTCCTACAGCATCAATTTCATCAATGAAAATAATTGCCGGGGCACTTTTCTTAGCATTTTCAAACAAATCACGCACACGCGAAGCTCCGACCCCTACAAACATCTCAACAAATTCAGAACCTGAAATTGAAAAGAATGGAACTCCTGCTTCTCCGGCTACAGCTTTTGCTAAAAGTGTTTTACCAGTTCCTGGAGGACCTTCCAATAAAACTCCTGCCGGTATACGGGCACCTAAAGCTGTAAATCGTTTAGGTTCTTTTAAAAATTCAACAATTTCTACTAACTCTTGTTTTTCTTCTTCAGCGCCGGCAACATCTTCAAACTTAACTTTAACCTTTTGTTTGGAGACATCTTTAGACTTGGACTTGCCAAAGTTCATTACTCCTTTGCCGCCGCCCCCGCTTGACTGAATAAGTGAGTACATCAAGAAAAAGGCAGGTATAAGCATTAATCCTATAGGTAAGAAACTCAGCCAAATACCGGCAGACGATTCAGGAATAGCTTTAAAAGCTGTTTCTGTTTCAGACGCAAGTTGGGTTACTTGATTTAATGTAGCATCATTTCCAAGAATTTCGGCTTCAAACAAATTGGCGTTAGGCGAACCTTGAAAAACTTGAACCAGGTTTTCATCTGTCTCTTCCACACTCTGAGTATCTGAATACTCGCCACGCACATGATAGACACCCGATCCAATTTGTATTTCGAATTCTTCTATTTCGTTGTTTTCTAGCTGACTAATAAATTGAGTAGAAGTGATTTCCTGTGTTCTTCCACTGAATGAACTACTATCAGTAAAAACATTAACGATACCTAATATTGCTAATCCTATAACAAGGTACAACAAGGTATTACGAAATGGGCTACGGTTTCGATTGGGTTGTTGCATTCGATAATATTTCTCCTTATCTTTTTATTTTCCTTAAAGTAATTTTGTTCGTATCTAAGTAAGCATAACAAAACTAAATTTAAAATGCTACTCTTCCGGGTCTGAATATACTTCTGGTTTTAATACTCCAATATAAGGAAGATTACGATACTTTTGTTTATAGTCTAAACCATACCCCACTACAAACTCATTAGGAATTTCCACTCCGATATAATCAACTTGCACTTCACTCATTACACGCCGTGACGGCTTATCTAGGAGGCTGCAGACTTTAACTGAATTTGCTTTTCTAAATTTAAAAAGATCAATTAAATATTTTAAAGTTCTACCTGTATCAATGATATCTTCTACTATTAAAATGTCTTTACCTTCAATACTTGAATCTAAATCTTTAATGATCCGAACTTCATTTGAAGATTCAAAGGCATCCCCATAGCTGGAAACATCCATAAAATCAATTTCTAGATAAACATCCATCTCACGGATAATATCTGCCATAAATAAAGCAGCTCCACGTAATATGCCCACTACCAGTACCTCTTTACCTTGGTAATCGCGTGTCAATTCTTGACCTAGGCGTTCAATGGCTACTTTTAAATCTTCTTCAGTAATTAAAACCGATAATATATCTTTATCTAACATGGGCTTCTCTCCTACTTTTTTTAGTAACATTATTGCATTCTATCATATTATATCGCATTTTGCTTAATTAGTTTGAAATATTTTGCACGAAAACGTAATGAGTAGCCTCCGTTATCGTTTGTGGTCTGTATTTTAAAGATACAGCATGATTTACCAGCCAGATAATATCATCTTCGTCATCTAATAACAACCACAGTAACTCTCTTTCAATTAGAGGTATCTTTTCATCTATCATTATCCGGGATATTTTCTTATGAAAGGGTTGATCGGGCTTACCTAACACCATAACATCTCCAGCCTGCCGGTGCCGCAATTTAAAACGAGGAATTTCTTCGCAGGCGCTTAAGTCTAATGGCAAATAGTTACTGACTGATTGTAACATCTGGTTATTAATATAACTGCTTTCAAATACCCCGATCCACTGACCACTCCCGGTGCTGTACCATTTATTATGATTGATAATATCGATGTATCCGCGGGTATAATCACGAGTGGGCTGATGTGCCTGGGCAAAAGAAATAATTATTTTTTCATATTCCCGCCTTGCCGTCCACCCAGCGGGTAAATTTATATGTCCACTCGGATTCTCATCATTCATAATTAAATCTTCCAGCTGCCTGACCATATCTTTATCATATTGGGATACTGTATGGATAAGACGCTCCTCAAAAAATATCATTAAATATATTAAGCGCTCCGCTTCATTCAGCTCCTGCCATTGTTGAACCTTTAAAACCCAATTTTCTTTTAGCATTTCAATAAGAAAAGGTTCTACCTTCATATATTGTTGATGATGAAGTTCATAAGAAGCTTGTTGTTGTTGTAAAGTTAAACTCATATTCTCAAAAAAGCGTGGATTCTCTTCTTCCATCAAAGGTATTATCTGCAAACGTATTCGATTACGCAGGTACTCCAGTGTGTGATTTGTTTCATCTTCAAAATATTTAACACTATTTCTTTCCGCGTATAAATACAAGTCTTCTTTCCTTATCTGAATTAAAGGGCGCATCAACTGAGTAGTTAATACTGTATTATTACTAGCTTTCATTACCCGCCGATAGTTTGGATTGATACCACTCAATCCTTTGAGTGAACTTCCTCTTATTAAACGCATAATCATTGTTTCCGCCGCATCATCCAGATGATGGGCAGTCATTAAACAATCTGCCTGGGTGGCGTGAACCACATCTGCCAAAAACTTATAGCGGGAATTTCTTGCTCTTGCTTCTATGTTTGAGGCGGCAGGATCTGTCCATTTAGAAACAAAATAAATGAGTTGATGTTTTTCGGCCGTTTCTATGACTAACTTTTCTTCAGCAGCATGTACCTCCGGGCTGCGTAAGCAATGATTGAAATGAGCTACAACCAGTTGGTGATTTTGATACTCCTGCATTTGGACTAAGTTCAACATAGCATCAAGCAGCACCATAGAATCAACCCCGCCTGATACTGCTAAGACTGTGGTTTTACTCTTTTGCCATTGAGACCAACTATCAAGTTGATTTTTTATCCGCCTTAATACTATATCCAAGATACTCACCTTCAATCCTATATATCCCTTAATCTAAAGAAAAAAACTGCAACACTGCAGTGCAGTTGATTGCAGTTTAATATTATATTATTTAAGTACGACGACCACCGCGGCCGCCTCTTTTACCTTCAGTATTTCTTCTTAAAGAAGACAGACGGTCTTCACTATCTTTTAAGAAATTACTCATCAGTGAGTCAAAATCATCATTGTTCTTTTGTGCATATTTCCCACTCACATTTTGATTGGGACGTGATCCTTGACGATCATCTCTTCTTGTACGAGGAACAGTAGGGTTAACTTGATGGAAATTTCTCGGCTGCCCCTTTGGTGAAGATTGTTCTGGTTTATGCTCTCTTTTAGGAGCTGTTTTAGTAATATTTAAGTCAGGATTATCCTCGGCTGCCTGGCGTAAAGAAAGGCCGATTTTCCCATCATTAGCAACAGTTAAAACTTTAACTGTGACTTCATCTCCCATGCTTAATACATCATTAATATCTTTAATAAACTCATCTGAAATCTCACTAATATGAATTAAACCTGACTGATTATTTCCCAGAGCAACGAAAGCTCCGAAATGTTTGATTCCTGTAATTTTACCCTCAACTTTTTGCCCAACTTCAACTGCCATTTATTAAATTTCCCCCTGTATTAATTAAAAAATATTTTAAAAACTTTAGTTATCTAATACCTGATTTACTTCTATATCTTGATATATTTGACTATCTATTGCTCTTCCTTCAGGCCCTAAATCAAAAACAATTTCTCCTTCATGAGTATAATAATAATCACGGCGGGCTATTTTTTCCAGGTACTCTGGATTTTGAGCACGCTTATATTCTCCCTCAACTGTTTGATGAAATGCTTCGATTTCACGATAGGCCTGCTCAGCACTTACTAATTCACTTCTTGCTTCCTGCGTCCGCTTTATTGACTGACTTAAAGGTATTAAAGTTATAATAACCGCGGCTAAACTGATTAATCCTATCCAGCGTCGAACTTTGTTGCTTCTCTTCTGCTCCAAACCTTCTAAAGATAGGCGATAATTTGCCTGACGCTCAAATGAGTGGGTGGATTGTTTAAAGGGAACAACTTTCGGCCGTTCCTGCTGGTCATTATACTGTGCTGTTCCAGTCAGTTCATTCAAGTTAGTCACCACTTTCTCATTGTTGAGTATAGCAGTAATCAGGTTCTTTTGCACGTTATTCTATGATAAAAAGTTAATCTTCAATTTTTTCTTCACTTACTTGCCGATACATACGAGCGGCATCTTCTTTTTTAGTTGAATCTTGAATTTCTTCAATCACATAAGTCACAATTTTATTACCAAAACGAATACACAATTCATCGCCCACTTCAACCGGAGAGCTTGATTTAGCTGTATTTCCATTTATAGTAATACGCCCTTGATCTGCCACTTCTTTAGCTACAGTCCGGCGTTTAATAATTCTGGATACTTTTAAAAATTTATCGAGTCGCATAGTTCATCCTCCTTATTCTTTTTGAGACGGTTCAGCTGTCAATGCTTCATTTAAATCTGCCTTTTTATCTAAATAGGCCTGTATGGTATTCATACACTGCCTTATAAATTGTTTTAAGACACTTAATATTTCATAGCTTTCTTTGCCTTGAATTAATAGTTTGACTACTAAATTATCTTTATTTTTATTGATAGTTTCTTTAGCTTTAACGTCTTGTAGCGCTTCAAAAATTTTCGGCCCGTATAATAAGTCACTTGCTTTTTCATTAAAAGTAATCACTAAATGTTGATGTTGATGCTTAATAGTCGTAACTCCAGCTTCTGCTGCAAATCTTCTCACCAGGGCAATATCAATTAAATCTGCTACTTCATCCGGGAATTCTCCATATCGATCAATGAGCTGATCTTGCACATCCCGATAAGCCTCTTCTGAGTCAATTTGTTGAATCGCCTTATAGGCTGCGATCTTTTGTCTTTCATCTTCAATATAAGAACTGGGTATATAGGCATCCAGAGCTATGTCTAGTTCTACATCAGCTTGATAAAGCTGATTATCATCGGCAGTTAGACCGCGTTTTCTATTAACAGCTTCTTCTAACATCTGCGAATATAAATCAAATCCTACTGAATCAATAAAGCCTGACTGTTGGGCTCCTAATAAATTTCCGGCCCCTCTAATTGTCAAATCCCTCATAGCAATTTTAAAGCCTGATCCCAATTCAGTAAACTCTCTTACCGCACTTAAACGTTTTTCACTGATTTCTGACAATTGCTTTAATGGTTCATACATTAGATAAGCATAGGCGATTCTATTTGCTCTTCCTACACGTCCTCTTAATTGATAAAGAGTTGACAGCCCCATACGGTCCGCCTGCTCAATAAATAAAGTATTAGCGTTTGGTATATCTACACCTGTTTCAATTATTGTGGTCGTTACCAGGACATCATAATTTCCTTGGACAAATTCATATAAGACATTTTCCAGTTCATTTTCGCTCATCTGACCGTGAGCTACCGCTACCCTCGCATCGGGCACCAACTGAGAAATTTCTTCGGCCCGACGGTATATCGTGGCTACTCGGTTATATAAATAAAAAGTCTGGCCGCCCCGATCCATTTCGCGCTCAATCGCAGTCTTTATGGCGCCTTCATTTCTTTCCATAACATAAGTCTGCACAGGATATCGATTGGTTGGCGGCGTTTCAATAACCGATAAATCCCGCACTCCCACCATCGACATATGGAGTGTTCGAGGTATAGGAGTAGCAGTAAGAGTTAAAACATCTACATCTGATCTCAATTGCTTGATGCGCTCTTTATGCTTGACACCAAATCGTTGTTCCTCATCCACAATCAATAAGCCCAAGTCCAGAAACTCTATATCTTTCGAAAGGAGTCGATGAGTTCCTACTACGATTTGAACTGCTCCTGATTTTAAATCAGCTGCTGTTTTCTTCTGTTCAGTCTGTGAAACAAAACGGCTGAGCATTCTAATCTCAAATGGAAACTCACTAAAGCGCTCTACTAAAGTAGTATAATGCTGCTGCGCTAAAATAGTAGTGGGTACCAGAAAAGCGACTTGTTTACCATCAATGGCCGCTTTAAAAATGGCACGCATAGCTACTTCTGTTTTTCCAAATCCTACATCCCCAATCAACAGGCGATCCATAGGACGTTCTTTTTCCATATCCTCTTTTATTTCGCTGGTACTTTGAAGCTGATCAGGAGTTTCAACATATGGAAAAGAATTTTCGAAATCTGCCTGCTCTGGTGCATCTTTACTAAAAGCGTAACCTTTTTCTTGTTCTCTTTGAGAATATAGTTCAATTAGCTCATCTGCAATGTCTTCAATTTTTCCGGCAACTTTTTTCTTGGTTTTATTCCATTCTGTACCGCCTAGACGATGCATACGTGGAGTCTTAGCTTCCCCGGCTGAGACATACTTTTGAATCAAATCAATTTGGTCTACCGGCAATAAAACTCTTGCATTATTTTGATACTCGATCGCCAGCAAATCCCGGTGAACTCCGCCAATTTCCATCGTTTCCATACCGGAATAACGACCGATTCCATGATGTTGGTGAACCACGTAATCTCCAACAGCCAATTCATTATAACTCTTAATTCTTTCAGCATTAGATAGTTTTTGACGTTTCATTACCCTTTTCTTCATTTTATTGAAGAGTTCTTTTTCAGTTAAAACAACCCATTTTGCAGTTGGTAATTCAAAGCCCTGGGTCAAATTGCCGATTAAAAGGTTAATAGCTCCTTCATATATTTCAGTATTAGTTTGAAGGACGACGGGTTGAATTTGGTGCTCGTTGAATAAATTTTCAACTTTGGCTGCACGTTCAGATGATTCTACTAATACCTGAATTGTAAAATTTTGTTTTAACCAATGATCCATTTCTGTTTTTATCAAAGGCAGTTGATTAAAAAATTGATTCATTGAACGGTATTGATAATGATGAATCCCGGCAAGAGCTGTTTGACCCATATTCTTTTGAATCAAAGCAAAATAAACAACGGGACGGTCAGTGTGTTTGATTAAGTCAAAAGCACTTAATTTCAATTCCATTCCCGGTAAAATAGTCCCCTTATTAATTTCATCCTCAATCCAGAATTGATCGCTTTCAATCATTTGAATTTCCAGTTGATGAAGCCGGTCAAACTCATTTACTACTAATCTGCCTTTATCCGCCGCATAATCCAATATACTGGTTCCAGCTTCATCATAAAATGATAAATAGGCTGGTGCATGCTGCAAGGGAGTGTCATTTTCCAAATTGCTTAACTGACGTGATGCGCCTTCCTGGATCTTTTCTTTCAATGCCTGATTATCTATTTTCTTCAAAATAGCTTTATGGTAATCTTCAATTTTATCTTTAATTGTTTTTTGCATTTCAAGCGTAAATATAATGTCTGTCGCCGGTTCTATGAGAATTTCCTCAATATTTCTTATCGAACTTTGATTTTCAGCATCAAAATACCGAATAGAATCTAATTCTGTATCAAAAAAATCAAGACGGATAGGATATTCATGATTCAATGGATAGAAATCTACAATACTTCCTCTGATTGAAAATTCTCCAGGTGCCTGGACCATTGCCTGCCGTTCATAACCTAAATTGAATAAGCTGGTTTCTAAAAAATCACGTTCCATATCATCACCGACGGTTAAATGAATTTGGTGATTTTTCCATACTTCTATTGGAGATATTTTTTTCCGTAAACCGGCAATGGAAGTTATCACTATAACTGGTTCACCCATTTGTAAGGCCTGTAAGACTTCTACTCTTTCAGCCATACTTTCCGGAGAAGAAATAGAGTATTCGATGGCAATGTTTTCTTCAACTGAGAAATTTAGTACTTTTGTTGCGGGAAGTAAAGCAGATAAATCCTCAATTAGTTGAGGTAATTTGCTAGCGGATGGCTCAACCACTATTATCTGCTTTGGATCTGCTTGATAAAGCTGAGCAATATACATAGCCCTTGCACTTCCATCCAGCCCTGTAACTAAATGTGGAAGATTTTTATCATCTTGAATAATATTTTTTATCCCTGTATCGAATGTTTTTAAGTTTAATTGTTCTAACATTTTCTCCTCCTTTATCCATAAATAAAAACACTAAATTACCGCACTCGCTCTATGGATAGGGGGAGCCCGGTCTTAGTTTTTTAATTTTGATTGTAGGTATTCATTACGTCAATAAAGGATTTCCCCTCTGCCCATTCTACTAAAGCAGAGACAGTCCTATTTACAGCTTCTTCTACGGCTGAGCGGCTATCTTTATCAAAAGGCGCTAAGACATGATCAACTACCTTCCATCCATATTGAGGACGACCAATACCTATTCGAATCCTTTTAAATTTATCTGTTCCCAATAAACCGATAATACTCTTCATACCCCTGTGACCGCCTGCACTCCCCTTTTGCCGCAAACGAATACGGCCCGGTTCTAAATCCAATTCGTCATAGATTACCACTAGATCCTCACTGCTAATACCATAATAAGACATCAGCTGCAAAACAGCTTCTCCTGAATTATTCATATAAGTATATGGTTTAACCAGTAATATTCTTTCTCCTTGGTGGCGCCAGATAGTATAATCGGCAGAAAATTTTTGATCTGTCATTTGAATTTGCTGCAAATCCATCAAAGAGTCTACTGCAGTAAAACCAATATTGTGACGTGTACCTTCATAGCGGTCTCCCGGATTTCCTAATCCTACTATCATTTTCATAAAACAACCACTCCATCTATCAAGTCTTGCAATATTATATCATAGTTTATTGCAATCAGATTATCTTTAAGCTTTTTTCAAAAGCCCTTCTAAAATAAAAAAATGAGCTAAGGACTCACGAACCCTCAGCTCAATAAAAATTTTATTCTATCTTATACATAACCTTCCCCCACGATGGTAAGGTTATCATGCATTTTGTGATGACAGCTTCTTTAATAGCAGCTAATCAGTTAATGCGCTGACATGATATAGTCACTGCTAATTTACTTTTAAGGAAAGTTTATTAAGACTTTCCTTAAGTATATATTTAATTAAAACTCGATTTCAACAGCGTTAGTTAAAACATCACGATAGCTGAAAGAAACACGATCAATATTGTTGCCACCCTCATCAAGGTCAACGATGAAAATTGAACGATAGGTTTCCGCTAAAGTTCCTTTTCTTTCACGTTGTTTTTTACGACCCAATTGTACAGTAACAATAATCTCTTCGCCCAATTTGTCATCAAGCATTGTCTTGATGTCACGTAAATCTATTGGCATCCTATCACCTCATATATCATTATAGCACATACTAACGAACAAATCAATATAACATACGAGGTTTCTCTTTTCAACTAAAATAACTATAAATTTTTCAGGTATTTTCGAACTATATTATATAATTTAGAAAATTCTTCGATAGTTAAACTTTCGCCTCTTCTACCTGCATCTATACCACTTTCACTGAAGCTTTCTGCTAGATCTTTCTCTTCTATTAAACTAGTAGAAATGTATGCTGCTTTAAAATTATTCCAAATTGTTTTACGTCTTTGTTTGAAAGCTGCCTGCACAAATTCTTGAAAATCTTGAAAATTGTCAACTTCTACCCTGGGTGAAGATAATTTAGTTAGATTTAAAACGGCAGAATCAACATTCGGACGTGGTATAAATACCGTTTTAGGAACGATAAACGCCAATTCTGCAGCCATCTGATATTGAATTGCAATCGTCAGCGAATTATAGGCTTTACTTCCTACCTGAGCAGTCATACGTTCAGCTACTTCCTTTTGCATCATCATCACCAGCGTATCAAAAGGTAACCCGCTGTTTATTAAATGCATTATTATGGGAGTAGTAATGTAATATGGCAGATTAGCTACTACTACAAGCCGCTCACTACCTTTTAAAAAGTGATAGTCTTCTGCGTCAAAATTCACTTGCAGAATATCTTGATGAACTACTTTTACATTTTTATATCCTTTTAAAGTTTCACTTAAAATATCGATAAAGCGGTCATCAATTTCAAAAGCAATAACTTCTTTAGCATTCAAAGCTAAAAACTCAGTTAATGCTCCTATTCCTGGACCGATTTCTATGACAGTTGTGTCCTGATCAATTTTTCCCGTTTCAATCATCTTTTGTAAAATTTGTGGTTCGATTAAAAAGTTCTGTCCTAAACTTTTTTTCATCTTAATGTCATATTGTTTCATAATTTCAGTGGTACGGGACGGCGTGGCGATAAGGCGTTGAGGTGAGTTAGTCATCTTTTATATCTCCTCTATTAAAATAAATCAATAAATCTTTCAAACTGATACGGTAGCGGGCCAATTGTTTTTGTAGCTGTTTTCCATTTAAATGACCTAAATTAAAATGTTCAGCAATTGCCTGGCGTTTTTTTGCTGCCTCAGCCTGCCCAACGAGGCCCAGCTGTATTAATTTACTTAAAGGAATCAATTCTTCTATACCAGAAGCAGGGGTGGTCGCTTGGCTTAAAGCGGTTAAGATTGCTTCTGCGGACGCATGTTCAATTCCTAAGGTGTTGTTTTTCCGGTGAGAGTTAGCCTCTTCTTGGCTCAAATGCGCTTCTTTCACTTCCGGTACAGCCTGCTTAATAAGTTGTCTTATCCTTTTTCCCTGGTAATCAGGATCGGTAAAAACAACCACACCGTCCTTAGAGTGAGCGATTTTGATTTGTTGCAATGTTTTTTTATCTAGTGCAGAACCGTTCGTTTCTATTGTTTTAACATAAGGACCGAAAACTTCGATAAGTTTGCGGGTATCGTCTCTTCCCTCAACTACTATCACTTCTTGAGGAACTCTAGATTCTGTTTTCATAATCAGCCTCTTCAGGATACCAATCAAACAACTCAAAGGCGTTTCGACTGGTAATTTTAGTGATTTCTTCCAAGCTTAATCCTCTTACTTCTGCTAATTTTTCTGCCACATACTTTACATAAGCGGGTTCATTGCGCTTTCCTCTTTTTGGTTCCGGTGCCAGATAAGGGGCATCTGTTTCAATTAACAGTTTATCTAAAGGGGTAATTGCAGCCGCCTGTCTTACTTCTTCTGTTTTTTTAAAAGTCAAGACACCACTAAATGATAAATGCATTCCTAAGTCTAAAAATTTCTTAGCCCACTCACTATCATCTCCGAAACTATGCATGATTCCGCCGGCTTCCGGAACTTTTTCTTCTTTAAGAATTTTATAAACTTCGGCGGTGGCATCCCGATTATGAATCGTTATCGGCAAATTATGTTCTTTGGCAATCGCAATTTGTCGTCTGAAAACTTCCGCTTGTGTATCTTGTGGTGCACTGTCCCAATAAAAGTCCAGTCCAATTTCCCCCAGCATGAGTACTTTATCAAGTTCCAGCCAATTTTCTAACTCCGCTTCAAATTTTTTATCATATTTATGAGCCTCAGTAGGATGACAGCCTACAACTGAAATGATTTCTGCATACTTTTGACTGAGTTCTAAAGTTTTTGCAATTGTTTTACGGTCAAAACCTACGACAGCCATATAACCTACTAAATGCTCAGCTGCATTGGCAATGATTTTATTTTCAATACCTTCAAATTGATCTGCATTTAAATGTGTATGAGTATCAAATAATTTCATAACTTCCTCCTCTTCTTAGTGCTAAATACTTCTCTTTAAACATAAAACATGAACCTGCCTACCAGCAAGAATTTTCTTACTAGTCTGTCTCAAGGACATTGTTACGGCTAAGTTCATGTTTATGTTTTATCTATATTTTAAGATTAACCTAAAAGACTGCCATTTTCTACTTCTTCTGGTGCAAAAATCAAAGAAAGTTTCTTATTAGATTCGGCAGAAAGGATCATCCCCTGGCTGATATACCCCATCATTTTTCTAGGTTTTAAATTCGAAGCGATCACAAGTTTGCGTCCAATTAAATCTGTATATTCAGGATAATACTTTGCAATTCCTGATAAAATTTGACGGTGTCCTTTATCACCTGCATCTAATCTAAAGCGTAATAATTTATTGGACCCTTCCACAGGAGCAACATCGATGACTTCAGCAACTTTTAGTTCTGCTTGAATAAAGTTTTCAAATTCAATTGTTTCGGTCTCCTCAAAAACTAATTCTACGTTTTCAGGCTTCCATTCAGGATCTTCCACACTGCTCGATTCACTATCTTCGTTACTACCGGTTCCGGCCATTTTATCATGAATAAAAGAAACCTCTTCTTCAATGTCCAAGCGAGGGAAAATTGGTACACCTTTTTTAATGACTTGAGCATCGGCAGGATAGTTTCCTAATTTTAACTGGGTTAAGTCCAGTTCTTTTTCACTTTCAATCCCCAACTGTTGGAAAATATTTTCTGGTGTTTGAGTCATGAAAGGACGTAACAAGTGAGCTGTGATTCTCAAGGCTTCAGCTAGATGATACATAACTGATTGTAATTTTTCTGTATCTGCCTCATCTTTAGCCAGTACCCATGGCTCAGTTTCGTCGATATATTTATTGGCCCGGCTGACCATTTGCATCACTAAGTTTAAAGCATGGTCGAAGGCCATTAGTTCCATTTCTTGATGATACTTTTCTAAACGCTCTTTTAAATAGTTTTCGAACTGTTCATCAACATCATTGATATGTGGGTTTTGTAAATCATGAGGCACTTTTCCATCAAAGTATTTATTCATCATAGCAATCGTTCGATTTAATAAATTCCCTAAGTCATTTGCTAACTCAGAATTTATCCGACCTACAAAATCTTCCGGCGTAAACACTGTATCGTTTCCTTGGCTTAACTCCCTCAATAGGTAAAAACGTGTAGCATCTAGTCCGTAGCGGTCAATAAGAGTTTCAGGATAAATAACATTACCTCGGGATTTAGACATTTTGCCATCCTTCATGACAATCCAGCCGTGAGCATAAATCCTTTTTGGTAATGGTTCTCCTAGAGCCATTAATAAAGCAGGCCAATAAATCATGTGAAAACGTGAGATGTCTTTTCCTAACACATGGACATCTGCCGGCCAGTATTTATGATATTGACTATCATCTGAATTCTTATAGCCTAAAGCGGTAATATAGTTAGAAAGAGCGTCTATCCAAACATAAACAACATGGTTTGGGTTGGATTTAACTGGAACGCCCCATGAAAAAGATGTACGAGAAACCGCTAATTCTTCCAAACCTGGTTTAATAAAATTATTAATCATTTCATTTTTCCGGGAACCAGGCACTATAACATCATCTGCTGATTCATAATAGTCAATTAAACGCTCAGCATAATTTTCTAGTTTAAAAAAATAAGACTCTTCTTTAACTAATTCTACTTCATTACCAGTCGGAGCAATTCCACCAATAATATTCCCTGCCTCATCTTTAAAAACTTCTGTGAGTTGGGTTTCCGTAAAATATTCCTCATCGCTGACGGAATACCATCCTTCATACTCGCCTAAATAAATGTCGCCTTGTTCTAATAACTGCTCAAAAATATTTTGTACAGCCTTCACATGCTGAGTATCGGTAGTCCGAATAAATTGATCATTCGAAATTTTCAGTTTATGCCACAATTCTTTTATATCTTCAGCCATTTGATCGACATATACTTTAGGTTCTATTCCTAGTTCTTCAGCTTTTTGTTCAATTTTTTGACCATGTTCATCTGTACCTGTCAAAAAGTGAACATCATAGCCCATTAATCTTTTGTATCTAGCCATAGCATCAGCAGCTAAAGTTGAATAAGCATTTCCTATATGTAATCTGCCGCTGGGATAGTAAATAGGAGTAGTAATGTAAAAAGTTGGTTTTGTTTGGTCTTTGGTCACGAATGAGTGCCCCCTTCAAAATAATATACTGTTACAGTATACCATAATTTTTCTTGATATTTTTAAATAAGAAAAAATATACAGCTTGACACCTTGCTAACCTAAGGTGTTTAAAGTTAACAACTTTATAAAAAGATCTTGTGAATTCAATCACATTAATGGTATAATTTATATATCACAACAACGGAGGTAGTGAATATGAAAAAAGTTTTAAAATCCACTTTAGCCCTTTTAGCAGCTTCAAGTTTAGTTGGAGTAAGTATGGTATCTAACAGCCAGGTGTATTTAGCCGATTTAGCGGTAATGGCACAGGAAGAATCATCAATTAACCTATATCATACTTATGCTGCTCCTCATGGGGATAAAGCATTTGCTTCAGTTATTGTTGTAACTCAAAATGATGTAATTGTTGATGTCGTTCTAGATGAATATCAATTCATGGAAGGCGACGAATGGGAAGGCGTCCCTAATGCGGACGGTGCCTTTGGGGAAAGCTTTTCAGAAGGTACTGTGTTAATTTCTAAATTAGCTAATGATGAAGCCTACTCTGAAAGAATGGCTGAAGCCGGTTCTACAGTATCATACGGGGATAATATTCAAGCAATCGTTGATCACGCTGTCGGAAAAACAGCAGAAGAGGTTCAGGAAACTATTGAAACTTTAGCTGATTTAGGTGAAGATGAAACCATTTCAGATATAGTATCAGGAGCGACTTTAGTAGATACAGGCGGTTATTTACAAGCCATTGTTGATGCTTTTGATTCTGAAATCATGGTTGAAAGTGATGATGTTGAGACAGCTGAATTAAAAACAGATTTAGCAGCTCCTCATGGAGATAAAGCATTTGCTTTAGTATCGGTTGTTTTAGATGGAGACATTGTCGAAACTGCTACTTTGGATGAATTCCAGTACTTATCTGCTGAAGGAGTTGAAGGTTTACCGAATTCAGACGGTGGCTTTGGAGAAAATTATCCTGAAGACCAAGTGTTGGCTTCTAAGTTAGCAAACAATGAGTTCTATTCTGAAAGAATGGCTGAAGCCGGTTCTACAATTCCTTATGCTGATAATATGCAGGCAGTCATTGACTTTGCTTCGGGTAAAACAATTGAGGAAATCGAATCAGCTATCAACGACCTTAACAATTTAGGTGAAGACGAAGAGATTGCTGACATCGTTTCCGGGGCTACTTTTGTAGATACAGCAGGATATCTGCAAGCCATTGTTGATACAGCAAACAAATAAATTTAACATACTTGGGGCTTCAAATGC
This sequence comes from uncultured Facklamia sp., assembly GCA_964471435.1. GTDB lineage: Bacteria > Bacillota > Bacilli > Lactobacillales > Aerococcaceae > Facklamia. Next base: position 23,188 of record CAYYGA010000008.1, read on the forward strand.
TCCAAGTTTTTTTATATCGTTAAAAAGAAAAGATTTTTATTCTTAAATAACTTTAGTTGAATATACTGAGCATCCTTGCTTAAGAATAGTAAGGTTTCTAGCTTATAGTTTAAAGAAAATAATAGAAGTATTTCATCAAACAGTTCTGCTGCATTAAAACTTAAAACGACAAAAAGCCTTAGTGATTTTAACCCTCCTACAATGGGGGAGTTTATAATCACTAAGGCTCTATTATTTTTATTAGTTTACACGTATAGCAAATTGAGGTGTAAACCATTGAGTATGGTTATATTCTAAAGGTGTTCCTGGTTGAGATGCATGAATAAAGTTTCCACCGCCAGTAGCAATTGCTACGTGGTAGGTAGACCCTGGGCTACCCCAGAAATATAGATCTCCTGCTTGTGCTTCTGATACCGAAATTCTTGTACCCGCATTTTCTTGAGCACCGGTCCAGCCACCAATATCAACTCCATAAGTTTCTCTATAAACATATTGTGTAAAACCAGAGCAGTCAAACCCAGAAGGTGATTTTCCACCCCACACATAAGGAGTTCCTAAGTATTTTTCGGCGTTACCAATTAAAGATCCAGT
>CAYYGA010000008.1:23878-49911 GCA_964471435.1 uncultured Facklamia sp.
GCAGCAGCTTCGGCTTGGGCAGCAGCTTCAGCTTGAGCAGCAGCTTCGGCTTGGGCAGCAGCTTCAGCTTGAGCAGCAGCTTCGGCAACAGCTTCAGTTTGGTCAATTACTTCAACTTCTACTGGAGCAGTATATTCATCCTCTGTTAAAATTACATCTTCATTTTCAATTTGTGCATTATTTTCAGCTTCAGCTTGGGCAAGTGCCTCAGCTTCGGCTTGAGCTAATGCCTCGGCCTGAGCAACGGCTTCAGCTTGAGCGGCAGCAGCGGCTTGGGCAGCAGCTTCGGCTTCCGCGGCAGCTTGTTGAGCTAAAGCTTCAGCTTCGGCTTGAGCTTCCCAGTCAATCTGTGCTTGTTCAGAAATTTCTAACTCATAGTCAGTTGAAACGGCTTCAGGTGTTTCAACAACTACTTCTTCTAGTTCAGTTACTGCTTCATAAACAGGAACTTCGTTTGTTTCATAAACTAAAGTTTCAAATTCTTGAGTTTCTTCTACAGCAGCAGCCATTACTAATTCAGCTTCAGCAGCCATAGCCAATTCAATTTCAATAGCCTGGGCCTGCTCAAATGCTTCTTTTTCAGCAATAAGCGCTTGACGATTAGCTTCAGCTAAATCAACGTCATTGGTTAACTGTGTATATGCTGCTTCTATCTCTATAGTGGAAGCTTCCAACTCACCTTTTAATGCTTCTAAATTAACCTTATTTTCGACTTTAGCAATTTTGGCTTCTTCAGTGGCCTGCATCTTTGCTTCAACTGCTTCTTTATCGTCTTTTTGGCTCTCTAATAAATCTTTATTAGCTGAGACTAATTTACTAACAACATCCATACGTCCAACAAAGTCTGAAACTGATTCTGCTGATCCTAGGACATTCATATAATTACCGGCTCCACCATTCATTTGAATTGCAATGGCCTGCTCAGCAATTAAAGCTTGGCGTTTTTCAATTAACTCTTGTAAAGTTTCAATTTCAGCGTTCAATTCCTCAATAAGCTCATCATCTTCTGCAATTGCTTCTTGTAAACTTTCTGCTTCTACTTTAATAGTATTCATTTGATTATATGAATTAGCAAGTTGAGCGTAAAGTTGTGTCTGCTCAGCAGATAATTGATTAACCGTCATTTCAGTATTATTGATAAGTTCTTCATATGATTGGGCAACAGCTGTTACTTGACCCCCAACAGACAGTACCATGGCTGAGGTTAATAAAGTTTTGAAAAGCCCCTTTTTGAAAGTTTCCTTCATTATTTATTAAAGCTCCTTAATATATAAGTTTCCATCTTTTGAAGATGGTTATTTTTTTACGAGTAAAATCAGCACATCAGGTGCATATTTATGACTGAATGAATCATACCATAGTTAACTGTCCAAAAGCTTCATTTTCCCAAATCGTATAATACTTGTAATTTAGGTGTAATATTCTTTAGCAGAAATATCCAAATCTTTAGAAATTCTTAAACATTAAAAAAAGACTATCCTCATCTATATAAGATAAATACAGCCTTTTTGGTATATTTCTATTTATTTGTAAGTGACTAAATAATAATTTTTCTTACCACGTCTGACAATAACATATTTATTACCAATCGCATCCTCAGGACTAATTTCATAGTCAATATCAATAATTTTGTTCCCGTTGATTAAAACAGCACCATTTTTAATGAATTCACGTGCTTCTCTTCTTGACTTAACAATTCCTGTATCTACTAACCATACTGCCAGATTTTCAGGACGTCTTTCGAAAGTAGCTTGCGGCATATTTTGAAATCCTGCTTCTATTTGCTTTATTGATAAGTCTTGTACTTGGCCGGAAAATAAAGCTTCTGTAATTTGTTGAGCTTCTTCTAAAGCTTCCTGCCCGTGAACAAAGCGAGTAATTTCTTCACTTAAGCGCTTCTGTGCAAGACGTAAGTGAGGCTGGGTCTCTACTTCTGCTTCTAAGGCTTGAACTTCTTCCTTACTTAAAAAAGTAAAATACTTAATATATTTAATAACATCTTCGTCGGTTTGATTTAACCAGAATTGGTAGAACTCATAAGGTGTCGTCTTTTCAGGATCGAGCCAAACTGTTTCTCCACCTGCAGACTTACCAAATTTTGTTCCATCCGATTTCAACATTAAAGGAATCGTTAAACCATATGCTTCGGCTTCAGATCCTTCTACCCGACGGATAAAATCCAAACCTGCGGTAATATTTCCCCATTGATCAGCTCCACCCACCTGCACTTGGACATCATAGTTCTTAAATAAATAGTGAAAGTCCACTGACTGTAATATTTGATAAGTAAATTCAGTGAAAGAAATTCCATGTTCTAAACGGCTCGCCACTATATCTTTGGCTAACATTGTATTGACATTAAAATGTTTACCATAATCACGTAAAAAGTTTAGCAGTTTAAACTCACTCAACCAATCATAGTTATTTACAATCTGGAAAGAATTTTCGCCGGTGGAGTCTTCTTCTAAAAATAAACCTTCCATTTGTAAAGTCAATTTCCTGGCATTTTCTTCTACTACATCTAATGTTTGAAGGCTACGTTCACTCGTTCGCCCGCTGGGGTCACCAATAGAACCAGTCGCCCCTCCTATTATGACAATAGGCTGGTGTCCTGCTAATTGAAATCTTTTTAAAATCATAAAGGGAATTAAATGCCCAATATGCATCGAATCTCCGGTCGGATCAACGCCGCAATATAAGCTAACAGATTTTTTTTCTAGTAATTTTTTAAGTCCCTGGCTATCTGTCTGCTGATTAATGGCGCCTCGCCATTCTAATTCTTCGATAATTGACATTGAATTCACTCCTGTATTTTTATTAGTCAAGTGTTATTATAAGTGGATTTTAATCACCTTGCAAGTTAACTTTAGTTATAACTATTCCATGAACTGGGACTCCAAGCCTGTCCATCAAGTTGCCCGCGAGCTTGTTCAATGCGTTGCTGTTGAACTTTATACATTTGATAGGCTGTATGTAGTATTGCTTTAGTCGGGTAATCTTTAGCTTGAGTCTGCCATTGATTCATTTTTATTTCTAAACTATCTTTCACTTTTAACCGGCTCCTTTACCTTAGTCCCATTTTAATAATTGGTTTAGTTCATTTAGTTCGTCTGCTTGTGTTTGGAAAGTGGCGGAAAACTGTTGAAATATTATTTGATCCACTTCATCCAGTTCCAGCCTTGAAGGCACATATTCTTCAAGAAGCTCCTCCATATATCCCTGCATGAATGTAAATGAATCGACCATTCCCTTTTCTAAATAAAAGCTGTACTCAATCATTAGTTCGAATTTTTCTTCTTCAGTCATATATTGAAACTGGGAGAGCGTAAAAGGTTTTAAATACTTCATATTAAAATAATGAGCGAAGGCATAGTAAGGAGACACTAATTCAGAAAATGTTACTTGATGCTGACCTCCCTTTTGATAATGACTTTCCTTGCTACCGGAAAGCACTACAAGGCCAAATTCTTTGTCAGCTAATTTATTTCCAGCGCTTTCCAAATCCAGGTCGCGGGAAAAAACCTGATCCAGCCATATTTTCAGAATTGCTGGTGCCTGATACCAAAATAGTTGAAATTGAAAAATGATTCGGTCGTAATTTTCTAATCGATCCAGTTCCTTTTGACTATCAAAACTGCCGGTATTATTGTATTCGCTTTGCAAATCAACATAGTCAGCTGATGTTATGCTTTGTCCGGTTGTTAGAAGGAATTGATGGCTGGATGATTGATCGAGTTGATCGTGAGCAATTAAAATGAGCGTCTTCATCATTTATCTCCTTTTAAGTGTGTTTATTTTAAGGGTTCATTCTATTCTACAGTAAAAATCAATTGATAATAAAGCAAACCAGATTAAACGTCTGTAAATGCCTGTTTGATAAGAGACTATCAGCATTATTACTCTATTATTAAAGTTGAATTCCGCAAGTAAAACAAAAAAGTTTTACAACCGCATAAGAGTTATCTGCTGAACATAAAGAGGGGTAGTAAAAGCATTCGCTTTAATTGAGTCACTCTTTAGCAGATTAAATCTTCCACCTCCTTCTTTGGTCGAAGGTAGAAGACTGTTTGCGGTAATAAAACTTTTTTAAAATTTATATATTCTTCTTTTAAAATGGAGCTATCACACATCTTTTCCCTAGTCGGGAACTTATGTTAATGAATTAAATCCGGTTCGATCCTGCTGATTATTACTTGGATTATTCTGCTCCTCTTGATTGCCAGGTTCAGTCGGACTAGGAGTCACACCAGGCTGCTCCTCATCACTTTCTTCAGGTTGTGGACTGACAGGCGGTTGATAATCATTGTAATAGGAATCTTCATAATAGTCGTCCTGGTATTCATACTCCACATCATAGTTTGGAGTATCTACTGGCACTTCATTTGCTGACGACCCATTTTCAGTGACTTCCTCGATGGTGTTTTCTTCTATGAATAGGCTGCTGTTAGATTGCAGCAATTCCAGCAGGCGTTCTGATGGTTCGACAGCAATTAGAAGTATGTCATAATATTGAGGAATAGTTTCGGCTATTTTGATGACTTCTTCCAGGAAAGACAGGCTGTAGTCATTAGCCTGGTTATTCATATTGTCGAATACCTCTGGATGACTTTCCTCAACCTTCAATAATTCTTGGTCGAAATCATCCATAGCCAGAGCTATACGGCCTATGTTGCCATCTACTATATCTATTTCCTTAACCGTCTCTAAAGCAGTTTTCACAACTTGTGGACCATCTAAATCTTTTTCTGCTTGATCAATAAAGCGATTAATAGTCAGCTGGAATTCATCTAATTGATGGGCAGTTTCGTCAGTTTGCACTTCATCTCCCGATTCAGATGACTCTGCTTCTTCACTTGCTTCTAGTTCATAATAGTAGGCTTCTTTTACTTCCAACACTGCTTCTTGTGTTAGATTATTGCGATATTCTAAATCAGCTGTAACTTCATTTCCTCTAATAGCATCCCGTGTTCCTGCAAAAAAATCATTGATTGCTTTTTGTGCTTCAAAACGTTGGTTTACTTCTTCTACTTCTTGTAAATATTTATTTTTATCTGAAGTTGATAAGTTAAATGTTTCGATTTCAGACCGAACTTGGTCTATTTGTTCAATAGTTAGTCCTTCACTTAAGAAATCTTTCTTTTCATCATAGTATAATTCATCAATCATTCCATGGATGATATCATCATGATTGGTATGCTGCTGAGCGGTACTTTGCAGATTAGTCGCAGTTGAATTCGAGTCGACATAAGCATATAAAGTAACCACACCTCCCAAAAGAACGATTAAAATGATGCTAATCAGAATTTTAAGGTTTCTACCCATTATTTATTATTCTCCTTTTTGATCATTCGATTAGTTTCCATAAATCTTGTTTGAGCGTATGTTTTTTCTCAAGTAAATATTATAGCTTATTCAGTCGGTTTTGGCAATTTTAGGGTGAATTTAGATCCTTTTTCTACTTCACTTTCAACCTTAATCTCACCATCATGCGCTTCAACCAGGGAATGGACTACAGCTAAACCGATGCCCGATTCTCCAAACTTTGTGTTTTTTCGGGAAACATCTGCTTTATAAAATCTTTCCCATATACTTTCTATATGTTCAGCATCAATTCCTATACCCTGATCTTTCACTACAATAATTGAAGCTGTTTCCGTCATATAACCGCTCAAGCTAATCGGACTGTTTTCAGAAAATTGAATAGCATTAGTCACAAGGTTAATCAGGATTTGAACTATCCTGTCATAGTCAGCCCAAATCATTAAATCCTCACTTGCTGATATTTCTATCCAATTCCCTTTTTCAGAGGCTTTATTTTTTAATTGGGTTTTTATTTGTTGAAATAAGTTCTGTCCATGAATAGTTTGTTTTTTTAAAACAATTTGACGATTACGAATTTTTTCATAGTCCAGATTTTCATTTACCAATCGGGTAAGGCGTTGAGTTTCTCGGTACATCAATTCTATACTTCGTTCTCTTTGATTTTCTGGAATCATATTATATTGTAAACCTTCTAAAAGGCCACTCATTGTAGTAAGAGGAGTTCTCATTTCATGGGCGGCATCCATCATAAATTGCCGGCGTAATTCTTCTTGGCGTTTCACTTCCTGACGGTATTGCACAAGCGAATCAGCCATGACTTGGAAATCACGTGCCAAATCAGCAAACTCGTCGCTTCCCTCTGTGTTAACCTGGATTTCATAGTTTCCTGAGGCAATTTCTTGAGAGGCTTTTTGAAGATGCTTAATTTTACGTGTTTGAAAGATAGCAAAGGCAATCGAAATTAAAATTCCAATAATACCTGCAATCACATATGCTAAGAGTACCTGCATCTGCATAGCAGATACCTTCTCTTCTAAATCTTCCAGAGAAGCCCCAAGACTGATAAAGCCCTGTGGAAATCCCGCGACTTGATTTTCTTCAAGAGGTATATATACTGTAGCCATTTGTAATTGAGTATTCGGATCAACCAGGCGTTGTGAAAATCTTAATCCCACATTTCCTCCCTCGGCAATTTGGTATAAATCAGATTCACTTAACTGCGAACTGAATCGTTGATCATAAGTGGGGTAAATAATACGCCCATCACTTAAATAAACTTGAATCACGATACTTTCGCTGGATAAAAGCTGTGATGCAATGACTAAATCATTACGAGAAAAGTTATTTTGAACGATATTCTCGCCATAAGCCAATAGCTGCTGTTCCCGGTCGTAATAAATTCTGCTCTCCATATAATTAGAGATTTGATAGGCACTTATTGTTAGCGCAGTAATTAAAACAATCAAAAAGACAACAATCTGCTGCCATAGAAACTTCATTTCTACTCACCCGGCTCTTCGAACTTGTATCCTACTCCCCATACTGTTTGAATTAATTGAGGCCCATAATTTTCTATCTTTTGTCTTAATTTTTTTATATGAGCGTCAACGGTTCGCTCATCCCCGTAAAAAGGGTCTTCCCAAATATTTTTAAGTAAAGTCTCACGGGTAAATACACGTTTAGGATGTCTAGCAAACATAACAAATAAATCAAATTCTTTAGGAGTTAAATTATCGATAGCCTGCTCTTGATAATAAGCTTCCCGTGTAGCAGTATTTATTTTGACAGTCTCTGTTTTCACATTGAATCCATCATTTTCACTTTCTTCTACATCACTTGGTACTATTTGCGAACGTCGATACAAGGCCTTCATGCGAGCTAATAAAGTTAAAGGACTGAATGGTTTAGTCACATAATCATCCGCCCCCATTTCCAACCCGATGACTTGATCACTTTCTGAGTCTTGAGCTGTTAACATAATAATAGGTGTCTCTTTAGAGAGCTCTCGTATTTTTCGGCAAATGGTCATTCCATCCATAGATGGCAAGTTTAAATCCAGAATTACTATATCCCAAACGGAGGGTTCTGCCTTATAAGCTTCATAACCTTCTTTACCGTCTTGATGGAAGGTGGCATCATATTTTTCATTTTCAAAAAACATGCCCATCATTTCGCATACTGATTCATTGTCTTCGATCATTAATATTTTCATTCTATTCACCTCGTCATACAAAATAAAGGAATTATTTTATTTATTAAATCATTTGTTTCATAATACGCTTCTATATTATACATGAATTCAATTATAAACACTAAAAAGGATTGAATTATCCTGAAAAATAAGAAAACATTTAACTCTTCCTGCAGCAGGAAGAGTTAAATGTTTTCTTGGTCTTTATAGCTGTTACCTAAGATAATTGTTTTATTACATCTTTCACCATTTCATTGGTAAGTTGTAAGTCTTCAGCGGTAAGTCCTTTTTCTAAAATGTCTAATTCATGTTGATTCTGTTTAGGTTTAGCTTTATCCAATAAGGTTAATTCACGTATATTACATTCAATCACGTAGATATCTTGTTTTTCTTTGTTGGTATACATTCGACTTTGCATCAAACCGGATATAGCTATCCGTTGCCCTTTTTCAGCATAGTTCTCCAGCGTTCTGGCAAGCCCATCCCATGCTACAAAAGGAATAAAATCTGTGACTGCCTCCCCATTGCGATCTTTATAAGACCGCTTCACTGCAATCACATTATTAATCACTTGATGGCTGGCGCTTACTTTTCTCGTTTCAACCTCGCGACATATCCGTCCAACAAAAGTAACTTGATTCATTTTACCGCTCCTTTATAGTGTGCTATAAATAAATACACTATAAAGACTTAATTAGTTCTTTTTACTTATTTTTAAATCGACAAACTTTTAATAATCACTTACTTTCAGCAATTTTTTCTGCTATGGATATTATTTTACGCAGACGATGATTCACACCTGACTTTGAGATAGGTCCTCCCGGCACCTGTTCGCCCAATTCCTTCAAGCTCATGTCCGGATTTTCCAAACGAAAATGAGCAATCTCCTGCAGCTTTTGGGGTAATGAACTCAAACCCTGCGTCGACTCAATCAATTTTATAGCATCTACTTGCCTTTGAGCAGCATCAATCACTTTGTTTAAATTAGCATTTTCACAGTTGACTAAACGATTCACGGAATTACGCATGTCACGCACAATTCTAATATCTTCAAACTTTAACATCGCTCGGTTCGCACCAATAACCGCCAGAAAATCAGAAATTTTCTCAGCTTCTTTGATATAAGTAATATAACCATTCCGGCGCTTAATAGTTTTAGCATTTAAATTGAAATCATTCATTATTGTACATAACTCTTCATTATGATCTTCATAACTAGAATATATCTCTAAATGATAACTACTAGCTTCCGGATTGTTAACAGAACCGCCCGCTAAAAACGCTCCTCGTAAATAGGAGCGTTTCTTTTGTTCATTATCCATTATTTCAGAAGAAATTCTAGGTGCAATTCCTAATTCATCCAATATTTCTAAATCTTCTAAAATTTCTCTTACTCTCAAGCGGCACCGCACAATATAAACATTATTCTTTTTTAATTTCATTTTACGGCGGACTATCAATTCACATTCCGCTGCAAAAAATTCTTTCAATAAAGTATATATACGGCGAGCAATGGCCGCATTTTCACTCTGAACATTTAAAATAAACCGCTGCTGATAAATACTTAAGGCGCCATTCATACGAATTAATGCAGTAAGTTCAGCTTTAGCATGTTCTTTATGTACTTCTAATAAAGTACACTCTTTTTTTACTTCTGCAGCAAAAGTCATCACAAACACTCCTTAACCCTCTCGAAGCGGTCCTATGCGTAATAACCTTGCTTCTTACGATTTTTTTCATTTAATTTAACAGTATCTAAAATATGACTCAGTTCTTCAACTACTTTGGCAGTATCATGATAAGCGCCGCCTTCTTTCATGCTTAGAAATTCACTGGAAATAACGCGGCATCCAGCATTTCGAAGCCCTTCAAAATCATGCTTTACCTGCAATAAATATTCCTCATTCGGTTGATTAATTATATAATCATAGGGAACTTCAGTAGTGTTCACTAACACCGTGTCAATAAATGGCAGTTTAAGATGTTCATGCAGTACTTTAACATGATCACTGTCCGAGAAGTTTTCTGTCTCACCTAACTGCGTCATTATATTACAAATATAAACAACTTCGCCCTTAGTTTCACAAATCGCTTCACCAATGTCTTTTATCATCAAATTTGGCAAAATACTCGTATATAAACTTCCCGGGCCTAAGACTATCATATCGGCATCCATAATTTCTTTGATAACTTCCGGCGAGGATTTACTAGCAAAATCACCTTCCAGTGTCATCACACTCACTTCTTGAATTTTTTTTCGCTGTTTAGCAATTTTTGACTCCCCTACGACAATCGTACCATCCTCATACAAAGCATTTAAAACAAGCGGTTCATCTGCAGCAGGCAGAATTTTTCCGTTGACTTTCATTTCCTTTGATAAAATCTCGATTGCCTCAGGTAAGGAGCCCTGCATTTCTTTTAAAGCAGCTATTAGCAGATTACCTATCGCGTGCCCTGCAAAAAAATCATCTTCCGTATTAAAACGATATTGAAACAAGTCAATCATCATCGGATCTGCTTCCGAAAGTGCACACATGCAATTTCTAATGTCTCCTGGAGGGACCACATTGATATAATCACGAATCACTCCGCTGCTGCCACCATCATCTGCAACTGTAACAATTGCAGTGATATCAGCATCTAGTTTTTTCAACCCGCGTAAAATTACCGGGAGTCCTGTTCCTCCCCCTATAACAGTTACTTTACAGCGGGACGTGTTAGCATCTTTCAAAACTCTCATTCCTTTACTTTAGTCGAGACTGACTTAAATGAGCATCACGGTGTGAAATGTTTACATTATATCCTTGCTCGATCAATTCTTGACTCATGCGTTCTATTAATGCAACCGAGCGGTGCTGGCCGCCTGTACAGCCAATAGCAATGGTCACTTTTGCCTTCCCTTCATATTTATAGCCGGGGATGACATAATTCATTAAATCCATGAATTTTGTATAAAATATCTCAGTTTCAGTCTGCCCCATAACATAATCATAGACTGCCTCATCTTGACCTGTCTGCGGTCTTAATTCTTCTATATAAAAAGGGTTTGGTAAAAAACGTACATCCATCGCAACATCTGCATCAATAGGCAGACCATATTTAAAGCCAAAAGATACGAGCTCAATTTCAAACATCACTTGATTTTCTTCTGAAAAGTGTTCAATAATCAATTTTCTTAAGTCCTGGGGCTTCATTTGAGAAGTATCGACAATTAAATGGGCCCGCATTCTTAAATTATTTAACAACTGACGTTCTTTATGTATCGCATCAATAGTAGACCCATCCTGACTGGGAGCCAGTGGATGATTACGTCTTGACTCTTTATATCTTGCCACCAATGCTTGATCGTTTGCTTCTAAAAATAAAATTTTGTTAGAAACATTTTGAGTATCATCCATTTTAGCAATGACATCAGAGAGTTCATCAAAAAAGTCTCTTGTTCTTAAATCGATGACCAGGGCTATTTTAGTAATTTTGCCGGTTTCTTTCATTAACTCCCAAAAAGTAGGAAGTAGATTAGGTGGCATATTATCAATACAGTAATAACCCATATCTTCAAAACTCTGTACAGCAACCGTTTTTCCTGCTCCGCTCATCCCAGTAATTATTACGAGTTCTAAAGCATCAGACATGGCTTAACCTCATTTCTAAACTTCTTCATTAAAGTAAATTAAGTATAGCATAAATATCATTAAAAAATAAATTATGAACTCTAGGCTGTGTTGTTATCTTGTGTCTGCTTTCACAGTTGATAAAGTATACCATGTATTATACATCATGCAAACAAAATATTAATCTCACTTATAAAATAACATAAGAAAAAACCTCCTGCTAAGGAGGTTAGAATAGGGTCAGGATGTGAAATCATAGACTAAACTTGAATTTAATTCGTGTGAGTCAATTCACGCAAAGCCTCTTCAAACTTTAGTGTTTTATCAGCTACTTCGTCATAACTGCTTCCTGTGGCTGCAAGGTAAAGTTTTATTTTTGGTTCCGTACCGCTTGGCCGCATGGCAATCCAACTATCATCTTCCAAGATGTATTTTAAAGCATCTGATTTAGGATAGGATAGGATGCCGTCTCTTCCATCGGCAAATCTCCTCGCGCCATTTAAATAGTCAATCGTTTGAATTACTTTTACACCCGCAAATTCTTCCATACCTTTTTCTCGCAAACCAGCCATAATTTCGGCCATTTCAGCCTGTCCCTGTAGCCCCGGGAAAGAAACTGAAATAGTTTTTTCAAGAAAGTAACCATACTTTTCATAAATGTCAGCTAAAGCATCCCCTAATGTTTTACCTTGCTGCTTATGATAGGCAGTTAATTCCGCTAAAACTACTAAAGCTTGAATGGCATCTTTATCTCGGGCAAAAGGTTCAATTAAATAACCATAGCTTTCTTCAAACCCCATAATAAATGTATGGGAACCCGTTTCTTCATATTGTTGAATTTTTTCAGCTATAAATTTAAAGCCAGTTAAAACTTCTACCATTTCAACCCCGTACGCTTCTGCAATCCGATTAGCTAAATTAGTAGAAACCATTGATTTAACTACTACGCCGTTTTCAGGCAGTTCTTCTTTTTCTTTTAAAGCCTGAAGTATATAGTCCAGCATAAGCGAGGCAATTTGGTTCCCGCTTAATAATTGATAGCTGCCGTCGGGATTTCGAATCATTGCTCCCAAACGATCCGCATCTGGATCTGTAGCTAATAATATATCCGCTTCAATTTGCTCTCCCAGCTCCCTGGCTAAGTCAAAAGCCTCGGGAGATTCAGGATTTGGTGATTTCACTGTTGGAAAATCTCCGTCTGGTTTGGCCTGCTCTTCCACTAGATGGATATTTTTAAAGCCTGCTTGCTCAAGAGCCTTCATGCCTAAATACATACCTGTTCCATGTAAGGGGCTGAATACAATTTTCACCTCATCGGACATCTCATCAATTAAGTCAGAATTAATTGTTACTTTTTTCATTTCTTCCAAATAGGCTTGATCGATCCGGTCTCCGATAATTTCTACCTTCCCCGAACCTAAGAGATCTGTTTTATTGCCTGCTTCAATGGTTAAGGGGTCTTCAATTGCACGAACAAATTCGGTTAACTTATCTGCATCTTCAGGTGGCATCTGGCCTCCGTCTTCTCCGTACACTTTATAACCATTATATTCTGCTGGATTATGACTGGCGGTAATCATAATTCCCGCGTAGGTGTGTAAATAACGTACAGCAAAGGATAAAGTTGGAGTTGGTCGTAAGCTTTCAAATATATAAGCTTTTATGTCATGCCTGCCTAAAACCAAAGCTGCCTCCATAGCAAATTCAGGAGAAAAATGTCGGGAGTCGTAGGCAATTGCGACACCTCTTTTTTTTGCTTCCTCTCCTGCTTCTTCGATTAATTGGGCCAGCCCTTCAGTTGCTTGACGGACTGTAAAATTATTCATGCGATTAGGACCAGCGCCGATAACACCACGCATTCCAGCTGTACCAAAACTTAACACAGCTCCAAAAGCATCTTCAGCTTCTTCTTCTGTCTGCTCCAAAAGAGCCTGACGAACTGTATCATTTAAATTTTCAGAATTTTTCCAGTGCTCATATATTTCGCGCCATGCCATTTTATCGCCACCTTTCTTTAGCTAATATTATAACATGTTTTAAGTAAGCGGTGTAATAATTACCTATTATTCCCCGGAAAATGGATTTATTCTTATTTTAACTTGATTCGATGAATGATTTCTCTCACTGCCATCTGTGTCATTTGGAATAAATTAAAAAATAACCTTTGAGACGCAGCTTCTTTCACCAGCTCATTTCAAAGGTTAATCATTTTTAAGCTCTACTCAATTTTGATTAGTATATTTTTTTATAGAGTTTAATTGTCAGACAATGTCTGCATGTATTGATAGGCCATATGTCCTGCATGGCTGCCGTCTCCAACTGCAGTAGCTATTTGTCTTAACGGTGTCTGCCTAACGTCGCCCACTGCAAAAAGCCCCGGGATAGATGTCTCCATTTTTTCATTAGTAATAATCCAGCCTTCTTCATCAGTGATTCCTAAACCTTCTACAATGTCCGAGTTAGGAATTAAGCCGATATAGACAAAGACGCCTTCACAAGGAAAAACGGATATTTCATCTGTTTTGCGATTCCGAATCTGCACACCTGTCACATTCTGTTCGCCTTGAATTTCTTCTACCACACTATCCCAGATAAAATCAACTTTAGGATTATCAAATGCCCGTTCTTGTAAAATCTGTTGAGCTCTCAATTCGTCCCGGCGGTGGATAATAGTTACCTTTTCAGCAAACTGGGTTAAATAAACCCCTTCTTCTGTTGCAGAATCTCCTCCACCTACGACTACTAAGTGGCGGTCGCGGAAAAAGAAACCATCACATACCGCACAATAAGAAACACCCTGGCCGGTCAATTTATCTTCTCCTGGCACACCCAGGCGGCGGTGGTGAGAGCCTGTAGCAACAATGACTACCGGAGCAACATACTGCTTGTCGGATGTCGTGATGTATTTTAAATCATCCTTTACTTCTAACTTCTGCACATCACCATAAACATGCTCAGCTCCAAAGCGCATTGCTCCTTCATACATTTTAGCTGAGAGTTCCGGTCCGGATATTAAAGAATACCCCGGATAATTTTCTACATCAGCTGTATTAATCATCTCACCGCCTGGTGCACCTTTTTCCAGCATAATTGTTTTTAAGTTCGCACGTGAAGCATACAAGGCCGCAGTCATTCCAGCAGGACCTGCGCCGATAACTACTACATCTGCTTCAATTTTTTCAAGCATCTTATCTGAATTCTGCATTCAACTATTCTTTCCCTTCACTATTTCTTAAAAGCCTTCTAAATAAGCTTCTCTTTTTCCTTCACGACTCATTAATTGTTTCATTCCCTGATTTAAATCAGCATCTTCATAAAGCACTTGATAGAGAGCCTCGGTTATCGGCATTTCTACTCCATATTCTTGAGAAAGTTCATAAGCTACCTTACAAGTAGAAATTCCTTCTACTACCATTTGAACTTTCTGATTAACTTCTTCCACTTTATATCCTTGAGCTAATAAGTTTCCTGCCTGCCAGTTACGTGAGTGAGGACTGGTACAAGTTACAATTAAATCGCCTACCCCGCTCAAACCAGAAAAAGTTAAAGGATCGGCCCCCATAGCTACCCCTAAACGCGTAATTTCAGCTAAGCCACGTGTAATCAAAGCTGCTTTAGAATTATCGCCATAACCTAAACCATTTAAAATCCCAGCACCTAAAGCAATAATATTTTTTAATGCAGCCCCTAACTCAACTCCGACTACATCACGATTAGTATAGACTCTAAAATAAGAGCTCATAAACATCTCCTGCACCTTTTCAGATGCCTTTAAAGAGTCACTTGCTGCTGTTATTGTTGTTAAATCTTCTCGAGCCACTTCTTCTGCATGACTGGGACCGGATAAAACGACTAAATCTTCATATAAATCACGATCCAGGACATCCATAATAATTTCTGAAACTCGCATCTTAGTTGCAGGTTCCAGACCTTTTGTTACATGGATAAGTAAAGGGGCTTTAGAGCGTTCCTTTAAAAGGGGCAATATTTTCTCCATTGTTTCACGGATTGCTTTAGTTGGTAAAGCAATTAAAAGGGTGTCACTTTCAGCTACAGCCTTCGATAAATCAGAAGTTGCTGAAATATTGTCTTTTAATTTTAAGCCGGGCAGGTATTTTTGATTCGATTTTTCTTGATTAATCTCCTCCACAACTGCTGTATCTATCCCCCACAACAGCACTTGATGCTGGTTATCTGAAGCTGCTTTTGCTAAAGCCGTCCCCCATGAACCTGCTCCTAAAATTGTTATTTTCATCTTCAACTCTCCTTAACTTTACTTCCAATACCATTATTTACCTACTACTTTGCTATTGAAATTTTTTAGTCTCTTTGATCACTAGCGGTATAGGTAGGGACTTCGTTTAGTGGTTGTCGGCGACGATAGGCGATAAAAACTACCGCTGCCACCACGAGAAACATAGACACCCATTGAGAGACACGCAGCCCGCCCAAGTACAGGCTATCACTGCGCATTCCTTCTATATAAGCCCGCCCCGCACCATACCAAATAGCGTAGCCGGCAGCTACTTCACCTTCGCGAAGTAAGCCTTTTTGGCGACGTAAAATTAATAACAATATAAATCCAATAAAATTCCAGACAGACTCATATAAAAAAGTTGGTTGACGATACTCCCCTTGGATATACATTTGCTGAATAACAAAGTCAGGCAGTGCCAATCTTTCTAAATTTAACCGACTGGTAATACCACCATAAGCTTCTTGATTCATAAAATTACCCCATCGTCCGATAGATTGAGCTATCATGAGGGCGGGGGCAGAAATATCCAGCATTAATACTAAGGGCAGTCCTTTTTTCCAACAATAAAGGATAATCGTTAATAGTCCGGCAATCACTCCACCATATATGGCGATGCCTCCTTGCCAGATAGAAAAGATGCTCATTAGATTATCTGAATACTGCTCCCAAGAAAACAGTACATAATAAAGCCGGGCCCCGATAAAGCCGAAGATAATGGCCCAAAATAAAAGATCAAATGCTTTATCCTGGTCTATCCCTTTTCGTTGCACTTCCTTTTGATAGACCAAATAGGCCGCCAGCATACCTAATCCGATAATTACACCATACCAGTAAACCGGCCATGACCCTATTCGAAAAGCGATCCGATTAATTTGTCCTAAAAAAATAATAGAAGCAGTCATTTATCTGTCTACCTCACGATTAGCCATTATTAAAGCGTCAAGCTTTTGGTTAAAACTTTCGGTCGCATCATAACCCATTTCATTTGCACGATAATTCATCGCTGCTGCTTCGATAATTGCCGCTAAATTGCGTCCAGTTTTAACTGGAATCCGAATTTTAGGAATCATCACATCAAATATGCGGTCATATTCTTTTTGAGTACCTAGGCGGTCATATTCTATCTGACCATTGTCCAATACCATTTCGATAATCACTTCTAATTTCTTTTGACGTACAATGGCAGACACTCCGTATAAACTCATCACATCGACAATACCTAAGCCGCGGATCTCAAGCAGATTATGTAATATTTCAGGCGCCTCGCCTACTAGGGTTAACTCATCTATCATAAAAAATTCCACGCGGTCATCGGCAATCAAACGATGGCCTCTTTGAATTAATTCCAAGGCGGTCTCAGATTTCCCCACCCCGCTTGCCCCCGTTAACAATACTCCCATTCCCAATACTTCCATAAAAACACCGTGTTTGGAATAACGCTCAGCCAAACGCATTTCTAAGAAATTAGTTAAATTTGCCAGCACTCTAGAGGTTTTGGACCGCGCGCTTAAAATTGGTACCTGTTTTTCTTGAGCAACAAGCAGTAATTCAGGAGGCGCTTCGATTTTCCGTGCAATAACAATTACAGGTGTTTCCGTCCGGCAAATGCAACGGAATTTTTCGAGGCGTTCTTGGGCAGTTTGTGAATTTAAATATGAAATTTCTGTCCGGCCAATAATTTGAATCCTGTCGCTGGGATAAAATTCTTGATAACCCGAAAGCACAAGACCAGGACGTGAAACTTCACTGGATGTTATTTTATTTTGATTGAATTCTTTACCTTGAACAATCTCAATGTCCAGTGTTTCCACTAATTCTTGTACGGTTACATAGTTGTCCATTTAAAAGCCTCCATTTTCTCTTTTCTCTAAGATGTTAACACACTATTTCCTTCCTGACTAGAAAATCCGACCGCTCTAAAGCTTGTTCAATAGCTAACAATAAAAAAATCATCCACAACTTTAATAAGTCATGAATGATTTTTAAATAGCCCTATTGAGTTTTAGAAGTCGCTCCAATTTTCATCATTTTCAGGGGTAACGTCACGTGGTGAAGTTTGTGAATCATTACTGCGGTATCCCGAATAAGGATTGTTAAATGGATTTCTTTGACTTCTCTGTCGGGGGTTGACTTGGTAATCATATGGCATAATGAGCCCTAAAATAAAGTATGTAATGGGTCCAAATCCGGCAGCAAAGAAAAGCAAGACGAAAATCACACGGAAAACTGTTGAATCGATTCCAAAATAATCTCCCAAACCTCCACAAACTCCCATCAGTTTACGATCAGTTGAGGAGCGGGTTAAACGTTTAGTTTGTTTCATCATTGTACCTCCTAATATAATAATTAATTATCCTTTAAGTATACATCACCAGAAGTTAAAGCCAGATCCATCTCTACCACTGGTCCTAAATTATGTTGATTTCGCATTAAGTGAGTTTTCTTCTCTTCCAGAATAGTTTCTATTTCTAAGCCAGCCATTCGATGTTGGACACTTCCCATAGTGGACTTAGCAAAAGTTTCAAAATCTAAATCCTCGGGAATTGAGACTTTGATATCACCGTGCATGGATTCAATTGCAATATGGGCAGGTGCATCATCTAATTTAGTAATATAAAAATCACTATTTACTGTGTTGGCTTTAATATCACCTACCGGTCCGGAAATTCTAAAATCTCCGTTGATATTTCTTACACTCACTGTTTTGCTTTCAACTTGATTTAAATAAACATCTCCATTTACTAAATCTAAATCAATTAACTGGGCTTTCACATCTTCTAAGGAAATATTGCCTAGTTTAGTATCGATGTCCAATTCGTCAATATCTAAGTCGGTCCCTTTGATATCTCCGTTTTTCAAATTGACAACTGCCTTTTTCCCTTGGATATTATTTAAAGAAGTCTTTCCATTTAAAAGATTCACTTTTACTAAGTCATAGGTCGCTTCAGGTAATTGAATGTGAGCCGTCATAGATAATTTAGGGGTTTTAACATGTAGTACAAATCGCTGGTCAACAATTTCCATCGTAGATAACTTTTCAAAAGCCTCCGGGGTCAGAGTCTCATGGTTGCCATAAAAGGAAAGTTCCGCATCGATAATTATGTCTTCGCCGCTATAGCTTTCGATAACGGCATCCCCATTTAAGAAATCAATATCGATTTCTTTTAACTCATCCGCCTTAAAAGTATACCGATGATGGATGACTTCTGATTTAACCCAGGGAACATTAAAGGATAGGTTTACATCTTTAGAGCTAAAGTTATTAAGTGCTGATTTGACAAAGGATTGTACTTGTCTGCCTAATCGTTTGCCTTCCCGGCCTGCTTCCCGGCCGATGGATGAGGCCATTTCACTTAAACGCGTAGATGAATCTTCAAACACTTCTTTAAAACTGGCAGTCTCACTCGCTCTTTCATCAGCGCTTTTTGAAGGATTTGTTTGGCTGTCATATAAAATATCTAATTCTGATGCCAGTGCTTCGAGTGCGGTATTTAATTGAGCTTGTTCTTCTTTTAATTCGGCTTGTTGTTCCAGCATTTCAGGAGTTAATTCATCAATCTCAGCAAAAATTTCTAATTCACGCAAACGCTGCTGCGCAATAATAATCTCTTCATTTATTTTATGTAGCTCTTCATTTAATTGATCAATTTGGGACATAACATCTTTTTCATCACTTTGTGCTTGATGTTCCACCTCTTGAAAGAGGCGGTTAATATCTACTTCAGTTGCCTTTTCCCCCGTTACTTCATTAATGAATTCCCGCTCTCCTGTTACTGGGTTTTTGCGAATAATGTAGGATATTTCTTCTGAACCCGGTTCAGCATCTTTATCTTTAACTTTTATTGTTGTTCCTTCAGGTGCATGCTGCACGTAATCTTCATATTGAACCTCTTCATTTTTTGCTTGGGCGGCTTCATTAATTTCTCTTATAACCATTGACCCGGCCTGCGTAACAGCTTTAACCACCGTGGAGCCTGTATCAATTAAAATATCAAAAAATTTATTAGCCGGCTGTTCATTTGTCTCTGTTTTGGATAAAACTGGCTGGTCTTTTATGATGGTCTCTTCCGGACTTACTTTTTCTTCAATATTCTTCGACTCAGATGGATTTTCAGCAGCAGCTTCCAAGAGCTGTAAAGCTTCATCCATCGAGATGATATTATTTTTTACTAATTCTATAATACGTTCTTTTTCATTCATAGCATTTTCCTCCTGTATGAATAATCACTACTGTCATTACAATTGTATTATCTCAAGACGGCTCACTTCTTTCATAGGTCCTCGGTACCATATTTAGGAAATTCTTGTACAGCTTATAATAATGATGGTAGGAGAGTTATAAAGCTATGCTCTTCTATTGGAATTTGCTGGGATAAAATATGGAATTAAAAGTTCTTGAAAGTGATTTACCTATTAAAATCTATAAAAAAAGCATAGGACCAAAATTATTTTTGATTCTATGCTTATAATCTTTATTCATTTAAAATTTTCTTTAAGTATTGGCCTGTAAAGCTCTCCTTTACTTCAGCCACTTCTTCAGGAGTACCGGTGGCTATAATCTCTCCCCCCTGGTCTCCTCCTTCAGGTCCTAAATCAATAATATAATCAGCCGTTTTTATAACATCCAGATTATGTTCAATGATTACTACACTATTTCCCGCCTCTACTAAGCGATTGATAACCGCTAACAGTTTTTTAATGTCATGCGCATGTAAGCCGGTTGTCGGCTCATCTAAAATATAAAGTGTTTTTCCACTGGATACACGGTGCAACTCAGCGGCTAATTTCATTCGTTGAGCTTCTCCACCTGATAAAGTAGTAGCCGATTGACCCAGTTGAATATAGCCTAAGCCAACATCTTGCAAGGTTTGAATTTTACGTGCTATTTTAGGATGGTTTTCAAAAAAGATAACTGCTTCATCTACCGTCATATGAAGAATATCTGAAATGTTTTTTCCTTTATATTTGATTTCTAAAGTTTCTGTATTATATCGTGCCCCATTACACACTTCACATGGGACGTACACATCAGGTAGAAAATGCATTTCGATTTTTGTTATTCCTCCACCTTGACAAGCCTCACAACGTCCACCTTTAACGTTAAAAGAAAAACGTCCTTTCTTATAACCGCGCATTTTTGCATCATTAGTAGATGCAAAAAGATCACGTACATCGTCAAAAACTGAAGTATAGGTAGCAGGGTTAGACCTTGGTGTTCTTCCAATCGGGCTTTGGTCGATATCGATTACTTTTTCTAATGTTTCATAACCTTTTATTTCTTTAAACTTTCCAGGTTTTTCTTGTGTAGATGTCAGTCTTTTTGCTAAAGCTACTTTTAAAATCCGATTCACTAAAGAGGATTTACCTGAACCAGACACTCCAGTGACACAGGTTAAGCGGCCAAGTGGAAATTTAACATCTACATTTTTCAAATTATTTTCAGCTGCTCCAATAACTTCTACCCAGCCCTTATCTTCTGTACGGCGTTCTTCAGGTAATTCTATCGACTCTTCACCCCGCAAGTATTTTCCTGTTAAAGATTTTTTATTTGCCATCACTTGTTTGGGTGTGCCAGCTGCTACTATTTCACCGCCTGCTTCACCGGCACCCGGTCCAATATCAATTAAGTAATCAGCTTGTAGCATTGTTTCCTCATCATGTTCTACTACGACTAAGGTATTACCTAAATCCCGCATTTGAAGCAGCGAAGCAATTAAACGGTCATTATCGCGCTGGTGCAGACCAATTGATGGTTCATCTAATATATAAAGTACCCCGCTTAATTGTGAACCGATTTGAGTCGCCAATCGAATCCGCTGAGCTTCTCCACCGGATAATGAGCCAGCTACACGGTCCATGGTTAAATAATCCAGTCCGACATTGTCCAGAAAACTCAGTCGGTCAGAAATTTCCTTCAATATTGGGACTGCAATAATCTGGTCATGCGCAGAAAAATCTAAATGTTCAAAGTAATTTTTAGCCTTACCAATCGACATTTCAGATATTTGAGCAATATTTTTCTCGCCTACACGCACACTCAGTGCTTCATCATTTAACCGTTGGCCTTTACAGGTTGGACAAGCCAGTTCCTGCATGTATTCGCGCATTGATTCACGCACATAGTTTGAACTCGTATCATGATAACGACGCTCGACATTTTTCATCACGCCTTCAAAGGTTTGATTTACAGTCCGCGTACGTCCCCCATGCATCGGTTTAAAAGTGAATCGAAATTCTCTATTTGGATCGCCGTATTTTAATATCTCTTGGTGTTCCGGGCTTAAATTCTCATAAGGCTCATCCATGGGAATATTCATTGCCTGCGAAAACTGTTCCAACATAGAAGCATAAAAACCGGAACCTTTTTTACCCCAAGGCTTAAAAGCAGCTTCTGCCAGTGATAAGCTTGGATCAGGAATAATCAATTCTTCATCTGCGATTAAACGAGAACCTAAACCATCACAAGAAGGACAGGCCCCAAATGGTGCATTAAAAGAGAATAAACGCGGTTGTAGTTCATCGATGGTAAAATCACACAAGGGACAAGCATAGTGCTCATTAAAATAAAGTGACTCGCCGTCGATTACATCAATTACCATATAACCATCTGAAAAGTTAATGGCAGTTTCTACAGAGTCAAAAAGTCTTGAGCGGATACCCTCTTTAATCACAATTCGATCAATGACTACTTCAATATCATGCTTGATATTTTTTTCTAACTCAGGAACTTCTTCGACATCATAGATTTCACCATCTACTCTTAATCGGGCATAACCCTGCTTGGATATTTTCTCAATAGCTTTTTTATGCTGGCCACGTTGACTTCGAATCAAAGGTGCTAATATTTGAATTCGACTGCGTTCCGGCAGAGCCAGAATCCGGTCAACCATTTGATCGACTGTCTGTCTTTCTATCGGAATATTATGATTTGGACAATAAGGAGTTCCGATACGGGCATATAAAAGTCTTAAAAAATCATTTATTTCAGTAGCCGTTCCCACTGTAGACCGTGGATTTTGGCTGGTAGTTTTCTGATCAATTGAAATAGCAGGACTCAGTCCCTCAATTGAATCAACTTCCGGTTTATCCATCTGCCCTAAAAATTGTCTCGCATAGGCAGACAAACTCTCAACATAACGTCTTTGCCCTTCAGCATACAAAGTATCGAAAGCCAAAGATGACTTACCCGAGCCTGATAAGCCCGTAACAACTATTAATTTATCACGTGGAATTTCAAGATTTATATTTTTTAAATTATGGGTGCGAGCCCCTTTAACAACTATTTTATTTTTAGCCATGGCTTCGCCTCTTTCTATAAGTTGACAAAAATATTATAACATAATCCCGGGAGAAAAACAGAATGTTTGTTCGTAAAAATTCATCTTAAAGATTTCCCCTTATTTTCTTCTTTATATGATAGAATTATCCTGATAAAAGGGAAAGGAAGCAAGTATCATGCAACTAGTTAAAAAAGGAAAAACCAAAGATGTCTATGAATTAGATAATGGTAACTATTTACTAAAATTTAAGGATGAAGTTACCGGTGAAGATGGAGTGTTTGACCCAGGTGCCAATACTGTCGGTTTAACAATAGAAGGTATGGGCTATGCCGGTTTAGAAATGTCACAGTATTTCTTTGAAAAAATGAAAGAAGCTGAAATCAGCACTCATTATGTAACAGCTAATCTGGAGCAGCAAACGATGGAAGTGCAACCTGCCCGCGTTTTCGGTAAAGGTTTAGAAGTTATTTGCCGCTTGAAAGCTGTCGGTTCATTTTTTCGTCGCTATGGAGATTATATTAATGAAGGCAGCGATTTAGATTATTACGTAGAGTTCACTTTAAAAGATGATGTACGCCAAGATCCTTTAATCACGGAAGATGGCTTGATTCAATTAAACATTTTAAGCTCAGAGCAATACAACCGCATGGTTGACCTGACGAAGCAGATTACGCAAATTGTTGCCGATGAATTAAAAGCAATCAATTGTACTTTATACGATATCAAACTGGAATTCGGTCAAGTAGCAGGCAGTGAAGATATTGTTTTGATTGATGAAATTTCAGCCGGCAATATGCGTGTTTACCATAATGAAGAGGTTCTTCCTCCGTTGGAGCTGCATAAACTACTTTTCTCTTAAAGTCTTTCGAACTCAAGTCTCACCCTGTTTGGCCCAGTGACCTGGCCGGCAGGGTATTTTTATACTTTTTTATCAGTCTTAAGACTGATTTTGAGTTTAACTACTTTACCTGCCGTAGTAAAAGGCATATAATTAAATTACTACGAGAGACGGAGTAAAATGAGATGAGGTGCTTAATTGATTTCCAGCGATGCGATAAGAGGTTACAATGATTTATTCATTTTACGTATTTTATTCGACGGTGATTCTTATGGCTATGAAATCGGTAAAAAAATTACAGAACTCAGTCAAGGTAATTATGTCATTAAAGAAACAACTTTATATACAGCCTTTGCCCGTCTCGTTAAAGCTGGATATATTGAACCCTATCCCGGCACCGAAACCAATGGACGCAAGCGGACTTATTATCATCTTACTGCAGAAGGAAAAGATGCCTTACATGCAAAAATCCAGGAGTGGAAGGTCATTCGACAAGTCGTTGAAAATATTATAAAAGGAGAAAGTTAACATGGATACCATTCAAACTTATATTGATTCCGTTTTTGCAAACGTGGAAAACACTCCAGAGATGAGACAGCTTAAAGAAGAGATTTCCCAAAATATGCAGGACAAATATGAAGATTTAATCCAAAGTGGCGCGAGTAAACATGAGGCGTTAGGTAAAGTCATTGCTGAATTTGGGAATATCGATGAATTAGTCGAAGAATTTAACTTTCAAAAAACTACTTATAATCAAAAGAGTGATCCTTATACTCACTTCCCGACGGTTACTGAAGACGAGCTGTTAGATTATTTTGACGCCAAAATAAACTCCATCTTATTGACTGCCATTGCTACATTTATTATTATTGCCAGTGTTTCTATCTTTATGATGCTGCTTGGTATTTTTGGCACTGAAGGTACAATTGCTCCTATTATAGGTGTTTCACTTATTTTAATCGCAGTAGTTACAGCTGTCTTACTTTATATAGTAGCTGACCAGCGTACAAAAACTTTTAAAATTATCGAAAAAAGTAATTTCTTTTTAGCGCCTAAATTAATCGCTCAACTTGAAAAAACGATGGAGGATGTTCGACCAACCTACTCGATTGCTATTGGATTGGGAGTGGCTTTAATCATCTTACCTGTCATCCCCCTCATCATCCTTTCCATCTTAGAATTCAGTGAACGTTTTATATTATTTGGAGTAAGCGGTTTGCTGCTTGGTGTTGCAGCAGCGGTCTTCATCTTTATCTATTTTGGCACCCTGTTAGAAATGTATGAAAAAATACTCAACCGGGCAATCGACCCTCACTTAAATCCTCAAGAATATTCCGATATTGAACGTCAAAAAAAAGTAAAAGGATTACTGGAAAATGTTTACTGGCCTCTTATTCTTGTGATCTACTTTATCTGGTCCTTTAGCCGCAATGCCTGGGCCTACTCTTGGATTATCTTTATTTTAGGAAGCGTCTTTGAAAGTTCTATCAAATCTTTATTCAACATTCCTGAAGATAGTTAATATAAAAGCCCCTATCAACAGCTGCAAACTGTATGGTAGGGGTCTTTATTTTGTAAGGCTTCCTATTAAGTTCAGTCTATTAATGGATGCTGCCACCGCTTTTTATTAAATCAGCTTGTTCATTGTAAAGTATAATTGCTTCGATGGCAGCACAAAGACCAAGGGTGATATCTGCCAACGACATACTGGGTTGTTTCGGCTTATCTATCACTTGACTTGGCAGAAAGGGAATATGAATAAACCCCGCTTTGATTTGAGGAAACTCTGTCGCTGCCAAATGTAAGGTTTGATACATGATGTGATTACAGACAAAAGTACCGGCGCTATTTGAAACGTGGGCGGGCAGGCCGGCTTCTACTATTTTTTGAACCATAGCTTTGATAGGTAAGGTAGAAAAATAAGCTGACGGCCCTTCGACTTGAATTGGCTGATCAATCGGCTGCTGGCCCATATTGTCTGGAATGCTTGCATCATCTTGGTTAATTGCAATACGTTCTACCGTCAGAGCTGAACGTCCGCCTGCTTGACCGATATTGAGCACTATATCTGGTCTATATTTCTTTACAGCTTGATCTACCCTATTTTTTGATTGATAAAATACTGTAGGTATTTCCAACTTAATAATTTCTGCTCCTGATATTTTTTCAGGCAATAGTTTGACCGCTTCAAGAGAGGGATTAATTTGCTCCCCTCCAAAAGGATCAAAGGCTGTGACTAATAGTTTCATTTGTTTTTCCTTTCCTTTCTGAGGTTATTTTAAAAAAAGCTCCACCTAAAATGGACCCTTCTTTTATCCTGCAGTTTTAAAATATATCATAAAACTTCTAGAAAAGTTGAATAAAAAAAGAGGCTGTGTCATAAGTTAGTTATGAAATCCATCTTATAGAAAAAATAAAAAACTTTTATTACCGCGACGCTAGCGCATAGGATTCTCTAAGGACTAAAGTCCTAAGACTATCTCTAACGTCTTACAACTCCTCCTTGCGTCGGAGTTTTCAGACTTCATCTGCT
>CAYYGA010000009.1:0-6656 GCA_964471435.1 uncultured Facklamia sp.
GACTTCTTTCTATAAATTAGTGTTTTACATTTATTTAAAAATTAAAAAAGACAAGCAGAATTTTTTATAAAAAATAATGCTCCTTCTAAAGTAGAGTACTCTAGAAGGAGCATATCGGTACTTATTCCTATTAATTTTTATTTTATAAACTCTCTTATATTACTAATTACCTTTAACCAAATATTCAATTTTTACATAGCGGATGTCATCGTAAGTAATTTCGTCGGAGACTGCTTCTTTTATAGGCTTCAAAGTCTCTGTCCCCATTTTATGAAAAGCTTCCTTAATCGCTTTTTTTCGGAAATATGGAACATCCGCTACAAATTCTTCTAAAATACCTTCCTCTGCTGCCTGGGTAAGATGCTTGAGGATAGTTGACTCTGCCATCCCTCTTTCAATTGCAATTTCATAAGGAGTCAAACCTTGCTCAGCATATTCGATACTTTCATAGTAACTCGGATTCTCTAACTGAGTATTAAGTGGCGAGTCTTCTCTTTCTGCAAAATCAGCAGCTGATTTGGATACTCCCTTTGTTACAATAAAATCTTGAATGACAGGTAAAAAATGCCCTGCATATTTATCTGCTTTAACCGATCCTATCCCTTCGACTGATAGTAATTCATCCGAATTTTGTGGTAATTTAGCGGCCATATCCTCTAAGGTTTTATTAGAAAAAATAATATAAGCCGGAACATTCTCCGCCTGTGCGAGTTCATATCGAACTTGTCGTAAAGCTTCATATAAATCATCGTTTACATGGTGTGTAGCCTGTCGCGTTTTAGAAGAAGCAGTTTCTTTATACAAACGTTCTTTAATCGATAATGTAGCCTCACCGACAAGCAGTTTTTTTGCGGAGGCAGTGACAAACAAACCACGGTGTTCTGTTACACCTATGTATTGATGGGCAACAAGAGCTGAAATAGTATCTCTAATATGTTGGACCGAGTAATTTTTCATAATGCCATGTGTGCTTAGTTTATCAAAATCATTTTCAAGTATACGCTGGTTGCGGCTGCCTCGAAGAACATCCACTACCATGGTCATTCCAAAATTATATTTCATCCGAATCATATTCGAAAGAATCATTTGTGCTTCTTTTGTTACATCCACTGTTTGAACCTCATCCAAACAGCTGGAACAATTTTCGCAAGGCTCGGTTCTTACTTCTCCGAAATATTGTAAGATATAGTTTCTCAAACAACCCGTATAATTTGCATATTGAATCATTGTTTCTAGACGTTCTTCTGCTAATTGATCCAAGCTCTGGGCGATAAGAAATTTATTCGTCATAATATCTTGTACATGATATAAAAGAATGGCTTCTGCTTCTAATGAATCACGCCCCGCACGCCCGGCTTCCTGATAATAACTTTCAACATCTTTAGGTAGATTATAATGAATGACTTTTCGCACATCCGTTTTATCAATTCCCATTCCAAAGGCATTTGTTGCCACAACAATATTAGTCTGATCATTAATGAAAGCATTTTGAGCTTCTACTCTTTCTTCTGGTTTCATACCCGCATGATATCTGCTGACTGCATATTCTTTTTGGCGTAAAGAGTCATACAATTTATCGACTTGCTTGCGCGTGCTCGCATAAATAATCATTGATTCTTCATGATTCAATAATTGCTCTACCGTTTTTTGTCGATTAGGAGGTTCTAATACTGAGAATTTAATGTTCGGGCGGTCAAAGGATTGAATAAACACTTCAGGTTGAATTAAATTCAATTGGTTCACAATATCTTCTTGAACTAAGCGGGTGGCGGTAGCAGTAAAGCTTGCTACTATTGGACGCCGGGGTAAGTCATCTACAAATTGATTGATTTTTCGATAACTCGGACGAAAATCAAAGCCCCATTGAGAAACGCAATGAGCTTCATCGATAGCCAGCAGTGATATCGAATGCCGGCTAATAAAGGAAGTAAAACTGGCATTATCCAGACGTTCTGGTGCAACATATAATAATTTCAGTCGGCCTTGCCTCAATTGATTCATAATTTCTTGGAACTCCTGGTCTGAAATGGTTGAATTTAAATATGCAGCCGGAATGCCTAGTTGCAATAGCGAGTCGACTTGATCTTTCATTAAGGAAATTAAGGGTGAAATAACAACCGTTAATCCCGGTAAAATGAGAGCAGGTAATTGGTAGCATATGGATTTTCCGCCTCCAGTGGGTAAAACACCTAGAGTATCTCTGCCAGCTAGGATAGTTTCAATGATTTCTTTCTGGCCTGGACGGAAATCGGAATACCCAAAGTGCTGTTGTAGTGTTGATTCTAATTGCACAATACACCCTCCTTTTACTATATACTTATTGTCTGTTTGCTAAAATATACTTACATATCTTAACATACACTGCATCATTAATCGGTGAGATTTCACTAATAAAAAATTCCTGTCCATAATACATTAATTCTTTTGGATAAAAAATATAGCAGCAAAAAAGACGATCGCATGGATTCGACCGCCTGAACTATTCACTAACATTATTTGATAAAGAGCTAAAAAATATTGTTATCATTAGTTGATTCGATTTAAAAATTCTAACACATTTGCAGCTAATTCATTCATCGTAGGTGCTTTTACTAAGTAGTGTGTACCTTCAGGGTATAAATGATAATCTACTTTTTGCGCCGACCTTAAAGTTCGTTTAAATCTTTCAGCTAATTTAGGCTCTATCACTTCATCTGCTTGTCCCTGGGCTATAAACACTGGTACTTCAATTGTAAATAAATCTTCAAAAACTTCTTCCATCCACTGATTAATACCTGTTAATATTACCTCTAAGCGCTCAAATATTTCTTGTGCTGCTTCACGGTCCTGCACGGTAGGGGTATGGTCAAGTGTTTGGTAAAACTTTTGCCGCATAAATAAAGGTACTCGGCTTTTTTTAATATCACCTAGCATAGGGGTAGCGATACAAGCTAAACCTTTTAAATCTGAATGCTTGACAATTAAATCGACTGCGATTAATCCTCCTAAAGAAAGACCGGCGACTACAATATTTACATGTCCTTTCGCTCTAAGTCTTTCTAAAAAAGTTTCTCCATCTTTTATCCACTGCTTCATGTCTTGTTCGAAGATATCTGTAAATGTTCCGGTAGCATGTCCGGAAAACGTCGGACAATAGACACTGAAACCGTCTTGATGGATTTTTTGAGCTAATCTTTCCATTATTGCTGCCGAATCGGCTAAGGAATGTAATAATAGGACAGCTGGCTTATCTTCTGTACCTTTTAAATAAATATCTCTTTCAGCCATAAATAAAACCTCTATTATTCGTATTCTTGACTAAATAAAAAACTAGGTTCTTCTAACATATCTTTAATAAAATTAATAATACGAACAATTTTATCTCGTGTTAAAATTCGGTGGTCTGACACTATAGTCATCGGCATCATTGGTCGTATGACGACTTCATCATTCACAACTACAGGCTTTTTCAATGGTTTGCCATAACCAAAAATTGCCGCTTCAGGATAATGAACCATGGGGATGAAGCTTTCTACTTCTCCTAATTCACTTAAATCTGTAATGGTGATTGTACCTTCTGAGTTTGTTTCATAATTGAATATTCTTTCGACTTTTACTTCATGTTCAAGTTCTGCAATATTTTTTTCTAGTTCTTTGATAGATTTTTTATTAGCATCTTTTACAACCGGAGTAAATAGTCCTTGAACAGTATTCATTTCGATACCAACGTTTACATAAGGTTTAAATCTAAAGACAGAAACAACGTCGTCAATCGAGCTATTTAACTCTGGATAACGATAAGCAGCAGCACAAATCGCTTGAATAATATAAGCCGCATAAGGGTTTTTGCCTACTTTATTTTCTCCTTTAATAATTTCAAGGTATGCATTTAATTTAGTCATATCAATACTTACCGATACAGAAAATGGCGGTACTTTATGATGAGTCATTTCAAAACGAGAGGCATTATATTTACGTATATACGTTTCTTCTCGTCCAGATTCTTCATCTGCACGGTGGGACCAGTAACCTGGATCCATCTCATCGATGAGACGATAGTTCCACTCATGTTCTCCGACTCCATGGCTGATTGCTGTATCTAAAATTTCTTTAGTTACAACGCCGTTTTCATCTGTCGGCAATTGAGTGATGTCAATCCCATATTCAGCTGCAAAATGACGTAATGCCGGAGCTATCTTTACATCTTTACCTACATCTAATAATTCTTCCTTACTTCGGTTTTCTCTTAAATGGGTTGGAATTGGTTTACTGCCATCTAAAGAATGACGATAATTAGATTTTAATGGTTCTTTATAACGTTTAGTATAGGTAATCGGTGGTTTGACTACCCCCTGCTGGGCCTGCCCTTGTTCCATCATGAATTCAGGGTCCGGTTTATTGCCTGGGCCGTCTAATAAGGTTTCACCTTTTAACCATGCTCTGATTTCCGCAGCAGAACCTAATTTATCCATCTTAATTACACCATCACTCAGCTCTTCACTTTTTATAAGAGGAGCAGATGATGAAGAAGGTTCAATTTGAGTATCCTTTTCAGATTTTTCTGGCGTGTCTTGTGCTGATTGTTCAGGTTTTTCCTGCTTGACTTCTTCTGGTTGGGGATCCTTTTGAGGTTGCTGTGAACTATCTTGAGAGGCTGGAGGGGTAGCAGGTGCTGCTTGATTTGACTCGGAAGCCGCAGGTTTACCACCTTCAGATCCAGCCAGTTTTTCATCTGCTGGTGGAGCAACAATACTTCCATCTTCTGCAACCCGGCCGGCATCCCCACCCGAACCAGTGGTTAGTTCTGCTTTACCATCATCAATTAAGACGACTTTTTCATTTCTAAAAATATAATCTCCCAGTTCAACATAAAATTCCTGGATTGTTCCTCCTACAGGTGCAGCAAGTGCTCCTGTAGCCTTATCTGTTTGCATATCGGCTATTACATCGCCTTCTTTAATAACATCGCCTACTTTTTTATGAAGTTCAACTACCTGTGCTTCAAATATTCCCTCACCCAGTGGTGGTAAATTAACTAAAAATGCCATATCTTAAATTCACTTCTTTCCATTTTAAGAATAATTAATATTAACGTCCTAATGTTTTCTTAACCGCTTGAATAATATCTTTTTCATCAGGCAGCCAGGCTTCCTCAATATATTTGAATGGGAAGGATGTATCAGGTGCAGCTACGAATTCTATCGGAGACATCAAATGGTAAAAACCTTTGCGGGCTACTTCTGAGATTACTTGACTGCCCACTCCAGCTTGTGCTTGGGCTTCTTGTACCATCACAAGTCGCTTAGTCTTTTTCACAGACTCAAGAATTGTTTCATAATCAATTGGAGCAACCGTTCTTAAGTCGATTACTTCGATAGATATCTCTTCGTACTCCAACTGCTCTCTCACACGGTCAACGGCCCTTACCATTGCGCCATAAGTCACTACAGTCACATCAGTTCCTTCATGGACCACATTAGCTTTTCCTAACTCGATTTCATAACTTTCTTCAGGAACTTTTTCTCTAAATGAACGGTAAAGTAACATGTGCTCTAGAAAGATTACAGGATTATTATCTCGAATAGCTGCGGTTAAAAGTCCTTTAGCATCAATGGCACTC
The DNA here is from genome assembly GCA_964471435.1 of uncultured Facklamia sp. Taxonomy (GTDB): domain Bacteria; phylum Bacillota; class Bacilli; order Lactobacillales; family Aerococcaceae; genus Facklamia. The sequence continues at coordinate 5,600 of CAYYGA010000009.1, forward strand.
GATGGAATGACTACTTTTAAACCTGGAAATTGTGCCAAGAGACCTTCAAAGGAATCAGGGTGAAATTCAGGAGTGCCGACACCCCCGCCAAATGGAGCTCTAACAACTACCGGTAAAAGCTGTTTGCCGCCTGTTCGATAATATGTTCGCGCCATTTGGTTAATAGAATCCATTGTTTCAAAAATAAAGCCTAAAAATTGAATTTCCATTACCGGACGAAATCCTTGATTAGCAAGTCCAATCGCCATACCACCAATTGCTGATTCGGCTAAGGGGGTGTCGTTTACGCGTACCGGCCCAAATTTTTCCTGTAAATGCTCAGTGGCTCTAAAAACCCCCCCATTTTTTCCTACATCTTGCCCAAAGAGGAGGACCTTTTCATCGGCTTCCATTTCAAGTTCTAAGGCTTGGTTGATGGCACGAACCATTGTTAAATTATTACCTGCTTCTGGATTCTTACGATCGTACATTACCGCCCCTCCTTCTCTAATAGTAAAGCTTGCTGTTCTTTAAGTGTTTGAGGCATAGTCTCATATTGCCAGTTGAAGGATTCTGATAAAGACATCGCTCCTACAGCCTCTGCTTCTTCCATACCTGCTTTAATTATCTCAAGTGCCTGATCACGGAAGTCCTGCTCAAGATCATCGTTATAGATACCTTTTTCACGCAGATAATTACTGAATCTTAATAAAGGATCCCGGCGTTCCCATTCATCTAATGAAGCTTGATCTCTATATCTTAAATGATCGTCACCCATGGTTGAATGTGGCAGCATTCGGTTAGTGATTAACTCTATTACTACCGGACCATTTCCTGCTGCTGCGTATTCACGCGCCTGCTTTGAAACTACATAAGTAGCCAATGCATCATTGCCATCCACTTGCACGCCTGGAATACCTGCGGCAATAGCTTTTTGAGCTAGAGTTCTGGCGTTTGTCTGGATATCAATGGGAGTTGAAATAGCATAGCCATTATTTTGGAAAAAGAAAATTAAAGGTGACTTATAAACGCCTGCAAAGTTCATAGCCTCATAAGTATCTCCTTCTGAAGTACCGCC